>DASTQA010000036.1:0-53282 GCA_035762005.1 Gaiellaceae bacterium
GCACGTCTGCCCGCGCCCGAAGGGCATACTGCGCCCTCGTGAGCGAGCCGGTCCTGGTTCCGCGCGGCGGCGGCGAGGTCATCGGAGACGCGCCGCACAGGCGGGTCGAGATCCTGTCCGACGACGAGACGCTGCACGCGACGTGGTCGCGCTGGGGCGCGCGCCGCGTGGGCGCCGAGCTCCATGTGCACCGCCGACACACCGACCTCTTCTACGTCCTCGAGGGCGAG
Source organism: Gaiellaceae bacterium (assembly GCA_035762005.1). GTDB lineage: Bacteria > Actinomycetota > Thermoleophilia > Gaiellales > Gaiellaceae > JAIBJN01. The sequence continues at coordinate 231 of DASTQA010000036.1, forward strand.
CTCACCGTCCGGCTCGGCACGGAGGACGAGGGCGTCGCCGTGCCGGCGGGGACGCTGGCACGGGTGCCGCCGCTCGTCGTCCACGGCTTCCGGAACGGGAGCGAGGCGGACGTCCGCTACCTGAACTTCCACGCGCCGGGCCTGGGATTCGCCGACTACCTCCGTGCGCTGCGCGACCGTCGCACGTTCCCCTACGACCAGCATCCTCCCCCGGCCGACGGGGGCGCGCCGTCGGCGGATGCGGTCGTCGGCGGCGCGGTGCTCGTGGCCGAGCGGCCCGGCCTGCGGGTGGCCCTGCTCGCCGACGTCGGGGAGATCGGGATCGCGGAGACGCGGAGCGAGCACGGCATCGCGCCGCCGCCCCCGCACGTCCACCACCGCCACGTCGAGTCGTTCTACGTCCTCGAGGGCGAGATGACCTTCACGGCCGGCGGCCGCGAGCTGCGGGCGGGGGCCGGCTCGTGGGTGCAGGTGCCGGCCGGTGTGCCACACACGTTCGGGTTTCCGGAAGGCCGCACCGTGCGCTTCCTCGACCTCCACACACCGAGTTGCAGGTTCGGCACCTTCCTCCGCGGACTGCACGAGGCGCGGACGGACGACGAGCTGGCGGCGGTGCGGGCGGCCTTCGACCAGGCGCCCGCCTAGGCTCTCCCGGCTCCTCGCTCCGCGCGGCGATGAGTTGCGGGGCGCCGGCGGTTCTCGATCGAGAGACAGTGCTCAGAGCGTGCGCGGCCGGGGGGCCCGCCTCGAGCGCAGGTTGGGAGGACCGTGATTCCCTCCACTCGTCCCTCACGAGGCTCCGGTACCGCTTCGACTCCAGCGGGCAGAGCGCCACCCTGCCCTCCCCGTCGAAGAGGAGCCCCCAGCCGTAGCGCCTGGGGAGCGGCGACGAGCGCAGGCACGCCTGCGGCTTCGCGAAGAGAAGCGCTCGCGCAGCTCCCGGCGCTCGCGAGCGGGCGGATCTGTCCCGGCGACGGAGCCACGCCTCGAAGCGGACGTCCTCCTGCGTCAGGCGGCGAGGCGCCGCGGCGATCAGCTCGTGCTGGAGGTCGGCGCCGGTGCTGCTCGCGTCCCGCGCCGCCGGGACGACGCTCCGCGTGACGGGGCATTCGTCCGCCACGGCGACGAGGCTGTCGACGGAGGCAATCCCACCGACGACCGACGCCGGCCGTCCCGACGCGGATCGAGGCAAACCGGGTTCCCGGGCGGGGGGGCGGGACGGGCTAGGCCGCGGCGAGCTTGCGCAGCGCGTAGAGCAGAATGCCGCCGTGGCGGAGGTACTCGCGCTCGCGCGGCGTGTCGATCCGCACGCGGGCCGTGAAGACGACGGGCTCGCCGCCCCCGTCCGGGCGGGCGGTCACGCGGGCCTCGCGGGCCGCCCCTCCCTCGAGCCCCTCGACGGCGAACTCCTCGCGCCCGGTCAGCCCAAGGCTCTCCGCGCTCTCGCCGTCCGGGTACTGGAGCGGGACGATGCCCATCCCGATGAGGTTCGAGCGGTGGATGCGCTCGTAGCTCTCGGCGATGACGGCGCGGACGCCGAGGAGGTTCGGCCCCTTCGCCGCCCAGTCCCGCGAGGAGCCCGAGCCGTACTCCTTGCCGGCGAGCACGAGGAGCGGGACATCCTCGGACCGGTAGCGCGCGGCCGCCTCGAAGATCGTCGTCTCCTCCCCGTCCGGCAGGTGCGCGGTCCACGTCCCCTCGCTGCCCGGCACGAGCTCGTTCCGGAGGCGGACGTTGGCGAACGTCCCCCGCACCATCACCTCGTGGTTGCCGCGGCGGGAGCCGTAGGAGTTGAAGTCCTTGCGCTCGACCCCGTGCTCGACGAGGTAGCGGCCCGCAGGGCTGTCCTGCCGGATCGCCCCGGCGGGGGAGATGTGGTCGGTCGTGACGCTGTCCCCGACGACGACGAGGCAGCGGGCCCCCGCGATGTCCTCCACGGGCGCCGGGTCGGGCCCGATCCCCTCGAAGTACGGGGGGAGGCGCACGTACGTCGAGTCCGGGTCCCACGCGAAGAGGTCGCCCTCCGGGACCGGCAGCGCCGCCCAGTTCTCGTCGCCCGTGAAGACGTCGGCGTACGTCCGCCGGAACATGTCCTCCGAGAGCGCCTCGGCGATCGTCGCCTTCACGTGCTCGGGAGTGGGCCAGAGGTCGCGCAGGAAGACGTCCTCCCCCTCCCGGTCCCGGCCGAGCGGCTCGGTCGTCAGGTCGAGGTCGAGGCGGCCGGCGAGGGCGTAGGCGACGACGAGCGGCGGCGAGGCGAGGTAGTTCGCCTTCACCTCGGGGTGGATGCGCGCCTCGAAGTTGCGGTTCCCCGAGAGGACGGAGCAGACGACGAGGTCTCCCTCCTCGATCGCGGCCGAGACGGGCTCGGGGAGCGGGCCCGAGTTCCCGATGCAGGTCGTGCAGCCGTAGCCGACCGTCTGGAAGCCGAGCGCGTCGAGGTACTCCGTCAGCCCGGCCTTGTCGTAGTACTCGGTGACGACGCGCGAGCCGGGCGCGAGGCTCGACTTCACCCACGGCTTGCGCTCGAGCCCACGCTCGACGGCGTTCTTCGCCAGGAGCCCGGCCGCGACCATGACGGAGGGGTTCGAGGTGTTCGTGCAGCTCGTGATCGCGGCGATGACCACCGACCCGTCCTCGAGCTCGAAGGACTCGCCCTCGAGGGAGACGGGCACCGCCCGCTGCTTCGCCGTCGCCGTCGCCGCCGGAGCGGGCTCCGCCTCGGACCGGGCGAACGCCTGGTGCCCGGGCGCCGTGTGCTCGGGCGGGTCGCTCGCCGGGAACGAGTCGGCGACCGCCTTGTCGGGCGACCCGTTCCGGTAGGGCACGCCGAAGCTGCCGAGCGAGGCGAGGAACGAGCGCTTCGCGTCCGTCAGCGCCACGCGGTCCTGTGGGCGCCTCGGCCCGGCGAGGCTCGGCTCCACGTCGCCGAGGTCGAGGTCGACCACCTGCGAGTACTCCGGCTGGTGGTCCGGGTCGTGGAAGAGGCCCTGCGTCCGGCAGTAGGCCTCCACGAGGCCGACGTGCTCCTCGCTCCGCCCGGTCAGCTCGAGGTAGCGGAGGGTCTCCTCGTCCACCGGGAAGAAGCCGCACGTGGCGCCGTACTCGGGAGACATATTCCCGATCGTCGCCCGGTCCGCGAGCGGCAGGCCGACGAGGCCCTGGCCGAAGTACTCGACGAACTTCCCCACGACGCCCACCTCCCGCAGGATCTGCGTGACCGCGAGGACGAGGTCGGTCGCGGTGGCGCCCTCGGGCAGCCGGCCGGAGAGCCTGAAGCCGACGACCTGCGGGACGAGCATCGAGACCGGCTCTCCGAGGAGGACGGCCTCGGCCTCGATCCCGCCGACGCCCCAGCCGAGCACCCCGAGGCCGTTGACCATCGTCGTGTGCGAGTCGGTGCCGATCAGCGTGTCCGGGAAAGCCCAGAGCCGTCCGTCCTGCTCCCGCTCCTCGACGACGCGGGCGAGGTACTCGAGGTTCACCTGGTGGACGATGCCGGTGTTGGGCGGGACGACCTTGAAGCTCTCGAAGGCTGTCTGGCCCCAGCGGAGGAAGGCGTAGCGCTCCCGGTTGCGCTCGAACTCCCGCTCGGTGTTCCGGTGCATCGCGAAGCGCGACCCGAACGCGTCCACCTGCACCGAGTGGTCGATGACGAGCTCGGCCGGGATCTGCGGGTTGATGGCGGCGGGGTCGCCGCCGAGCGCGACCATCGCCTCCCTCATGGCGGCGAGATCGACGATCGCCGGGACGCCGGTGAAGTCCTGGAGGAGGACGCGCGCGGGCCGAAACGCGATCTCGTGCTCGGGCTCCGCCTGCGGCTGCCAGTCGGCCACCGCCCGCACCTCCTCGGCGCTCCCTCTCCCGAGGGCCTCGGCGCGAAGGACGTTCTCGAGGAGGACGCGCAGCGTGTACGGGAGGCGGGCGACCTCGGCCGCGCCGAGGGCGTCGAGCCGCGCCAGGGCGAGCCCGCGCCCGCCGGCGTCGATCTCTCCCACTGCTCCGAAGCTGTCGGCCATACCTCTCCCGTTCCCCGCGCTACCGATTCTAGGCGCGCCCGAGGGCCCGGGCGTCTCGGTCCGCTGGATCAGTCTTCCAGGAGCCCGCGGCGGCGCGCGATCGCGAGCGCCTCGAGCTGGGAGTGCGCGCCGAGCGCGACGAGGAGCGCGCGGATGTGATTCCGCACCGTCGCCTCCGCGAGGCCGAGCCGGGCAGCGGCGACCTTCGCCGGGACGCCCTCCGCCAGGAGGCCGAGCACCTGACGCTGGCGCCTGCTCAGCCGGGGTGCGCCGCGGGGGCTCGGCGGGCGTCGCAGGGGCTCGTGGAGCAGGTGGAGGAAGACCGGCGCTCCGCCGTTGCGCACGGCGACGGTGGCGAGCGAGACCTTCCGCCGGCCGCGGCGGGTGCGCACGTTGACCTCGCGCGAGGGAACGGGCCAGCCCTCCCGCACGAGTCGCGCGGCGGCGCAGCCACGATGGCAGATGACCGCACCGTCGTCGTCGACGCCGCCGAGCACCTCCCAGCAGCGCCGCCCCAGGGCGTCTTCGGCCGGGATCCCGGTCAGCCGCTCCGCCGCGCGGTTCCAGGCGACGACGTGGAGCTCCTCGTCGAAGGCGAAGAGTGGGTCGCCCGAGCGGAAGAGGTCATGTCCGGCGTCCGTCACGCCCCCATCCTCGCCCGCCCTGGCGAGCCGGGCATCCGACCGCAGCCGGAACCGGCCTGCGGGAAACTCCTGACTGGTCGAGATTGACCAGGCGGCTCCCGGCGGCCGTGTCGATGATCAGGACGTGCCCCAGGCTCGGACAATCCCCGGGCGGGACGCCGGGCGTTCCCGCCTGACGCGTGCCCGCCTCGCCCTCGTCGTCGTGCTGGCGGCGGCGCTGACCCTGGCTCTCGTCGCCGCCAGCCTGCTTGGTGCACGCGACGACGGAGGCGGAGGAGGAGGCGGCGCCACGGGCGCCGCCGTCTTCGGGGCGACCGAGGTCGAGCAGTTGCTCGCTGGGATTCCACAGGAGGGAGGCGTGCTCGGCGATCCCCAGGCGCCTGTCACGCTCGTCGAGTACGCCGACCTCCAGTGCCCCTTCTGCGCCGATTGGGCCGCGCGGACCTTCCCCGAGCTCGTCGAGGACTACGTCCGCGCCGGCACGCTCAGAATCGAGCTTCGGGGGCTCGCGTTCATCGGGCCCGAGTCCGAGCGCGCCCTCCGCACGGCGCTCGCCGCCGGCGAGCAGGGCCGTTTCTGGCATGTCGTCGAGCTCCTCTACATGAACCAGGGCGCGGAGAACGGCGGCTGGGTCGACGACGAGCTCCTGGCCGCGATAGGCCGCAGCGTCCCCGGGCTCGACGGCGAGGCGATGCTCTCCGCGGCGGACTCGGAGCGTGTGGGCGCGGCCATGGCCGAGGCTGCCGCGCAGGCGGAGGCCGCGGGGGTCCGCGGCACGCCGTCGTTCGAGCTCGGGCCGACGGGCGGTGACCTGCGGCCGCTCCAGGTCACCTTGCTCGCGCCCGGCGAGTTCCGCGCCGCCGTCGACGCCCTCCTGGGGCGATGACGGAGCGCAGCCTCCGCATCGCCACCGGCGCCCTCGCGCTCGTCGGTGCCGGGATCGCCGGCTACCTCACGCTCGCGCGCTTCAGCGGCGTGACGCTCGCCTGCACGACCGGCGGCTGCGAGACCGTGCAGAGCTCGGCGTACGCGGAGCTCCTCGGCGTCCCGGTCGCGCTGCTCGGCCTCGGGGGCTACGCCGCGATCCTCGCGACCGCGCTCGTCGCCGGCGAGCTCGCCCGGCTCGCCGGCGCCGTCCTCGCGCTCGCCGGGGTCGCCTTCGGCGCGTACCTCCTGCTCGTCCAGGTCGCCGTCATCGGAGCCCTCTGCCAGTGGTGCCTGGCGAGCGACGCGGTCATGGCGCTGCTCGCGGTCGCCGCCGTCGGCCGCCTCGCGCCGGAGAGCGTGGCCGCGCTCGTCTCGCGCCTCGCCCGCCCGACCGCGGGTCAGGCCGCTTCGCGGTAGGGCGAGGGCGACAGGCCTGCCGCCCGCCAGGCGGCCACGCCGCCGACGACGTCCTTCCCCACGCGAACCCGAGCGCGCGGAGGCGCGCGGCGAAGCTCGAGGAGCAGCCCTCGCGGCAGACGAGGATCACGTGCGTGTCGAGCGGCAGGTTGGGATCGCTCGTCGGCACGATGGGTCGAGGCGCTCGCGGACGACCGAGAGGGTGGTGGAGCGCGCGGGAGAGCGCGGCCCTTCGCCCGGTGTCGGGGACCGCACCGTCGGGTACGTCCTGGCGACGACACGACGAAAGGGGTACGGAATGAGCCACCTGACCACGCCGCGCGACCTGTTCCTGCATGAGCTCGGGGACATCCTCTACGTCGAGCAGAAGCTCGCCGAGGAGGTCCTGCCGAAGCTCGTGGAGGAAGTCCGGTCGGAGGAGCTCCGCAAGGGCTTCGAGCGACACCTCGACCAGACGCGCGGCCACATCGCGAACCTCGAGCAGGTCTTCGACCTCCTCGGCGAGCCGCCGACGGCGGAGGAGTGCATCGGCTTCGAGGGCCTGAAGAAGGAGCACGATCAGCTCGTGCAGGAGTCCTCGCCGGAGCTGATCGATCTCGTCGACGCCGGCGCGGCCGCCCGCACGGAGCACTACGAGATCGCGGCCTACGAGTCGCTGATCGCCATGGCCCGTGCGCTCGGCGAGCCGGACGCGGTCGGCCTCTTCGAGGAGAACCTCAAGCAGGAGAAGGAGACGCTGCGCGAGGTCGAGTCGGTCGCGAAGTCGCTGACGAAGGAGAAGGCCAAGGCGATGGCCTCGTAGAGATCGCCTGCGGGAGGGGGCTCCGGCCCCCTCCCGCGCGCTCTCGGGCGCCGCCCTCGAACGAGGAAGCGCTCAGCGCCGGGCACGGCGCTTCGGTCGGGCCGCCGCCTACGAGGCGCGATCAGCCCCGGCCCTCGACGCGAGCGCCGGGACCTCACCGAGGATCCGCCTTCACCGGCGGCGCGACGAGCTCTCGGCCGAGCGTCCCCGGCACGCCGCCGCCAGTCGAGTGACCCGGCGTCACTTGGCTCTCGCTCGCGTGGCGGACGCGGTCGCTGAGCATTACGACACACTCGCTGTGCACTGTCGTGGCAGGGAACCGTGCGGGCCGACGCAAATGCGTCCGGGCCCGGCCGCCTCGTCGCCGGCGCCCGCGAGGCCAAGTGACACGGTGTCACTTGGACGGGCTCGCGTGGTGCACGCGGGCGACGTGCGCCGTTCGCGACCGTCGCTCGGACGTCTCGTCGCGATGCGGGCCCGGCTTCCCGGCGGGTGCCTCGAGGTCTCTCCCAGGCTTGACGGCGCCACGGGGCTCAAAGGCTGGCGGCGCCGCGGTCTTTGGGCGGGCGACCCTGTTCCCCTCAGGCGGCGACGTCGAGGTCCCGCGCCAGGGAGAGGAACGCACGCGCGTAGGGCGAGTCCTTCGTCCGCTCCTCGACGGCCGCCCAGTCGACCTGCTCGCGAAGGGCGCGGGCGATCTCGAGGACGCTGCGGTAGTCGAGGTTCTGCTCGTTCAGCGCGAGGAGCTTGGCCGCGAGGACGTCCTCGAGCGAGGCGACGCGGAGCCGTACGGCGTCCACCTCCATGTCCTCCGCCCGTGCGAAGACGTCGTCGTCGACGGCCCCGCTGCTCGGGCGGAAGATGACGTCGACGAGCACGTCCCCGTCGCGGGCCTTGACGAGCCACCCTTCGGCCGGACGCTCGACCTCGAAGCGCGCGGCCGCGAGCCCCTCCGCCGCCTTCTGGGCGTCGGACTCGCGGACGAAGAGGTCGACGTCGTGGTCCGTCTCCGGCCCGCCGCGGGCCCAGGAGGCGAGGCTGCCGCCGAGGAGGAACTCGACGTCGGCCTCCCGGAGCGCCGCCACGGCCTTCCTCAGTGTCGCGAGCAGCCGCTCGAACGACTCGTCGCGGTCTGGCACGGGTAGAGCTCTACCCGTGGACGGCGAGAGACAAGCATCGAGGCCGCTCCGGCTCGCGCTGACGGCGGACGTCCACGCGGAGGAGCCCATGCGGGCGGCGCTCGTCGAGGCGTTCGTGAACGCCCCCGACGTCGACCTCGTCGTCATCGCCGGCGACCTGACGACGCTGGGCCGGCGAGGGCAGGCACGCGTCCTCGCCGAGGCGTGCTCGGAGCTCCGCGTCCCGGCGGTCGCCGTCCTCGGGAACCACGACTTCCACTCGGGGGAGGAGGACGAGGTGCGGGCGCTCGTCGCCGGGGCGGGCGTCGTCCTCCTCGACGGCGAGGCGGCGCGCTTCGAGCTGGCGGGGACGACGGTCGGCGTCGCCGGCGCCAAGGGCTTCGTCGGCGGCTTCCCCGACTGGGAGCTGCCGAACTTCGGCGAGCCGCTCCTGCGCCAGCTCTACGACGCCACGACCGCCGAGGCGGACGGCCTCGAGCGGGCGCTCGCCGAGGTCGCCGACTGCGACGTCCGCGTCGTCGTGCTCCACTACGCCCCGACCTCGACGACGCTCGCCGGCGAGCCCGAGGTCATCTGGCCGTTCCTCGGCTCCCACCGCCTCGGGCACCCGATCCTGCACGCGCGCCCCGACCTCGTCCTCCACGGCCACGCGCACGCGGGCGCGTTCCGGGGGGCGATCGGCGGCGTGCCCGTGCTCAACGTCGCCGTCGCCGTCACCGGCCGGGTCTTCACGGTCGTCGAGCTCGCGCCCGCTGGGGGGAACGGCGGACGCGAGCTCAGCGTCGTCGGCTGACGGCGGCTTACTGGTAGCGGAGCGCTTCGGCGGGGCGGACGCGCGAGGCCCTGAGCGCCGGCGCGAGGGTGGCGGCGAGGGCGACGACGTAGACGACGAGGAAGATGACCCCGAGGTTGACCCAGGGGACGACGAGCGTGAGGTTCTCCCAGCTCGGCTGCCGCTGCGTGTCACGGATGATGTTCCACGCGAGCAGGAGCCCGAGCCCCGTGCCGACGACGATCGAGGTGAGCGCAATGAACGAGGACTCGAGCAGGAACGTCGCCTGCACCATCGGCCTGCGGAACCCGATCGCGCGCAGGACGCCGATCTGCTGGCGCCGCTCGACGACCGAGCGTGCGCTGATGACGCCGAGCGCGGCGACGCCGACGAGGAGCCCGAGCCCGAGGAACCCCTGCATGAGACGGTTGAAGGTGATGTTCACCTCGGCCGAGTCACGCATGACCTTCTCGATCGACTCGGCCTCCATGCCGTAGGCGAGGAAGGCGGACTCGAGGCGCGCAGCCTCGGCGCCGGGGTCGACGCCCGGCGCGAGCGCGAAGTACTGGATCGTCGGCTTCGCCCGGCCGGGGAAGGCGCGGTCGAGCGTCGCCTGCGAGGTCGAGAGCCCCGACATCTCGAGCGGCGCCGTCTCCGCGAGGATCCCGATCACCGTCACGGTCAGGCTGCCGTTCGACTGCGGATCCCGGACCTCGACCTCGACGGGCTCGAAGGGGCCCTCGTCGTAGTAGAACCCGCTCAGACGGAAGTCGGGCATGGTGCCGAAGCCGAACTGGTCGCGGCGCGGCGCGACGAACGAGTCGACGACGGCGAGCCCCCGCTGCGAGGCGACCGCGTCCCAGACCTCGCGGGCCGAGCCGTAGCCGGTCGCGATCTTGCCCAGGTCGAAAGTCGTGTGCTCGAGGAACGGCGCGTCGAGGCCACGGACGACGTACGACTCGGGCGCCCGTCCGGCGCCCACCTGCGCCGCTTCGATCGGCAGGAAGGACTGGCTCGACGCGACGGTCACGTTTCCGGCGTCCAGTCCCGGCGCCTCGGCGAGCGCCGCCTCGAGGTCGGCGATCGGCGTGACGCCGCTCGTCGAGGCACGCACGTCGAAGCCACCGCCGAACTTCTCGGTGTCCTCCGACGCCTTGATGAACGAGCCGTTGGACGCGACGCCCGTGACGAGCGTGAAGACGACGAGCGTGAACATCGCGAGCGTCGTGCCCGTGCGGAACCGGTGCGCGAGCGGATAGGCCATGGCCATCTTGAGGACGGGCGCAACCCGGCGGAAGCGGCTGAAGAGCCGCATCGTCGCGCCGATGAGGACGTCGGCGTTGTAGACGATCGTCCAGACCGCGCCGACGACGATCATGAGGCCGGAGGCAATCCAGGTGGAGAAGTCCATGGCGATGGTGCCGAAGACGCTCTCCCAGACGTTCCACGGGAGCATGAGGAGGACGACGAGCGTGAGCCCGCAGGCCGTGAAGGCGAGGCGTTCCGGGACTCCGAGCAGGCGGAGGATCGGGACGAGGCTGATGATGACGAGCGAGACGCCGACCATGAGCGGCGTCGCCACGTCTCCGGTGACCCCCGAGAAGGCCATGAGCAGCCCGAGGGCGATGCCGGCGACCCCGAGGGCGAGCCGCCTGCGCCGGTGCGGAACGGCCGGCTCGGGCAGGTTTCGGATCGCGCTCGAGATCGTCATCACGCTCACGCGCCAGGCCGAGAAGGCGACGACCGCGAGCGTGAGGAGGACGCCGAGCCCATAGGCGATCGCCAGGCTGCGCGCCGAGACGGCGAAGTCGATGTCGAGCTCGCCTCCGCCCACGGAGGAGAACGCTTGGGACATCAGGACCACCATCACCCACGCGAAGGCGGCGCCGGCGAGCGCACCGACGAGCGCGGCCAGGAGATCGTACGCAGCGCCCTCGAACGTGAACGTCTGCACGAGGTGGCCGCGCCGCGTCCCGACCGCGCGCGCAATCCCGAGCTCGCCGCGCCGCTCGGCCGCGAGCATGACGAAGACGAGGAAGATGAGGAGGATGCCCGCCGCGATCGAGAACGTGCCGAACGTCGTGAAGAACGCCATGAAGGCGCTGCCGGCCTCGTCCGCGGCCTCGATCGCGTCGCGCTTCGAGGGGTCGACGTCGAGGCCGAGCGGCCTGAGCACCGGATAGAGGCGGTCGACGACCTCCTCCGTCAACGCGGCGCCTGACATCGCGTCGCCCCGGTTGGAGACGAGGACGTGCCGGATTTGCTCGGGGGCGCCCAGGAAGGCCTGAGCCTCCGCCAGCGGGAGGAAGAGAGCCGAGTCGGCGGTACCTGCGCCCTCGAAGGAGACGACGTCGCGCACGACGGCGTGCCCGGCGGGCCCTCCGGCGTAGATCCGGACGCGGTCGCCGCGGCCGACGTCGAGCTCGCTGGCCGCGTCCTCGTTGACGAAGACTTCCTCCCCGCCGAGGTCGGCGAGCGAGACGGGGCCGTCGAGCCCCTCGATCGTTCCGAACCCGTCCATGCGGGCGGGGTCGGCGGCGAAGAGCGTCACGCGCGGCTCCGTCTGCCGCGCCTCGGGCGCCTGCACTGCGATCTGCTCGATGATCGCGGGCGTGACGCCGTCGACGAGGTCCGTGCCGGCGACCGCGGCCTCGACCCGGTCCGCGACCGCCTCGTCGAAGTACTCGACTCCCGTGGCCGAGCCGAGCCCGTTTCCGAGATCCACCTCGGCGCCGTGCACCGAGACCAGCTCGTCCGTCTCGCCGAGCGAGGCGACGGCGTTGCCCCGGATCGTGTTGCTCATCGTGTCGCCGGTCGTGAGCGCGGTTGCCATGATGGTCGTCCCGAGCATCAGCCCGACGACGATGAGGGCCGTGCGCCCGCGGCGGCGCCCGAGGTTGCGGACGCCGAGGCGCACGAGCACGCGGTTTCGGAGCGCGAGGATGGCGATGACGCCGAACGTCCCCGCGAGCGCGGCGAGGACGACGACGAGGAACGTGTCGATCGGGATGCCGAAGAGCTCCGTCATCGGCTACTCACCGGGACCTCGGGGACGTCCGCGTACAGGACCTCGTAGAACTCGCGCCCCGGAGGCGCGGCGTAGAGCGTCACGAAGCGCTCCACGATGGTGGCGGCGAGCCAGGCGGACGCGTTGAGGGCCTCCTCGGAGTCCCAGAGCGTGACGACCATGCCCTTGCCGTCGTCGTTGGCCAGCACGACCGCGCCCTCGAACCCCTCCTGCTCGCGCAGCTGCGGCATGGCGTGCTCCTGGAAGAGCGCGACGGCGTCCGAGACGCTGGCGCGCATGGTGTCGATCTCAAGAAGCGTGACCCGCGAGTACATGCTCCACCTCCAGCAGTCGTTGCTCCTCGACGACGCGGCCGTCGAGCATGCGGACGATCCGGTCGGTCTTGCGGCCGACCGAGATGTCGTGCGTGACGATGAGGAACGTGAGCCCCCGCTCCGTGTTCAGGCGGCGCATGAGCTCGACGATCTCGGCGGCGTTCTCGCTGTCGAGGTCGCCGGTCGGCTCGTCGGCCCACACGATCGCGGGATCGTTGACGAGCGAGCGGGCGATCGTCACCCGCTGGCGCTCGCCGCCCGAGAGCTCGTCGGGCACGTGGCTCGCGCGCTCGCGCAGCCCGACGAGGCCGAGCGCGTCGAGCGCGCGCTCGCGCGCCTCGCGCGCGCCCAGCCGGGAGATGAGGAGCGGCAGCTCGACGTTCTCCACGGCCGTGAGCACGGGCATGAGGTTGTAGAACTGGAAGACGAAGCCCATGCGGTGGGCCCGGTAGTCCGTCCGGGCGCGGTCGGACATCGTCTGGAGCGGTGTGCCCTCGATGACGATCTCGCCGCCGTCGACGGAGTCGAGCCCGGAGAGGCAGTTGAGCAGCGTCGTCTTCCCGCAGCCGCTCGGCCCCATGATCGCGACCATCTCGCCCGGCTCGATCGCCAGGTCGACGCCCTTGAGAGCGTCGACCTTGACCTTGCCGGTCTCGTAGGTCTTGAGGACGGCTCGCGCCTCGATGATGGGTTCGGCTGGGCTCACGACACCTCCTTCTCGCATGACGTGAACCAGGGTCCCGCAGGTGAGGAGGCGCGCCATCCGGACCACGCACGATCCCGCTTTCGGCTAAGTACGGATTGCGACGGGCCGAGCGGCTAGGCGAAGACCCTGACGATGGAGCCGACCGGCCAGCGGTCGTAGATCCCGCGCGCGTACCACATGGGGAGGCGCACGCAGCCGTGGCTCGCCGGGTAGGTCGGCACGGACGCGTAGCCATGGAGGGCGAAGCCGCGCAGGAAGTACATCGAGTAGTACATCCCGAGTGAGTTGAGGCCGGGCGTCTTCGAGTAGATCCGCCAACGGCCGACGGGCGTGTTGCCCGTCGCGCCTGTGGAGACGTGCACGATGCGCCGGACGCGGCCCTTCCGCACCTCGAAGACGACCTGCCGGCCCTTGTCGACCTCGATATGCCTGCCGCGCGGGACGAGGGCGCGAGGCGTGCGCGCCCTGCGCAGAGCACGCCAGACCTGCGGGCCGACGACGCCGGTCACGCTCAGGCCCTCCACCTTCTGGAACGCGTACACGGCGTCGCGCGTCCCCGCCGCGTACCTCCGGTTCACGCCGGGGACGACGTAGCGAAGCTCGGTGAGGCGACGCTCGAGGAAGCCCACGGCCCGGCCGCCGGAGCCGACCGAGAGGACGGGCGCGACGATCCGCTTCCTGAGAGTCCTCCTCGTCCGCACGAACCCCGGCGCCGGGTCGACGGCGAGCTTCGCCCGCAGGCGCCCGGCACGCCGGGTCGGGACGACGGCCTCGAACCTCCCGTCCGAAGCGACGGCGACCTTCCTCGTCGATCGGAGGACGGTGAGGCGGAGGACCCCCGCCCCCGCCGGGACGAGCCGGCCCCGTACCGCGAGCCGGGCTCCGAGCACGTTGAGGCCACGGAAGGAGGCGGTGAGCCGTGGGCGGATGCGCAGACGCACCGGCGTGGACTCGACGCCGTCCGCCCGCGCGACGAGCTCGCCCGGGCGGCGCGCGACGAACGAGAGCGAGAACGCCCCGTCCGCCCCGGTCTCGCCGGCCGCGACGAGCCGCCAGCCGGCGTCCTGCCGCCGGTAGAGCTCGACGGGGGTCTGGGCCGCGGGCGTGACGGCTCCCGACGCGGTGACCGACCGTCCGAAGCCGACCGGATTCGGCGCGACCGCGAGCGTCACGTCGGCGTGCGCGGCGGGCGCCGCGGCCGCGAGGGCGAGCACGGCGCCGAGAGCCGCCACGAGCGCACGCCGGAAGCGGGGCCCGACCATCCTGCCCGGATTCTGGCTCACCGGGCGGCCGGCCTCAATCGGCGAAGCCACGGATCGCGCGGGGGCCGACTACTGATTCGGCTGCTGCCGGATCAGGAGCCGGGAGACGCCGGGAGCGTCGCCTGGTAGACCTTGCGCAGCGTCTCGTGCACGCGCCACACCGTCCGGTCGCCGGCGCGCAGGAGGCCGACGTCGCCCGGACGGAGCTCGAGCGTCGGCCCGCCCTCGATCTCGACCGTCGCCCGTCCGGAGACGACGACGAAGAGCTCGTCGGCCTCGACGTCGGCGACGACGCCCTCGGTGAGCTGCCAGACGCCGCGCTCCACGCGGCCGTCCACGGAGGTCGAGAGCACGAGCTCGGAGACCTCGGGCGTCCCCTCGAGCACCTGCCCGGGGTCGAGCGTCCTCGGGCACAGCGCGAGCTCGGCGGCGGCGAGCGCGAACGGCGGCCCCGGCATCAGCTGTCGAAGCCGAGGCCGAGTCGGTCGAGCGTCCGCAGCCAGAGGCCGCGGCGGCCCCGCTTGCGGTCGGCCGCGGCCAGGCGGTTGCGGGTGAGCTGGATGACGCCCGACCGCAACGGCTCGGGCGGGAACGGCACCGGCTTCGAGCGGACGTAGCGCAGCCGGGTGGCCTCGGTTTCGCGACCGTCGAGCAGGTCGAGGCCGACGCGGGCGCCGAAGCGCGAGGCCGCCACGCCCAGGCCCGTGTAGCCGACGGCGTAGGCCACCCGGCCCCCGTGGGCCGTGCCGAAGAAGACCGAGAAGCGGCTGCAGGTGTCGATCGCGCCGCCCCAGCGGTGCGTGAAGCGGATCCCCTCGAGCTGCGGGAAGGTGGTGAAGAAGTGCTGGGAGAGCCTCGCAAAGGTCGCCTCGTCGTCGTCGAGATGCGCTCCGACCGGGCCGCCGTAGCGGTAGACCGCGTCGTAGCCGCCCCAGAGGATGCGGTCGTCGGCCGTCAGGCGGTAGTAGTGAAACTGGTTCGCGCCGTCGCCGACCCCCTGGCGCCGCCGCCAGCCGACCGCCTCGCGCTGCGCGGGCGCGAGCGGCTCCGTCACGAGGACGTAGTCGTACACGGGCGCGACGTACCGGCGGATCGCGCGCAGGAGGGGCGGGTAGGCGCTCGTGGCCAGCAAGACGCGGCGTGCGAGCACGGCGCCGCCCGGCGTGCGCACGGCGACGCGGCTGCCGGAGCCACGGAGCCCGGTCGCCCGCGAGTGCTCGTGGAGGCGCACGCCTGCCGCGTTCGCGGCGGCCGCGAGCCCGGCGGCGAGCTTCCCCGGGTCGAGGACGCCCGCGTCCGTCCGGTCCCAGAGGCCGCCGAGGTAGGTCGCCGACGCGATCTCGGCCTGCACGGCCTCGCGGTCGAAGAGCTCGTGCTCGTGCCCGAAGCGGCCGAGGAGCTCCGCCGCCTCGGCGAGCCACTCGACCTCGTGGGGCTCGAGGGCGACGACGAGCTCACCCGTGAGCTCGAGGTCGCACTCGACGCCGAGCCGCTCGAGGTCGGCGCGGAAGCCCGCGAAGTTCTCGCGTGAGAGCCGCTCGAGCGCGGGGAGCTCGTCGGCGAAGCGGGCGAGGCCGTTCTCGATCCCGTGCGTCAGCGAGCCGACGACGAAGCCACCGTTGCGGCCGCTCGCGCCGAAGCCGACGGTGTCGGCCTCGAGGACGACGACGTCCCGCTCGGGGTCGTCGGCCTTTGCCTGCAGGGCCGCCCAGAGGCCGGTGAACCCGCCCCCGACGATGCAGAGGTCCGCCTCCGTGACGGCCGTGAGCGGCGGCTCGGGCTCGCGCGCAGGCAGGGCAGCGAGCCAGTACGGGCGGGGCTCGGCGTCCGCGAAGGCGGCGCGCTGCGACGGCGTCGGCGGGGTCCGGGGCCAGGGGAAGGAGATGGGGCGAGTCTACGGAGCCGCTTCCGGCGCCCGCGTACGATGGCGCCGATGCCGATCGTGCGCCTCGCTCCGGGCGACGAGCACGTCGTCCTCGCCGGCGCCGCCCTCTTCGACGCGCCGCCGACGGAGGCCTGGACGGCGCGTTTCCTCGCGAGCGAGGGCCATCACCTGCTCGTCGCCCTCGACGACGACGGCATGCCCGTCGGCTTCGTCACGGGCGTGGAGACGACACACCCGGACAAGGGCACCGAGATGCTCCTGTACGAGCTCTCCGTGTTGCCAGAACGGCGGAACCGCGGCATCGGCAGGACGCTCGTCGAGGCGCTGGCCGAGCTCGCCCGCGACCGCGGCTGCTACGGCATGTGGGTGGGCACCGAGCCGGACAACGCCGCCGCGCTCGCGACGTACCGCGCCGCCGGCGCCGGCGCTCCCGAGCCCTTCCTCACGCTCGGCTGGGAGCTCAGCCGTCGCCGAGGAGCTTGACGGACCCGCCGAGGACGCCCCCGACGGCGTCGACGTCCTCGACGACGTCGTCGACGACACCCCCGACGCCGTCGGTCGTGTCCTCGACCACGCCGCCGACCGTGGCACCCACGCCCTCCGTGACCTGCGCGAGGCCGTCCGTCAGGCTCTCGGTCACGCCCTCGACCGTCCCCGTCGCCCCGGGCGTCGCTGCGGGCGGCGAGGTCTCGGCGGGCGCCGGGCCGGGCGTGCGCCCGCGCTCGCTCCGCTCGGCCGGCCGAGCGTCGCGGCGAGGCCGTTCGTCGGGCCCCCGCCGCGTGGGACTCCGCTCAGGGATCCCGTGCAACGCCGGGGAGAGCGCCGGGTCCGGGGCCGGCGCCACGCCGGCGGGGAGGACCGTCTGCTCGGGAGCCGCCTGCGAAGGCGGCCCGGCCGCAACCGGCGGCGGGCGGTCGGGGATCGAGCCCGCCGCGAAGACTGTTGCGCCGACGACCAGGCCGGTCGCCGCGATCTTCGCGGCGCCGCCGCCGCCGAGCGCGGACTTGAGCGCGGCGAGCAGCGACCCCACGTCGAGGCCGCGCGCGACCCGGCCGCGGCGCCCCGCGTCGACGTCCCCGCGCTCGAGGCCCTGCGCGAGCGCCCGGCGGGCGCGGAAGATGAGCGTCTCGACCGCGGCGAGGCTGAGTCCGAGCTCGGCCGCGACCTCGCGGTACGAGAGACCCCGCCACTCGCGAAGCACGATCGCGCGGCGCTGCAGATCGGTCAGGTCGCCGAGCGCGTGCTCGAGCGCGAGCAGGTCCGCCCGGTCGGGCGGAAGCGACGAGGGCGAGCGGTCGAGGACGGCCGGGTCGCCCGCGAGCTCGAGCCCGCGCCGCCGGCGCTCGGCATCCCAGTGGGAGAGGCAGACGTTGTGCGCGATCCGGAGGAGCCACGCCACCTCGGTCACCGGCACGACGCCGCGGCGAAGGCCACGGCAGGCGTAGAGGAACGTCGTCTGGAGCGCGTCCTCCGCCTCCTCCGGCGAGCGCAGGCGGCGCCGGCAGTAGGCGAGGACGCGCGCGCCGTGGAGCTCGAAGAGGCGGTTTGCCTCGCGGACGTACGGCGGCTCGGGAGCGGGCGCACCCGCCGCGATCGGTCGGGGCGGCGGCGAGAGCTCGGCGGCTGTCGTGCTGGAGATCGTGACCCCCCTTTCGAGCTAGGCCGACGGGCCTATCCGGGGCGGCGCCTGGTCCTAGCCCACCTCGGACGTTGCCCGAGGACGCCGGACGCTGCACTCCCCCGAACGAGTGATCCTACCCCGCCCGCGCAAGTTTTTCCCCCGCCGGCTTTCTCAGGAGGTGCGACACCTGCGAGAGCCGCCGATGCACCGCACGCCCGTCAGCCGTCCACCGCTCCGATGATCCGCCTGCTCGTCTGCGACGACTCGGCCGACTTCAGGGCGAGCGTCCGCGCGCAGCTCGCCGAGCAGCCCGAGATCGCGGTCGCAGGCGAGGCGGCGGACGGCCAGGAGGCGGTCGACCTCGCGCTCGCGCTCTCGCCCGACGTGGTCCTCATGGACGTCGCCATGCCCGTGCTGGACGGGGTCGATGCCACGCGCGAGATCCGGAGGCTCCTCCCGGACGTGCGCGTCGTCGCCCTGACCGGCTGCGGCGAGCGGGACGTCGTCGGGGCCATGTTCGAGGCGGGCGCCGCCGCCTACTGCGTCAAGGGCGCCCCGCTTTGGGAGCTCGAGCGCGCGGTGGCGGGAGCGGCGGAGCCGCTCGTCCGGCTGGCGCACACGCTCGTCCGCTCGGCGAACGCCCGCGGGGCGAGCGAGCTCGTCGCGCGCGAGGTCGTCGAGCTCACCGGGGCGGGGGCGGCCGTCTACCTCGCTGCGCCCGACGTCGGCCTCTCGCTCGCCGCCGCCGCGGGCCCCGCGGCCGCGGCCGAGCTGACCGCAGCCCCCGGCGTCGTCCTCTCCTGCTTCCGCGACCGCCGAGCCGTCTTCGCCGGCCGGCGGGAGCTCGCCGAGCTGGCCGGCGAGGGTCTTCCCTGCGCCGAGGCGCTCGCGGTCCCCCTCCTGGCCGACGGCGAGGCGCTCGGGGCCGTGCTCGCCGCGATGCCCGCCGGGGCCGGGTTCCGCATCGAGCGGGAGCTCGTCGCCGCCGTCGCCGACCTCGCGGCCGCAGCCGTCGCGAACGAGCGCCGCCTCGCGCAGACCCACGACGAGGCCCGCCGCGACGCCCTCACCGGTCTCCTCAACCGCCGGGCCTTCGACGAGCGCCTCGACAGGCTCGTCGCGGACGGCGGCCTCGTCGGTGTCGCGCTGCTCGACCTCGACGGCTTCAAGCGGATCAACGACACGCGCGGCCACGCCGCCGGCGACGACGTCCTCCGCGAGGTGGGCCGGGTCCTCGCCAGGCGCACGCGCGCACACGAGGAGGTCTACCGGCTCGGCGGCGACGAGCTCGCCCTGCTCGTCCCCGGCGGCCGTGAGGCGGCCGGGCTCGTCGCCTGCCGGCTGCTGGCCGCGCTGGGAGCGCATCGCCGGGGGGTCCCGCTGCCGACGGCCTCGGGCGGCGTCGCCGCCTTCCCCGTCGACGGCGAGACCCCCGAGGAGCTCCTCGCCCGGGCGGACCTCGCGCTGTACGCGGCCAAGGCGGCGGGCGGCGACCGGGTCGTCGTCGACCTC
Organism: Gaiellaceae bacterium; assembly: GCA_035762005.1. Classification (GTDB taxonomy): domain Bacteria; phylum Actinomycetota; class Thermoleophilia; order Gaiellales; family Gaiellaceae; genus JAIBJN01. The sequence goes on from DASTQA010000036.1 coordinate 19,279, forward strand.
GCCGAGGCCGAGCATGGATCGCGGCGCGCGGCGGAGGCCCCTCCTGCCTCCGCCGACGCGGGAAGTCCGGCTCCACGGGCCACGGGGGCCCGTGTCCTCCCCTTCCCGGGCCGCGAGCCGGGCGGCGGCGGGCCGCAGCCGCCGTCCGGCGCCCCTCGACCCGCGCGCGTGCTCCTCGTCGACGACGACGAGCGCCTGCGCATGCTCCTGCGAACGACGCTCGAGGTGATCGACATCGAGATCGACGAGGCGGCGAGCGTCCCGGCCGCGCGCCTGCGCGTCGCGGCCTCGCGGCCGGACGTCGTCGTCCTCGATCTCGCCCTCCCGGGCCCGGGCGGCCTCACGCTCTGCGAGGAGCTGAAGACCGACCCGCGCACGCGCGACGTCGGCGTCGTCGTCCTCACCGGCATGGCCGAACCCGCCCGGGCCGAGGCGAGGGCGGCGGGCGCCGACGCCTTCCTCAGCAAGCCGTTCAGCCCGCTCGACCTCCTCGCCGTCGTCGAGGAGCTCGCGGGCGGGCTCTACGAGGGCCCGTTCGGGACCTCCGAGTCGCGTCCGCCCGGGGAGCAGCTCATCCGCTACGCCGAGGACCTCCGCCGCCTGCTCGAGATCGAGCAGGGCCAGCGGGCCGTCGTCCAGGCGGCCTACCGGGAGACGGTGGGTGCGCTCGCCTCGGCGCTCGAGGCGAAGGACACCGGCACGAAGGCGCACTCGCAGCGGGTGCAGCAGTACGCCCTCGAGCTCGCCTGGGCGGTCGAGCCGATGCTCCTCGAGCGTCCGAGCGTCGAGTACGGCTTCCTCCTCCACGACGTGGGCAAGATCGGGATCCCCGACCGCATCCTCAAGAAGCCGGGCGCGCTCACCGCGGCGGAGCGCCGGATCGTCGAGACGCACACGGTGCTCGGCGAGCAGATGCTCGGCGGCGTCGCCCTCCTGCAGGGCGAAGGCCTCCAGGTCGTGCGCCACCACCACGAGCGCTGGGACGGCGCCGGCTACCCCGACAGGCTCGCGGGCTACGACGTCCCGCTGCCGGCGCGCATCTTCGCCGTCGCCGACGCGCTCGACGCGATGACGAGCGACCGCCCCTACCGCGCGGCCGTCTCCTGGGACGCTGCGCTGGGCGAGCTCGACGCCGAGGCGGCGCGGCAGTTCGACCCGACCGTCGTCGAGGCCCTCGTCGAGCGCGAAGCGCGCCTGCGGGAGATCTACCACCGCTTCACGGGCGGCCCCGAGCGGCCGTCCCGCGCGACCGGGGACCCGCTCTCGGCCGAGGAGGGCGCCTGACGTCCGCGGCCGGGCCCAGGGGGCGCCGGGGGCGGGAGCCCTCCCTCCCGCGCCCCGGGTGCCTGGAGTCCTAGCCCTCCGTGAGCTGGCCGCGAACGGCCCCCAGCGGGTCCTGCGACGTGTGGTAGTTGACGTAGTGCCCGCCGAGGTCGCTGCAGATCTGCGCCGCCTGCTCCGCGGTGATGTCGATGCGCGCCGCCTGGAAGAAGAGCTTCCGGTCGGACGCGCCACCGAAGAGCGTCACGAGGACGGGCCCGTTCACCCCGGCCGCCCCGGTGTGGATGTGGCCGGCGACGAAGGTCTCCCTCGCCGGGTTGAAGATCGCGACGCTGAAGCTGAGCGTCGTGCCGCTCACGTGCACGAGCGCCGCTCCTGCCGCCCGGGACTCGACCGGATCGGTCGTGTCGGGCGGCCGGACTTCGTTGCCCGGCGTGAGCACTGCGTACGCCGTGCACCGGGTGGTGTCCCCGCCTGCTCCGGCGGGCGTCGCCACCACGAGTGCAGCGAGCGCCGCGGTCAGGACGAGGACGGCGAGAAGCCGCCGCTGGACTGGCATGTGTTCCCCCTTCCGACGACACGGGGACTGCTGTCCCCCCTCGTGGCTCTACGAGGGGCCTGCCGGTCCGGTTTGGCGCGCGGCCGGCTCGGGAAGGCGGTCGGCCCCCGGCCGACCGCCGCGCCGGAGGCGGTGCCCCCGGCGCGGTCCCACGGCCATCAGTCCGAGCGAGTGGCGGCGCGCCCCCAGCGCGCGACCGTCTCGCCCGCGTTCCGGAGCCCGATCGCGCCGAGCACGCCCGGCGCCGCGTAGCCGACTGTCACCAGCGTCCAGGTCACCAATGCGTTCACCTCCTCTCGCGGGCATGAAAAAGGCCTCGGGAGCGCTGCTCCAAAGGCCTCGTCGCCTCCAAGCGGCCGTTCCGCCGACCGCACGCCCAAGCTAGCGAGAACGAGCGGTCACCGCAAGGGGGTCAACCCGCCCGGCCCGCAGCCCTCGCACCCGTCGAGCGAGGACCTACTCGGAGAGGGCGAAGAGCAGGAATTGCGTGAACTGCGCGGGCGCGAAGTTGTTGTCGCTCACGAGGACGAGGCTCCGGCGGCCGTCGGGAAGGTCGGGCCCGAAGGCCATGCCCTCGACGTTGTCGAGCGGGATGCCGAGCTCGTCCAGGTCGAGCAGGAGCCGCTTCCTCACCGGCCGGATGCGGTCGAGCTGCCCGGCGAGGCTCTCGCGGGCCGCCACGTTCTTCGCTCCGGCGAGGTCGACGGTGTAGAGCTCGATCGTGTTCCCCGTGCCCGGGGCGCCGACCGAGAAGGAGCGCTCCAGCGAGAGGAAGCGGGACCCGCGGAGCGGCAGGAGCTCGACGAGCCCGTTGACGGCGAAGGCGGTCGGCGGCACCGGCGGCTCGGCGATCGGATCCGTCCAGTACAGGTACTGGCGGTCGGGCAGGCCCGTCTTGAGGTTGTAGCGCAGGAGACGCGCGGGGCTCGGGGTGTCGATCCCGGCCGCGGGCCCGTCCTGGACGAGCGCGCCCTCGGAGCCGGTGTAGAAGAAGCTCCCGCGGACGGCGCCGCTCTCGAAGCCGAGGTTCTGCCGCACGCCGCGCGTCTGCGGGATCCCGTCCGGAACGAACGCCCGCGGGACGGGCAGGTCCTCGCGCTGCCGGCCGTCGAGGCCGAAGAGCCGCACCCAGGGCGGGATCACCTGGGCGGCGATCCCCTCGGAGGTGATCACGAGCTCCCCGTCGCCCGTGAGCGCGAGCCCCTCGGGATCGAACGACGCCGCCGGGAACGGCGAGCCGCCCGCGTCGAGGAGCGTCGTCACGTCGGTGACGACGACGTCGCCCGGATCGAGGTCGCCGTCGGCGACGTCGAGGTCGAACGTGTAGAAGCGGGCCGCGTCGATGACGCTCGGGTCGTCGGAGATGACGTAGTAGCGGTCGCGCCTGGCGTCGTAGGCGATGCTCGAGAGCCCGCCGACCTCCGTGCCCTCGAACTCGAGGCCCGTCGGGAGGATGTCCTCGCCGAGGAACTCGAGCGTCGGCGCCTTCGCCTTGCCGCCCGCCGTGGCGGGGGAGGCAACCGCCAGTGCGGCGACGAGCGCGTAGACGAGCACGAGGAGCGTCGTGTGCCGGCCCGGAGCCATCGGCCGCAAGACTAGACCGGATCCGCCCGGAGCGCCGCCCGCCGTGAACATTTCGCCCGCCGCCGCCGTCCAAGGGACGAGATGCAGACGAACGCGACACGGTCGGAGCGCCCGCCGGCGCTGACGACGGCGCTGAAGGCGGGGTCGTGGGAGGCCGCGAGCATGGCCCACCAGCTCGACGGCGACCTCCTGCCCGAGGACTGCCCGTGCCCCGGACCCTCGGCCCGTCGCGTCTGGAGCGAGCTGCGGGAGCTCCAGCTCGCCTACCAGGAGCGCGAGCCCGGCTGGGAACGCATGCCGGCGCAGTTCGAGTGGCTCGCCCGCGCGCTCGCGAGCCTCGCGGCGCTCGGCGCCTGACGAGGGTCGCCGGAGGCAAAGCGGGGGAGCGGCCGCCGCGGCGGCCGCTCCCCCTCCCCTGAGCCCTTATCCGGCCGGGACGGGCGCGGGCTCCGTGCCGATAGCCGGGAGATCCCGCTGGCGCAGCACGGCCAGGGTCGTCACGAACGAGACGAGCCCGAAGCCGGCGGCGACCCAGAAGCCGAGGCTGAAGCCCTCCGTGAGCGCCTGCGCCTGCGGCGTGCCGGACTCGAGCGCGCTCGTCGTGTGGGTCGTCGCCACCGTCGTCAGGAGCGCGAGCCCGAGCGCGCCGCCGATCTGCTGGCTCGTGTTGATGAGCCCCGAGGCGAGGCCCGCCTCCGGCCCCTGCACGCCGGCGAGGGCGGCGATCGAGATCGGCACGAACGAGAAGCCCATGCCGACGCCGATGATGAGGAAGCCGGGCAGCAGGTCGGCCGCGTACGAGCCGCCGACCGAGACCTGCGTGAAGTACACGAGCCCGATCGTCAGGAGGGCCATGCCGACGACGAGCACGGGCTTGACGCCCAGCCGGGTGACGAGGCCCTGCGAGACCGTGGCCGCGGCGATGACCGTGAGCGCGACGGCGAGGTAGCCGAGGCCCGTCTCCATCGCCGAGAAGCCCAGCACCTGCTGCATGTAGAGCGAGAGCAGGAAGAACATCCCGAAGATCATCGTCCCCAGCCCGAAGCCGATGACGTTGGCGCCGGTGAGCGTGCGCCGCCTGAAGATCCCGAGCGGGACGAGCGCCGAGCGCGAGCGCGTCTCGTTCCAGAGGAAGACCGCCATGAGCACGGCCGAGCCGATGAAGACGCCGATCGTCTGCGCCGAGCCCCAGCCGACCCGGTTCGCCTGCGTGAGGCCGAAGACGAGGAGCATGAGGCTCGCGGTGACGGTGACCGCGCCGAGCGAGTCGAAGTGGCGCGCGAGCCCGTCCGCCTTGCTCTCGCGCACGTAGCGCGGGACGAGGGCGAGCGCGGTCGCGGCGATCGGGATGTTGACGAAGAAGATCCACTCCCAGCCGACGTACGAGGTGAAGACGCCGCCGAGGAGCACGCCGATCGCGGCCCCCGAGCCGGCGATGCCGCCGAGGATCCCGAGCGCCTTGTTCCGCTCGGCGCCCTCCTGGAACGTCACCGTGACGATGGAGAAGACGGACGGCGAGAGGATCGCGCCCGCGGCGCCCTGCAGGAGCCTGGCGACGATGAGCATCTCGGACGACGTCGAGAGCCCCGCGAGAAGCGAGGTGACGAGGAAGAGCCCGAGCCCGACCATGAAGACCTTGCGGCGCCCGAGCAGGTCGCCCACCCGCCCGCCGAGCAGCAGGAAGCCGCCGAAGGTCAGCGCGTACCCGGAGACGACCCACTGGAGGTCCTCGGTCGTGAACCCGAGATCGGTCTGGATCGATGGCAGCGCCACGTTCACGATCGACACGTCGAGCACGACCATGAGGTACGCGACGCCAAGTACGGCCAGCGCCTTCCAGCGCCTGGGATCAGCCATGGTGTCGGTCATCAGTCCTCCCGAGGGTTCTCGGTTCTCGTTCATGCGTTGCATGAACGGTGCCGGGCGGCGGCGCATTCCGGTATGCGGCGAGCGCGAGACGTGGGGTGCGGTTAACCGCACCTCCGGGCCGGCTGTGCGTTTGCGCGCCCCCGGGGTCGGCGAGACTGACCGAGGTGCCGGCTCTTCTGCGGACGAAGCGCTGAGCGTGCCCCTGCGCGTCGGCTACGCGTGCGTCAACACGCAGCTTCCCTCGGCGAGCCGCACGCTCCGGCTCGCGAACGTGAGCGACGAGCGCCTGCGCGAGCTCGTGGCCGGCAACCTCGACGCCCTCGAGGCGATCCTGCGCTGGAACCTCGAGCACGACATCCCGGTCTTCCGCCTCTCCTCGGAGACCGTCCCCTTCGGGTCGCACCCGCGGAACACGCTCCGCTGGTGGGAGGAGCTCGCGGACCGTTTCACGGAGCTCGGCGGGCTGATGCGCGACGGCGGGATGAGCATCTCCACCCATCCCGGGCAGTTCACCGTGCTCGGCTCGCCGACCGAAGAGTTCGTGGCGGCGAGCGTCGCGGAGCTCGACTACCACGCCCGGCTCCTCTGCGCCTTCGGCCTCGACGGCTCGCACAAGATCGTCGTCCACCCCGGCGGGGTCTACGGCGACGCGGAGGCCGCCGCTGAGCGGTTCGCGGCCGGGTTCGCCCGGCTGTCCCGGGCCGCGCGGGAGCGCCTGACGCTCGAGAACGACGAACGCTGGGCGCTCGCGGATGTCCTCCCGCTCGCCCGCCGGCTCGGCATCCCCGTCGTCTTCGACGTCCTCCACCACGAGCTGCGGCCGTCGTTCCCGGAGCTCGGCGTTCGCCAGGCGGTGCTCCTGGCGGGCGCGACGTGGGGCGCGGGCGACGGGCGGCAGGAGGTGCACTTCTCCACCCAGGAGCCCGGCCGGCGCCCCGGCGCACACTCGGAGACGATCGCCCTCGACGCCTTCGCGCGCTTCGCCGACGAGGTGGGCGACCTCGAGCTCGACTGCGTGATCGAGGTGAAGGACAAGGAGCGGTCGGCGCTCCTCGCCGGGCAGCTGCTCGCGGAGCGCGCCCCTGCCTGACGGCCGCGGGCTCCTCGGGGCCGACCTGGGTGCGCGGCCGCGACCGGGCGACCGGAGGGAGCCTTCGCCCAAGGACGTCGAGCGGCTCCTCCGGTCGCGTGGCCTGGCGCGTTCCTAGCGGCGCAGGAGCCGCTCGCGGATCCCCCGCGCGACCGCCTGGGGGCGCTGCTGCTCGCCCATCCTCGCGGAGAGGACGACGAGCGCGCCGGTGAGCGCCGGGACGGCCCACTGCACGATCCGCAGCCGCTTGAGCGTCGAGGCGACCTCGGTCGGCGTCTCCGCCGTCGGCTCGGTGGCGCCGGCGACCGGCACGTCGCCCGCCCGCTCGGCCCGGCGGCCGAGAACGCCGGCGTAGGCGTCCGCGGCGAGCGCCGCGGCCGTCAGGACTGTCTTCGTCCCGGCGAGAGCGGCGACGCCGCGCTGCGTCTTGAGGCGCTCGCGGTTCCCCACGGTCAGGCCGATCGAGCCGATGCCGTACGCGGCGATCGCGCCTATGTGCGCCGGCATCCACCGGCTCCAGCCCTCGCCGGCGACCCGGAGCCGCTCACGCGGCTCGGCCGCCGTCGCCGCGCCGTTCACACCGACCGCTCCCATCGTCGAGCCGCCCGTCCAAAGCGCCAGCCCGACGTCGTGCATCGTCCTCGAGATCGTATTCGTGGCCATGAGAGTCCTCCGTCCGTCGAATGTCGTCAACCCCCATCGTTGGCACGGGGCGGCGCCCGTAAACACGGCCTACTCACATCGACCGACGATCGTGCCTCCAGCACAGACGCTCGTGCCGGATGCCGCTATCTGAACACGGAGGTTGCCGTTTGGACGAGCCCGAGAGCGGTCACCCAACCCCCGCCTCGCGGAATCACGTGGCTCGCCGCGCCGCCGGCTGGGTGACGGAACACATCGTCGCCGTCGGGGGTGCGGGAATCATCTCGGGCGTTGGCACGGCCCTCGTCGTGACCTGGCTCGTGGGGCCAGACGGAGGACGGACGCAAGCCCTGAGCGCCCCGAGACAGACGCAGCTGGAGGTCGTGGACCTGGCCGTCAGAAACGACGGTGAGGGGCCGCCCGAGATCGACGTAACTCTGAAGAACGGCGGGAACTTGGTCTCCGTCGTGAAAGGAGCGACGTTCCGGATTCTGCGCTACGAGGCGATCGAGCATGGGCGCCGTTGCTACCAAGGCGGCGAGCCGCTTCCGGCCGGCAAGCGTTACCGGCTCGCCTTGCCGCTCGACGATGTAGAGGGGCAAGAGGTGACGGTGAAGCTGACGCGCGAGCTGCGCGCGAACGAGGCCGACCGCTTCGCGTTCAAGGTGTCGCTCGCGAGCGACAGATACGTCGACAGGGTCTTCCTCGGCCCGTCTCGTCTCGTTCAGCTGGAGGTCCTGCTCGAGCACGATTCGAACGCGGAGCCGCTCCTCGCAGGGCGCGTCCTCCTGGCCGTACCCTTCCCACGGGTGTTCCTCTTCGGCTTCCCTGAGTCGTGGGGTGACCCCGGCCCCTGCGAGACCGGGAATGTCGAGCGGCTGGTTACGTTCCTCGAACTCGAGGGCGTACGATCTGACGAGCTTCAGGCTTTCGCGGACGCGGCCGAGGCCGGCACGTTATTCACTGACGATCAGATGACCAGCCGCTAGCTGCACCCAGTGTTCTGCCCGCAGTCCCGGCACGTGTAGCAGCTGCCGGTTCTCACCATGCGGCCGCCGCACTTGGCGCACTCGACGGCGTCCTCGAACGCGTTGAAGAGCGCGGTCTGGCCGGGCGAGGGCATCGGCGCGACCTCTGCCGCCTCGCCGGAGCCGCCGTTGCCCTCGAGGATGTCCTGGGCCTGGGCCAGGCGCTGGCGCACCTCCGGGCTGAGGATGCCGAGCTCCTGCTGCGTGTCCGTGTCGAGGAACTTCTTCCCCATCCAGCGGAAGATGTAGTCGACGAGCGACTTCGCGGCGCGGATGTCCGGGTCGTTCGTGAGGCCGCTCGGCTCGAAGCGCATGTGGGCGAACTTCGAGACGTAGACCTCGAGGGGCACGCCGTACTGGAGGCCGAGGGAGACCGAGATCATGAACGAGTTCATGAGGCCGGCGAGGGTCGTGCCCTCCTTGGCGATGTCGACGAAGATGTCGCCGGCCGTGCCGTCGTCGTAGAGGCCGACGTGGATGTAGCCCTCGTAGTCGCCGACGCGGAACTTGCGGCCGATCTCTGTGCGGTCGTCGGGCAGCCGCTTGCGCTCGTGCTTCGGCACGGGCACGGGGGCGATCGCGGGCGCGTCCTTCTTGCCCGAGAGCGGCTGGGCGACCTTGCAGTTGTCGCGGTAGATGGCGATCGCCTTGACGCCGAGCTTCCACGCGTCGAGGAGGAGCTCGGAGACCTCGTCGACGGTCGTCTCCTCGGGGAGGTTCACCGTCTTCGAGATCGCGCCCGAGATGAAGGGCTGGACGGCGCCCATCATCTTCACGTGGCCCATGTAGTGGATCGCGCGCTCGCCGATCGCGCAGTCGAAGACCGGGTAGTGCTCCGTCTTCAGGAACGGCGCGCCGACGACGGTGTTGCGGTCGTCGATGAAGGCGACGACCTGGTCGCGCTCCTCGGGCGCGTAGCCGAGCTTCTCGAGCGCCATCGGCACGGTCTTGTTCACGATCGAGATCTCGCCGCCGCCGACGAGCTTCTTCGACTTCACGAGCGAGAAGTCCGGCTCGACCCCGGTCGTGTCGCAGTCCATCATGAAGCTGATCGTCCCGGTGGGAGCGAGGACGGTCGCCTGGGCGTTGCGGTAGCCCGCGACCTCGCCGACGTCGAGCGCCTCGTCCCACGACTGCCGCGCCGCGGTCAGGAGGTCGTCCGGGACGGCGTGCGCGTGCTCGATGTTGCCGACGGCCGCGCGGTGCTTGGCGACGACGCCGAGCATCGCGCCCGCGTTCGGCTGGTAGCCGGCGAACGCGGCCATGCGGCCGGCGATCTCGGCCGACTTGCGGTAGGCGCGGCCCGTCATGAGCGCGGTCACCGCCGCCGCGTAGGCCCGGCCCTCGTCCGAGTCGTACGGGAGCCCGCGCGACATGAGGAGCGCGCCGAGGTTCGCGTAGCCGAGGCCGAGCTGGCGGTAGGCCTTCGCGTTCCGCTCGATCTCCGGCGTCGGGTAGCTCGAGTAGCCGACGAAGATCTCCTGCGCGAGGAAGACCGTGTCGACCGTGTGCTCGAACGCCTCGACGTCGAGCTCGCCGTCCTCGCGGCGGAACTTCATCAGGTTGATGGAGGCGAGGTTGCACGCCGAGTCGTCGATCGACATGTACTCGGAGCACGGGTTCGAGGCGTTGATCCGGCTCGTGTTCGGGAGCGTGTGCCAGGCGTTGATGGTCGTGTCGTACTGGACGCCCGGGTCGGCGCAGCGCCAGGCCGCCTCGGCCGCCTGCCGGAGCAGGTCGCGGGCCGGCACGGTCTTGACGACGCTCCCGTCCGTCCGGGCCGTGAGGTTCCAGTCCTCGCTTCGCTCGGCCGCCTCCATGAAGGCGTCGGTCACGCGCACGGAGTTGTTCGCGTTCTGGTACTGGATCGAGGCCCAGTCGGGCGAGTCGAGCGACATGTCGTAGCCGGCCGCCTCGAGGACGCGCGCCTTCTCCTCCTCGTGCGCCTTGCACCAGATGAACTCCTCGACGTCGGGGTGGTCGATGTCGAGGACGACCATCTTCGCCGCGCGCCGCGTCTTGCCGCCCGACTTGATCGTGCCGGCGGAGGCGTCGGCGCCGCGCATGAAGCTCACGGGCCCTGAGGCGTAGCCGCCCTTGGAGAGCTGCTCCTGCGAGGAGCGGAGCTTCGAGAGGTTGATGCCCGACCCCGAGCCGCCGCGGAAGATGATGCCCTCCCGACGGATCCAGTCGAGGATCGAGTCCATCGAGTCGTCGATCGAGAGGATGAAGCACGCCGAGCACTGCGGGCGCTCCTCGAAGCCGACGTTGAACCAGACCGGCGAGTTGAAGGAGGCGAGCTGGTTGACGAGGATCGCCTTCAGCTCGGCCTCGAAGGACTCCGCCTCGTCCTCGTCGGCGAAGTAGCCGCCCTCGCGGCCCCAGGCACCGGCCGTCGCGACGACGCGCCCGATCATCTGGCGGACACTCGACTCGCGCTCGGGCGAGGACATGCGACCGCGGAAGTACTTCTGCGCGACGATGTTGGTCGCCGTCTGCGACCAGAACTTCGGGAACTCGACGCCCTTCTGCTCGAAGACCGGGCCGTCCTTGCCGGGGATGAAGGCGTCCCGGATCTCCCACTCGATCTCGTCGAAGGGGTCGCGGCCGGGGATCGTGAAGTAGCGGCGCACGCCGCAGGAGCGCTCCGCGTCGGAGACGGCGTTGACGAGGGCCTCGTCATCGATCACGGGTGGGCTGACTGTGCGCGCTGCGGACGCCATTGTTCCCTCCAAGGGTATCTGTACCGGTGCTTCGTCCAGCGCCCCGGCGGGCGGGGGACCAAGCAGGGTAGAGCGGGAGTCGGACGGAGCGGCTAGAGGCCCGTGTGCAGGGGTTTTCCGGCCTCGCGGCCGAGGCTCGCGAGCAGGCGGCGGAGGCCGTCGTCGAGACCGATCTCGGGCTCCCAGCCGAGGATCTGGCGGGCGCGCGTAATGTCCGGCTGGCGCACCTGCGGGTCGTCGTGCGGGAGCGCTTCGAAGACGATCTCGCTCGAGGAGCCGGACACGCGGATGACCGCCTCGGCCAGCTCGAGCAGCGTCATCTCCTGCGGGTTGCCGAGGTTCACGGGCAGGTGCTCGCCGCTCGTGGCGAGGAGGTAGAGGCCGCGGACGAGGTCGTCGACGTAGCAGAAGGAGCGCGTCTGCGAGCCGTCGCCGAAGACCGTGAGCGGCTGGCCCTCGAGCGCCTGGCGCACGAACGTCGGGATCGCGCGGCCGTCGTGCGGGCGCATGCGCGGCCCGTACGTATTGAAGATGCGGACGATGCACGTGTCCACGCCCTGCTGGCGGTGGTACGCCATGGTCAGCGCCTCGGCGTAGCGCTTCGCCTCGTCGTACACGCCGCGCGGCCCGATCGGGTTCACGTGCCCCCAGTAGGTCTCGGGCTGCGGGTGCACCTGGGGATCCCCGTACACCTCGCTCGTGGAGGCGAGCAGGAAGCGGGCGCGCTTGAACTTCGCCACCCCGAGCATGTGGTGCGTCCCGTAGGAGCCGACCTTGAGCGTGTGCAGCGGCAGGCGCTGGTAGTCGATCGGGCTCGCCGGGCTCGCGAGGTGGAAGACGTAGTCGACGGGCTCCTCGAGGAAGAGCGCCTCGGTGAGGTCGTGGTTCACGAAGACGAAGTCGTCGCCGCGGATGTGCTCGACGTTGCGGAGGGTGCCCGTGTCGAGGTTGTCGATGCAGACGACCCGGTGGCCCTTCGCCAGCAGGCAGTCGCAGAGGTGGGAGCCGAGGAAGCCGGCGCCGCCGGTGACGACGGCGGTGCTCACGGCCGGGGATCACCCGGCACGAGGGCCGGCGCTGAAGGAGCGGGAACGAGGGACATGGGTGCTCGCCTGGATGCATTCTCTCTCTGCTCACGGACCGGCACAGCTAAACCGCGGGCACGTTCTCCGCGCTCCGAGCCTCACTTCGACACGTTTTCGGGCAGGTGCTCATCCCGCTCGTGTACCGCCGGCCGGGCGAGTCCCACGGCCCCGACGCCCGCCTCGACCTCCTCGGGCTCGCGCTCGCAGGCACGAGCCTCTTCGGGGTCGTCTGGGGCGTCGTCCGCGGGAACACGGTCGGCTGGGGCGGCCCGGAGATCGCGGGCTCGCTCCTGACCGCGGCGTTCGTCCTCTGGGAGCTGCGTGCGCCGGCGCCGGCGCCGAGCGAGGAGGGTCAGGCCTCCGGCGCCAGCAACGTCGTCCGCGAATCGGCGGCGCCTTCGGCGATGCGGTGCTCGCCCCGGTCTTCACGACTACGGCGGCTACGAGTCCGGCACGGCGTTCTCGGCCGGGCTCGAGCCCGCCGTCTTCGCCGGCGCGGCCGTCGTCGCCGGAGCGCTCGCCGCGCTCTTCATCCCGCGCAGCCGCGGGCGTCCGAGGTCGGCACGGTGGAGAGCGGCGGCGGGGAGCTCGTGCCGGCCACGGCGGCCGAGCCCGCGTAGGCCGCCACGGAGACCCTGAGGCGTGTGCAAGACTGAAGCGCCGGGCGGCGTCGACGACGACCTGCGTGTGGGCCGCATCTCGCAGGTCGAGGCTTCTCCTCGGAAGCCCCTCCCTTCGTCGCCCGGCCCAGTCTCCCCCGCCGGGCGGGCTCGCTAGGAGGCCTTCTCGCCGAGGACGGCGGCGGCGGCAGGCACCGTCTCGAGCCCGCCCTCCTGGCTGCCCTCGTAGACGAGGACGACGCGGGCCCCGGCGGGAAGCTCGAGCGCTCGCCCGGCGGCGAGGCCGCCCTGCGAGAGCCCGCGGTTCGACTCCATGTCGAACCACATGGCGAAGAGGAGGAGCTGGAGCCCCGAGACGACGAGCAGGGCGACGAGGACGACGGTCGCGACCGGCACGGGGTTCCCGGCGAGGCGGAGCGCGACCTCGACGAGGCCGAGCCCGAAGCCGGCCGCCGAGAGGAAGAGGCCGAGCCCGTAGAAGAGGACGAGCGGGTGGAAGTCGCGGATGACGTACTTCTCGCGCAGCCGCCAGAAGAACCCCTTGAGCAGGAGCCAGGAGATCGTCGGCACGACCTTGCGCAGGCGGATGCCGCTCCGCTCCCCCACGCCGTAGATCGGCCGTGAGGGGTAGTCGCGCACGCGCCGGTTCCAGACGTTCAGGTGGACGAGGAGGTCGTTGGGGAAGCCGTAGCGCTCGTAGAGCCGGTCGAGGTCGAGCAGGCGCAGGGTCTCGAGGCCGACGGCGGTGTAGCCGGACTGCGAGTCGGCGACGTGCCAGTAGCCGGAGGCGATCTTCGTCAGGAAGGAGAGGATCGCGTTGCCGAGGTAGCGGGTGCGCGGGATCAGGTCCCAGGCCTGCCCGGTGAAGAGCCGGTTCGCCTTCGCGTAGTCGCACTCGCCGGCGGCGACGCCCGCGACGAGGGTCTCGAGGTCCTCGGGGTCCATCTGGTTGTCGGCCGCCATGACGCAGGTGACGTCGACCTCGAGCTCGCGGGCGCGCTTGTAGCCGGTGACGATGGCGGCGCCGACACCGGCGTTCCGCTCGTGGCGGATCACCTCGACGCGCGGGTCGGCCTCGGCCGCCCGCTCGGCGGTCGCGTCGCGAGAGCAGTCGTCGACGACGAGGATCCGGTCGACGAAGGCGGGGATGCCGCGCACGGTCTCGGCCACGAGGCGCTCCTCGTCGTACGCCGGGACGACCACGGCGACGCTCTTCCCCTGGTACATGCCCCACGTATCGGCGCCCGCCGCCGGGCGCTTGAGGTCAGGGCCTGCGCGCCCGCAGGCAGAGCCGGTAGCGAAGGAGGCTCGTCCGCGGGCCGGCGAGGCGCTCGACCGTCCGCAGGACGCGGATGAAGCTCGGCCGCCATTCGTTCCGCTCGACCGCGAAGCCGGCCCGCTCGAGCGCGGCCACGAGCTCGGGCGCCGTGCGCAGCCCGATGTGCGTCGGGTTCTGGGCGAGGAGGAGCTCCCGCTCCTTCAGCCGCTCGATCAGGTGCTCCGGGTTGGGCGTGTAGAGGCCGAGCGTCCCGCCCGGGACGAGGACGCGCGTCGTCTCGGCGAGCATGCCGGCGAAGGTGTCGTCGTCCAGGTGCTCGACGAGGTCCGCGGCCACCGCCTTGTCGAAGGAGGCGTCCGGGAACGGCAGGGCCGCCACGTCCGCCTGCTCGAAGCGCAGGTCGGGGAAGTGCGCCCGCGCGGTCTCGAGCGCGAGCGGCTCCGAGTCGACGCCCACGACCTCGCACCCCTTGGAGGCGAGGAAGTGCGACACGGCGCCGGCGGCGCAGCCGAGGTCGAGGACGCGGTCGCCCGGCCGCGGCTCGACGAGGTCCGTGACGGCCGCGAGGCGGAGCTCGGTCCAGGGCGTCCGCTCGAGGTACTCGCGGGCCATCGTGTCCATGAACTCGCGGTCGTAGCGGGCCGGCGGGCGCCGCAGGGCGAGGCGCCTCACGCGAGCGCCTCCGCGTAGACGGCGATCGTGCGGTCGACGACCGCGTCCCAGGCGCAGAGCTCCGTGATGCGCTCGCGCGCGGTCGCCCCGAGCCGCCGGCGAAGCGCCTGGTCGCCGAGGAGCCGCTCGAGCGCCGCGCGGAGCGCCGGCACGTCGCCCGGGGGGACGAGCAGGCCAGTCTCCTCGTGGACGACCATGTCGAGCAGGCCGCCGACGGCGCTCGCCACGACCGGCCGGCCGTGCGCCATCGCCTCGGCGCAGACCATGCCGAACCCCTCGCTCAGGGAGGGGCAGGCGACGAGCGCGGCCCGGTCGTAGAGGCGCAGGAGCTCCGCGTGCGGGACGAGCCCGAGTCCGGACGGCACGAGGTCGCGCAGCGGTCCGTCTCCGGCGACGACAACGTTCATCCCGCTCGCCGCGCGGAGCAGCTCCGTGATTCCCTTCTCGGAGGAGAGCCGGCCGGCGAAGAGCACCTCGGGCGGCTCGGCCTCCTCCCCGACCTGCGGCGGGATCTCGACGCCGTTGGGGACGACGACGACGCGCTCGGCTCCCGCGCTCCGGGCGGCCTCGGCGAGCGCCTGCGAGACGCAGACGACCGTGCGCGCCCGCCGCAGGACGAGACCGACGAGCCGCGGCGCCCGGCGGGCGAGCGTGAAGTCGTCGAGGCGGCCGGCCGAGATCGACCCGTGGAGCGTGACGACGAACGGCCTGCCCGCGAGCGCGGCCACGAGGCCGCCCGCGAGCCAGTGGGCGTGCACGAGGTCGGCCCCCTCGGACGCGCGCCGGAGCGTCCGCACCATCGAGGCGAGGAGCGGCGGCGCGGTCCAGGGACGGCTGCGGAGGTGGCCGACGACGCCGCGCCCGCCTGCGGCGAGGCCGTAGTCCCGGTAGACGCCCGGCTTCACGACGTCCACGTCGAGCCCGCGCGCCCGCAGGCGCTCGACGGCGTCGGCGACGAAGCGGCCCGCGAAGTCGTCGGGCCCCCGTGGGTAGGAGGTTGTGAAGACGACGACCTTCACTGGGCGGGGGCGGCCGGGCGGACGCTCCGCCAGAGGAGGATGAACGCGCCCGGGAGCGAGGCGGCGATCGAGACGGCGTAGAAGAGGAAGCCGGCCGCGAAGGCGGCGTCGGCCTCAACGCCGAAGCGCCCGAGGAAGACGACGAAGAACGCCTCGCGGACGCCGAGCCCGTTGAGCGTGAACGGCACCATCTGGACGAAGAAGAGGAGCGGGCCGAGGATGACGTAGACCCAGGGCGACACGTCGATCCCGACCGCCTCGCCGCAGAGCCAGATGGACGCGACCCTGAGAGCCTGGGCGACGATCGTCACGCCGAGGACCTCGAGCAGCACGCGCGGCGCGTAGCGGTACTCGTGCAGCGTCGCGTGCAGGCTCCTGAGCGGCCGCTCGAGCCGCACGCGCCGACCGAGCGGGAAGAGCCGCTCCTGCAGGTGCTCGCCGAGCCGCCGCGAGAAGAGGAGGAGGCCGAGCAGGACCATGAGCGCGACGAAGACGACCTCGAGGACGACGAGGAGGCGGACGCCCTCGTAGCGTCCCGCCGCGACGGCGAGCCCGACGGCGACGAGGAGGAGCGTGCCCGCCGAGCCGAGGATGCGCTCCATGACGACGGCGCCGGCCGCGGTGGCCGTGACGCCCGGCCGGCGGCGGGCATGCTCCACGATGCGGACGGCGTCGCCGCCCACCGCCGTGGGGAGCACCTGGCCGGCCGCGTAGCTGACGAAGTACATGCGGAGCAGCCAGGCGTACGGCTCCTCGACGCCGCGCGCCCGGAGGAGCACCCACCAGCGCCAGGCCATCATCCAGGTCGTTCCGAGGAAGAGGGCGAGCGAGGCGGCCACGTAGCCGAAGTCGCTCTCGCGGAGGACGTCCCAGGTCTGCTCGAGGTCGATCCGCCAGAGCAGGAACGCGAGCACCGCGCCGCTGACGAGGACCTGGAGGGTGACCCTGAGCGGGCGGCTCACCGGCTACTCGCCGGTGAAGCGGGCGTGCACGCGCCGGAGCGCGTCGATCGCGTCCTCGACGTCGGCGTCGGAGTGCGCCGGCGAGAGCGGGAGCGAGAGCACCTCGGCGCCGGCGCGCTCGGCGACGGGAAGGGGCTCCCGGCCGGGGAAGCGCTCCCGGTAGTACGTGAGCCGGTGCACGGGGAGGAAGTGGATGCTCGTGCCGATCATCTCGTCGCGCAGCGCGCGCTGGTAGGCGTCCCTATCGGCCCCGGCCTCCTCGGCCTTGACGCGCACGACGTAGAGGTGGAGCGCGTGGACGTCCCGCGGGTCGCGGGCGAGCGGCTCGATCCCGGCGAGCCCGGCGACGGCCTCGTCGTAGGCGGCCACGTGGCGGCGGCGGATCTCGGCGTGCGCCTCGACCTTCCGGAGCTGGCAGAGCGCGATCGCGGCGAGGACGTCGGAGAGGTTCGCCTTGAAGCCCGCGACGGTGACGTCGTAGAGCGAGCCCTCGCCGCGGCGCGTGAGGCGATGGTCTCGGATCGCGTCCGCGAGCTCGTCGTCGTCCGTCGTCACCATCCCGCCCTCGCCGGCGGCGACGTTCTTCGTCGCGTAGAGCGAGAAGCACGTCGCGAGCGAGAGCGCGCCGACCTTGCGCCCGCGGTAGACAGACTCGGTCGCGTGCGCGGCGTCCTCGATCACGGGCAGGCCGAGCCCGTGGAGCCTGTCGAGGTCGCACGGCTGCCCGGCGAGGTGGACGGGGAGAATCGCCTTCGTCTTCGGGGTCACCGCCGCCGCGACCGCCTCGGGGTCGATGTTGAGGTCGGCCTCCCGGACGTCGACGAAGACCGGCGTCGCGCCCGCGTGGACGACGACGTTCGCGGTCGCCGGCCAGGTGATCGGCGTCGTGATCACCTCGTCGCCCGGGCCGATGCCGGCGGCGACGAGCGAGAGGTGCATCGCGGCCGTCCCGGAGGCGAGCGCGACGGCGTGGCGCGCGCCGACGTACTCGCCGAAGCGCCGCTCGAGCTCCTCCGTGCGGGGCCCGGACGTGAGCCAGCCGCTCCGGAGCGTCTCGGCGACGGCAGCGATCTCCTCCTCGCCGACGGCAGGCGGCTGGAAGGAGAGGAACTCGCTACGCCTCGAGGAGAGCCTCTGCATCGACCGTCCGGAAGCGGATGCGATCGGCCGCGCGCTCGGCCCGGGCGAGCGCGTCCTCCGCCGAGTCGCCGCAGGCGAGGACGAAGCCGGCGCGGTCGTTGCCCCGGCGCAGCTCGCCGAAGCGCCACCCGGCGGCACGGTACACCTGCGCGTCGAGGACGCCCTCCACCGCGAGCGCCTCCTCCAGCCCGTCGACGCCCTCGAGGACGCCCCGCGGCGGCACGAGGAAGCGGACGCACGCGCCGCCGGCCGGCTCGGGCGCGGGAATCTCGACCGGCTCGCCCAGCGCGGCCGCGAGCGCCAGGCCGTTGAGGTCGATCCCGAGGGCGACGCGGCAGAGCTCGGCGTCGTGCCCGCCGCCGAGGCGGGCCGCCAGCTCGATCACGCGCGGCCCCTCGGCGCCGAGGACGACCTGGGTGTAGGTCGGCCCGTCCGTGACGCCGAGCGCCTCGGCGGCCCGGCGGGCGACGTCGACGGCGCCCTCGACCGCGTGCACGCTCGGCCAGACGTGCGCGAGCGCGACGCCGAACGCCGGCCCCTCCCCGGTCACGCGGTCCGTCACCGTCAGCGGATGGAAGACGCCCCCGAGCGAGAACGCGTTCACGGTCACCTCGGGCCCGGGCACGAGCTCCTCGACGAGCGCGACGCCGGTGCGCGAGGCCTCCACAGCGTCCGCGAGGGCGGTGGGAAGCGCATCGCGCTCGGCGACGACGGTGAGGCCCTTCTGGCCCTGACGGTCGACGGGCTTGACGACGCAGGGGACCTCGAGGTCCTCCTCGACGGCGTTCGTCACCCGGAAGCGCGGCTGCGGCACGCCGGCCTCTGCGAGCCGGGCACGCTGGCGGTGCTTCAGCACGGCGAGCGCCGCCGCCTCCGGCGCGAGCGGGTGCGGCAGCCCGGCGTGGGCGGCGACCCTGGCGGCGATCGCGACCGGCCAGTCGATCCCGGGCGCGATCAGCCCGTGGACGCTCTCCGCGCGGGCGAGGCTGCTGACCGCGGCCTCGTCCTCCACGGAGACGACCGCGCGCCGGTCGGCGTGGCGGAAGCCGACCGCGCCCGGATCGCGGTCGCACGCGATCACGAAGAGCCCGCGTTCCTGGGCGGCCCGGTGGAGCCCGAGCTGCGCGGGGCCCGCCCCGAGGACGAGGAGCCGCTTGCGCTTGGGCCCGTCGCCGCGCGCAGGACCGTCCCGGCCGTTCGGCCGGCCCGAGAGGGACGACGGGGAGTTGGACGGCGTCATCGAGCCTCCCCAGGGTAACGAGGGCGTGAGCCGGCGCGTCCCGCTCGGAGGCCCCGGGCGCCGGCGACGCTACGGGGACCGCCGCGCGCCCCGGCCGCGCTCGACGCGCGCGCCCGGGGTTCTCAGCCCGTGGAGATCCCGACGTGGACGTGGTCGCCGTGGTCGATCCCGGCGCCCCAGAGGATCTGCGCGCGAAACGTGTTGCCGCCGACCGAGAAGGTGAAGCTCGTGAAGCTGTTCGGCTGCCAGCCGGCGATGCCGAGCGCCTTCGCGAGCGCCCGGGCGTCGTCCTCCCCGGCCATGGTGGGGAAGTCACGGGCGGCCGTCGTCGTCTTCGTCGTCAGGTGGTCCGAGGTCGCCGAGCCGCCGACGGCGGCGTTCTCGGCCGGCGTGCGCTTGCCGGACCCGAGCGGGAGCCCGCGCTTGACGAGGAACGGCTCGACAAAGTCCTCCATGACGTCGCCGCAGCCGCCGAAGTGCGGGCTGCCGGCCTTGGCCGTCACGCGCACGCCCGCGAGGGTCCCCCGCTTGTCCAGCTTCCGCCGGAGGTTCTCGCGCCGCTCGTGGCCGCGCCGAACCTGCGCCTCGCTCCGGGTGCGGGGACGATGGATGACCCGCTGCACGAGCTCGGCGATCAGGTGCTCCTTCTCGACCTCGTTCAGGCGCGAGCGGTTGAGGCCCATGATGTGGGCGACCTTGTAGGCGGCGAGCAGCGTCTTCGGGCCGAGCTTCCCGTCCTCGTTGAGGACGAAGTCGAGGATACGGCCGTACTGGACCGCGGTCCTGTTCAGCTTCGCCTGCAGCGCCTCGACGTCGGGGCCTTCCGTGAGGGGGTCCGTGAGGCGAAGGTCGCGCTCGACCACGTCCGCGGGCATGAGGGGAACGTAGCGCGCGGAAGGGCCGCGCTCAAGCCCCGGCGCCGGTCGTCAGAGGGCGGGAGCGGGGCCCGCCGGGACGCCGCTCGAGCGCAGGGCGGCTTCCCACCAGAGGTGGTTCTCCGCGTACCAGGCGACGGTGCGCTCCAGCCCCTCCTCGAAGGACGTGCGGGCCCGCCAGCCGAGGAGCCGCTCCGCCTTCTCGGTCGAGCCGATGTGGCGGTGGACCTGCCCCGGCCGCTCGGGCACGTGCTCCTTGAGGGTGGCCGGCTTCCCGAGCACGTCGAGGACCATGCTCGCGATCTGGCTGACGGAGATGTCCACGCCCGTGGCGAGGTTCACGACCTCCCCGGCGATCGCGTCGACGTCCGCGCAGAGGACGGCGTCGATCGCCTGGGCGTGGTCCTCGACGTAGAGCCAGTCGCGGGAGGCGTGCCCGTCGCCGTGGATCGTGAGCGGTCGGTCGGCGAGCGCCTGCGTCACGAAGCGCGGGACGACCTTCTCGGGGTGCTGGAAGGGGCCGTAGTTGTTGAACGGGCGCAGGATGACGATCGGGAGCCCGTAGGTGACGAAGTACGAGTAGGCGAGGCGGTCGGCGCCGGCTTTCGTGGCCGCGTACGGGCTGCGCGGGTTGAGCGGGTGCTCCTCGTCCATCGGGTCGCGCTCCGCGGTCCCGTAGACCTCGCTCGAGGAGATGAGGACGAAGCGCTCGACCGGGTCCCGCCGGACGGCATCGAGGAGGATCTGCGTCCCCTCGACGTTCGTGGTCACGAACTCGCGGGCGCCCTCGAGGATCGACTTCTCGACGTGCGACTCCGCCGCCGCGTTCACGATCACGTCCACGTGACGGACGATGTCGCCGACGAGCTCGCGGTCGCGGATGTCCCCGTGGACGAACGAGAGGCGCTCGTGCCCGAGGACGTCCGTGAGGTTGTCCATGTTGCCCGCGTACGTGAGCGCGTCGAGCGAGACGACGTCGTGCGGGGTCGCCGCGAGCAGGTGGCGGACGAAGCTCGAGGAGATGAAGCCGGCGCCGCCGGTCACGAGAATGCGCTTCTTCGTCACGTCAGCTCGCGGTCGATCGTGTAGAGAGGGCGGCCTTCCACGTCACGCTGGATCCGCCCGAGATACTCCCCGACGAGGGCGAGCATGAACCCCTGCACGGCGAGGACGCCGAGGACGAGGCCGCCGAGGAAGAGGAGACCGGGGAAGTCGTTGCGCACGATCCAGACGACGATCCCCCAGACGGCGACGATCGCGGTCAGGAGCCCGCAGACGGTCCCGAGGATGACGCCGCTCCACTGGATCGGCTGCGGCCAGAAGCCCGCCAGCACGTGGAGGGCGAGGCGGACGAGCCGGAAGGGCGAGTAGCGCGACGAGTCGCCGCGGGCCTGGTGGGTGAGGTCGACCTCCCGGACGCTCGCGCCCGCCGAGAGCACGAGCGCCTTCGTGAACTTCTGCTTGCCGACGACGCCGAGCACGGGCTCGAGCGCGGCGCGCGAGTAGGCGTTGAAGGCGCAGCCGAAGTCGGCTATGGCGACGCCGGTGAACCGCCGGAGCATCCCGTTCACGAGCCGGGAGGGGAGCGTCCGGCCCCAGGAGTCGTGGCGCGCCTCCCGGCGGCCGCTCGCCACGTCGACCCCGGACTCGACCACCTCGATGAGACGGGGCAGATCCTCGGGGACGTTCTGGAGGTCCGCGTCCATCGTCACGACGATCCCTCCGCGGGCGCGCACGATCCCGGCGTGCATCGCCGGGTGCTGGCCGAAGTTCCGCTTGAAGCGGACGGCCCGGACGCGCGCGTCGCCGGCGGCCAGGCGCTCGACGATCGCCCAGGTCCGGTCCTGCGAGCCGTCGTCGACGACGACGATCTCGTAGGGCTTGCCGAGGCCGTCGAGCGTCGCCGTCGTGCGCCGGTAGACCTCCTCGAGCGTCCGCTCCTCGTTGAAGACCGGGACGACGAGGCTGATCTCCGGGAGAGCCGCCTCCGCCGGGCGCGCGGCCGGCGCGGCCGCGGTCTCTGCCTCAGCCATCGGCAGCAGGCTACCAGCGGCGCGATTCCGCTCGGGTAGGCTGCCCGCCGATGGAGGCAGAGCTCGCGCAGCGCGTCGAGCGGATCGCCCGCGACGAGCGCCACGGGGGAAGCTGGCTCGCCAAGAAGGCGGTCGAGGCCGTCGTCGAGGCGGGACAGCTCGGCGAGGACCCGCTGGCGGTCGCCCGCGAGATCGTGCGGGCGCGCCCCGGCATCGGCGCGATCGCGGGCGCGCTCGGCCGCGTCCTCATGGCCGGCCGCGCCTCGCAGGAGCAGCTCGTCGAGGAGGCGAACGCGGTCATCTCGGGGCGCGAGCGGGCCGCGGCCGCGATCGCGGTCCAGATCTCGCAGGACCTCGCCGGGAAGGTCGTGATGACGCACTCGGCCTCGGCGACGGCGCGCGAGGCGCTCATCTACGCCCAGCCGGCGCGCGTCGTCTGCACGGTCTCGGAGCCGATCGGCGAGGGGCGCGCCTTCGCCGCCGAGCTGGCCGAGGCCGGCCTGACGACCGAGCTCGTGGCCGACGAGGACGCCGAGCGGGCCGCGACGACCGTCGACCTGCTCCTCCTCGGCGCCGACACGGTCTTCCGCGACGGCTCGCTCGTGAACAAGGTGAACACGCACGGCCTGGCGAAGGCCGCCAAGGACGCCGGCGTGCCCGTGGTCGTCGCGTGCGAGGTGCTGAAGCTCGCGCCGGACGATCCGTGCGAGCCGGACGAGGGCCGCGTCGACCTGACCCCTGCCGAGCTCATCGACCGGGTCGCGACCGAGGAGGGCGTCATGCCGCCGGAGGACGTGGCCGCGCTGATCGACCGCACGCCGTTCCTCCGCGAGGGGTACGAGCTCCTCCGGGGTTGACGTGCGCCTCGCGCGCCGCCACGGGACGACCCTGCTGGCGCTTGGGCTGCTCGTTGGCCTCGTGGCCGCCTTCGCGCACACCGAGCGCCTGAAGCTCGAGCGCCCGCCCGTCGGCGGGACGCGCTTCGACCGCTGGCTCTCCCCCACCTGCGACTGCCCGGGGAAGACCGCGAGGCTGAGCTTCGTGCTCCGGGAGGCGGAGCGGATCGACGTCGTCGTCGTCGCGGGAGACGAGCGGGTCCGCGTCCTCGCGTCCGGGCTCGCGCGGCCCACGGGCAGGGTGGCGTTCAGGTGGGACGGGCGGGACGAGTCCGGCCGCGTCGCCCCCGACGGCCCCTACCGGCTTCGCGTCCGGCTGCGCGACGAGCGGCGCACGATCGTGATCCCGACGACCGTCAACGTCGACACGAAGCCGCCCCGCGTGCTCCTCCGCTCGGTGGAGCCGACCTTCCTCACCCCCGGGGCCGAGCTCGTCCTGCGCTACCGCGCCCGCGAGCCCGGGACGCCCGTCGTCCTCGTGGACGGCGAGCTCGCCGGGCGGGGCGAGCTGCAGCGCGCGGGCGCTCGCACGCTCACGTGGCAGGAGCTCGGGGACGGCATGCCGCTCGCGCCCGGCACGCACAGCGTCGCCCTCGCGGTCGAGGACCGCGCAGGCAACGTCTCGGAGCCGACCGAGCCGGTCACGATCGTCGTAGCCGAGCGATGAGCCCGACGGTCCCCGGCTCACCGGCGGGCGCCGGGGGCGGCGGCTCCGCTGCGAGCGGGCGGCCGGCCAGGAACCCCGCCGGGGCGGTGAGGCAGGCAGCGGCCAGCCCGAGGACGAGCCAGACGAACGGGTCCTCGAAGAAGCCGCTGTAGAAGAGCGAGTGCACGACGAGGATGACGAGCCCGGCCAGGAGCGAAAGGCCGAGCGCCGGCTCCCTGCGCCAGGCGAGGAAGGCGCCGGTCGCGGCCCCGGCGAGGAAGCCCGCGTACGCGAGGAGGCCGAGGAGCCCCAGCTCCGCCGCGACCGTGAGCGGGGTCGTGTGCGAGACGTTCCGCCGCTCCCGCCGCTCCGCCCCCTCCTCCTCCGTGCTCGCCGCGGGCTGCGCGCCGATGCCGACGCCGACGACCGGGTTGTCGAAGAAGACCGGTGCCGTCACCGAGACGAGCTCCCAGCGCGCGCTCGTCGCGTCGCTCGCCGACTCGTCGTCGACGGTCGTCGCCACGAGCGCCACGCCGGAGAGGACGACGGCCGCGGCCGTCGCGAGCACGAGCCTCCGGGCCGTCCGGTCGCCCGCCAGGAGCGCGACGAGGACGACCGCGACGAAGAGCGCCACGAAGCTCGACTGCGAGTAGGAGAAGTAGAGGCCGGCGAGGAGCAGCGCCATCAGGGCGAGGCCGACTGCGGCGCGCACCCGGCCGAGCCAGAGGAGGACGAGGAGGACGGCGATGCCGAGGGCCACATAGCGCCCGTAGATGCTCGGGTCGGCGAAGATCGACGTGACTCGAAAGAAGGATTCGTACGCGTTCGCGCTCTGCTGCTCCTCGGCGAAGAAGAGGTCGTGCGTCCACTCCTGCCAGAGACCGATCGCGGCGACGATCCCGGTCGAGGCGAGGAGCACTGCCGCGAGCCCGCGCGACACGGGCCGGGAGAGGAGCGCCTGCGCGACCACGGCGACGAGCACGACGCCGGGGAAGAGGAAGAAGAAGAGGTCGATCGAGCCCTCGCGCGGGTCGCGGGACCAGAGGAGCGAGAGGCCGGCGAGCGCGACGTAGCCGGCCGCCGGCGCCGCGAGGACGAGCGGCACGGCCCGCAGCTCCCCGCCGCGAAGCAGCCGGTAGAGCAGTGCGACGGCCGCCGAGACGAGGACGGCGTAGAGCGGCGCGAGGAGGAACGCCTCCTCGCCGCCAAGGCGAAGGGGGACCCGCACGGGCGAGGCGAGGAGGAGGACGACGGGGACGGCGGCCGGGAAGCGCACGAAGAGCGCGGCCCCGGCCGCCAGCGCGAGGAGGCCGACGGCCGCGAGCGCGAGGCGCGGCGGCGAGCCGAGGAGGCGGTCGATCTGGTCGGGGACGAGCGCGAGCGCAAGGCCGACCTCGGCGAGAGCGACGAGCGCGAGCCCGGCCGCGAACGCGAGCCGCGAGCGCGCGAGGAGGACGAGCGGGGCGGCGACCGCACCCGCGACTGCAGCCGCCTCAGCGAGTTCGACGCGCTCCATCCGCCTCGGCGGCGAAGCCTAGTCGCTCGCGGCCGGCTGCAGCCTGCCTAACGGCAGTCGGCGCAGAGGCCGGAGACCTCGAGCCGGTGCCCGGTGGCCACGAAACCGTGCTCGCTCGAGACGCGCTCGAGCCAGGGGTCGAGCTCGCAGTCCACCAGCTCCACGACGCGGTGGCACCGGGAGCAGACGAGGTGGTGGTGATGGCCGCCGCCGCACCAGCGGTAGCAGAGCTCGCCCGGGTGGTGGGAGAGCGCGTCGACGACGCCCGCCTCGGCCAGGAGGCCGAGCGTCCGGTAGATCGTCGCAAGCCCGAGCGCCTCGCCGCCGGCACGGAGGCGCTCGTGGAGGCCCTGCGCCGTCGCGTCGTCCCGCTCGCGCATGAGCTCGCTGAGCACAACGAGGCGCCCGCGCGTCGGCCTGACGCCGGCCTCGCGGAGGACGCGGCCGGCCGCCTCGTGCTCTTGCGTCCCGCTCGCCACGGCGAGTACGCTAGCAGCCTTGAGAACGAGAATCATTCTCACTGCTCTCGTGACCGCCCTCTCCGCGGGGGCCGCCGGCGGCTGCGGCGGAGGCGACGCGGAGGCGAGCGGGCGGACGACGGTCGTCGCCGCCTTCTACCCGCTCGCGTTCGCAGCCGGGGAGATCGGCGGCGAGGCGGTAGAGGTCACGAACCTCACGCCGGCGGGCGCGGAGCCGCACGACGTCGAGCTCTCCGTGCGGGACGTCGAGCTGGTCCGCTCGGCGGACCTCGTCCTCTACCTCGGCGGGGGCTTCCAGCCCGCGCTCGAGGACGCCGTCGAGGGCGCCGACGCCGAGGCGCTCGACCTGCTCGCCGGCCTCGCGCTCCGCGAGGGCGACCCGCACGTCTGGCTCGACCCGCAGCGCTTCGCCGCGATCGCGGCCCGGATCGGCGTCGCGCTCGGACGCGAGGCTGCCGGGGAGGAGCTCGCCTCCGGCCTGCGCGCCCTCGACCGGGAGCTCCGCGCAGGCCTGGCCGACTGCGAGCGGCGCGAGCTCGTGACGGCGCACGACGCCTTCGGGTACCTCGCCGAGCGCTACGCCCTCGAGGTGCACCCGATCGGAGGGCTCGCCCCCGAGGCGGAGCCGAGCCCACGGGATCTCGAGCGGAGCGCCGAGCTCGTGCGCGAGCGCGGGGTGACGACGGTCTTCGTCGAGCCGCTCGTCGCCGCGGACGTCGGGGAGACCGTGGCGCGGGAGGCCGGCGTCGAGACCGCCGTCCTCGATCCGCTCGAAGGGCTCACCGAGGGTCAGCTCGAGCGCGGGGAGGACTACCTCTCCGTCATGCGGACGAACCTCGCCGCGCTGCGGGAGGGACTCGGGTGCCGCTAGCGCTCGAGCTCGCGGGTGTGTCCTTCGCCTACCTCCCGGGGCAGCCGGTGCTCCGCGACGTCGACCTCAGGGTCGAGGAGGGCGAGTTCGTCGCGGTCGCGGGCCCGAACGGCGGCGGCAAGACGACGCTCGTGCGCCTCGCCCTCGGGCTCGAGCGCCCCCAGTCGGGCTCCGCGGGACTCTTCGGGGAGCCGGCGCACCGGTTCTCGCGCCGCGCCGCGCTCGGCTACGTCGCCCAGCGCGCCCGGGTCGGCACCGAGGGCCCCGTGACCGTGCGGGAGGTCGTCTCCGCCGGCCGCCTCGCGCAGGGCGGGCTCCTCGGGCCGCTCCGCCGCCGCGATCGCGCGATCGTCGACGGGGCCATCGCCGACGTCGGGCTCGCCGACCTCGCGGGCGCCCCGCTCGCGGACCTCTCCGGCGGCCAGCAGCAGCGCGCGTTCATCGCCAAGGCCCTCGCCGGCGAGCCCTCGCTCCTCGTCCTCGACGAGCCCACGGCCGGCGTCGACGCGGGCTCGCAGGAGGCGCTCGCGCGCCTCCTCGGGCGGCTGCACGCCGACCGGCGCACGACGACGCTCTACGTCTCGCACGAGTTCGGGGCGGTCGAGGGCATCGTCGAGCGGCTGGTCCTCGTGCGCGGCGGGATCGTCTTCGACGGCCCGCCCCGTGACCTCCCCGGGGAGTGGCACGACCCCTCGCACACGCATGCTCGAGTCTGAGTTCATGCGCCTCGCGTTCGCGACGGGGGCCGTCGTCGGCCTCCTCGCTCCCGCCGTCGGCTTCTTCCTCGTCCAGCGGAACATGAGCCTGATCGGCGACGGGATCGGCCACACGGCCTTCGCGGGCGTCGCGGCGGGGTATCTCCTCGGCGTCTCGCCCGTCCTGACGGCGCTCGTGGCCTCCGTCGGCGGCGCCGTCGGCATCGAGTGGCTGCGCTCGCGCCGCCGGACGGCCGGCGACCAGGCGCTCGCGCTCCTCTTCTACACGGGCATCGCCGCCGGGGTCGTCCTCGCCTCCTCGGCCGACGCCCTCGACGTCGACCTCTTCGCCTTCCTCTTCGGCTCCATCCTCACCGTCACGCGCGGTGACCTCGTGCTCGTCGCGGTCCTCGGCGTCGCCGGGCTGGCCGCGATCGCGCTCCTCTACCGGGCGCTCGCGGGCGTCGTCATCGACGAGGAGGGCGCCCGCGTCGCGGGCGTGCCGGTGGGAGCGCTCAACGTCGTCGTCGCGGGGCTCGCCGGCGTGACGATCGCGCTCTCGATGCGGATCGTCGGCATCCTCCTGATCGCCGCGCTCATGGTCCTACCCGTGATCGCGGCGGGGAGGGTCGCCCGGAGCATGCGCTCCGCCCTCCTCGTCGCCATGGGGATCGGGCTCGCCTCGGTCTTCGCCGGGCTCACCGTCGCCTACTACGGCGACCTGCCGCCCGGCGGCGCGATCGTGCTCCTCGCCGCGACCGCCTTCGTCATCACGAGCCTCCTCGAGGCGGCCCGCGGGCGTCACTGACGGCGACGTGCGGCGGATGTAGGCCTGCCGAAGGCGCCAGGCCGGCGACCGGCGCACGAGCGCGACCGCGGCGTCGAAGGAGACGCGGCGGGCGTGGAAGGCGGCCCACTCGAGCCGTGCGCGGGCGCGGGCGGCGTCCGAGAGGCGCGGGTGGCCCCGCTCGTAGCCGAGCTCGGCGAGGAGCCCGCCGGCGATCGCCTCGAAGCGCTCCGCGTCCCCGGGCGCGAGCTCCCGGCGCCAGTCGCGCACGCCCGCGGTGGGCGGCTCGGCCAGGCGCGGGTGGTCCCGGAGCGAGCCGGGCGCCACGCTCGTGTGGTAGGCGAGCATCTCCGGCTCGAAGGGGAGGCCGAGGAAGGCGCAGACGTCGCGCAGGCGCGCCTCCGCCTCGGCGACGAGATCCTCGTAGCGGAGCTCGAGGTAGCGCCCGCGGGCGACCGTCGCGCCGAAGCGCCGCGCGCCCCGGACCTCGAACGCCCACTGGCAGGCGAAGCCGCCGAGGCCGCGCGGGCGCGCCCAGTTGAAGCGCGGCCGGCGGCGCATGCCGAGGAACGAGGAGGCGGCGTCGCGCCCGTCCCGGACGATGTGGACGTACTGCGCGCCCGGGAAGACGCGCTCGAGCAGGTCGAGGTGCTGCATGTACGACGGGGTCTTGTCGCCGAAGCGCGGCTTGCCGCGCGCGTCCGCGTAGGCGCGGTAGACCGCGCCGACGACGTCGGCGAAAGAGGCCTCCGCCGGCAGCCGCCGGCGGACGTCGGCCGGCGTCACCCCCCACTCCCGTACCCGCGCGATGCGCCCGAGGTCGGCGAGGATCTCCTCGCGCTCGGGACGCGGGCCGTGACGGTCCCAGAGCTGGGGGATGAAGTAGGACTCGGTGGGGATCGCGAGCAGCGGGTGCCGGTCGAGCATCTCCTTCAGGAGCGTCGTGCCGCTCCGCGAGACGCCGAGGACGACGACGGGGGCGTCCCCGGTCATGCCGGCGGCGCCTCGACGGCTCGGCGCCGGTCGCCGCACTCGCGGAAGCGCGCCTGCAGGGAGGCGGCGATTCGCGCGCTCGCGAAGGACTCCTCGACGCGCCTCCGGCCGCGATGTGCGAGCCGTCGCCGCTCCGCCGGGTCGCCGGCCAGGGCGGCGAGCGCTTCCGCGAGGGCCTCGGAGTCTTCGGGGGCGACGAGCAGGCCTGCGCCGTCGCGGAGGAGCTCCGGGGTGCCGCCCGCGTCGGTCCCGATCGCCGGCAGCCCGCAGGCCATCGCCTCGATGAGCGAGACGGGGATCCCCTCCAGCTCGCCCGAGGGGGTGACGACGCTCGGGAGGACGGCCGCGTGCCATCTGCCCTCGGCCATGCCGCGAACGAGCTCCTCGTGCGGGACGTTGCCGAGGAACGCGACCTCGCCCTCGAGGCCGAGATCCCTCGTCCGCCGGCGGAGCGACGGCCCCAGCGGCCCCTCGCCGGCGAGCTCGGCGCGCACGGAGACGCCGCGCTCCTTCAGGCTCACGAGGGCGGCGAGGAGGTGGACGTGCCCCTTCTTCTCGACGAACCTGGCGGCCGTGAGGATCCGGAACGGACGCTCGGGCGCGGCGCCGGAGGCCTGCGCGGCCGGAAGGGCGACGCCCATGTGCAGGACCCAGGGCGAGGCGGCCCGGTCGCCCACGATCGCGCGCAGCTCCTCGGCGCCGTGCTCGCTGATCGCCCGCACGAAGCAGGCGTCGCGGACCTTGAGGGCGAGCAGGTTGTCCTCCGCGATGTCCCAGCGGTGGGCGGTGAAGCTCCAGGGGACACCCGAGACGCGGCTCGCCAGCATGGCGAGCGTCGCGGGCGTGGAGGCCCAGTGCGCGTGCAGGTGGCACGCGCCCAGGCGGCGGGCCTGGCGAGCGAGCCAGAGGGCCTTCGGAAAGACCGAGAGGTTCTTGAGGAGGATGCGTGCGTCCCCGCGGAGGATCGCCAGCAGCGCGCGCCCGACCACCGCCGGCGCCGCGATCGCCTCGGCGACCGCGGCGCGGACGATCGCGCCCGAGAGGAGCGGCGCGGCGATCGTCTGCGGGAGCAGCGAGCGCGCGTCGCCGTGGACGACGGCGCCCTTCGTCCGCACGGGGACGATCCAGATCCGGCATCCCTGCCGCTCCAGCTCCGCGATCTCGGCGGCGACGAACGGCTCCGTCGCGCCGTACGGGAGCTGCGCCGTCACGTAGATCACCGGGGCC
Organism: Gaiellaceae bacterium; assembly: GCA_035762005.1. Taxonomy (GTDB): domain Bacteria; phylum Actinomycetota; class Thermoleophilia; order Gaiellales; family Gaiellaceae; genus JAIBJN01. The sequence goes on from DASTQA010000036.1 coordinate 49,090, forward strand.
GCTCCCGGGCCCCCCGGCACGGCCGTCACGGCGTGGGGCTCCGGCTCACGGCGAGGCGCGCGGCGTCAGGGCGTAGACCTTCTTCTGCCCGACGAGGTACGCACGCTCCTCGTCCGCGACGAGCGGCGTGTACCGGCCGTCGGGCCAGGTCCACACCTGCCTTCCGTTGCGGGCGTCGAGGGCGTACGTCCTCGACTTGAAGGTCGAGAAGTAGACGAGTCCCGCCATCACGGTCGGCGAGCCCGAGATCTCCCCGTTGGCCTCGAACGACCACTTCACGTCCCCGGTCGCGGCGTCGAGCGCGTACAGATGGCCGTCGTAGGAGCCCACGTACACCGTTCGGTCGACGACGGCCGCCGAGGAGTACACGTAGTTCCCGGTCGTCTTCGCCCAGAGGAGGTTGCCGCTCTGGGCGCCGAAGGCGTAGACCTTCCCGTCCGTGTTCCCGATGTACACCCGCCCGTAGGCCACCGCCGGCCCGGCGTAGAAGTTCCCCGCGCCGAAGAGGCCCTCCTGGCCTTCGCTCGACCAGCGGAGCTCGCCCGTGCGCGCGTCGACCGCGTAGACCTTCCCGTCGTAGGAGCCGATGTAGACCGTGCCGCGCCAGATCGCGGGACCGCCCTTGACCCGGTCGCCCGTCTCGAAGCGCCAGCGGACCCGCTTCGTCTCGGCGTCGAGCGCGTAGATGTGGTTGTCGAAGGTGCCGAAGTAGAGCGTCCCGTCCACGAGCAGCGGCGAGGACTCGACCGCCCCGGTCCGGAAGCGCCAGACGTCGCGGCCCGTCTCGGCGTCCAGCGCCACGAGCAGGCCGGAGGACGCCCCCCGCTCCGCCCCGCGCGGGTTCATCAGCGGCTGGTAGACGACGCCGTCGCCGACCGCGGGCGAGGCCGCGCTCACGTACCGGAGCTTCCGCCGCCAGGCGACCCTGCCAGTCTCCGCCTCGACCGCGAAGAGGTCGCCGCGGATGTTGGCGAAGTAGAGGCGGCCATAGGCGATCACCGGCGGGAACTCGAGGAGCGCCTTCCCGTCGACGGCCCAGTCCCGCCGGTAGGGAGGGCGGTGACCGAACTCGACGGCGTTGCGGGTGCGCTGCGGCGTCAGGCCGTAGATCGGCCAGGGCTCCGTCTCGACCTCCTCGGCCGTCCGCGTCGTCGTCTCCTCGGTCGTCACGAACTCGGTCGTCGAGGAGCCCCGGATGTCGTGCGTCTGGCGGTCGTTCCACCACCAGGCGGCCCCGGCGCCCGCCGCCCCGAGGACGAGGAGCGCGCCGACGGCGAGGAGGACGCGGCGCAGCGTCACCGGCCGCGCTTCGCGGGCCTGACAGCCCAGATCTTCGAGCCGCCGTGCATGAGCAGCCGGCCGCCGTTGCCCGAGACGGCCACGTACCTCCCGGCCGGGAAGCGCCAGAGCGCGCGGCCGGAGCGCCAGTGCCACGCGGTGATGCGCCGCGACATGCTGCCGGCGTAGACGACGCCCGCGACCACCTGGACGGCGCCCGAGACCCGCCCCCCGGCCGGACGGCTCCAGAGAATCCGGCCCGTGCGGGCGGAGGCGGCGTACACACGGCCGGCGTACGTCCCGAAGTAGACCCTGCCGCGGTAGACGGCGGGCGAGGAGTAGAGGTACACGCCGACGGGGATCCGCCAGAGCAGCCGCCCCGTCCGCGCCGAGAGCGCCGACAGGCCCGAGAAGACGGACGGCGCGAAGACGCGCCCGCCCGCGACGGCGACGGTCCCGTACACCCTGCTGCCCGCGCTCCCCGTCCAGACGGCGCGACCGGTGCGCGCGTTCAGCGCGAGGACGCGGCCGGCGTAGTCGCCGAAGTAGAGGCGGTTCCCGACGAGCGCGGGGCTCGAGGTGATCTTGACGCCGCCCCGGAAGGTCCAGCGCGGCCGGCGGCGGTCGAGGTCGAGGGCGTAGACGTTCCCGTTCGCCGCCCCGAGGTAGGCGATCCCGCGCCTGATCACCGGGGACGGCTCGGAGCGTCCGGTCGAGAAGCGCCAGCGCACCCGCCCGGAGTCGAGGTCGAGGACCTTGACGTCGCCCGGGCTCATCGTCGTCGTCACGAGCAGGCGGCGCCTCGGGTCGACGGCGGGAGACGAGGCCATCCGCGTCCCGACCCGTGTGCGCCAGAGCACCCGGCCCGTCTCCATCGAGAGCGCGCGGAGCCAGCCGCGAAGGGTGTTGACGTAGGCGACGCCCTCCCAGACGACGGCGGGGAACTCGACGATGCTCTCGAGGTCGCGGCGCCACACCTTCTTGAACGGGGGCCGGAGCGTGATTCCCGGGTGCACCTGGGTGCGGGCCGGGTTCGCGCCGAAGAGCGGCCACTGGACGGCGGGACGCCAGAGCCGGATCCGCTCGACGCGGCCCTCGCGGAGCCGGACGCGGGCGCTCCGGGCCCGGTACCCCGGGGCGGCGGCGCGGAGCGCCACCGGACGGGCGCCCGGACGGGCGAGCCGCAGGAGACCGGCGGGGCCCGTCCGCCCGCTCGTCCCCGCGACCGAGACGCGGGCGCCCTGCACGGGCTTCGCGGTGTCGCCGTCGACGACGCGGATGCGGACCTGCGGCGGCGGTGGGGGCGGCGGCGTCGTGGAGGGAGCGGGCGGCTCCTCCGCGCCGGTCGCGGCGGGCACGGTGCGCTCGTCGCTCTCCCGCTCGCCGCCCGCGCAGGCCGAGAAGGCGAGCAGGAGAGCAGCGGCGAGGAGCGCTCGGCGAGCGCGCATGGGGGAATCGCCAATCATCGTCCGGGACCGGCTCCACAGGGTATCCGGGCCGCCGGAACGCCCGTGCCGGCGTCGGGCCGGCAGCCCGTCCGGCCCTATGATCGCCCCATGACGGGCGTGCCGGAGCGGGCGGCGGTGCCGATCGTCGGCCTCGGCGCCGGCACGCACGCCACCTCCGTCCTCGAGGCGATCCGCTCCTCCGGCGGCTTCCGGGTCGCCGCCCTCGTCGACGACGATCCCGGCCGGAACGGCGAGACGCTGCTCGGCTTTCCGATCTCGCCGGCGGACGAGCTCGAGCGCCTGCGGGCCGAGGGGGTCGCGTACGCCTTCGCCGGAGTCGGCGGGATCGGGGACAGCTCGGGGCGGCGGCGCGTCTTCGAGCGGCTGCTCGCGGCCGGCTTCGAGCTTCCCCCGATCCTCCACGCCGCCGCGGTCGTCTCACCGTGGGCGCGGCTCGGGCGCGGCACCCAGGTGCTCGCGGGCGCGATCGTGAACGCGGGCGCCGAGGTCGGCGACGACGTCATCGTGAACACGGGCGCGATCGTCGAGCACGACTGCCGCATCGGGGCGCACGCCCATGTGGCCCCGGGCGCCCGCCTCGCCGGCCTGGCCGCGGTGGGCGAAGGGGCGCACGTCGGCATCGGCGCGATCGTGATCGAGAGCGTCCGGATCGGCGACGGCGCCCTCGTCGCCGCCGGAGCGGTCGTCGTCCGCGACGTCCCGGCCGGCGCGCGCGTCGCCGGCGTGCCCGCCCGTGAGATGCGGCCCGCGGGCTCCTAGGTCCGCTCCCGCTCGCCCCAGTCGCCGCGCGCATCGTTGTAGATGGAGCCGGGCCGGAAGAGCGTCCGCACCGTCGCGAGGAGGATGCGGAGGTCGAGCCCGAGCGAGCGGTGGTCGACGTACCACACGTCGAGCTCGATCCGCTCCGGCCAGGAGAGCTCGTTCCGGCCCCGGATCTGCGCCCAGCCGGTCACCCCCGGCAGGACCTCGAGCCGCCGCCGCTGGAAGTCGTCGTACCGCTCGACCTGGTAGCGGAGCGTCGGCCGCGGCCCGACGATGCTCATCTCCCCCCGGAGGACGTTCCAGAGCTGCGGCAGCTCGTCGAGCGACCAGCGGCGCAGGAAGCCGCCGAGGCGCGTGATCCGCGGGTCGGCCGCCGAGATGAGGTAGTCGACCGCCTCCTGCGGCGGCTCGTCGACGAGCGTGCGGAACTTCACGATCCGGAACGACCGGCCGTGGCGCCCGATCCGCTCCTGGCGGAAGAGGACGCGGCCGTGGCTGTCGAGCTTGATCGCGAGCGCGATGCCCGCGAGGAGGGGCGAGGCGACGACGCCCACCGACGTCGCCACGGCGAGGTCGAGGGCGCGCTTGGCGACCTCGTACGGGCGACCGTTCACGCGTCCTCGCGCGTGGGCGTCCACGTGACGTGCGTGCGGCCGGTGAGCGCGCGCGCGAGGCCGGCGACCG
>DASTQA010000037.1:0-13728 GCA_035762005.1 Gaiellaceae bacterium
CGGCGCCGGACGTCCGCGTCGTCGACACTACCGGCGCCGGCGACGTGTTCGCCGGGACGCTCGCGGCCCAGCTCGCACGCCGGGCCGGCCCGGAGGACGCGCTCGCGGCGGCGGTCGACGCGGGCGCGGCCGCGGTGCAGTGGCACGGCGCGCAGGAGCCGGTCGCGCCGTGACGATCCCCTGCATCCTCGACTGCGACCCGGGGCACGACGACGCGATCGCGCTCCTCCTGGCGCTCGCGAGCCCCGAGCTCCAGCTCCTCGGCGTCACGACCGTCGCCGGGAACCAGACGCTCGCGAAGACGACCGCGAACGCGCTCCGCGTCCTCGAGCTCGTCGGCCGGGGAGCCGTCCCCGTCGCGGCCGGGGCGGACCGCCCGCTCGCCCGCGAGCTCTCCGTCGCCGCCTACGTCCACGGCGAGTCGGGCCTGGACGGCCCGGCGCTCCCGCCCGCGGCCGGCTCGCCGGTCGAGCAGCACGCCGTCGACTTCCTCGCCGAGGCCGTCCTCGCCTCCCAGCGGCCGGTCACGGTCGTGCCGACCGGCCCGCTCACGAACATCGCCCTCTTCCTCGCCCGCCATCCGGAGGCGGCGGAGCGTGTCGAGCGCATCGTCCTCATGGGCGGCGCGATCGCCGAGGGCAACGTCACGCCCGCGGCCGAGTTCAACGTCTGGGCCGATCCCGAGGCCGCCTGGCGGGTGTTCGAGAGCGGGCTCGACGTGACGATGATCGGTCTCGACGTCACGCACAAGGCGCTGCTCACGCCGCCGTACGTCGAGCGGCTCCGGGCCGCCGGCGACGTCGGGCGCTTCGTCGCCGAGCTGCACGACTTCTTCGTCGGCTTCCACCGCGAGACCTACGGCTTCGAGGGCGCGCCCATCCACGACGCCGTCGCCGTCGCCCACGTCCTGCGGCCCGGCCTCGTGGAGACCGTCCACCGGCGCGTGGACGTCGACTGCGAGTCGCGGCTCTGCCGCGGCCGCACGGTCGTCGACCTCTGGCGGCGCACGGGGGACTCACCGAACGCGCACGTCGGCGTCGACATCGACGCGCCGGCCTTCCTCGAGCTCCTCTGCGAGCGGCTCGAGTCGCTCGAGCCGGCCAAGTAACACGGTGTCACTTGGGACCGGCTGCGCGGGAGCCGGCGGCGTGCCCGCGTTGCAGGAGCCGGGGGGCCGCCCCCGAACACGGCTGGCATGGCGCGGAAGCAGCGTCCCTCTCGCGTTCGGCCGAAGTCCCCTGCGCGCGTGCGCAAAACGACGCGCAAGCGCCGGGGACGGCGGGCGCACGCCCACCACGAGCTCCTCGGCCTCGGGCTCCTCTGCGCCGGGCTCTTCCTCGCCTTCGTCACCTGGCTCGAGGGCAACGGCGGCATCGTCGGCACGACGATCGCCGACGGGCTCGACGCGCTCCTCGGGACGGCTCGCGTCGGCGTGCCGGTCGTCCTCGTCGGGCTCGGGGCGCTCATGGTCGCCCGGGCCTCCCTCGTGGACGTCAAGCCCTTCCGGACCGGGCTCGCCCTCGCGAGCGCGGGCGCTCTCATGCTCCTCGGCGAGGAGCGTGGGGGGGCCGTCGGCGCCGCGCTCGACGCCGTCTTCGGCCGGCTCTTGGGGGGGACCGGCATGTTCATCCTCGGGCTCTTCCTCGGCTGGGCGGGGGCGCTCCTGCTCACGGGTGCCTCCCTCGGCGCCCTCTTGCGCCGCTCCGCCCGCGTCGCCCGCGACACGGCGATCGCCGCGCGCCGGACGGTCGAGGCCGTGCGGATTCCCGCCGCCGAGCCCGCGCCGCCGGCTCCCGGCGACGCCAACGGCCACGCGCCCCGGACCCCGCCCGTGGACGGAGAGCAGGCCTACCCGGACGTCGTCGGCGACGCCCCGCCTCTGCACGCGGTGCTCGTCGACCAGCTCGGCGCATCCGAGCCGGCCGCGGCGGACTCCCGGGAGGCGGGGGCCGACGCCGAGGAGCCTCGTCCGCTCTTCGACCCCGCCACGAGCGAGCACGCCGGGTACCGCCTGCCCGACGCCGCCGTCCTCAGGCGCTCGCGCCCGCACGAGGGCCAGCCCGCGCAGGCGGCCGAGCGCACCGCGGAGGCCCTCCTGCAGGCGCTCGCCAACTTCGGGATCGACGCGACGCTCGTCGGCCAGGTCGTCGGCCCGAGGGTCACCCGCTACGAGCTGCAGCTCGCCCCGGGCACGAAGGTCGGGAAGGTCGCCGCCCTGAAGGACGACCTCGCCTACGCGCTCGCGACGACCGAGATCCGCATCCTCGCCCCGATCCCGGGGAAGCAGGCCGTCGGCGTCGAGGTCCCGAACCTCGCGCCCAACATCGTCACGCTCGGCGACATCTTCGACGAGCTGCCGTCCTCCTCGAGCCCGCTCTCCGTGTGGCTCGGGAAGGACATCTCCGGCGCCTCGGTCCACGCCGACCTCGCCCGCATGCCGCACGTCCTCATCGCCGGCACGACGGGGTCGGGGAAGTCCGGCTGCATCAACACGATGCTCTGCTCGATCCTCCTCCGCGCGACGCCGGACGACGTCCGCATGATCCTCGTCGACCCGAAGCGCGTCGAGCTCGGGCTCTACGAGTCGATCCCGCACCTGCTCACGCCCGTCGTCTCCTCCCCGAAGACCGCGTCGGCCGTCCTCACGAACGTCCTCACGGAGATGGAGCGCCGGTACGAGCGCATGAGCCTCGCCCGGGCGCGGAACCTGCCCGAGCTGAACCGCGCCCTGCGCAAGCGGGGGGAGCAGCCGCTGCCGTACCTCCTCGTCGTCATCGACGAGCTCGCCGACCTCATGATGGTCTCGCCGCAGGAGGTCGAGGACGCGGTCATCCGCCTGGCCCAGAAGTCCCGCGCCGTCGGGATCCACCTCGTCCTCGCGACGCAGCGTCCGTCCGTCGACGTCATCACCGGGATGATCAAGGCGAACGTGCCGTCCCGGATCGCCTTCGCGGTCTCGAGCCAGACGGACAGCCGCGTCATCCTCGACACGTCCGGCGCCGAGAGCCTCCTCGGCCAGGGCGACATGCTCTTCAAGCCGCTCGGCACCTCGCGTCTCCAGCGCGTGCAGGGCGCGTACGTGAGCGAGGAGGAGATCGCGCTCGTCGTCGACCAGTGCCGCAGCCAGCGGGAGCAGGAGCTCGACGAGTCTCTCCTCGAGGCGCGCGAGCCCGCACATGGGGGGGAGGAGGGCGACGACGACTTCGACCCGGACGAGGACCCGCTCCTCGACCGGGCGATCGAGATCGTCGTGCAGACGCAGACCGCCTCCGTCTCGCTCCTGCAACGGCGGCTGCGGGTCGGCTACACGCGCGCCGGGCGGCTCGTCGACATGCTCGAGCGGCGCGGGATCATTTCGGGCTACGAAGGTTCGAAGCCGCGGCGCGTGCTCGTCGCCGAGTCGGATCTCGAGCGCGTTCTCGCGGACGTTCCCTCGTAGCCGAGCCCGGCGAACGGTTGCCCGCTAACGACGGCGTCCGACGAGCGTCCTAGAAATGGACTCGCGGGAGGGTTAGCATCCTGCGATTCCACTCGACGGCATGGGCGAAAAGGGAGGTTCCGTGAACGTAAAGCGAAAGCTGCCGTGGCTGCTGCTGCTGCTCGTCACGTTCCTCCTCGCCGCCGTCGCGGCCGGCTGCGGCGGCGACGACGACGAGGGTGAGGACGCCGGCGGCGACGACACAGCCGCAGCCGACACCGGGACGAGCGAGGCGGCCCCCGGCGAGGGGATCCGCGTCGGCCTCGTGACCGACATCGGCGGCCTCAACGACCGCGGCTTCAACTCGCTGGCCAACCAGGGCCTCGAGCGGGGCGCCGACGAGCTCGGGGTCGAGATCCGGGTGCTCGAGTCGAAGTCCGACGCCGACTACATCCCGAACCTCTCGACGCTCGCGGAGGAAGGCTTCGACCTCATCATCTCGGTCGGCTTCCTCATGGGCGAGGCGACCCACCAGGCCGCGGAGGAGTTCCCGGACACGAGCTTCGGGATCATCGACTTCGCGTACGGCGGCGAGGACTGCGAGGAGACGAACTCGTGTGAGCTGCCGAACCTCCAGGGACTCGTCTTCAAGGAGCAGGAGACCGGCTACCTCGCCGGCTACCTCGCGGGCCTCGTGACCGAGTCGAACACGGTGTCGAGCGTCGGCGGGCTCAAGATCCCGCCGGTCGACAAGTTCATCGCCGGCTTCCAGACGGGCGCCGCGGACTCCAACCCGGACATCACGACGCTCAACGGCTACTCCCAGGACTTCGTCGACCAGGCGAAGTGCAAGGAGGTCGCGCTCGACCAGATCGCCGAGGGATCCGACGTCGTCTTCCAGGTGGCGGGCGGCTGCGGCCTCGGCGCGCTCGACGCGGCCCAGGAGGAGGGCGTCTGGGGCATCGGCGTCGACGCCGACCAGGCGTTCCTCGGCGACCACGTCCTCACGAGCGCGCTCAAGCGCGTCGACGAGGCCGTGTTCCAGACCATCCAAGCCGTCGTCGACGGCACCTTCGAGGGCGGCGGCGTGAGCGTCTTCGGCCTGGCGGAGGACGGCGTCGGCCTCGGCGAGGTCTCGCCGAACGCACCGGAGGAGGCGGTCGCCGAGACGGAGGCGCAGATCGACCCGATCGTCGCGGGGGAGATCGAGATCCCCGAGACGGTCGAGTAGCGGACACCGACGCGGGAGGGGCGGCGCGAGCCGCCCCTCCCTTCTCGCCGGACATGGCCGAAACTCCCCTCCTCGAGCTGAAGGGCATCACGAAGCGCTTCCCCGGTGTGGTCGCGAACGACGCCGTGGGCTTCGACCTCGTCAAGGGCGAGGTGCACGCGCTCCTGGGGGAGAACGGCGCGGGCAAGTCCACCCTCATGAACATCCTCTACGGGCTCTACCACCCGGACGAGGGCGAGATCCTCCTGAACGGGAAGCCCGTGAGGATCGACTCGCCGCGGGCGGCGATCGACCTCGGGATCGGGATGGTGCACCAGCACTTCATGCTCATCCCGGTCATGACCGTGGCCGAGAACATCGTCCTCGCGGTCGAGCCGACGAAGGGGCCGTTCCTCGACATCGGCGCCGCCGAGGAGCGGGTGCGCGAGATCTCCGAGCGCTTCGGCCTCGCCGTGCGCCCGGACGCCCGCATCGAGTCGATCTCGGTCGGGATGCAGCAGCGCGTCGAGATCCTGAAGTCGCTCTACCGCGGTGCCGAGATCCTCATCCTCGACGAGCCGACCGCCGTGCTGACGCCGCAGGAGGCGGAGGAGCTCTTCGAGATCATCCGCTCCCTCCAGGCCGAGGGGAAGTCGATCGTCTTCATCACCCACAAGCTCGGCGAGGTGCTCGCGATCGCCGACCGTGTCACGGTCCTCCGCCGCGGGAAGACGGTCGAGACCCTCCCGCGCGAGGGCGCCACCGAGGAGAGCCTCGCGCGCCTGATGGTCGGACGCGAGGTGCTCCTCCGCGTCGAGAAGACGCCGGCGCAGCCCGGCGAGCCGCTCCTCACCGTCGAGGACCTCCGCGTGCTCGACGAGCGGAAGCTCGAGGCCGTCCGCGGGATCTCCTTCGAGGTGCGCGCCGGCGAGATCGTCGGCATCGCGGGCGTCGACGGCAACGGGCAGACGGAGCTCGTCGAGGCGATCACCGGCCTGCGCAAGCCGGAGTCGGGCCGGATCGCCTCCGGGGAGAAGGACCTCACGGACGAGGGCGCGCGCGACTGCCTGGACGCCGGCATCGGCCACATCCCCGAGGACCGGCACCGGCGCGGCCTCGTGCTCGACTTCTCGCTCGCCGAGAACATCGCGCTCCACGACTACCGCGAGGAGCCGGACTCGAAGTGGGGCTGGCTCTTTCCGAAGCGCCTGATCGCGCGGGCGAAGCGTCTCCTGACCGAGTTCGACGTCCGCGGCGGCGGCCCACGGACGCTGGCGTCGTCGCTCTCGGGCGGCAACCAGCAGAAGGTCATCGTCGCGCGCGAGGTGTCGCGCGACCCGCGCGTGCTCGTCGCCGCCCAGCCGACGCGCGGGCTCGACGTCGGCGCGATCGAGTTCGTCCATCGCCGCCTCGTCGCCGAGCGCGACGAGGGCCGCGGGATCCTCCTCGTCTCCTTCGAGCTCGACGAGGTCCTCTCGCTCTCGGACCGCATCCTCGTCATCTACGAGGGGCGGATCGTCGGCGAGTACGCGCCGGACGTCTCCGAGGAGGAGCTCGGCATCGCCATGACGGGCGGCCGGCGCGAGGAGGCGGCGGCGTGACCGAGCCGACCGCCGGCCCGCCACCGAAGGAGCCGGTTCCCCCGGCGGGCGAGCCCGACTCGTCCGTCACCGGGCTCCAGGCCTTCTACGACCGGGCGGGCGGCCTCCTCGTCCCCGTCGCCGCGGCCGTGCTCGCCTTCCTCGTCGGCGGGCTCGTCGTCCTCATCACCGAGAAGAGCGCGACCGCGCCCTTCGAGGCCTACAAGGCGATCTTCGAGGGCACCGGCGTCACGTGGTTCATCCCGGGCGTCGGCGAGACGGCCGAGGAGGCGCGCGACCTCCAGCAGACGCTCATCATCACGACCCCGCTCATCCTCACCGCCCTCGCCGTCGCCTTCGCGTTCCGCTGCGGCATGTTCAACATCGGCGGCCAGGGCCAGTACTGGGTCGGCCTCCTGACGGCGATCTGGTTCGGGACGCACTTCGACGGCGCCCCAGCCGCGCTCCACATCACGGTGACGCTCGTGGCCGCCATCTGCGCCGGCGCGATCTGGGGCGGCATCGCCGGCTTCCTGAAGGCGACGACGGGCGCGCACGAGGTCATCTCCACGATCATGCTCAACTGGATCGCGATCTGGGTGGGGAAGTGGCTCCTGGAGGCGCCGGACGGCTACCTCCAGGGATCCGACCCGAGCCTGCCCCGCTCGAACGACGTCCTCGACTCGTCCAAGCTCTCGGAGGTGTGGAACTGGGGCGGGCTCCAGCCGCTCCACACCGGCATCTTCATCGCCCTCTTCGCGCTCGTCGTCTACCACCTCATCCTCAACCGCACGACGCTCGGCTACGAGGTCCGCGCCGTCGGCTTCAACCCGGACGCAGCCGCCTACGGCGGCATCAGCGTCAAGCGCAGCTACTTCCTCGCGCTCGCCATCGCAGGCGGCTTCGCCGGCCTCGCCGGCGGGATCGACCTGCTCGGCTGGAAGTTCCGTCTCACGAGCACGGAGTTCGACGCGAACCTGCTCGGCTTCACCGGCATCGCGGTCGCCCTGCTCGGCCGCAACAAGGCCGTCGGGATCATGTTCGCGGCGTTCCTCTTCGGCGCCCTCCAGGTGGGGACGTCGCCGCGGCAGCTCGACCCGGAGGTCTTCAACCCCGAGCTCGCGACGAACCTCGCGACGATGATCCAGGCGCTCATCATCGCCTTCGTCGGCGCCGAGTTCCTCATCCTCTACCTCTGGCGGGCCCGCAGGCGGGTCGGGTTCGCCGGCCCGTCGCGCGTGGAGCCGACCCTGAAGTCGTGAGCACGGTCGAGGCCACCCCGAGCGCCGCCGACCGCCTCCGTCGGCTGGGCGAGCCGCGCTCGGTGGCGATCACCGGGATCGTCCTCGGCCTCCTCGCCGTCTGGGTCTCGGTGCCGCCGTTCACCCTGCGGACGATCGTCGTCTCCGCCACCGTCGCGGTGCTCGGGGCCACGGCGGGCCTGTGGGCGCTGACGCGCGGCGAGCGCAAGCTCGGCTGGTGGGCGATCGGCGTCGCCCTGCTCGGGATCCTCGCGGCCGTCTGGTTCCAGAACGAGGATTCCGCCGAGCTCGAGTCGGTCTTCAGCGTCGGGCTCTTGGCGGCGACGCTCCGCTTCGCCACGCCGCTCGCCTTCGCCGCCATGGGCGGCATCTTCTCCGAGCGCTCCGGCGTCGTGAACATCGGCCTCGAGGGGATGATGCTCGCGGGCGCCTTCTTCGGCATCCTCGTCGCAGCGGAGACCGGCCAGTGGGAGCTCGGGATCCTCGGAGCGATGGCGGCCGGCGCCGTCCTCGCCGGCATCCACGCCTTCCTCTCCATCCACCTGCGGGCGGACCAGATCATCAGCGGCTTCGCCATCAACTTCCTCGCCCTCGGGATCACGGGCTACCTCTTCCGCTCGATCTACGGGACGCGCGGGACGCCGGAGCTCGAGGAGCGGATCCCCGACGTGCGCCTGCCGCTGATCGAGGACATCCCGTTCTTCGGCGACGTCTTCGGCGACCTCAGCCTCATGATCTGGGTCATGTTCGGCACGGTCGTCCTCGCGTTCATCGTCCTCTTCAAGACGCCGCTCGGCCTTCGCATCCGTTCCGTCGGCGAGCACCCGCGGGCCGCGGAGACGGTCGGGATCTCCGTCTTCAAGATCCGGTACGCGGCCGTGATCCTCTCGGGAGTCCTCGCGGCCCTGGGCGGGGCCTACCTCTCCTTCGGCACGGGGAACGCGTTCAACGAGAACATGACGGCCGGCCGCGGCTTCATCGCCCTCGCCGCGGTCATCTTCGGCAACTGGCGTCCCTTCGGCGCCTTCGGCGCGTGCCTCCTCTTCGGCTTCTCGAGCGCGCTCGCGCTGCGGCTCCAAGGCTCATCGCTTTTGCCCTCCGACCTCGCCTCCGCCAACCTGCTCCAGACGCTCCCGTACGTCCTGACGCTCGTCGCCCTCGTCGGCGTCATCGGCCGCTCCCGCCCACCGGCCGCGTCGGGGCGCCCGTACGTCAAGCAGTAGCCGGCCGTGAGCGCGACGAGCCCCGTCACCGCCGAGGGGAGGCGCAGGAGGACGAACGGCAAGGCCGTGCTCGCCCTCGTCTGCGCGCTCCTCGCCCTCGGCGTCTTCGCGGGAGCCGCGCTCGCCGCTCGGCACTACGACGAGATCCGCCTCGTCGACGCCGTCGTGGCGGTGCCCCTCGCGCTCGTCCTCGCCCTCGTCTCCGTCCTGCTCGGCCGCCGGGCGCGGCGCGAGCACGAGCGGACGCTCGGGCGGAGCGGGAGCCGCGGCTTCATCGCGCTGGCCCGCTTCCTCGGCACTCTCGCGCTCCTCCTGGCCTTGACCGCCGCGCTCGCGCTCGGGGTCTTCGCGGTCCTCGTGCTCGTGCTCGAGTAAGCCGGACCGGGCGGGGCCCGCGAGCCCGCTACAATCCGGGGCTCGTGTTCGAGATCGGCAACAGCCTGCGCGAGGCTCGTTTGCGGCAGGGTCTCGAGTTCCCCCGCGTCGAGGCGGAGACCAAGATCCGTGGGAAGTACATCCGGGCGCTCGAAGAGGAGCGCTTCGAAGTGCTGCCCGGAGAGACCTACGTCAAGGGCTTCCTCCGCACGTACGCGGACTACCTCGGCCTCGACGGCCAGCTCTACGTCGACGAGTTCAACTCGCGGTTCACGACCGAGGAGGAGGTCATGGCCGCCCCGGCCACGGTCCGGCGGCGTCGGAGGCGACCCGTCGAGTCGAACCTCGTCGTCGTCGCGCTCGCCGGCATCGTCGCCGTGACCGTGCTCCTCGTCGTGGGCCTGGCCGGGATCGGTGACGGCGAGCCCGAGCAGCGGCCGCTCGTGGACACGACGCCGGAGACGACGACGCAGGAGGGCGAGACGCAGCCGACGACGACGCGGGCGCGGAGGGACGGGCCCGCCAAGCGCGTCCGCCTCGTCCTCACCGCCGTCCGCGGGGACTGCTGGATGCAGGTCCGCGCAGGCGGCGTCACCGGCCGGCTCGTCTGGGAGGGGACGCTCGAGGAGGGGCAGAGCCAGCGCTTCGTCAAGCACCGCCGGGTCTGGCTCGAGCTCGGTGCGCCAGGCAACGTCGCGGCGAAGCTGAACGGGCGCCGCGTCCGCTTCCCCTCGGAGGCGGCGATCGTCCTCGTCACCGCCGAGGGCGTCCGCACCGTCTCGACCGCCGAGTAGTGCCGCGCCCGCGCGCGGTCGTCGTCCTCACGGGCAGCGAGCTCGTGCGCGGCGACAAGGCCGACGCGAACGGCGCCTTCCTCGCCCGCGAGCTCGCCCGGGCGGGCCTGGAGCCGGCGCGGATCCTCCTCGTCGGCGACGACCCCGGCGAGCTCGCCCACGCGGTGCGCGAGGGGCTCGAGGCCGACGTCTGCGTGCTCTCGGGCGGTCTCGGCCCGACGCACGACGACCGCACGATCGCGACGCTCGCCCACGAGGCGGGGCGCCGGCTCCTCGTGGACGAGGCGCTCGAGCGTGAGATCGGCGCCGTCTCGCGCGCCGTCGCGGAGCGGCTCGGCCGCCCGTACGGCGACTTCGCCGCCGGCGTGCGCAAGCAGGCGTCGCTCCCCGAGGGCGGCCTCTCCCTCGGGCTCGCGGGCACCGCGCCGGCCGTGCTCCTCGAGCACGACGGGCGCCTGGCCGTCGCGCTTCCGGGCCCGCCCGGCGAGCTTCGACGCCTCTGGCCGCGGGTCGCCGAGGCCGAGCCGTTCGACCGGATCGCCGCGAGGGCGGAGCGGCCCGCGCACGCGATCCTGCGCCTCTTCGGGCCGAGCGAGTCGGCCGTCGCCCGCGTCCTCGAGGAGGCGGGCGGGGAGGGCGACGGCGTGGAGCTGACGGTCTGCGCGCAGGACCTCGAGATCCGTGTCGACCTCTTCGCCCGGGCGGGCGGCGAACGCCGGGCGGCGTCGCTCGAGGCGGCCGTGCGCGACCGGTTCCCCGGCGAGGTGTTCGCCGAGGACGAGCGCCCCGTGGCGGCGATCGTCCTCGACCGGTGCCGCGCGCTCGGCGTGACCCTCGCGACGGCCGAGTCCTGCACCGGCGGCCTCGTCGGCGCCCGCCTGACGGAGATCGCGGGCGCGAGCGACGTGTACCTCGGCGGCGCGGTCGCCTACGCCGACGAGGTGAAGCGCGGCTGGCTCGGCGTGCCCGCGGGCGTCCTCGCCCGGCACGGTGCCGTCTCGGCGGAGGTCGCCGGGGCGATGGCCCGGGGCGCGCGGGCGGCCCTCGGGGCCGACGTCGCCGTCGCCGTCACCGGCATCGCCGGCCCCGGCGGCGGGACGGAGGAGAAGCCGGTCGGCCTCGTCCACGTCCACGCGGAGGGCCCTGGCGGGGAGGAGGCGGTTCGGCTCCTCTTCCCCGGCGACCGCGAGACCATCCGGACGCGGGCGACCGCGGTCGCCCTCCACGCTCTCAGGCGGATCCTGACACGGTCCGCCGACCATCCGCGTGCATCCTCCCGCTAGCGTCGAGGGCCGTGAACGCCTGCGCCTCTTCGTCGGCCTCCCCCTTCCCGGCGACGCCGTCGAGCGCCTCGTGGACTGGCAGGCCCGCTCGCTCGCCGGGCGCGGCGAGGCCCGGCTCGTCCCGCCCGAGAACCTCCACGCCACGGTCGCGTTCCTCGGCTCGCGGCCGGCCGCCGACGCCGACGCCGTCCTCGACGTCCTGCGCGCCGCCGCCGCGGGCGCCCGCCCGCCGGTGCTCGTGCCCGCCCGCTACCGGGAGACCCGCAGCGTCGGGATGCTCGTCTTCGCCGACGAGGACGGCCGCGCGGCCCGGCTCGCAGCCGAGGTCGGGGAGGCGCTCGAGCGCCTGGGCCTCTACGAGCGCGAGCGGCGGGAGTGGCTTCCCCACGTGACGGTCCTCCGCTTCCGCCGGCCGCCGAGGCTGAGCCCGCCCCTGCCGGACCTGCCGCGGGTCAGTCCGTCCGAGGTCGCTCTCTATCATTCGGTGCTGCGACCGACCGGGGCGCAGTACGAGATCGTCGAATCGGTTGCTCTGGATGCTTGACCGGCACGGCGCGCATCCGCTCCCGCCGACGAGCACGCAGTTCACCGGCCGAACACCAGGAGGAGAGACACCGTGACCGACTCCAATCGCGAACAGGCCCTCGACGCCGCCCTCAGCCAGATCGAGCGCGCATACGGCAAGGGCTCGGTCATGAAGATGAGCGACCAGGCCCAAGTCTCGATCCCGTCCATCTCGACGGGCTCGCTCTCGCTCGACGTCGCGCTCGGCATCGGCGGCCTCCCGCGGGGGCGGATCGTCGAGATCTTCGGCCCGGAGTCGTCGGGCAAGACGACCCTCGTCTACCACGTCATCGCCGAGGCGCAGCGGCGCGGAGGCATCTGTGCCTTCATCGACGCGGAGCACGCGATCGACCCGAGCTACGCCCGCCGCATCGGCGTCTCGATCGACGACCTCCTCGTCTCGCAGCCGGACAACGGCGAGCAGGCGCTCGAGATCGCGGAGCTCCTCATCCGGAGCGGCGCCCTCGACGTCGTCGCCGTCGACTCGGTGGCGGCCCTAACGCCGAAGGCGGAGATCGAGGGCGAGATGGGCGACAGCCACGTGGGCCTCCAGGCCCGCCTCATGAGCCAGGCGCTTCGCAAGCTCGCCGGCACGCTGAACCGCACGGGCACCGTGGCGCTCTTCACGAACCAGCTCCGCGAGAAGATCGGCGTCATGTTCGGCAACCCGGAGACGACCCCCGGCGGCCGGGCGCTCAAGTTCTACTCCTCGGTCCGGCTCGACATCCGCCGGATCGAGACCCTGAAGGAGGGCGTCGAGGCGGTCGGGAACCGGGTTCGGGTCAAGGTCGTGAAGAACAAGGTCGCGCCCCCCTTCAAGCAGGCCGAGTTCGACGTCATCTACGGCGAGGGGATCTCGTGGGAGGGGAGCGTCCTCGACGTCGGGCTCGAGCGAAAGCTCGTCCAGAAGTCGGGCTCGTACTTCAGCTTCGCGGACGAGCGGCTCGGCCAGGGCCGCCAGAACGCGACCGCGTTCCTCCGCGAGCACCCCGACGTCACCGAGGGGATCCTCCGCGCCGTCCAGGCCGACATCGGCCCCGACGCGATCGTCTCCTCCCGGCTCCTGCCCGCGAACGAGGGCGGGAAGGACGCGGCCGTCGCGAGGACGGTCGACTCGGAGCCCGAGAGGGCCGGCGCGACCGCCGGCTAGAGGCGTGCGCGAGACGGCCTCCGCGCCGACGCTGACCGCCGTGCGGCGCGCGCGGCCGGGACGCGTCGCGCTCGAGGTCGACGGACGCCGCTGGCGAACCGTCCCGGACGCGGTCGTCGCCGCGTGCGGCCTGGCTCCAGGCGTCACCCTCGAGCGCCCTCTCCTGCGGGCGCTCCGGCGCGAGCTCCGGCGCGCGGAGGCCCTCGAAGCGGCCGCGCGGACGCTCGCCCGGCGCGACCTCTCCGAGCGGCGCCTCCGGGAGCGGCTCGCGGCGCGCGGTGTGCGCCCTCCCGCCGCCGAGCGCGCGGTCACGGCTCTCACTTCGGCCGGGCTCGTGGACGACGCCCGCCTCGCGCGCTCCCGCGTGCGGGCGCTCGCCGACCGCGGCTGGGGCGACGAAGCCATCGCCGCGCGGCTCGAGGGCGAGGGCTTCGGCCGCGAGCTGCTCCCGCCGGCGCTCGCGGAGCTCGCCCCCGAGGCGGAGCGCGCCCGCGCCCTCGCGGCCGGCGCGCGCGACCGGACGCGCGCCTGGCGCCTGCTCGCGCGCCGCGGCTTCGCGCCCGAGTCGGTCGAGGCGGCGCTCGGCCGCTGGACGGACGCCCCCGAAGCGGGGTACGATACCGACGCTTACGCATGAAATGCCTGCATTTGGGACGGCTCTTCGCCGCTTCGACTGATACCGACCACCACCACCCTCGAGATGACGACCATGGCACGCAGCCCCTCGCACCGAAGGAGGCCTCGAGCGGAGCCCTAGTCCGCTGACGAGGCGCGGCTGCGGCCGCCGGAGACGCGAAGACGTCGTTCCTACGGGCTCGACCAGTAGGAGCGAGCAATGGCAGCACTCATCGGCCTCCTGATCCTCGGGA
>DASTQA010000038.1:0-35178 GCA_035762005.1 Gaiellaceae bacterium
TCGACGGGAGCGAGATCGAGATCGACTCCCGCCCGAGCGACGCGATCGCGCTCGCCGTCCGGGCGGGCGCGCCGATCTTCGCCGCCGAGGCGGTCATCGAGGAGAGCGCGATCGAGTTCGAGAACGAGGACGTGAACGAAGAAGAGGTCGTCGAGGAGTTCAGGAAGTTCCTCGACGAGGTGAAGCCGGACGACTTCTCGGCGGACGTCTAGTCCGCCAGCTCGCGCTTCGTGAGCGCGAGGACGTCCGCGAAGAGCGTCCGCACCCCGTCCTCGCTGAGCGGGCCGCCGTTTGCGCGCGCCAGCTCCTCGAGGAGCTGCTCTTCGCGCGCGCGGTCGACGAAGTCCCAGCCTCGCGCGAGCTTGTGGCCCCGGAGCTGGCGCACGAGCTCGACCCGTGCGTTCACGCGGGCGAGGATCGCCCGGTCCGTCTCGGCGATCCGGGCCCGGAGGTCGCGGACGACGGGGTCCTGCTCGGGGTCGCTCGGCCGCATCGCGCCCAGGATACGCGGCTCAGTTGACCGGCGTGTCCGTCGCCCACGCGAGGACGAGCAGGAGGATTCCCAGCCCGTTGTAGGCGGCGTGGGCGATGAAGGCGGGCCACACGCTCGCCGAGCGGAGGCGCACCCAGGCGAGGCCGATCCCGAAGAGGGCGAGGGGCGGGAGGGCGCCGAGGATCCCGTGCACGAGCCCGAAGACGAGCCCGCTCACGAGGATGGCGGCGAGGCCGCCGAAGACCGTGAGCGCACGGACGCCGAGCCCGCGGAAGAAGAGCTCCTCGGCGAACGGACCGACCAGGATGACGACCGCCGAGTTGACCGCGAACGCGGTCGCGTGCTCGGGCTGCCAGCGGTCGGGCGCGAAGCCCTGCTCCTCGCCTCCGTGGAGGACAGGCTCGAGGATGCGTGCGACGATCACCGTCGCGACGACGACGCCGAAGGAGATCCAGACCCAGCGGAGGCGGAAGCGGCGGAAGCCGAGCGCGCGCCGCGTGTGCCGGTAGAAGGCCCCGATGCCGAACGCGACCGCGATCATGATCCCGTAGAAGACGACGCCGTTGAGGGCGAAGTCGATGTCGTAGAGCACGTCCTCGGGCGCCGTCTCCTGGCTCTGCGACCAGAAGGCGACGGCGACGAGGAACGCCGAGACCGCGAGCCAGAGGACGAGCGGGGCCGGGTTACGCCTGCGCGAGGGCCTGCGCGAGGTCGGCGACGATGTCGTCGGCATCCTCACACCCTACGGAGAGGCGGAGGAGGCCCGGAGAGACCCCGGCCGCCTCGAGCTGCTCCTCGGAGTACTGCCGGTGGCTCGTCGAGGCGGGATGGTGGAGGACCGTGTCCACGCCGCCGAGGCTCGTCGCCCGACCGCAGAGCTCGAGCGCGTTCAGGAAGCGCTCGCCTGCCTCACGCCCGCCGGCGAGCTCGAACGCGAGCATCCCGCCCGAGTCGTCGAGCTGGCGGACGGCGAGGTCGTACTGGGGATAGCTCTCGAGGCCGGCGTAGAGCACGGTCTCGACCTCGGGCCTGCCTGCGAGGAAGCGGGCGACGGCGAGCGCGTTCGCGCTGTGCCGCTCCATGCGGAGGGAGAGCGTCTTCAGGCCCCGCCGGAGGAGGAAGGCCGGGAAGGGGTCGAGCACGGAGCCGACCTCGATCAGGTGGCTTCGCGCCGCCGCGACGAGCTCCCGGCTGCCCGCGAGCACGCCGGCGGTGACGTCGTGGTGACCGTTCAGGTACTTCGTGGCGGACTCGACGACGATGTCGGCGCCGAGCTCGAGGGGGCGGCAGAGAGCCGGCGAGGCGAACGTGTTGTCGACGACGAGGAGGCCGTCGCCCTTCGTGGCCGCGATGGCGGCGAGGTCGGCGAGCGGGAAGCCGGGGTTCGCGAGCGTCTCGACGTAGCGGACGCGCGCGGGCCGGTCCCAGGCCGCCGTGTCGGTGACGTCGAGGTAGACGACGTCGACGCCGCGCGGCCGCAGCTGCGACTCGGCGAGGCCGTAGGTCGTGCCGTAGAGCTGGTGCGGGAGCAGGAGCGTGTCTCCGGCGCCGAGGGTCGACTGCAGGGACGCGCTGATCGCCGCCATCCCGGAGCTGAAGGCCTGCGCGGCCTCGGCGCCCTCGAGCTCCGCGACGACCGCGTTGAGCTCCTCGACGGTCGGGTTGCGCAGGCGGGAGTACGTGAAGCCGTACTCCTCCTCCGCGATGACTCTGCCGAGCTGGGCGACGCGCTCGAAGGAGAACGTCGTCGAGGCGACGATCGGCCCGACGACGGGCTCGCCCGGGCCGGGACTCGCCGGCGGCGAGTGGATCGCGCGGGTGGAGATGCCTCGCGTGCGCTTTCTCATGGGAGGCGGCCCAGGCCGAGCCGCTCCGGGAGCGTAGCCAGCGGGACCGGCGCGAAGGCGAGCCCCGCCGCGGCCGCCCCGTCGCGGTCGGCGTCTCCGTCGCCGATGTGCAGCGCCCGCTCGGGTGGCACGCCGAGCCGGGAGAGGGCGGTCGCGAAGACCGCCGGGTCCGGCTTCGCGGCGCCCGCCTCGGCCGAGCTCACGACCTCCGTGAAGAGCGCCCGCAGGCCCACGCGCTCGAGCTGGGGGACGAGCGAGACGTCCCAGTTCGAGACGCAGGCGAGCGCCAGGCCGGCGCGGCGGAGCCGCAGGAGCGCCCGGGCGGCGCCGCCGAGGGGCCGGAAGACGATCGCCCCCGCGAAGGCCGGGACGAAGCCCTCCGGGTCGAGGTCGGCGTCTGCGCGCTCGAGGAACACGGCGGTGCAGCGCCGGCGCAGGTCCGCGAGCGTCGCCTCGTCGCGGCCCTCGAGCGTGCGCGGGAGGTAGTACTCGACCTCGGCCAGGAAGGCCGTCGCCACCTCCTCGCGCGAGCGCTCGATCCCGGCTTCGGCGAGGGCGGCCCGCAACCTCCCGGGCGCGTCGTCGAGCTCGACGAGCGTCCCCATCGCGTCCACCGTGACGGCGTCGAGGTCCTCAGCGCGACGCATCCGGGTGGAGCGCGCGCGCGACGCGCTCGAGCGCCTCGCCGACGCGCGGGCCGGCGTGCGTGACGAGGTCGGAGGGCAGGATCTCGACGCGGCGCTCGCGCACCGCGCGGAGCCGGGAGACCCGGGGGTCGCGGCGCAGCGAGGCGAGCGTGACGCGGCTGTCGGAGGTGGCGAGGTAGACGTCGGGATCGAGCGCACGGAGGCGCGCGGGTGGGAACGGCTCGGGGCCCGGCGTCGGGCCGGCGACGCTCTCGCCCCCCGCCCGCCGGACGAGGTCGCCGAGGAGCGAGCCCCGGGGCACGGTGATGAAGAAGCCGGTGTCGACGAAGGTCGTCACCGCCGGCTCCGAGGCGATGCGCTCCTCGACGGCGGCGACGCGGCTGCGGATGCGAGAGGCCAGTCGCCGAGCCGTCACGGGCTCGCCGACGAGCAGTCCGAGCTCGAGCGTCGCGCGGAGGACGTCGTCGACGGACGAGGCGGGCTGGACGTAGACGACGGCGCCCGTCTCCCGCTGTGCGCGGGCGACGTCGAGGACGTCGGTGGCGGGCGTGGCGACGATGAGGTCCGGCTCGAGGCGCCTGACGACGTCCGTGCGGATCTGGAGCGTCCCGGCGACCGCCTCACGGGCCGAGCGGGGCGCCTCGCGGGGGCCGTCGCCGCGCGGCGTCCCGGCGGGGACGCCGACGAGCCGGTCGCGTGCCCCGAGCGCGAGCACGAGCTCGGCGGAGCCGGCGTCGAGCGCCACGATCCGCTCGGGCCGCTCGGTGGCCACGGTCGGACGGTCGGCCGCGCCCCGGACCGTGACCGGGTAGGGCTGCGCGAGCTCGCCGAGCGGCTCGGGCCGCTCGCCGCAGGCCGGAAGGGAGAGCGCGGCGAGCGCGAGGGCCGCGGCGAGGAGGAGCGGGCGGAGGCTCACGACGGCCGTCACTATGTCCGAGATGCGACTGTTCACGCCGGACGAGGCGAACGCGGCGCTCGTCGACCTCCGCCCGCTCGCCGAGCGCCTCGTGAGGGAGCGCCGCGAGCTCGCGGCCGTCGCCGGCGACCTGCGGCGGGTGCAGGCGGTCGTCGCCGGAAACGGCGGCCGGGTCGACCATCGCCGTCTCGCCCGCCTGCGCGCCGCCGCCGAGCGCGGCGCGGCGGCGATCGCCGGGCTCGTCGAGGAGATCGACGCTCTCGGCGCGGAACTCAAGGACCCCGACCGGGGACTCCTCGACTTCCCGGCCCGGCACCCCGGAACCGGTGAGACCGTGCTCCTCTGCTGGGAGCTCGGCGAGGCCGAGGTCGAACACTGGCACGGGCTCGAGGAGGGCTTCGCGGGCAGGAAGCGCCTCCCCTTCTGAGAACTCCCCTGCGATGGACGGGGAGTGGATCCAGCGCCTCGCGACGGCTGGCGTCGTCCTGCTCCTGACGGTCGTCGTCGCGCGGCTGGTCGACCGGACGATCACGCGCCGCTTCAGCCTGCGGCCGCAGACCCTCACCGTCTACCGCGTCGTGCGCCGGAGCGCCCTCGCCGTCATCGTCGGCGTCGGGGTCCTGAGCGCGCTCCTCGTCGTCCCGGAGGTGCGCGCCGTCGCCGGGAGCATCCTCGCCTCCTCGGCGGTGATCGCGCTCGTGGTCGGGCTCGCTGCGCAGACGACTCTCTCCAACTTTGTCGCCGGCATCCTGATTGCGTTCATCCAGCCGCTGCGCCTCGGCGACAGCGTCTCGGTGACCGGCGCCTCGGGCACCGTCGAGGAGATCGGCCTCACCTACACGGTCATCGGGGCGGCCGACGGCGCCCGCCACTACGTCCCGAACGCCAAGCTCGCCTCCGATACCATCCGGAACGCCACCATCGCCGGTGGCGAGCACCTGGCCGCCGTGAGAGTGCCCGTGCCGCTCACCGCGGACCTCGAGCGGGTGCTCGAGCTGCTCCTCGAGGAGGCGCGGCGTGTCCCGGAGACGACGACAGGGAGAGAACCGAGGGTCCACGTGTCCCAGCTCGAGCCGACCGGAGCGATCGTGACCGTCGAGGTCTGGAGTCGCAGCGCCGCCGGCGCCGCCGAGGCGGGCGTCGCCCTGCGGCGGGCGGCCCTCGAGCGGCTCAGGTCCGTGGGGACGTACGCGTGACCGGCAACGGCAACGGCCGCAACGGGAAGAACGGCCGCGCGAACGGCCGCGTCGCCGCGAACAACCGGAACCGCCGCCGCCGCCGCGACCGCCGCCGCCGCGACCGCTCCCAGTCGCGGCGCTTCGCCCTCGTCACGGCGCTCGCCGTCGTCCTCGGGGGGATCGCCGTGCTCGTCGCGGCCGCCTTCACCGGCGCGCAGGCGTTTCGCAACAGCTGCTCGCTCGCGTCCCTCCGCCCCGTCTCGATCGGCCAGAACTCGTTCGTCTACGCGGCCGACGGCTCGGTGCTCGGCGCCATCCCGGCCGAGAAGAACCGCCAGCCCGTCGACCTCGACCAGATGTCGCCGCTCCTCGCCGAGGCGACCGTCGCGATCGAGGACCGGCGCTTCTACTCCCACGACGGCATCGACTACGAGGGCATCCTGCGCGCGGCGGTCAAGAACCTCGAGAGCGGCGAGATCGTCCAGGGCGGCTCGACGCTGACGCAGCAGCTCGTCCGGAACCTCTACATCGGCAACGAGGTCTCCTGGGAGCGCAAGACGAAGGAGGCGTGCCTGGCGCTCAAGCTCGAGGAGGAGGGGCTCCCGAACCTCTGGGGGGGCGGCCCGCAGGGCGCCTCGCCGGACGAGCTCAAGCGCTGGCGCAAGGACCGGATCCTGGAGACGTACCTGAACCAGGTCTACTTCGGGAGTCACGCCTACGGCGCGGAGGCCGCGGCCCAGACGTACTTCTCGAAGCACGCCGGCGACCTCAACCTCGTGCAGGCGGCGCTCGTGGCGGGAATGCCGCAGGCGCCGTCCGTCTACGACCCCTTCCAGCGTCCGGACGAGGCCCTGAGGCGCCGAAACGAGGTGCTCGCCGCCATGCTCGACTCCGGGTACATCGAGCAGGCCTCCTACCAGCGGGCGCTCAGGGCGCCGCTCGGCCTCGAGCCGGGCCAGCTCTACACGAAGATCCGCGAGCCCTTCTTCTTCAGCTTCGTGCGCGAGCAGCTGATCGACAAGTACGGCGCCTCGACCGTTCGCGGAGGCGGCCTGCGCGTCTACACGACGATCGAGCCCCGCGCCCAGAAGCTCGCCGTGCGGGCCATCCAGGAGACGCTCAACCAGCCCGGCGACCCGGCGTCGGCGATCGTCTCGATCAACCCGCGGAACGGCGCCATCCGCGCGATGACCGCAGTCGTCCCCGGGAAGAAGCAGATCCAGTTCAACCTCGCCGCGCAGGGCCGCAGGCAGACCGGCTCGTCGTTCAAGACCTTCGTCCTCGTCGAGGCGATCCGGCAGGGCATCAGCCCGTCCACCCAGTACCTGTCCGCGCCGTTCCACTGGCAGCCGGACCCGAACTCGGAGCCCTGGGACGTCGCGACGTACAGCCACTCCTACCTCGGTCCCGTGCCGATCTCGTCCGCGACGCTCAGCTCGGACAACACCGTCTACGCCCGCCTCACGCTCGACGTCGGTCCCGAGAACGTCGCCGCGGTCGCCCAGGACATGGGCATCGAGACGAAGCTGCAGCCCGTCGCCTCGATCGGGCTCGGCTCGAACTCGGTCTCGGTGCTCGAGATGGCCTCCGCCTACGCGACGCTCGCGGCCGGCGGTGTCCACTCGGAGCCGATGGCGATCCGCAAAGTCGTCCTCCCGAACGGCCGCGTCGACAAGGGCGCCGGCTGGGGGGTCTCGAAGCGCCGGCGCGTCATGCCGGACGGCGTCGCGTACGAGGTGACGAAGATCCTCCAGCAGAACATGACGGGCGGCACGGGCACGGGCGCCTACTACGGTGACCCGTCGTCGGCCGGCAAGACCGGCACGACGGACAGCTACGCCGACGCCTGGTTCGCGGGCTACACGCCGCGGGCCTCCACAGTCGTCTGGGTCGGCTACCCGAACGCGCAGATCGAGATGACGAGCGTCCACGGCATCCAGGTGGCCGGCGGGACCTTCCCGGCCTCGATCTGGCGGCTCTTCATGTCGCGCGTCTTCGCCGGCGCGGAGCCCCGCTCGTGGCCGCTCCCCCAGAACCCGGCCGTCTGGCTGCCGTTCGACGGGCAGTACGCGTTCCACGGCGCGCCGGAGCCGCCGAAGCAGGAGGAGGAGGAGGACGACGGCGACAAGAGGGACAGGGACGAGCCCGCGCCGACGACGACGGAGGAGGAGCCGCCTCCGGCGACGACCGAGCCGCCTCCGACCACGACCGAGCCGCCTCCGACCACGACCGGCACCTGAGGCGCCCGCGCCGGCGCCGCCCGGTGACACGGCAGCCCCGAGCTTTCGCCCGCGCTCTCGCCCCGGGCCTCGGCGTCCTCCTCCTCGTGGGAGCGGCCGTCGCCTTCGCGTTCCCGGAGAGCTCGCCGCTCGTCCCCGAGCACGACGGAGGGGACACGACCTGGGCCTGGCTCTACCTCACGGCGGCGGTGGCCGCGTTCGCCCTCTACCTCGTGGGCCTCCGGCTCCTCGCGCGGAGGCCGGCCCCTGCCGGGAGGCGGGCCGTCGTCGCGGTCGCCTGCGCGGTGCAGCTCCTTCCGCTCGCCGGCCCGGTCCTCCTCTCGACCGACGTCTACACGTACTGGGACTACGGCCGGATCGCCGCCGTCCACGGCGGCAACCCGTACGTCGACGTCCCGAGCGACTATCCGGACGATCCGGCCTACCCGCTCATGGGCTCGTACTGGTACGAGACGACCTCCGTCTACGGTCCCGGCTTCACGCTCGCCTCCGAGGGCCACGCCGCCGTCGTCGGCGAGTCGGAGACGGCGGCGGCGCTTCTCTACAGGGCGCTTGCCGCCGCCGCCATGGTCGCCATCGTCCTGCTCGCGGCCCGGCTCTCGCCGCGCCCCGCCTTCGCCGCGGCGTTCGTCGGCTGGAACCCGCTCCTGGCGCTCCACTTCGCAGGCGGCGGCCACAACGACGCCTGGATGATGGCGCTCGTCCTCGGCGCGCTCGCGCTCGCCGCCTCCGGCCGCCGCGCCCTCGCGGGCGCCGCGTGGGCGGCCGCCATCGCCGTCAAGTGGGTGCCGCTGCTCTTCCTGCCGCTGCGCCTGCTCGAGGCGCGGAGGACCGGCCGCCGCGTCGACCATCGCGGCCTCGCCGTCACGGCGGCGCTGCTCGTGGCGATCGCCACATGGCGCTACGGGTTCGCCTGGGTCGGGGCCGTGGGCCCGCTCGCGACGAACCTCGCCGAGGACCGGGCGTCGTACGCCGTGCCGGTCCGGATCGCAGGCCTCGGGCTGCCGGAAGGCGTCGTCGTCGCGCTCTTCGCGGCGGCCTTCGCGGTCGCCTACGCCTGGCTCCTCCGGGAAGCCTGGCGCGGGCGGGCACGCCTCGCCCTCACCGCCGGCCTGCTCCTCGTCGCCACCTCCTGGCTCGTGCCGTGGTACGCCGTCTGGGCCGTCCCGCTCGCCGCCGTCGAGGAGGACCGCCTCGCGCGCGTCCTCGCGCTCGCGATGTCGGCCTACCTGCTCCGGGACGCCGTTCCCCTCTAACGTACGCCCCGTGGCGCACCTCATCTCGATCGCCGAGGCCCAGCGGCTCGTCCTCGAGCGCGCACGCCCGCTCGCGGCGGAGCGCGTGCCGATCGAGCGCGCGGCCGGGCGCGTCCTCGCGGAGGCCGCTGCCGCGGCCGTCGACCTGCCGCCGTTTCCGAGCTCGGCGATGGACGGGTACGCGCTCCGCTCGGCGGACGCCGAGCGCGCGCCGGTGACGCTTCCGGTCGTCGCCCGTATCGCCGCCGGAGCGCCGGCCCCGCGCCCGCTCGCTGACGGTGAGGCGATGGCGATCGCGACGGGCGGGGCCGTGCCCGAGGGCGCC
Organism: Gaiellaceae bacterium; assembly: GCA_035762005.1. Classification (GTDB taxonomy): domain Bacteria; phylum Actinomycetota; class Thermoleophilia; order Gaiellales; family Gaiellaceae; genus JAIBJN01. The sequence continues at coordinate 8,903 of DASTQA010000038.1, forward strand.
GACGCCGTCGTCCCCATCGAGCTCGCCGAGGAGGAGCCGGGCGGGGTGGCTGTCCGCGAGCCGGTCGCCGCCGGCGCGAACGTGCGCGCCCGCGGCGGCGACGTCAGGGCCGGGGAGACGGTGCTCGGCCCCGGCGTCGTGCTCGGGCCCGGCCAGGTCGGGGCGCTCGCGGCCGCCGGCGTCGCCGAGGTCCGGTGCGCGAAGCGGCCGCGGGTGGGGATCCTCGTCACCGGCTCCGAGCTTCGCCGGCCGGGCGAGCCCCTCGGCGCCGGGGAGATCTACGAGTCGAACGGCCTCCTGCTCGCGACCGCGCTCCAGCTCGCGGGAGCCGTCCCCATGCAGCTGGGCGTCGTCGCCGACGACGAGGAGCAGCACCGGCGCACGCTCGAGCGCGCGCTGCTCGGCTCGGACATGCTCGTCACGACCGGCGGCGCCTCCGTCGGCCCGCACGACCTCGTCCGCAAGGTGCAGGCCGGGCTGCGGGTGGAGGAGGTCTTCTGGGGCGTGGCCATGAAGCCGGGCAAGCCCGTGGCCTTCGGCGTGCGGCGCGATCACCTCGTCTTCAACCTCCCCGGGAACCCCGTCTCGGTGCTCGCAACGTTCGAGCTGCTCGTGCGGCCGGCGGTGAACGCCCTCCTCGGGCTGCCGGACCCCCTGCCCGCGTTCGCGCGCGGGACGCTGGCGAGGCCCGTGCGCCGCAACGGCGAGCGGGACGAGCTCGTGCGCGCCTCGGCGCGGACGGAGGGCGACGACGTCGTGCTCGAGCCGGTCACCGGCCAGGAGTCGCACATGATCGTGCGGACGGGCCGCGCCTCGGCGCTCGTCCTCGTGGAGGCGGGCGAGGGCGAGGTGCACGCCGGCTCACCGGTCCGCTTCCTTCCGGTCTAGAGGACGATTCGCGGCGTCTCCGCGCGCGGCTGGCTGCCGGGGCACGCGTTCCGGGCTCAGCCGCCGAGGAGGAGCGAGCCGAGCACGAAGAGCACGGTGTTCAGGAGGAACACGAGCGCCGCGTAGACGGTGAGCGCCCGCTCGCCGCGGCGGAGGATCGCGACGAGGGCGACGACACCCCCGGCGAGCCCGAAGGCGAGCCCCGGGAATCCGCCCAGCGGACCCAGGAGGCGCCAACCGAGCATGAGCACGAGGTGCGCCGCCGCCAGGCCCACCGCCCACGTCCCGAGCCGGGTCGTCGGCCGGACCACGAGACGCCGGCGCTCCCTCGCCGGCACTGGACGAGAATGCCCTCCGGTCGACATCCGCAACGCCTCCTCTCAGGAGCGTCGCACCGGCCCGTGCCCGGGGCATCGGGGAATTCCACCTGCGGAAGACGGATCTTCCGCACGATCCCCGGCGCCCAGCTGCAGGCCGGACGCCCACCGCGACGGGGCTCCTAGCCGGGCGCGGCCAGCGTGTACGGCTCGCCGCTCCGCGGGCGCACCTCGACGAGCCGGCCATACACGATCCAGCGTTGGGCCGAGCTGTAGAGCGGATGGCAGGCGGAGAGCATGATCGTGTCGAAGCCACGGTCGCGGATGACGCTCCAGTCGTCCGAGTCGACGATCTCGTGCTCGAAGACGCGGTAGTGGAAGCTCGCGTAGGGCAGCTCGAGCACGACCGGGTCGCCCTCGTCGATCTCGTCGATCTCGCGGAAGGGCGCGCCGAAGGTCGTCCGGTGCCCCGCGACGCCGACCGTCTTCCCCAGGCCCGGCACGGTCGTGCGCTCGTAGTGGCCCGGGCCGCGCGAGAGGTCGGCGCCCCAGCGGGTTCCGTGGACGACGACGGCCTCGACGCCGATGCTCGGGATCTCCAGGCGTCCGAACGCCTGCCCGAGCTCGAGCCCGGAGAGGAAGCGGCGGGCGTCGCGGGCGGTCGCGGCCCGCGCGGCCGCCGGTGAGCCTCCGGCCCCGTCCTCGTCCACCTCCGCAGGAGGCGCGGCCGCGCTCCAGTCGGCGAACTCGTCGGAAAGGGCCCCGTCGAGGCGGTGCTGCTGGTAGCGGTTGTAGACGTCGGTGACCGGGTCGCGCCAGAAGAGGACGGCGGCCGCGTACGCGAGCACGAGCAGGCCGCCGACGATCAGGATCGTGCCCAGGTGTCGTCTCTTCATCAGCTCTCCGCGGATTCCGCCTCGTGGACGTCCTCGCCCGCGTCGACCGCGGCCAGGTGCCGCCGGCGCGAGCGCCTCCAGACGAGGATTCCCTGGCGAGCGGCCTCGCGAACGGGCCCGCGCGACCGCTCGGTGACGTCCGGATACGGAGCGTAGCGGCCGAAGGCGACCGCGCCGACCTGCCCGGCGGCCGCGCCCCAGGCGAGGAAGGCGAGGACGAGCGGCACGGGGACGTAGCCGACGGCGGTGAGCGCCGCGAGGTACCAGATCGCGTCGAGCCCCATCTCGTAGCGCAGCCCGAACGATGCGAGGAGGATCGCCGGGCCGGCGAGTCCGAGCGCGTAGACGGCCGCCTGGGCGGCCCGCCCCCGGTCCGAGATCTGCGGGAGCCAGAGCCAGGCGTGGAGCGAGGGCAGGACGAAGAGGAGCGCGTACGGGTTGACGGCCGCGACGACAAGCGCGACGACGGCGAGCACGAGCATCGCCGCGAGGTGGCCGCCGAGCTCCTCCGGCCGCGAGATCGAGCGGGTGGGCGCGAGCCGCGGCCGGGCGACGAGCCACGCGAGCGCGGAGACGGCCAGGAGCACGGCCACGGCCGCCACGGGCCAGCCCTGGGCGGCGGGGGTGTCGGGCGCGATGGGCCGGTCGGCGCCGCTCGGCAGGAGCCCGACGGCGACGAAGAGGGCGAAGACGGCCCCGAGCCAGAGCCAGACGCCCAGGCGGCTCAAGTAGCTCCGGAGCGCCGGGCGGAGGGCGATCCGCCGCCGTCGGCAGCGGGCGAAGAGGTCGACGGTGGCGGCGAGGAAGGGGACGAGCGCGGCCACGAGGACGAACTGGATCGTCCAGCCGTGGAGGAGGCGAGTGCCGAAGTAGAGGTACGACTGGGTGCCCCGGGTCACCTCGGCCGCCTCGTCGAGCGAGCCGAGCAACGCCTGCGCCGCCCGGCCGAGCTCCCCGATGCTGCGCCGGTCGAGGCTCGCGAGCGTGTCGCCCGCGGGCGGCGGCGGCCTGCCCGTCCCCGTCGTGATCGTGAGCGCCGGGACGCCGCGGGAGACGAAGGGCGCCTGCTCGTAGAGGTTGAAGGGGAAGGCCAGGTCGACGAGCTGGGCGAGCGCGCCCGGGCGGTCCGGCTCGCCGCCCGTCTGGCGCTCGACGGCGGCGTCCGCCGTCGCCAGCAGGGTCGGGCTCGGCACCCGGGCCGTGTCGCCGCCGAACTCGACGCGTGCCCGGCCCGGCCCTCCGAGCGAGTCGAGGTTGACGACGGCGGCGATCCGGCCCTCGTAGGGCGAGTCCTCCGCGAAGCGGGCGGCGCCGAGCCCGCCGAAGGCGCCCCCGTCGGTCGAGACGAGGACGAACGGGTGGGCGAGGGTCGCGTTGCCGAGGTCGCGGGCGAGCTCGAGGAGCGCGCCCGTCCCCGAGCCGTTGTCGCTCGCGCCGGGCGAGACGCCGAGGTTGTCCCGGTGGGCGAGGACGACGATCGCCCGCGGGGACTGGACGTCCGCCCGCGTCGAGCTCGGGGCGAGGGCGACGAGGTTCACCAGCTCCTCGCGCCCGCGGCCGGGGATCTCGGCCGAGAAGGTCTGGCGCTCGACCTCGAAGCGGTACTCGCGCAGCTGGAGCTCGACCCAGTCCGCCGCCCCGCGCGCGTCCTCCGAGCCGGGCGTCCGGTCGGGGAAGCGCGTGCTCAGCTCGCGCCCGAACTGGACGGCGGTCGCCTCGTCGAAGAAGGGCCGCAGCCGCGGGTCCGGCAGGGCGTCGGGCCGGCCGACGCTGAAGGCGGCGACGAGGAGCGGGACCGCGACCACGAGCCAGGCGGCGCGGTAGATCCGCGTCGAGACCGGCCGTTCGAGGGACCCCCGCCGCGGTCGCCGACGTGGCAGGTCTGCGGCCATGGGCTTCCTCGGAGTGTAGAGCAGGCGGGCGCCGTCCCTATCCTTAGTCGGGCGATGGAACGGCCGCTCACGGTGCTCCTCGTGGACGACGAGGAGTCGGTGCAGAAGCTCCTGACGTATCCGCTCGAGCGTGAGGGCTACACCGTCGTGCAGGCGCGCGACGGTGAGGAGGCGCTCGCCCGCTACCGGGAGGGCAACGTCGACCTCGTCGTCCTCGACCTCATGCTCCCGCGGCTCGATGGGCTCGCCGTCTGCAGGCGCCTGCGGGAGGAGCGCAGCGCCGTCCCGATCATCATGCTGACGGCCCGCGGCGACGAGGGGGACAAGGTTCTCGGGCTCGAGCTCGGGGCGGACGACTACATCACGAAGCCCTTCTCCATCCGCGAGTTCATGAGCCGCGTCCGCGCGCTCCTGCGCCGGGCCCAGCTGCCGCCCCTCGCAGCCCGGGACGAGGTGCTCGAGGTGGACGGCCTCCGGATCGACGTCGCGCGCCGGACGGTGGAGGCGCGCGGCCGCCCGGTGCAGCTGACCTACCTTGAGTTCGAGCTCCTTCGCACGCTCGCGGCCAACCCCGGCCGCGTTTTCACGCGAAAAGCCCTCCTCGACGACCTGTGGGGCGGCTCGGAGTTCCGGGACCCGCGGACGATCGACGTCCACGTCCGCCACCTGCGGGAGAAGGTCGAGCCGGACCCGGGCGAGCCCCGGTACATCTTCACCGTGCGCGGCGCCGGCTACCGCTTCCGGGAGGCGTGATGCGGCGGCCGCTCCTGAGCCTGAGCGTCAAGGCCGGGCTGATCCTCTTCGCGGTCGTGGCGGGCGCGCTCGCGATCGTCTACGCCGCCGTCGCGCCCCGGCTCGAGTCCCGCCTCGTCGACGCGAAGATCGAGGAGCTCGAGCGTGCGCTGCCGGCGGTCGCCGGCACGCTGAACGCCGCGAGGAGCTGGCTCAGCTACCCGGAGCGGGTGGACGCGCTCGCCCAGACGTTCGACGCCCGCGTCGTCGTCTTCTCGAAGACTGGCGACACGCTCCTCGTGATCGCGGACAGCGGCGTGCCGTCGGACGAGGACCTGCGCCTCGACCCGATCGCCCTCGAGGCCGCCGGGACCGACGGGCGCGTCGCCGGCCGCACGAGCCGGGGCGACCGCGAGTTCGCCCAGGTGGCGGAGCCGCTCGGCGACGACGAGGTCGTCCTCCTCTCCGCGCCGCTCGAGGACACCCTCGCGAACGTCGGCATCGTCGCCCGATCGCTCGCCCTCGCGGGGGGCGTGGCCCTCCTCGTCTCGTGGTTCGCGGGCTACCTCGTGGCGTGGACCTTCACGCGCCGGATCCGGCGGCTCGAGCGAGCCGCCGAGCGCCTCGCCGAGGGCGACTTCGAGACGCCGGTCGTCGACGAGGGGCGCGACGAGGTCGGCCAGCTCGCCCGGGCGTTCGACTCGACGCGCGCCCGCCTGGCCGTGCTCGACCGCGCCCGGCGGGAGTTCATCGCGAACGCCTCGCACGAGCTGCGGACGCCGCTCTTCTCGCTCGGCGGCTTCGTCGAGCTCCTCCAGGACGAGGACGTGGAGCCCGACGTGCGCGCCGACTTCCTCCGTGAGATGCGGGGCCAGATCGACCGCCTGACGCGGCTCGCGACCGACCTGCTCGACCTCTCCCGCCTCGACGCCGGCCAGCTGGAGGTGGAGGTGCGCCCGTTCGACCTGGCCGCGAGCGCGCGCACGGTCGCCGACGAGTTCCGCGCCGTCGCGGACGCCGAGGGGCACACGCTCCTGCTCGAGGCGACGGCGCCGGTGGAGGCGCTCGCGGACGAGGTTCGCGTCCAGCAGATCGCACGCGCGCTCGTCGAGAACGCCATTCGCCACACGCCCGCCGGAACGGTCGTCGCGATCTCGGTCGGCCGCCGCGACGGCCGCAGCGCGCTCGTCGTGCGCGACGACGGGCCGGGCATTCCGGTCGCCGACCAGGCGCAGCTCTTCCAGCGGTTCTACCGTGCCGCCGGGGGCAAGGCGTTCGGCAGCGGCCTCGGCCTGGCGATCGCGTCGGAGCTCGCCGCGCGCATGGACGGGACGATCGACCTTCGCTCGGAGCTCGGGGAGACGGTGTTCACGCTCACGCTGCCGAGCGCGGCCCCGGACTCGTTTCCACGTGGAAGCGCCATCTCCGAGCACCAGCCCTCATTGTCGTAGCATTCGTCACGATCTTCTCCTCGCGCCTGGGCCTCCGCCCCGTCACTACGATGAGGCGACGTGGCCCGTCCGGGCATCATCGCGCTCGTCGCCGTCGTCTCCGCCGTCCTCGGCGCGGCGGGTGCGCTCGCCCTCGGGAAGGCCGTCGGCTGGGTCGACGACGACGAGGCGGCCGTGCGGACGATCGCGTCGCCTCCGCCGGCCGCCGCGACCCCCGCCGCCGAGCGCGTCGAGCCCGACGCCGCGAAGCCGCTCGTCGGGAACGGCTTCGACGCGAGCGAGATCTACCGCAAGCGGGCGGCGGGAGTGGTGACGATCTTCGCGCTCTTCGGCGACGAGGGCGCCGACGAGGGCCTCGCGGCGGCCGCGCAGGGCTCCGGCTTCGTCGTCTCGGAGGACGGCTACGTCCTCACGAACTCCCACGTGATCACGACCGCCGGCGAGACGGCGCCGACGGAGGCGCCCGAGGTAGCCGACACGGTCTACGTCCAGTACCGGGACGGCGAGCGGGTCCCCGCCGAGGTCGTGGGCTGGGACGTCTACGACGACGTCGGACTGCTCAAGGTCGACCCCGGGGACCACCCCGTCAGCCCGGTGCCGCTGGGCGACTCCTCGTCCGTCGTCGTCGGCGAGCCGGTCGCCGCCATCGGGAGCCCCTTCGGCCAGGCGAGCTCGCTCAGCGTCGGCGTCGTCTCGGCGACCGAGCGCTCGATCGACTCGATCACCTCGGGCTACAACCTCGTCGACGCCATCCAGACGGACGCGCCCATCAACCGGGGGAACTCCGGCGGCCCGATGTTCGATGCGCGCGGCCAGGTGATCGGGATCAACGCGCAGATCAGGAGCGAGTCCGGTACCGCCGAGGGCGTCGGGTTCGCCGTGCCGATCAACGCCGCGAGGCGCTCGATGGAGCAGCTCGTCGAGAGTGGGCGCGTGCTGTACGCATGGCTCGGCGTGACGACGCAGACCGTCACCCCCCGCCTGGCCGCGGAGCTCGGTTTCGGCGCCGAGGAGGGGGCGGCGATCCAGGAGGTCGTCGAGGACAGCCCGGCCGACCGGGCGGGCCTGCAGGGCGGAACGAGGGAGCGCGACTTCGAGGGCGTGCAGATCCAGACCGGCGGCGACCTCATCGTCGCCATCGACGGCGAGCCCGTCGAGTCGGCGGAGGACGTCGTCCGGGCCGTGACGCAACGGCTCCTCCCCGGGCAGAGCGTCGAGCTGACGATCCTCCGCGGGAACTTCGAGCGCACCCTGAGCGTCGTCCTGGGCGAGCGCCCGGAGACGCCGCCGAAGCTCAACCGGTAGCCCCTCTAGACTCGCACCCCGTGCCGCCGCCCGGCGAGGACCTCATCCTGCTCGGCGACAACCTCGAGCTCCTGCCCGGCTTCGCGGACGAGAGCTTCGAGCTCGTGTACGCCGACCCCCCGTTCAACACGGGGCGCGTGCAGCGGCGCCGGACGCTCGCCACCGCCGGCGACGAGCGCGGCGACCGGGTCGGCTTCGGCGGCCGCCGGTACGGGACACGGGTCCTCGCCGAGTCCGCCTTCGCGGACTCCTACGACGACTACCTCGGCTTCCTCGTCCCCCGGCTGCGGGAGCTCCGGCGCGTGCTCGCGCGGTCGGGGACGCTCTACCTCCACCTCGACTACCGGGAGGCGCACTACGTCAAGGTGGCGCTGGACGAGCTCTTCGGCCGCGACTGCTTCCTGAACGAGATCGTGTGGGCATACGACTACGGCGCGCGGCCGAGGCGGCGCTGGCCCGCGAAGCACGACACGATCCTCGTCTACGTCAAGGACCCGAAGCGCTACCACTTCGACGCGGAGGCGGTCGAGCGCGAGCCCTACATGGCTCCCGGCCTCGTCACGCCCGAGAAGGCAGCCCGCGGGAAGCTTCCGACCGACGTGTGGTGGCACACGATCGTCTCGCCGACGGGTCGTGAGAAGACGGGCTACCCGACCCAGAAGCCGGCCGGGATCGTGGCGCGCATGGTGCAGGCCTCCACGCGGCCGGGCGACCGGTGCCTCGACCCGTTCGCCGGGAGCGGGACCCTCGGCGCGGTCTGCCGTGCGCTCGGGCGCCGCTTCGTCCTCATGGACTCCAATCCCGAGGCGGTCGCGGTCGCGCGGGCGCGACTCGCCGTTTTGGCCGCCGAAGCCGGGGGTAAGCGGCCCTGGGAGAAGGCGTCTCGAGCGCAATCGGCCTTGACCGCTAGATTTCGCCCGGATCGAGCTTCCCTGCGGCCGAACGCGTGACGGACAACGGCAACCCATCGAACGTGGTCTCGCTGCTCATCCCGGCGAAAGCCGAGTACATCGCGCTCGGCCGTCTCGCGCTGACGGGCATCCTGCGGACGCTCCCCGTCGAGCCGGAGGTCGTCGCCGACGTGAAGCTCGCCCTCACGGAGGCGTGCTCGAACTCCATCCGCCACGCGTACGCCGACGGGGGCGGCGGCGGCGTCGAGATCCGCTACGAGCTCACGGACGACCGGCTCGCGATCGAGGTCTCCGACGAGGGCGGCGGCTTCGATCCGGACGCGCTCACGGCCGACGACGTCGAGCTCGACGAGGGCGGGCTCGGCATCGCCATCATCCGCGCGGTCACGGACGAGCTCGAGATCGGCCCGCGGGCGGCCGGGCCGGGATCCTGTCTGCGCTTCACGAAGTATCTGGGCTGACCCGGCGCGGTATCCTCCGCCGCCGTGCAGCTACAGCCCGTCAACGTCGGCACGAAGCTCCTCGCCGACTACGCCTCGATCGCGAGCCGGGGCCTCATGGAGCAGATCCGCTCGCTCGCCGAGCCGCTCCGGGGGAAGCGCGTCCTGCACCTCTCCGCAACCGCCTTCGGGGGCGGGGTCGCGGAGATCCTCTACACGCTCGTGCCGCTCATGCAGGACGCAGGGCTGGAGGTCGAGTGGCGGGTCATCTACGGGCAGGACGAGTTCTTCGACGTCACGAAGACGATCCACAACGCCCTCCAGGGCGACCCGACGGACGTGACCGAGGAGCAGAAGGACACCTTCTGCCGCTACAACCGGCTGAACGCCGAGGCGCTCGAAGGGTCGTACGACTTCGTCATCGTCCACGATCCGCAGCCGGTCGCCATGATCGAGCATGCCGCCGCGTCGGGCGCCTGCTGGATCTGGCGTTGCCACATCGACCTCTCGCTGCCGAACCGCCAGGTCCTCGAGTACCTCCTGCCGTGGATCGCGCGCCACGACGCGGCGGTCTTCCACCGGCGCGAGTACGTGCCCGCCTCGGGCACGCTGCCGGCCTCGTACATCTGGCCGCCCGCGATCGACCCGCTGGCGCCGAAGAACATGGCGCTCTCACCCGAGGATGCGGCTTACATCCTCGACCAGTTCGGGATCGACGTCGACCGCCCCCTCGTCACCCAGGTCTCGCGCTTCGATCCCTGGAAGGACCCGCTCGGCGTGATCGAGGCCTGGCGCCTCCTGCGGAAGGAGCATCCGGAGGTCCAGCTCGGGCTCGTCGGCTCCATGGCGCACGACGACCCCGAGGGCTGGGAGTACTACAACCGGACCGTCAACGCCGCCGACGGCGACCCCGACATCTTCATCCTCTCGAACCTGAACAACGTCGGCTCGGTCGAGGTGAACGCGTTCCAGGTGCACTCTGCCGCGGTCCTGCAGAAGTCGATCCGCGAGGGTTTCGGCCTCACGGTGACGGAGGCGCTCTGGAAGGCGCGCCCGACCGTCGCGGGCAGGGTCGGCGGCATCGTCGACCAGATCGACGACGGCGAGACCGGCTACCTCGTCGAGTCGGTCGAGGCGACCGCGGCGGCCGTCCGGCAGATCCTCGACGATCCAGCCCGGGCGCGGGCGATGGCCCTCCTGGGAAAGGAGCACGTCCGCCGCTCGTTCCTGACGCCGCGGCTCCTCCGCGACTGGCTCGCCCTCTTCAACGAGCTCTCCGGGAATCACACGGCCGGCGCCGAGCTCGTCACCGCCACGCGTCCCGCCTGAGCGCGCGCGCGAGCGTCTAGGGTGTCGCGCATGCCGGGGCGCCGAAAGCTCATCGTCGTCTCGAACCGCGGGCCGGTCGTCCACGACCGCGGCGCGGACGGCGAGCGGGTCGCGCGCCGGGGCGGCGGCGGCCTCGTCACCGCGCTGCGGAGCCTCGTCGAGCACCACGACGTCACGTGGATCGCGAGCGCGATGTCGGCCGAGGACAAGGTCGTCGCCGGGGAGGCCGGCGAGGAGGCGATCGCGGAGACCGCGAAGAGCGGCGCCCCGTATCGCCTGCGCTTCGTCGTCCACGACCCGAGCGCCTACGACTGGTACTACAACGTCGTCGCGAACCCGATGCTGTGGTTCATCCACCACTACCTCTGGGGCCTCGCGAGCGCGCCGGACATCGACCACGCCCTCCACCACGCCTGGAACGAGGGGTACGTCCCGGTGAACCGCAGCTTCGCGGACGCGGTCGTGGCCGAGCTCGAGCGCGAGCCGGAGGCGGCGGTCTTCTTCCACGACTACCACCTCTACGTCGCGCCGGCCCTCGTCCGCGAACGCCTGCCGGACGCGCTCCTCACGCACTTCGTCCACGTGCCCTGGTCGATGCCCGAGTACTGGCGCGTCCTGCCCGAGGAGATCCGTCGCACCGTCCACGAGGGCCTCCTCGCGAACGACGTCATCAGCTTCCACACGAGACGGTGGCGGAGGAACTTCCTCGCCAGCTGCGAGGACATCCTCCGGGCCGACGTCGACTGGAAGACGGCCGAGGTCCGGATGGGGGACCGGACGACCGCCGTCCGCGCCCGCCCGATCTCCGTCGATCCCGAGGAGTTCGAGGAGGTGGCGGCGAGCCCGGCCGTCCGCGCGAAGGAGGAGGCGATCGCGGCCTCGCGACCCGAGACCGTCATCCTCCGCGTCGACCGCACCGACCCCTCGAAGAACGTCGTGCGCGGCTTCCGCGCCTACGAGCTCTACCTCGACGCCCACCCGGAGATGCACGGCCGCGTCCAGATGCTCGCGCTCCTCGACCCCTCCCGCCAGGACATCCCGGAGTACGCCGAGTACCTTGGCGCGATCCAGCGCGGTGCGCGGGCCGTCAACGACCGCTTCCAGCGCGAGGGCTGGGTCCCGCTCGACCTCCAGATCAGGGACGACTTCCCCCAGGCGGTCGCGGCCTACAAGCAGTACGACGTCCTGCTCGTGAACGCCATCTTCGACGGCATGAACCTCGTCGCGAAGGAGGCGCCGCTCGTGAACACGCGGGACGGCGTGCTCGTCCTCTCGGAGAACGCGGGCGCGCACGAGGAGCTCGGCGAGTGGGCGCTGACCGTGAACCCGTTCGACGTCGCCGGCCAGGCGGGCGCGATCCACACGGCGGTCACGATGGCCGGCGACGAGCGCCGGCGCCGGCGCGAGGAGATCGTCGCGCACGTCCGCGAGCACGACATCGCCGGCTGGATCGAGACCCAGCTCGCCGACCTCGACGAGGCGCGAGCGCGCGCGATGCCTAAGCTTCGGGTGTGAGCGGCGACGAGCTCACCCACGTCGACGAGACGGGGGCCGTGCGGATGGTGGACGTGGGCGCCAAGCCGCCCGCCCGCCGTCGCGCCGTGGCCCGCGCCTCCGTGCGCATGCGTCCCGAGACGGCCTCTCGGCTCCACGCTCTCCCGAAGGGCGACGCGCTCGCGACGGCCCAGCTCGCCGGGATCATGGCGGCCAAGCGGACGGCCGAGCTGATCCCGCTCTGCCACCCGCTCCCGCTCACGCACGTCGACGTCCGGCTCGAGGTGGAGGACGCCGGCGTCGTCGTCCTCGCGGCCGCGGAGACGACCGGGCCGACGGGCGTCGAGATGGAGGCCCTGACCGCGGCGGCCGTGGCCGCGCTGACCGTCTACGACATGACGAAGGCGGTGGACAGGGAGCTCGTGGTCGAGGAGGTCCGCCTCCTCGAGAAGACGAAGGAGGTGCTCGGCTGAGGGCGGCCGTCCTGACCGTCTCGGACGGCGTCTCCGCCGGCGAGCGCGAGGACCGAAGCGGCGAGGCTCTCGCCGACGCCCTCGCCGGGGAGGGGTACGACGTCGAGCGCCGCGTCGTCCCCGACGAGACCGAGGCGATCGCCGCGGCCATCCGCGAGCTCGCCGCCACGGCCCGGCTCGTGCTCACGACCGGCGGCACCGGCCTCGGGCCCCGCGACGTGACGCCCGAGGCGACGCTCGCCGTCGTCGACCGGGTCGCTCCCGGGATCGCGGAGGCCCTGCGGGCGGACTCGATCGCGAAGACGCCGCACGGCATCCTCTCGCGCGGCGTCGCCGGCGTCGCCGGCTCGACGCTCGTCGTCAACCTGCCCGGCTCGCCCGGCGGCGCCCGCGACGGCCTCGAGGTCCTCCGCCCCTCGCTCGCCCACGCGCTCGCGCTCCTCGCCGGCGAGGCGACGGCGCACCGCCAGACGTAGAGCGAGGGCCATGAGCTCGGCCATCCTCCGCTACCCGCGCCTCTTCCTCTCGCTCGTGAAGTTCGAGCACACCGTCTTCGCGCTGCCCTTCGCCTACATCGGCGCCTTCCTCGCCGTCGGCGGCGTCCCCGGGGGGGCGGACCTGCTCTGGATCACGGTGGCGATGGTGGGCGCGCGCAGCCTCGCCATGGCGCTCAACCGGCTCATCGATGCCGGCATCGACGCACGGAACCCGCGGACGGCCGCGCGGGAGCTCCCGCGGGGGGCGCTGCGCTCGTGGCAGGTCGTGCTCTTCTCGCTCGCCTCCCTCGCCGTGTTCCTCGTCGCCGTGTACCAGCTCGAGCCGATCGTCCGCTGGCTCTGGCCGGTTCCCGTCGCCGCGTTCGTCGTCTATCCGTACCTCAAGCGCGTCACGTGGCTCTCGCACGCCTGGCTCGGCGCCGTCGACGGCCTCGCGCCGGTGGGAGCGTGGGCGGCGGTCACGAACGAGCTGCCGCTCGAGGCCTGGCTCCTGGGGGCGGCGGTCGCCGTATGGGTCGCCGGCTTCGACGTCCTCTACGCGCTCTTCGACCTCGACTTCGACCGCGGCCAGGGGCTGCACTCCCTGCCCGCGCGCTTCGGCCCGCGCGCCGCCTTCGCGACGGCCCGCGCGTGCCACGCGGCCACGGTGCTCTTCCTCGCCGCAGCCGGGCTCGCGCTCGACGCGGGGCTCCTCTACTGGCTCGGGGTCGGCGCGGTCGCGGCGCTCCTCGCGTACGAGCACTCGCTCGTCTCGCCGGCGGACACCCGGCGCCTCGACACGGCGTTCTTCACGATGAACGGCGTCATCAGCCTCACCTTCTTCGCCTTCGTCCTCGCGGATGTCGTCTGATGGCCCGCCCGCGGTGATCAGGGCCCGCGGCCTCGGCCGAAGCTTCGGGCGGAAGCGTGTGCTCCGCGACCTCGACCTCGAGGTCGGCGAGCGCGACCTCCTCCTCGTCACGGGCGCGAACGGCTCGGGGAAGTCGACGCTCCTCGCGCTCTGCGCGGGCCTGCTCGCCCCGACGGCGGGTGAGCTCGAGGTCGTGGTCGAGCGCGGCCGGATCGGCTATCTCGCGCACGAGCCGCTCGTCTACCGGGAGCTGACGGCGCTCGAGAACCTCGACCTCTACGGCCGGCTCTACCGCGTGCCCGAGCGGCGGGAGCGAATCGGCATGCTGCTCGAGCGCTTCGGCCTCTGGGATGCGCGCCGCCGGCCCGTCTCGTCGTTCTCGCGGGGGATGCAGCAGCGGCTCGCGCTCTGCCGGACGCTCCTCCACGAGCCCGACCTCCTCCTCCTCGACGAGCCCTACGCCGGGCTCGACGAGGCGGGGGCCGAGCTGCTCGACGCCGAGCTGCGCTCGCTCGCCGGCAAGCGGGCGCTCCTCCTCGCCACCCACGACCCCGCCCGCGTCGCCTCCCTCGCCAGCGGCCGGCTCGCTCTCCCGTGAGCTACCTCGCCGACGTCGGGACGCTGGCGCGGAAGGACCTGCTGCTCGAGCTGCGGTCGCGCGACACGCTGCCCGCGATGCTCCTCTTCGTCGTCTCGACCCTCGTCGTCTTCAACTTCTCGCTCCCCGCCGGGAGCGCGGACCTCGCCGCCTACGGCCTCCTCTGGGTCGCGATCGTCTTCACCGCCATCCTCGGGCTCACGCGCGCGTTCGCGGCGGAGCGGGAGCAGCGCGTGCTCGACGCGCTCGTGCTCGCGCCGTGCGACCGCAGCGCCATCTGGCTCGGGAAGGCGATCGCCGTCACCGCCTTCCTCGTCCTCGCCGAGGCCGTCGCCCTGCCAGCCTTCGCGCTCTTCTTCGAGCCGGTGAGCTGGGAGCTCGTCGCCGCCGTCGCGCTCGCCGACGTCGGGCTCGCCGCCGTGGGGACGCTCCTCGCAGCCATGGCGGCGGCGAGCCGCGCGCGGGAGCTGCTCCTGCCGCTCCTCTTCCTGCCGCTCGTCATCCCGGTCGTCGTGGGCGGCGTCGGAGCCTCCGTCGGGGACGACCCGGGGCGCTACCTCGGCTTCCTCGCCCTGTACGACCTCATCTTTGCGATCCTGTCCTGGGCGAGCTTTGAGTACGTCGTTACGGAATAGCCCGGCGGCCGCGCTCTCGGTGGCCGCGTTGGCGCTGCTCCTGGCAGGGCTCGCCTTGGCCTTCTACTGGGTGCCCGACGCGCCGCTCGAGGGCTTCCGGCAGCGGATCTTCTACATCCACGTGCCGGTCGCGCTCACTGCCTACGCGTGCTTCGGCTGGGCGGCCTGGAAGGCGCTGCGGCTCCTCTCGACCCGCGACCAGCGCTACGACCTCGAGAGCTACACCGCCGTCCACATCGGGCTCATCTTCGGGATCCTCACGCTCGTCACGGGCTCCATCTGGGCGCGGACCTCGTGGGGCGTCTGGTGGAGCTGGGGCGAGCGCCAGCTCGTCCTCTTCCTCGTCCTCTTCCTCTTCTACTCGGCGTACTTCATGCTCCGCTACTCCGTCGAGCCGGGGCCCCGCCGGGCGAGCATGTCGGCCGTCTACACGCTCTTCGGCGTCGTCCTCATCCCCGTGAGCTTCCTCGCCATCCGCCTGGCGGAGGGGCTCATCCACCCGGTCGTCTTCGACCGCGACGTCGGCTCGAACCTCGCCGGCAGCCAGCTCCTCACCTTCGTCGTCTGCCTCGGCGGGACGCTCGCGCTCGCGGCGGCGCTCTACGGGAACGAGCTCGTCGGCAAGCGGGTCGACGAACGGTTGCGCGAGCTGCGCGAGGCCCTCGAGTGACCTCCGCGGAGCGCTACGTCACCGCCGCCTACCTCGTCGTGCTCGGCGTCGTCCTCGTCTACCTCGTCATCTACGCGTTCAAGCTCGCCCGCCTCGAGCGCGAGACCGCCGAGCTCGCCGAGCTGGCGCGGCGGGGCCGGGGCGGGAGCGAGACGGGGGCGGCGAAGCCGGAGGAGGTGCCCCGGTAGCCGAGGTCGGCCTCCTCCTCTTCTGGCCCGCCCTCGCGGGCTACGCCGAGGCCGCGGTCGCCTACGCCGGCGACGTGCGGCGTCCCGGCCGGCTGGTGCGCCACGCGATGTGGGGCGTCCGCCTGGGCTGGCTCGCCCAGACGGCCCTCCTCGTCGCCCAGGCGGCGACCGCGGACGGCTTCCCGTGGGGAAGCTGGGCCGGCTCCCTCAACCTGTTCGTGTGGATGTGCGTCGGCGCCTACCTCGTCTGGGGCTGCCGCGCGCCCTTCCGCCTCCTCGGCCTCGCCGTCATGCCGCTCGCGGCCGCGCTGCTCGTGCTCGCGTGGGCGGCCGGAGGCGTCGGCAGGCCCGCGCGGAGCGAGTTCGGCGACGTCTTCCTCGCGTTCCACGTCGGCCTCATCCTCGCCGCGTTCGCGGGGTTCACGCTCGCGGCCGCGCTCGCCGTCCTCTACCTCGTCCAGGAGAGGCGCCTGAAGCGGCGGGCGCCCGGCGTCTTGCGGCTCCGGTTCCCCTCGCTCGAGACGCTCGACGCGCTCACCGTGAGGACGATCGCGCTCGCGCTCCCCGCGCTCACGGTCGGTATCGGGATCGGGCTCGCCCGCCTCGAGGCCGAGGGCGGCGGCTTCGACGCGATCATGGGGCTCACGCTCCTCACCTGGGCGGTGTACGCCGCCTTCCTCGTCCTCCGCTGGGAGGCGGGCTGGCGGGGGCGCCGCACCGCGCACCTGGCCCTCGCCGGCTTCCTCCTCGTCGTCCTCGTCCGCCTCGTCCTGACCCCGTTCCTCCACTTCTGATGCAGCCCGCCCGCCTCGTCCTCGTCGGCACCTCGCACCAGCGGGCCCCCGTGGAGCTCCGCGAGCTCCTCGCGTACGACCGCCGCCTGCGGCGCGAGGCGCTCGAGCGCCTCTCCGAGGACGGCGCCGAGGCGGCGGTGCTCTCGACCTGCAACCGAACAGAGGTCTACCTCGTTGACGCCGACGCGGAGGCCGCCGAGGAGCGCGTCTACGACGAGCTCGCCGGGCTCTCGGGCCTCTCGCACGCCGAGCTCGCTCCCTCCCTCTACACGGTCGCCGACGAGGCGGCCGCGCTCCACCTCTTCCGCGTCGCCGCCGGGCTCGACTCCCTCGTCCCGGGCGAGGCGCAGATCCTCGGGCAGGTCCGCGAGGCCTACGGCGCCGCGCGCGAGGCGCGGGCGACCGGGCCGCTCCTCCACCGTCTCTTCCGCCAGGCCCTTCGGGTCGGCAAGCGGGTTCGCACGGAGACCGCCATCGGCGAGAACCCCGCCTCCGTCTCGTCCGCCGCCGTCGAGCTGGCGGAGCGCGTCTTCGGCGATCTCGCCGGCCGCCGCGTGCTCCTCCTCGGCGCCGGCAAGACCGCCGATCTGACTGCCGCGAGCCTCGTCTCGCGCGGAGCCACCGACGTTGTCGTCGCCAACCGCTCCCGCGAGCGCGCCGAGGCGCTCGCCCGTCGCCTCGGCGGACGCGCGGTCGGGCTCGACGCGCTCGAGGGCGAGCTCGAGGGAGCCGACGTCGTCGTCGCCTCGACGGGCTCCCGGGCCACCGTGCTCTCCGCCGCCCAGGTCGAGCGGGCGATGAAGCGCCGCCGCGGCCGGCCCGTCTTCTTCGTCGACATCGCCGTCCCCCGCGATCTCGACCCGGCCGTCAACGACCTCGACGGGTGCTACCTCTACGACATCGACGACCTCGAGCGGGTCGTCTCCGAGAGCGTCGCCGGCCGGCGGGAGGAGGCGGTCCGCGCGGAGGCGATCGCGAGCGAGGAGGCCGACGGCTTCCGCGCCTGGCAGCTGTCGCTCGACGTCGTCCCGGCGATCGCCTCGCTCCGCGCTCGGGCCGAGTCGATCCGCCAGGCGGAGCTCGACCGGGCGGAGGGGCGGCTCTCCTCCCTCTCTCCGAGCCAGCGCCGCGCGGTCGAGGCCCTCACGAGCCAGATCGTCGCGAAGCTCCTGCACGGGCCGACGGTGCGGATGAAGGAGGCGGCCGCGGCCGCCGAGGGCGGTGTCTACGCGGAGGCCGTCCGCCACCTCTTCGGGCTCGGCGAGGATGCTGATTCGCCTCGGCAGCCGAGGAAGTAGGCTCGCCCTCACGCAGGCGGAGCTCGCCGCCGAGGCGCTGCGGGCAGCCGACCCCGAGGCGGACGTCGCCATCGTGCCCATGACGACGGCCGGCGACCGCGACCGCTCGCGCCCCTTCGGTGAGATCGGCGAGCGGGGCGTCTTCGTCAAGGAGATCGAAGAGGCGCTCCTCGCGGGCCGGGTGGACGTGGCCGTGCACTCCGCGAAGGACATGACCTCGACGGCAACCGACGGGCTCCTCGTCGGCGCCTTCCTTCCGCGCGAGGATCCCCGCGACGCGCTCTGCGGCGCCGCCGCCGTCCGGCCGGGCATGCGGATCGGGACCGCCTCGGCCCGCCGGCGGGCGCAGCTCCTCGCGCTCGAGCCCGGGGTCGTCGTCGAGCCGCTCCGGGGCAACGTCGAGACGCGCCTGCGCAAGATGCGCGAGCGCGGGCTCGACGCGATCGTGCTCGCCGCCGCGGGGCTCGACCGCCTCGGGCTCGCCCGGGAGATCGGCCGCCGCTTCACGGTCGCGGAGCTCCTCCCCGAGGCCGGCCAGGGAGCCGTCGCGCTCCAGGTCCGGTCGGGCGAGGAGGAGCTCGTCGCCGGGCTGGACGACGCGGAGACGCGCCGCCTCGTCGAGGCAGAGCGCGCGTGCGTCGCCCGCATCGGCGCCGGTTGCCTCGCGCCCGTCGCCGCGCACCACGACGGCCGGGCGCTCACGGCTCTCGTCGCCGACGAGGACGGCCGGTGGCTCGAGCGGCGGAGCGGGGACGACCCGCTCGCGCTCGCCGACGAGCTGCTCGCCGCCACCGCCGCCCCGCGGGGATGAAGGTCGTCCTCACGGGGACGGAGGCGTCGGCGGCGCCGCTCGCGGCGGCGCTCGCCGCCGAGGGCTTCGAGGTGGCGACGTGCCCGCTCGTCCGGGTCGAGCCGCTCCCGGGCCCGCCGCTCGCGGCGGCCGGCTACGACTGGGTCCTGCTCACGAGCAGGAACGCCGTGGAGGCCCTCCTCGCCCGCCTCGAAGGGCCGCTTCCGCGCCTGGGTGTCGTCGGGCCCGGGACGGCCGAGGCCCTTCGCGCCCGTGGCCTCGAGCCGGACCTCGTCGCTCCGGTCTCGACCCAGGAAGGGCTCGCGGCCGCGCTCCCGCGGCCGGCCGGGCGGGTCCTCTTCGCGGGCGCCGAGGGGGCGAGGGACGTCCTCGTCCGCGAGCTCGGCGCGGAGTTCGTGCCGCTCTACCGCACGGTCGAGGAGCGGCCGGCGAGGTTTCCGGAGGGGGACCTCGTCGTCCTCGCCTCGCCCTCGGCGGCGCGGGCCTTCGCCGCCCTGCGCCTCGACCGCCCGTGCGTCTCGATCGGGCCCGTGACCTCCGCGGAAGCCCGCCGGCTCGGCCTGCGGGTCGCGGTCGAGGCCGCGAGCCACGACGGGGAAGGGCTCGTGCGAGCGGTTAAGCTCGCCGCATCGACCGTCGGTTCATCACCTTCCTGACGGACTTCGGCCTCGAGGACGCCTTCGTCGGCACGTGCCACGGCGTCGTCAAGCGGATCGCGCCGGAGGCGGACATCGTCGACATCACACACGGGATCGCCCGGCAGGACGTCCTCCAGGGGGCGCTCGTCCTCGCCGCCACGCTGCCCTACATGCCGGAGGGCGTCCACGTCGCCATCGTCGACCCGGGCGTCGGGGGCCCGCGGAAGCCGCTCGCCCTGCGCGGGGGCGACGGCCGCCTCTACGTCGGGCCCGACAACGGCCTCCTCCTCCTCGCCGCCGAGCGGCTGGGAGGGCTGGAGCAGGCCGTCGAGCTGACGGAGCCCGCCTACCGCCTCTCGCCCGTGGCGCGGACGTTCCACGGCCGGGACGTGTTCGCGCCGGCTGCGGCGCACCTCGCGAGCGGGGTCCGGCTCGAGTCCCTCGGGTCGCAGCTCGATCCGGCGGGCCTCGTCCGGCTCGAGGTCCCCGAGCCGCAGGTGGGAACCCGCCGTATCCGGGCGACCGTCGTCCACGTCGACCGCTTCGGGAACGTCCAGCTGAACCTGCGCGGCGCGCACCTGGAGGAGATCGGCATCGAGCCCGGGTCGCGCGTCGAGGTCGACGTCGGCCTCGAGCGGTACTACGCGCTCGCCGCCCGCACGTTCACGGAGGTGCGCCGCGGAGACATCATCCTCTACGAGGACGCCTACTGGAACATCGCCCTCGCGATCAACCAGGGGAGCGCCGCCCAGACCTTCGGCGTGCGCGAGGGCCAGGAGCTCCGGCTGACGCTCGCCGACCTGTGAGGGCGCTCCTCGAGAGCGCGGGCAAGCGCTTCGCGCGCCTGGCCACGCGCGCCGTCGTCGCCCGTCCCGGCCTCTGGCGGCTCTTCCGCCGTCCCCTGCGCGCGCAGTTCGACCGCCTCGCGCCGGTCTGGCACGGCCGGCTCGGCCCCGAGGCGCTCGCCGCGCTCTCGGCCGCCCTCGACCGCCTCGAGCGCCCGCCGCGCCGCGTGCTCGACGTCGGGACCGGCACGGGCAAGGCCGCGGCCCTCGTCGCCGAGCGCTTCCCGGAGGCCGAGGTCGTCGGCGTCGACCTCGCCCCGGGGATGGTGGCCGAGGCCCGGCGGGTCGTCCCCGCCGGGACGGCGGAGCGCGTGCGCTTCGAGGTCGCCGACGCGGCCGCGCTGCCCTTCGAGGACGCCGCCTTCGACCTCGTCGTCCTCCTGAACATGATCCCCTTCTTCGCCGAGATCGCGCGCGTGACCGCGCCCGCCGGGACGGTCGTGGCCTCGTTCGCCTCCGGGCCCTCGACGCCCATCTGGACCCCGGCCGAGACGCTTCGCTCCCGGCTGGCGCCGCTCGGCTTCGGGGGCTTCGAGGAGCTCTCGGCCGGCCCCGCCACCGCGCTCCTGGCACGCCGGTCGAACCCCGGTTAGGATCCCGCCAAACGGCGTTCGCGGCACGGTCGCACCGGCCCGGACGCCGTTTCCTCGGTCCCGCGGGCGAGCTCCCGGCAAACGGCCGGAGCCGGTCGCGCGGCCCCGAGGCCGTCTCCCGCGGGCAGGCCGAAGTGGCGAGGGCCGGAATCGAACCGGCGACACCACGGTTTTCAGCCGTGTGCTCTACCAACTGAGCTACCTCGCCGCGGCCGCCCCAGTCTAGCCGCTGTAGGCTCCGGGGCCGTGCCGGACGGAGAGGGCGTCAGGGTGGCGGTCATCGGGGCGGCGCTCGACCTCGGCGCGGGGCGGCGCGGCGTCGACATGGGACCCTCGGCCGTGCGCTACGCCGGCCTCGAGGAGCGGCTGGCAGAGCTCGGCCACCAGGTGGTCGACCTCGGCAACGTCGACACGGCCGTCGCGGAGGCGACCTCGGAGGGAAGCCCGGCGGCGCGCTTCCTCGAGGAGATCAAGCGTACGTGCGAGCGGATCGCGGCCTGCGTGGCGCGGGCGACGGCCGAGGGGCGCACGCCCCTCGTCCTCGGCGGCGACCACTCGATCGCCCTCGGGACTCTCGGCGGCATGGCCTCGGTGCACGGGCCGGGCGGCGTCCTCTGGCTCGACGCCCACGGCGACCTGAACACGCCGGAGACGTCGCCGAGCGGCAACGTGCACGGGATGCCGCTCGGGGCCGCGCTCGGGCGCGCGCCGGGCGTGTTCGAGAGCGCCGCCTGGCCGATCCCGGCGCTCGATCCCGACCGCGTCGTGCTCCTCGGCGTCCGCTCCCTCGACGAGGGGGAGCGCGCGTTCATCCGCGAGACGGGCATCGGCGTCTACACCATGAGCGAGCTCGACCGGCGCGGCGTCGAGCCGGCCGTCCGCGAGGCCCTCGACCGGGTGGCGGGCGCGCCCTTCGTCCACGTCTCGCTCGACATGGACGTGGTCGACCCCGAGTTCGCCCCCGGCGTCGGCACCCCCGTCCGCGGCGGGCTCTCCTACCGGGAGGCCCACCTGGCCTTGGAGCTCGTGGCCGAGTCTGGGCTCCTGCGCTCCCTCGAGGTCGTCGAGGTGAACCCGATCCTCGACCGTGGGAACGAGACCGCCGCGCTCGCCGTCGAGCTCGTGGCGAGCGCTCTCGGGGCGCGGATCCTCTAGCCCGTCGCGGCGAGGAACGCCTCGACCGCCGTCGCGGTCTCCTCGTAGGCGTCCCAGAGGACGATGTGCCCCCCGGGGACGACGGCGACGGTGAGGAGGTCGCCGAGCGCCGCGCGGCAGAGCTCGAGCTCTCCGGCGCTGACGATCTTCGCGTGCGTGGGGACGACGAGGAGCGTCGGCACGCGGAGCGCCTCGAACGGCGGCGGCAGCTTCGCGAGCTCCCGGTAGCCGGCGGCGACTGCCTCCCGCGAGTAGCGGTAGCGCAGGAGCCCGTCCGGCGACTCGACGAGGTGGTCGTGCATCTCCTCCTCGAGGAACGCCCGGGGCGCCTGGACGACGTCGCCGCTCCCGAGGCGCTCCCGGATCGCGTCATCGACCGTCGCGAACGACGTCTCGCGAAGCTGCCGCTCGGCGAGCGTGTAGGCGATCTCGGGCGGGACCCAGAGCGCCGGGTCGAGGAGGACGGCCCGCTCCACGAGCTCCGGGCGGCGCGCGAGCACCTCCGCCGTCAGGCGCCCGCCGAAGCTGTGTCCGACCCACGTCGCCGGCTCCGTCACCGTCTCGAGGAGGTCGTCGAGGTGCGCCTCGAGGGTCCAGGGCGGCTCCCAGCTCGAGCGGCCGTGGCCGCGAAGGTCGAGGGCGCGGATCCGGTAGCGGTCCGCGAGCCGTTCCTCGGCGAGGCGGCGGAAGCGGCGGCCGTGCGCGTTCACGCCGTGCAGGCAGATGATCTCCGGCGCGCCCTCGGCGCCCCAGACGTGCTCGTGCAGGCGCACTAGAGGGTTGCCTCGAGCGCGTCCACGAGCGGCGGCAGGGTCTCTCGCCAGTCGCCCACGACGCCGACGTCGGCGTGCCCGAAGACGGGCGCGCGCTCGTTGGCGTTGAGCGCCACGATGACCCCGGCCCGGACGGAGCCGACGGTGTGCTCGAAGGCCCCGCGGACGCCCACCTCGAGCAGGAGGCGCGGGGCGATCGCACGGCCGGTGAGCCCGATCTGGCGGTTCTTCGGAAGCCAGCCCGCGTCGGTCACGTCCCGGCTCGCGCCGACCGCCGCCCCGAGCCGGG
This sequence comes from Gaiellaceae bacterium, assembly GCA_035762005.1. Taxonomy (GTDB): domain Bacteria; phylum Actinomycetota; class Thermoleophilia; order Gaiellales; family Gaiellaceae; genus JAIBJN01. The sequence continues at coordinate 31,665 of DASTQA010000038.1, forward strand.
CCGCGAGCGCCTCCACCTCCCGCACGCCCTCGGGGCCGCCGACGCCCTTGCCGACGCAGAGGCACACGCGCGCGGAGTCGAGCTCGTAGCCGGCCGTGTCGGGGCGGTGCTCGCTCGCGACGAGGCGGGAGCGCGGGGCGGGAAGGTTCTCGAGCGCGAGCTCGACGATCGTGGCCGGGGCGTCGTCGCGCGGCTCCACCGCCGCGAACATACCGGCGCGCACGGTGGCGAGCTGCGGCGTCGTCGCGCCCATGATCACGGAGACGATGTTGCCGCCGTAGGCCGGCTTGTACTGGAGGAGCCGGCCTGCCTTGTCGATGCCGAGGTCGACGCAGTCCCCGGTCATGCCGAGCTCGAGCTCGCCGGCGACGCGGGGCCCGTAGTCCCGCCCCATGATCGTCGAGGGGACGAGGAGGACGTGCGGTCGCTCGCGCTCGACGACGCTCCGGAGCGCGGCGGCGTACGTCTCCGGCCCGTACTCCGCGAGGCGCGGATCGTCGACGAGGACGACCCGCTCGGCGCCGTGGCGGGCCGCTTCCCCGGCAGCGTCGGCGAGGCCGTGCCCGAGGAGGAGCGCGACGTTCTCGCCGCCGAGCTTCCCGGCGAGCTCCCGCCCCTTGCCGAGGAGCTCGAGCGAGACGCGGCGCGGGCGGCCGTCCACGAGCTCGAGGACGGTCCAGCAGTCGTAGGACTTGCCCGGCCTCTCGCCCAGCCGCTCGGGCTTCTCCCACGAGGACGCGGCGGGCCCCGCGGTCTCGGCGAGGAGGGCGGAGATCCGCTCGGCGGCCTCCGCGGACGTCGCGACGATCTCCCCTCGTCGCTCGGGCGTCACGTCCTTGACGGCGAGGACCCTGGTCGGGGAGCCCGTCTGGCCGAACCGCCGGTCGTCCTCCTCGGCGTCGGCGACGAGGTCGGTCGCCTCCCAGACGGCGATCCGACCGTCCGTCGGCGTCGCCTCGACGTCCCGCCTCGCCGGCCAGATGCCCTCGTTGATGCCGTCGGTGACCGAGACGACCGCAGGGAGCTCGAGCTCGTACGTGTCGTACCCCTCGTCCGTCTCGCGCCGGGCCCGGAGGCGGCCGTCCGCGAGGGAGAGCCGGTCGACGCTCGTCACCTGCGTCCAGCCGAGGAACGCCGCCGTCTCGGGCGGGACCTGCCAGGTCTCCGAGTCGACGGTCTTGCGGCCGCAGAGGACGAGGTCGGCGCCCTCCTTCCGCAGGGCGAGCGAGAGGGTGCGCGAGGTCCCGATCGTGTCCGCGACCGCGAAGAGGCGGTCGCTCAGGTGGATCGCCCGGTCAGCCCCCATCGCGAGGGTCGTCCGGAGCGTCTCCTCCGCCTGCGGCGGGCCCATCGTCATCGTGACGACCTCGCCGCCGTGGGCGTCGCGGAGGCGAACCGCCTCGGTGACGGCGTAGACGTCGAACTCGTTCAGCTCGAGCGGCACGCCCTCGCGGACGAGCCGCCTCGTCTCCGGGTCGAGGCGCACGTGGCTCGGATTGGGCACCTGCTTGACGAGGACGACGATCTTCACCGGCCCGGAATCTACCGGAGGCCCCCCGCCGGGCCCTGCCGCCGTGCGTGTCCACAGGATCGCCAGCCCGCCGGTCTGACCCCCGGCCTGGCCGCCGCGGGCGGCTGTGGACGCGGGCTACGCGTCCGCGCTCGGCTCGTCGGCGGCGTCGTAGTACGTCCGCCCGCGGAGCTCCTCAGGGAGGTGGTCGACGCCGTAGCCGCGCGGGTCGTCGGGCGGGTAGACGTAGCCCTCGCCGTGGCCGAGCTTCTGCGCGCCGCGGTAGTGCGTGTCCCGGAGGCTCTTCGGCGGCCGGATCGCGCCGTGCTCGCGGACGTCCCGCCGTGCGGCCCCGAGCGCCCGCAGCACCGCGTTCGACTTCGGGGCGCGGGCGAGGTAGATCGTCGCGTGCGCGAGGTTGAGCTGCGCCTCGGGCAGGCCCACGTGCTCGACCGCGTGGGCGGCGGCGGTCGCGACGAGCAGAGCCCGTGAGTCCGCCATGCCGATGTCCTCCGAGGCGTGCACGATCAGGCGCCGGGCGACGAAGCGCGGGTCCTCGCCGCCCTCGAGCATGGCCGCGAGGTAGTAGAGCGCGGCGTCGGGATCCGAGCCGCGGATCGCCTTGATGAATGCCGACGTGAAGTCGTAGTGTGCGTCGCCGCCCTTGTCGTAGACGACGGGGCGCCGCCGCGCGGCGTCCTCGACGTGGCGCTCCTCGAGCGCGGTGCCTTCCGACTCGGCGGTCGCCCAGGCGAGCTCGAGGACGTTGAGCGCCGACCGTGCGTCGCCCCCCGCCTTCGCGGCCACGAGCTCCACGAGGTCCCGTGGGGCCCGTGCGCCGAGCTCCGCCACGCCCCGCTCCACGACGGCGACGAGGTCTCCGTGCGCGAGCGGCTCGAGCTCGTAGACCTGAAGCCGGGAGAGGAGCGCCGAGTTGACCTCGAAGTACGGGTTCTCCGTCGTGGCGCCGATCAGCGTGACGAGCCCGGACTCGACCGCGGGCAGGAGCGCGTCCTGCTGCGCCTTGTTGAAGCGGTGGATCTCGTCGAGGAAGAGGATCGTCCGGCGGGTCTCGGCCCCGAGGCGCTCCCGCGCCCGCGCGAGGACGCCGCGCACGTCCGCGACGGAGGCCGAGACGGCCGAGAGCTCCTCGAACGCCGCGCCGGTCGCCCCCGCGACGATCCGCGCGAGCGTCGTCTTGCCGCTCCCCGGCGGGCCGTAGAAGACGGCGGAGGCGACGCGGTCCTCCGCGATCGCGAGCGCGAGCGCCGAGCCCTCGCCGACGACGTGCTCCTGGCCGACGAAGTCCTCGAGCCGCTCGGGCCGCAGGCGGGCCGCGAGGGGAGCGATCTCGGTCGCCCGCCCCGCCGCAGCATCCGCGAAGAGGTCGCTCACGCCGCGAAGTATGCTCGCCCGGACGCGAGGAGGAGCCGTGCCCTGGGAGGAGCTGAAGCGGAGACGGAGCGCCATGTGGGGTGCCGGCCCCCCGAAGCGGCTACCGAGCCACGGCGAGCCGGCGTTCGAGCACGTCGCGGGCGCGCTCGGCGCGCGTTCGGACGAGCGCGTGCTCGTCGGCGACGCCGAGGCGCTCCCGTACGAGGACGCGACCTTCGACCGCACGAACGGCGGCGTCCACCAGCCGCGGCCGTCCCTGCTCGTGCGCGGGAAGCGGGGCCCGTGACGCTCGGCGGCGAGGCCGTCTCGCTCCTGCAGGAGCTCCTGCGGCTCGACACGGTGAACCCACCCGGGAACGAGACGCGCGCGGCCGAGCTCCTCCGCGCGTACCTCGAGGAGGCCGGCGTCGCGTGCGAGCTCTACGCGCGCGAGCCCAAGCGCGCGAACCTCGTCGCCCGCATCCCGGGTCGAGGGGAGGGTCCGAGCCTCCTGCTCCTCTCGCACACCGACACGGTGGTCGCCGACCCGGAGGAGTGGTCCGTGGACCCCTGGTCGGGCGAGCTCCGCGACGGCTGCGTCTGGGGCCGCGGCGCCCTCGACATGAAGGGC
>DASTQA010000039.1:0-143477 GCA_035762005.1 Gaiellaceae bacterium
GGACATGATCTCCACCGCGATGCGCCCGCGCCGGACGGCGCCGGGGAGCGCGGCGAGGGCGAGCTCGCGCGCCTCGGCGAGCGAGCCGCGGTGGACCGCCGAGGCCGCCTGCGCGTGCCCGCCTCCTCCCAGGGCGCCCGCGACGGCGGCCGCGTCGAGCTCGGGCACGCGCGTGCGGACGACGCAGAAGACGCGCCCCTCCATCTCCACGAGGCAGACGAGCGCCCGCGCGTCCGTGACGTCGACGATCTTGTGCGCGAGATTCGAGATCCCGTCGACGTACTCGGGCCACGCGACGGCGGCGACCAGCACCTCGAGGCCGGCGACGGTGTGCGTCTCGAGCGCGGAGACGAGCGCCTCCAGGAGGGCACGCTCCTCCTCGGCGAGCGGCGAGCGCAGGAACTGAGCCACGACCTCCTGGCTCGCGCCGTGGCGCAGGCACCAGGCGAGCGCCTCGGCGTCCCGCAGCCGCGTGCCCGGGTAGCCGAGCGAGCCGGTGTCCTCGTGGATGCCGAGGGCGAAGACGGTCGCCTCGAGCGGCGTCGGCTCGATCTCCCGCTCGGCGAGGATCCCGACCATCGTCGTCGTTAGGGCGCCGTCCTCGGAGAGGACGAGGTTCTCGGGCTTCACCCAGTCGGGCGTCTCGCCGGCGTGGTGGTCGAAGACGACGACCTCCACCGAGGGATCGCGGGCGACGCGCTCGAACTCGCCGAGGCGCTCCGGGTGCACGGTCTCGACGACGATCAGCCGCCCGACGTCCTCGAGGTCGACGCGGCCCGGCTCGGCGACGTCCAGCTCGTCCGCGTGCAGGCGGTAGAACTCGCGCACGTTGCGGTTGAGCGAGCCCGAGAGCGCGACGGCGGCGCCCGGATAGAGCCGTCGAGCGGCGACCATGGCCGCGAGCGCGTCGAAGTCCGTGTTCGTGTGGGAGACGATGACGTCCACGGCTGGATTCTAGGATTGCGTCTCGTGGCACCAGTCCGTGGACCGGGAGCGGGCAGGCGGATCGCGGGGAACGCGTGAGGCGGCGGACCGTCGTCCTCTGCTACCACGCGATCTCGGACGAGTGGCGCCACGACCTCGCCGTCACCCCGAGGGCGCTCGAGCTGCACCTGCGCAGCCTCCTCCTCCGCGGCTTCCGCCCGGTCTCCGCGGGCGAGGCGGTCGAACGGGGCGGGCGCGCGCTCCACGTGACCTTCGACGACGGCTTCCGGAACGTCGGCCCCGGCCTGCCCGTCCTCGAGCGCCTCGGGATCCCCGCCACGGTGTTCGTCGTCACCTCGTACGCAGGCGACGGAGGGCCGGTCGGGGTGCCGGAGCTCGCCGCCGAACGGGACCGCCACGCCGAGCACCTCGCGACGATGGACTGGGACGCCCTGCGCGCGCTCGTCGAGCGAGGGGTCGAGGTCGGGTCGCACACGGTGACGCACGCCCACCTCGGCCGACTGGACGACGCCGAGCTCGCGCGGGAGCTGCGGGACTCGCGCGGCCGGTGCGAGGACGAGCTCGGCCGGCCCTGCCGCTACCTCGCCTACCCGTACGGGGAGCACGACGAGCGTGCGCAGAGGGCGGCGCGGGCCGCCGGCTACCGAGCCGCCTTCGCCCTCGCGTCCGGGGCCGACGCCCGCAACCGGTACGCCTTCCCGCGCGTGGATCTCTACGGCTACGACGGCGTCGTCCGTGCGAGCGTGAAGACGTCGCCGCTCGGACGCCCCCTGGCCAAAGCCCTCTGGCGGCTGCGCCGCGTCGGCCGGGGCGCCGCCTAGCCGGGAGCCCCGTTGCGGCCCCTGGCCGGAGCGATCCCCCATCCTGGGGATGGCGGCTTCACGGGAGCGGGACGACGGTGAGAAGACCGGACACGGCGTCCGGCCAAGTCTTCACAGGGGGTCAGCCGCCCGTTGCTCGTCAGTCTTCGCATCGTCTTCGCAGCCGCCGCCGTCGCCCTCGTGGCCGCGGCGCCCGCCCACGCGGCCCCGGCCGCGCCGGAGAACCTCGCAGTCGTCGACCTCGTCGACGACCCTGGTGTCTTCGACCCGCAGTTCACCTGGTCGGCGGTCAGCGGCGCGAAGGGCTACGAGGTCGAGATCAACTCGACGGACTTCTGGGCGCCCGGCTCGAAGGTCTGCTGCGAGAACATCAGCTTCTCCGTCGACATGACGACCTTCGGGACGTCGTTCTCGCCGCCGGTCGTGCTCGCGAACGACGACGAGTACTTCTGGCGGGTCCGCGGGGTGGACGCGAGCAACGTCGCCGGGCCGTGGAAGGCAGGGCCCTCCTTCCAGAAGGGCTTCGGGAACACCCCGAGCGTCCCGAACCTGCGGCTCGTCGACCTCGACCACGACACCCTTGCCGCCGGCTCGACCGTGGACGCCCCGATCGTCCGCTGGGATCCGGCCCCCGGCGCCTCGAGCTACCACGTCGTCGTGACCCCGCACGACGCCGGCGTCTGCGACTGGGCCGCGCCCACGAGCGTCCGCTGGGACAAGAAGACCGCGACGACGGGCTGGACGCCGCTCGGCTGGAACCGCGGCATCAACGCCGACCCGCTCTCGCGCGGGTTCGCGCCCTCGGACGACCTCGTCACGCAGCTCATCGAGGGCCAGGCCTACTGCGTCCGCGTCAGCCCGATCGACCGCGCCTCGTCCTCGAGCGGGCCGTCGATCGAGAGCGACTGGACCTACCTCCCCGCGAACAACTCGCCCGCGTTCGTCTGGGCGGGCCCACCGGACGCCGGGGTCTGCAGCCCGTGCGCGCCCGGAGCCTCCGACTACCTCCGCCCCGTCAGCGGCTCGAACGTCGGCCGGATGCCCGTCTTCACCTGGAACCCCGTGCCCGGCGCCCTGAGCTACTTCGTCGTCGTCGCGAACGACCCGTCCTTCACGACGATCGAGGACTACGCCTACACCCGCGTGACCGCCTATGCCCCGCGCACGATGTCGAACTCCGTCGGCTACGCGGACAAGTCCGGGAACTACTACTGGGCGGTCCTCCCGGCCACCTCCGCGAACGGGCAGGGGGTCTCCGCCGACCCGATCACGAGCAACCCGCAGCCGTTCACGAAGCAGGCGACGCCCCCGGCGCTCCTCGGCCCGGCCGGCGGCGCCGTCCTCTCGACCGCGGCGACGGTCTTCCACTGGAGCCCGGTCGACTCGGCGCGACGCTACCGCCTCCAGGTCTCCGAGGATCCGACCTTCGCGAACGTCATCCAGGAGCAGTCCGCGCTCGTGAGCGGCGCCGTCACCGACTCGACCGCCTACACGAGCAGCACCGCCTACCCGACCGGCAAGACGCTCTACTGGCGCGTCCAGGCCGAGGCGGAGAACGGCGCCTCGAGCTTCGTCGGCCTCCGCTGGTCGACGACGGGCACGTTCTCGCGGACGAGCTCGGGGGGCGCGGGCGGCACCGCCGACAAGCGCTTCCGGCTCAGGTCGAGCGGCGACCTCGTGCGCCGGAAGTACCGCAAGGTGACGATCACCGTCCGGAACGCGGCCACGATCGCCCCGGTCGCGCGCGCATCCGTGCGCGCCTCCGGCGCGGGCGTCAAGCGCACGACGAAGAAGACGGGCTCCCTCGGCAAGGTCACCTTCCGCCTCCGCCCCAAGCGCCTGGGCACCGTCACGTTTCGCGTCACGAAGACCGGCTTCGTCGCGGCAGAGCTGAAGAAGTCCGTCCAGCGCTCCTGATCCGGGCGCGCCCGGCGCGCGCCTCAGCGGTGCGCGACGACGGCAACCTCGATGCGCGCGCCCGAGGGCAGCGCCGCGATCTGCACCGTCGCGCGGGCCGGGTAGGGCTCGCTGAGGTGCCGCGCGTAGACCTCGTTCATGGCCTGGAAGTCGTCCAGGTCGACGAGGAAGATCGAGGTCATGACGACGCCGTCGAGGCTCGACCCCGCCTCCGCGAGGATCGCGGCGAGGTTCTTCATCACCTGCTCGGTCTGCTCGACGATGCCGCCCTGGACGAGGTGGCCCTCCTCCGGGTCGATCCCGAGCTGCCCCGAGACGAACACGAGGTCGCCCGCCACGATCCCCTGCGAGTAAGGCGCCCCCTGGAAGGGCGCCGGCGCCCGCTCGGTGCGCACAGCCTGCTTCTCCATCATCCCTCCACCCGTTCGATGCTCGCGCCGACCGCGCGCAGGCGCTCGTCGATCCGCTCGTAGCCGCGGTCGATCTGTCCGATGTTGCCGATCGTCGAGCGGCCCTCGGCGCAGAGGCTCGCGATCAGCATCGCCATCCCGGCACGGATGTCCGGGCTCTCCATGCGCTCGCCGTAGAGCTTCGCCGGCCCGTTGACGACCGCCCGATGCGGGTCGCAGAGGATGATGCGCGCCCCCATGCTCACGAGCTTGTCGACGAAGAAGAGCCGGTTCTCGAACATCTTCTCGAAGATGAGGATCGTCCCCTGGGCCTGCGTCGCGACCGCGAGGGCGATCGAGGTCAGGTCGGCGGGGAACGCGGGCCAGGGCCCGTCCTCGACCTTCGGGATCTGGGCGCCGAGGTCGTCCTGGATCCGGAGCTCCTGCCCTCCCGGGACGCGCACCGAGGTCCCGTCCACCTCCCACGCGATGCCGAGGCGCTCGAAGCCGTTCCAGACGCCGACGAGGTGGTCGGGGACGACGTCCTCGATCACGAGCTCCCCCTCGGTGACCGCCCCGAGGCCGACGAAGCTCGCCACCTCGATGTGGTCCGGGCAGATGCGCCACTCACCCCCGCGGAGACGGTCGACCCCGCGGATCGCGAGGACGTTCGAGCCGATGCCGGCGATCTCGGCGCCGAGGGAGACGAGCAGGTGGCAGAGGTCCTGCACGTGGGGCTCGCAGGCCGCGTTCACGATCGTCGTCTCGCCGCGCGCGAGCACCGCGGCCAGGACTGCGTTCTCCGTCCCCGTCACGGAGGCCTCGTCGAGGAAGACGCGGGCGCCGACGAGGCCGTCGGTGCGCATGTGGTAGCGGCGGTCGGCCTCGATCTCGGCGCCGAGCCGCGAGAGCGCCTGGATGTGCGTGTCGAGCCGACGCCGTCCGATGACGTCCCCGCCGGGCGGCGGCACGATCGCCTCGCCCCAGCGGGCGAGCAGTGGGCCGGCGAGGAGGATCGAGGCGCGGATGCGCGCGCAGAGCTCCTCGTCCAGCTCGCGCCCGACCTCTCCGCCGGCCTGGATGCGCACGCAGCCGTCCCCGAGGCGATGGACGTCCACGCCCAGGGCGGCGACGAGGTCGAGCATGGTCTCGACGTCGCGGATGGCGGGGACGTTCGTGAGCGTCAGCGGCTCGTCGGTGAGGAGCGCCGCCGCCACGATCGGGAGCGCGGCGTTCTTGTTCCCGGCCGCCCGGAGCGACCCCTGGAGCGGCCGCCCGCCTTCGATGACGAAGGACTCCATCAGCATGTCGGTGACGAGGGTCTCGGGCACGAAGTCTCGCGTCGGGATCGGACGGGCGAGGCGACGGAGCAGGCTATCCTACTCACCCCGATGGAGGTCACCCGCGACCGCGCGTGGCAGACGCTCACGCGCCACACGAAGAGCCAGGCGCTCCTCCGTCACGCCCTCGCCGTCGAGGCCTGCGTGCGCTTCTACGCGTGCGAGCAGGGCGGAGACGAGGAGGTCTGGGCGGCGGTCGCGCTCCTGCACGACTTCGACTACGAGATGCACCCGACGCTCGCCGAGCACCCGCAGGACGGCGCCCCCATCCTGCGCGAGGAGGGCTGGCCCGAGGAGGTCGTCGAGGCGGTCCTCTCGCACGCGGAGCACCTCGAGCTCCCGCGCGACACGCCGCTCAAGCGCGTGCTCTTCGCCTGCGACGAGCTCGCCGGCTTCGTCCACGCGTGCGGCCTCGTGCGCCCCGACGGGATCGAGACCCTCGAGCCGAGGTCGGTGAAGAAGAAGCTGAAGCAGCCCTCCTTCGCGGCGGGCGTGCACCGCGAGGAGGTCTACGCCGGCGCCGCGCTCCTCGGGCTCGAGCTCGACGACCACATCCGCAACGTCGTCGCGGCCATGCGCCCGATCGCGCCCGAGCTCGGCCTTCGCACCGCGGCCGCCTGAGCGGCGTGCCCCTCCGCAGCCGCCCCGCCCGGCCGCAGGACGCCACGGCGATCGCCGCGATCTACCGTGAGGGCATCGAGGACCGGCTGGCCACGTTCGAGACCCGCCCACCCGGCCCGGCCCGCGTGCGGGCCTGGCTCGAGGCGAGGTACCCGCTCGTCGTCGTCGAGAACAGGAGCGGCGAGGTGGTCGCCTGGGCCTCCGCGCCGCCGTACCGGCAGGCGCGGGACGCGTACCGGGCCGTGGCCGAGTTCTCGGTCTACGTCGCGCGGGCCGAGCGCGGTCGCGGCGCGGGCCGGGCGGCGATGGAGGCGCTCCTCGCCGAGGCCGAGGCCCGCGGACTCTGGAAGCTCGTGAGCCGCATCTTCCCCGAGAACGAGGCGAGCCTCGCCCTCTGCAGGGCGCTCGGCTTCCGCGAGGTCGGCGTCTACCGGCGCCACGCGCGGCTCGACGGCCGCTGGCGCGACGTCGTCGTCGTCGAGCGCCTCCTCGCGGCCGCCGCGGACGAGCCGGGCCGCCCCGCCCCGGGCGACCGGGGCTAGGCGACGAGGAGCTCGCGCGCGCGCTCGCCCAGCGGGCGCAGGTCGCCCGGGACGAACGAGTCGGCGCGGCAGAACCCCGTCACGGACTGGACGTAGCGGCCCGAGCGCACGAAGACGCTCGCGATCCGGAAGCGGCCCGCCGGCACGTCGAAGCTGACGACGACGCCCATGGCCCCGGGCCCGGCGTCGGCGAGCGGGCCGATCACGACCTTGCGCGGCTTCACGCCGGACTCGTCCGCGAACGACTCCATCGCGGCGTGCGCGTAGAGACGGCGTCCGTCGGCGGTGTCGAGGAGCCGGTAGGCGAGCGCGGCGGCCTCGGGGCTGCGGTAGACCTGCGTCTCCGCGCGCAGGAGGACGAGGTGCGAGCGGCCGACGCGTACGTCGGCGAAGGTCCGCTGGTGCGAGAGGTAGCCGTCGCCCTTCCGGCGGCCCTCGTCGGCGACGGCGGCCGCGCCGACGTCCGCGGGCCGGAGCGTGAGCGCCGGCAGCCGCTCGCGTCCGGCGAAGGCGGCCCTGGCCGGCCGGGCAGCCTCGGCCGCGTCGTCGATCGTCCCGCCGAGGACGCCCAGGATCCTCGCGTCGAGGCGGACGGCGAGCCGGCGCGTCTCCTCGTCGGTGTCCCGCCGGTCGGCGCGGACGATCGAGGCGACGCCGACGATGCGGCCGCGCCGGAAGCCGACGACCGTCATGTGCATCGCCCGCCCGGCGAACGAGGCGGTGGCCCGCAGGCCCTGGGCCTCGTCCCCGACACCGCTGACGGCGAACGTCGTCACGCGGGAGAGCTTCACGGCGGTCTCCACCTGCCCCTGCAGGCGCTGGAAGTCGTTCATCTGCTTGTTCAGGTGCTGCGCCGCGTAGACGGGGTCGAGCATGAGCTCGACCTCGGTGCCGACGAGGAAGACGCCGCGCCGCTCCTTCAGCGAGGCCAGGCCGGGGCTCCCGTAGTAGAGCTTGTGCCCCGCGACCCTGCCCGCTCCGGCGAGCGTCTTCGCCGTGTCGTCGGGGTCGAGCGACGCGTCGGCGGCCTCGGCATTCGCCACCGGCCCGGCGTCCTCCTCGGCCTCGAGGCCGCTCCCGACCCCGCCGACCTCGTCCTGCGGCAGGACCATCCGGGCGAGGTCGGTCCGCGTGATCTTCTGCTCCTCCTCGGGGGAGGAGTCACCGTCTCCGAGTCCGCAGCCGGCGAGGAGCAGGGCGCCGGCAAGCGCGAGAGAGCGCGCGACGGTCGGCATGCTCGGCCTATCGGCCGTCGAAGCCCGGAGCTAGAGCCCCCGGGCGAGGCGTTCGAGGTCGTCGTCGCTCGTCCAGAAGCCGCACGAGACGCGGACGAGCCCCGTGCCGGGAAGGTCGCGCACGATCACCCCCTGCTCGCCCAGCCGGGCGACGACCTCGGCCGGCTCGTCCGCCCGGAAGGAGACGAGCGTCGCGTGGCCGGGCTCGGTGACGACCTCGAGACCGCGCCCGGCGAGCAGCTCGCGGCAGCGTTCCGCCGCCCCCCGCGCGCGCGCGAAACGCTCCTCCCCCGCCTCGGCGGCGAAGGCGAGCGCGGCGAGGAGCCCCGCGACCGAGGCGGCGGGCGTGAACGTCGACTCGTAGCGGCCGGCCGACTCGACGAGCACGTACTCCGGGTGCTGCCAGCAGAGGTAGGACGGGAACGTCACGGCGACGTTCTCGAAGCGCTCGCGGCGCACGTAGAGGCCGCCGGTCGCGGCCGGGCCCAGGAGCCACTTCTGGGCCGAGATCGTGTAGAAGTCGCAGCCGAGCTCCTCGACGTCCACGGGGATCGCGCCCGCGCCCTGGGCCCCGTCGACGAGGAGCGGGGGGCCGCGGCCGGCGAGCTCCCGGACGGGCAGGACGGCGCCCGTGAGCCAGGAGACGTGCGAGACGGCGATGAGCTTCGTCCGCGGCGAGAGCTCGTCCTCGAGCGCCGCGAGCGCCTCCCCGAACGGGCGGTCACGGATCGCCGCCTGGCGGATGGTCGCGCCCGAGGCGACGAGGCTCCCGAAGAGCCCGGGGTGCTCCGAGTCGGTCGTCACCACCTCGTCCCCGGGCCCGATCCCGAGCCCGCGCACGACGATGTTGCACCCCTCGGTGCTGGAGGACGTGATCGCGACGCAGTCGGCGGGGGCGGCGACGAGGGAGGCGAGCGCCGCGCGCAGCGCCTCGCGCTCGGCCATCACGCGCTCGAAGTAGGCCCGGCTCGAGCGGCCTTCCTCGAGCTCGCGCAGCTCGACCTCCTGCATCGCCGCGAAGGTCGCCCGCGGCAGCGGCCCGAACGTGCCCGCGTTCAGGTAGGCGTAGCGGTCGAGCACCGGGATGCCGCCGCGGACGGCTACGAGGTCCACGCGATCACCGCCTCGACGGGGGCGTGGTCGGAGAGCACCGCGCCTCCCACCCGGCGACGCGCCTCGGGCCACGGCTCCGGCCCGCGCTCGAGCTCGAGCCCTCGGACGAGGACCTGGTCGATGCCGTCGATCGGCTCGGTGAACCCGGGCACGGTGTGTCCGCGGACGTTGAAGTCCCCGCAGAGGACGCACCGCGCGGCGTCCGCGACGAGCGCCGCGGCGCGCGCGATCTCGCCGGTGACGAGGCGTCGGTCCGGGCTGTTCGAGGCGTGGAGGTTCGCGGCGACCAGCCGGCCCTCGGGCGTCTCCAGGTCGAGGGCGTGGCAGACCCGGCGCTGGCCGCCCCGCAGGAGCCAGTCCGATCGCGAGAGCCCCGGGTTAAGGACGACGCGGCGGTGCCGGCCCGGCTCGAAGTGGGGGTTGACGAGGAGCGCGTTCGCCTGCCCTGTGATGCTCGAGCGGAAGCGGCGCGGGTCGGCCGCGGTCACCCGGCGGGCGAGCGGCCCGAGGAGCGCCGGCATCGTCATCGCCCAGGACGCGCTCATCCCGCTCCACTCCCCCAGCCGGCGCACGGCCCAGAGCGGCACCTCCTGGAGCGCCACGAGGTCCGGTGCGTCCGCGGTCGCGAGCCGCACCATCTGCTCCAGGCGGAGCTCGGCCGACTCCGGGTGCGTGCGCCCGTGGTAGAGGTTCCAGCTGCGGACGAGGAGGCGCACGCGCGGACTAGTCTAGGAACGTGCGCGGGCGCTTCGTCGAGCTCGTCGGGCGCCAGCTCGAGCTGTTCGCGGCCGAGTACGCGGGGCTCCTGCGGGACTGCGAGGCGGCGCTGGCCGCCTACGACGCCGCCTCCCGTGAGGAGGCCGAGGAGCGCTACGGCGACTACCTCGACCTCGTCGACGCGGCACGCGACGCGCTCGTCGATTACCGGGACGGGTATGCGAGGACGCTCGAGCTCGACGCGGCCGCGGAGTACGAGGAGGCCTTCAACCGCCTCGTTCGCAAGCGCCTTCCCCGCCTCGGGCTCGAGCTCGACTAGGCGCCGGCGTCGAGGTCGAAGCCGGGCGGCCCGTCCCTCGCCGGGGACGCCGCCGACAACGAGGACGCGTGGGCGTCTCAGCGCGGAGGCCTCCCGGCAGGCCTCCGGCTCGACGAAGAGCGCGTCGCCGGCCGCGAGGAGCGCTTCCTCGTCGTCGCAGAGGGAGCGGGCTAGCGCCCGCCCTCCGGCGGAGGCGCGGGGCCGTAGGAGATGAACTCGAGCAGGCTGCCGTCGGGATCGCGGAAGTAGACGCTCGTCCCCCGCCCCAGCGCACCGAGGCGGCCGACCGGCCCGGTCTCGATCTCCACGCCCTGGCGCTCGAGGTGGGCGATCGCGTCCTCGACTGGGCCCGGCCAGACGAAGCAGAGGTCGCTTCCGCCCGGCGCGACCGGGACGTGCGCGACGTTCGTCCCGACGTCGACGCCGGGGCCGTGGACGTTGAGCTGCGTATCGCCGAGCCGGTAGGCGACCCGGTCGCCCCCTGCCGGGACGAGCTCCGCGCCGACGACCTCACGGTAGAAGCGGTTCGAGACCTCCCAGTCCGAGACCGCGAGGACGCTGTGGTCGAGCCGGACGCCGGCCGCCATGGCGCTAGCGGGCCGCCCGGAAGAAGCCCTGCGGGGCGAGGGCGGCGACCCGACGGGTGAGGGGCCCCGCGCTGCGGCCCTCGTCCTCGAGCCCTTCCTTGCGGCGGACGGCCGCGCGGACGACGAAGCCGCCCAGGTAGCGGGCGGGCTCGGGCGGGAACCGGCCCGGCGCGCCCCGGTTGAGCCCGCAGCCGGACCACTCGTCGTCCCGCTCGAGCGCGCTCGAGGCGAGGATCTTGCCCACGGTGAGGCTCGGCGCCACGCCGTTCCCCGAGTAGCCGACGCCGTAGACGACGGGCACCCGTCCGGGCAGGCGACCGCAGAAGGGGAGGCCGTCCGTCGTCCTGTCGATCGGGCCGCCCCAGGCGTGCGTGACGGCCGCGCCGGCGGCGAAGGGGACGAGACGGACGAGGTCGCGCTCGAGCTGCCCCCTCGTCGAGGGAGGCGTCTCGCCGAAGAAGGCGTCGTTCACGCGCCCGCCGAGGACGTGCCGGTGCCCGCCCTGGCCGAAGGCGATGCGGCCGTCCGCGGTCGTGCGGTAGTAGTGGACCATCAGGCGGGAGTTCGAGATCGACTCGCCGCCCGTCCAGCCGGCCTCCTCCAGCTGCCCGGGGATCGGCTCCGTGGCGACGACGTCGCTCGCGACGGCCACGATCGCCGGCCGCAGCTCGGGGATCGCCGCGAGCCACGCCCCGGCTGCAAGGACGACCGCGCCGGCCTCGACCGCGCCGGACGGCGTCCGCACGACGCCCCGCTCGCGGTCGAGCTCCACCATGGGCGACCGCTCGTGGATCCGCACGCCGCGCGCCTCCGCGAGCCGGCGCAGGCCGCGCGCGAGGAGCGCCGGCTGCACCGTGGCGCCGCCGGCCTCGAAGGCGGCCCCGAGGTGGGCGGGCGAGCCCGTCCGCCGCCGAACCTCGTCGGCGGGGAGGAGCTCGAACGGCCGCTCGCCGGCCCGCTCGGCCGCGGCGACGGCGCCCTCCCAGGCGCCGAGCTGCGCGGGCGAGGTCGCCGTCCAGAGCCACCCGCCGCGGCGGAAGTGCGCGTCGATCCCCTCGCGCCCGCACACCTCCCCGATTTCGTCCACCGCGGCGGCCGAGAGGCGGACGAGGCGGAAGGCCTCCTCCTCGCCGACCCGCTTGACGAGCGTCTCGATCTTCGGCCACCAGGAGAGCGCGAAGCCCCCGTTCCGCCCGGAGGGGCCGCCGCCGCAGATGTCGGCCTCGAGGAGGACGACGGCGGCGTCCGGCGCGAGCTCGGTGATCCGGAGGGCCGCCCAGAGGCCCGTGTAGCCGCCCCCGACGACGCAGACGTCGGCGCGGACGGGCCCCGAGAGCGCCTGCGGCTCGGCGCCCTCTTCGCGCGCGAGCGCCTCCTGCAACCAGAGCGAGCGCGGGGCCACGGCCGCAGCCTAGAGAACCGGGAGGCGCCGCGGACGCCCGCACCGCCGCTCGGGGAGCCGCCGCCTCAGCGGCCGCCGAAGTGGTGGGCGGCGGGCATGGCGCCGCGCACCTCGGCGTCGTTGGCGACCCGGCGGGCGAGCGGGGCGAGCGAGGCGAGCTCGGCGACGACGACGTTCCGGTTGCGGTCGACCCGCTCGAAGCGGCCGCGGGCCAGGAGGAGCGGCTCTCCGCGCACGAGCGCGCGGTAGCGGTCGTAGACGGGCGGCGGCACGATGAGGTTCACCTGCCCGTGCTCGTCCTCGACGAGCATGAAGACGACACCGCTCGCCGTCGCCGGCCGCTGGCGGGCGACGACCAGGCCGGCGACGGCGACGCGCGCCCCGTGCCGCGCCTCGTGGAGGTCCGTGCTCGCCAGCACCTCGCCGGGCAGGTGCGGCCGCAGGAGCTCGAGGGGGTGGAGCCCGACGGAGAGGCTCGTCAGGCGGTAGTCGGCGAGCATCCGCTCCCAGGGCGTCTGCTCGGCGAGCTCCGGGATCTCGCTCGTCGGCTCGAGCGGGAGCGCGAGCTGCCTGCTCGCCCCCCCGTCGCCCGCGCTGACCGTCCGCGGCGCGAGCCCGAGCCGCCAGAGGAGCTGCCGCCGCGGCCAGCCGAACGAGTCGCAGGCTCCGCTCGCGACGAGCGCCTCGAGCGCGGGCCGGTCGAGCGGAGCGCGCTGCCCGAGGTCGGCGACGCTCCGAAAGGGCCCGCCGGCGACGCGCTCCGCCACGAGCGCCTTGGCAGGCTCCTCGCCGAGCCCCTTCACGTAGCCGAGGCCGATGCGGACGACGCCCCGTTCGAGCCGGCACGCGGCCTCGCTCGCGTTCACGTCGGGCGGCTGCACCTCGACGCCGCGCCGCTGTGCGTCCCGCACGAGGCTCGCCGGCGGGTAGAACCCCATCGGCTGCGCGTTCAGGAGCGCGCAGAGGAACTCGCCCGGGTAGTGGTGGCGAAGCCAGGCGGACTGGTAGGCGAGGAGCGCGAAGGCGGCCGCGTGCGACTTGGGGAAGCCGAACGAGGCGAAGCCGTTGATCTTCGCGAAGACGAGCTCGGCCGTCTCGCGGTCGGCGCCGTTCCGACGCGCGCCCGCGAGGAAGCGCTTGCGGTACGCCTCGATCGCGTCGTGGCTGCGCTTGCGGCTCATCGCCCGCCGCAACCCCTCGGCCTCCCCCACGCTGAAGCCGGCGAGCGCCATGGCGACGTCGAGCACCTGCTCCTGGAAGATGATCGCTCCGAGCGTGTCGCGCAGCGGCTCGGCGAGCGAAGGGTGGTCGTAGGGCGGCTCGTACGCCGGGTCGCGCCGTCGGCGCTCGCGCCGCTCGATGTACGGATGCACCGCCTTGCCCTGGATCGGCCCGGGCCGCACGAGGGCGACCTGGACGGTGAGGTCGTCGAGGTTCTCGGGTCTCGTCCGCAGGAGGCTCTGCATCTGCGCACGGCTCTCGATCTGGAAGAGGCCCACCGTGTCGGCCGCCTGGATCTCGCGGTAGACGGCCGGGTCGTCGAGCGGGATCCGGGAGAGATCGATCGGCTCGTTGCGAAGGAGCGCGACCTGCTCGACGCACTCCTCGACGGCCGAGAGCATCCCCAGCCCGAGCAGGTCGATCTTGAGGAAGCCCGCGTCCGCGCAGGAGTCCTTGTCCCACTGGCAGTTCTGACGCCCCTCCATCGCCGCCGGCTCGACCGGGACGAGCTCGACGAGCGGCCGCGACGAGATGACCATGCCGCCCGGGTGCTGCGAGAGGTGGCGCGGGAGTCCCGCGATCTCGCCGCAGAGCTCGCGGAAGGCGCGCCAGCGCGGCGAGCCGAGGCGAGCCTCCGCGTCGGCCACGAGCTCCATCTCCTCGCCGACCTTGCGGGCGTTCCAGCCGTCGGACACCCGCGCCAGGCGCTCGAGCTCGGCCTGCGGCAGCCCGAGCGCCTTGCCCACGTCGCGGATCGCGCCGCGCGCGCGGTAGGTGGCGAAGCTCGCGACGAGCGCCGAGTGCTCGCGGCCGTAGCGCTCGGTCACCGCGACGATGAGCTTCTCCCGGATGTCCCGCGGGAAGTCGAGGTCGATGTCGGGGACGGACGAGAGCTCCCGGTTCAGGAAGCGGCCGAGCGCGAGGCCCGCGTCGACGGGGTCGACGTGCGAGAGCCCGGTCAGGTAGCAGACGATCGAGCCGACCGAGCTTCCCCGCCCGCGCCCGGGCGGGAGCAGGTGGCGCGGCGATCCCGGCCCGCGCACCTCCGCGGCGACGTCGCGGGCAAGCTCGAGCACCTCCCAGTGGAGGAGGAAGAAGCCGGAGAGGCCGAGGTCGGCGACGAGTGCGAGCTCCTCGCGGAGCCGCTGGTCGGCCCGGTCGCGCAGGGTCCGCGGCGCGTGGCGGTAGCGCTCGTCGAAGGCCCGCCGGCAGACGCGCGCCAGCTGGAGGTCGGCCGGATCGTCCCGGTCGGAGAAGTCCGGGTAGCGGTAGCCGAGCTCGTGGGTGAGGTCGAAGGTGAGGCGCTCGGCGAGCTCGGCCGCGGCGAGGACGGCCGCGCGGTCGTCGGGGAAGCGCGCGGCGACGCCGCCGGGCGGCAGGAGGACGCTCTCGTCGTTCCCGCGCCGCTCGGGCTCGCACCCCTCGAGCGACGTGCGGTTGCGGACGGCGACGAGGGCGTCCTGGAGACGCGTGCGGCGCGGGTGGTGGGCGTGGACGTCGCCGGTCGCCACGGTGCGGACGCCGAGCGTCCCGGCGAGCGACCGCAGGGCGGCGTTCCGGCGCGCGTCCCCGCGGGCGTAGGGCCGCTGCAGCTCGACGAAGAAGCGGTCGCGTCCGAAGGCGCGGGCGAGACGCGCGGCGGCGTTCGGGTCGCGAACGGCGAGGCCGTGGCGGGCGCAGCCCGAGAGGCAGACGAGCCCCTCGCTCCGCTCCTCGAGCAGGGCGAGGTCGAGGCGCGGGTTCAGGCGCTCGTGCGCGTGCGCGGCGGTGAGGAGGCGGCAGAGGTTCGCGTAGCCGCGTCTCGTCTCGACGAGGAGCGTGACGTGGGAGCCGTCGGCGAGCGTCGCCTCGGCACCGGTGATCGCGCGCAGGCCGAGGCTCCTGGCGGCGTAGGCGAACTCGAGCGAGCCGTAGAGCCCGTCGTGGTCGGTGAGCGCGAGCGCCTCGTACCCGAGCTCGGCGGCGCGCGCGGCGAGCTCCTCGGGCAGCGACGCCCCGTCGAGGAACGAGTAGGCCGAGTGCGCGTGGAGCTCGACGTATCCCGACACGCCTACGCGACGCTCTCGGCACGCTCCGCGCACCACGGGCGCGCTCGACCCCGGTACGCTCGAAAGCGGGTGGTGGGCCGGGGTGCCCCAGGCGGGAGGAGCGGGCATAGTGGAGCCCGATGGCCGCGGGCACGTACGTCTGCGCGCCGCCGGGCGTCGTGCACACGTTCGCCAACCGAAGCGGCGAGCCGGTGCGCTTCTTCAACCTCAACACGCCCGGCGGCTGGGAGGACTCCGTCCGCGACCTCGCGGCCGCGACGCCCGCGGACGGGCCTCCGGACGCGAGGATCGCGGGCGAGGTCCGCGCGCGCTACGACGTCGTCTTCCCGCACGCGTCCTAGGCGCTCTGCCGGAACCACCGGCCGCCGAGCTCGTCGAGGAACACGACGACGTTCCGCCCGGTCTCGAGCACGACCTCGAAGTAGCGCCGCCGCACGGGCTCCTCCGTCCACCAGCGGTCGACCACCCGCCACTCCTCGCGGAGCGCGGCCACGCGCACGCGGTCCACCGTCGCCGGCACGCCGCCCTCGCAGGCGACGAGCGCCGGGCGCGGCTCGTTCAGTCGTCGCGCGGAACGAGAATGGCTCTCGACTCGGGGATGCGCGACCACGGCGCGACCTCCACGACGGTGCAGACCGCGTCCATCCCCGCCGCCGCGCGAACCTGCCGCAGCCCCTCGCGCAGGCGCTCGCGCAAGCGGCTCCCCCGCGGGCGGACGAGCTCGGCCTGCGTCCCGACCGACTCCGTCAGCTCCCCCAGCTCGAGCCGGAGCTCCGCCGTCGGCGCGGGGAGCTCCGCAAGCTTGGGAGCGAGCGCGAGCCGAAGGCGGTCGGGCTCCGCCGTCGGCTCGCGCAGCGTGAGCGAGCGCCGCCAGGAGCCCCCGCCGACGAGCCTCGCCGAGAGGGCGAGCTGTCGCGGAGCCCGGCCGGCCCGCTCCGGGCGGGCGAGCAGGCGCTCGACGAGCGCCGCCAGCGCCCGCGCGAGCGTGAGCTCGTTGGCGACCGGCTCCGGGAAGGCGAGCGTCTCCGCCAGCTCCGCCGGCGGCCGTCTCGGCGCGACCGCCGCGTCGCCCTCCCCCTGGGCGAGCCGCCAGGCCTCCGCCCCGTCCGCGCCGAGCCGGTCCGCGACCGCCGTCCCGGGGAGGCGGGCGAGCTCGCCGAGGCGCTTGACGCCCAGCTCGGAGAGCTCCTCGCGCCGCTCGGGCGTGAGCGGGAGCAGGTCGAGCGGGAGCGGCTCGAGGAAGAGGCGCGTCTCGCCGTCGTCGATCACGAGCGCGCGTCCCGCCGG
Source organism: Gaiellaceae bacterium (assembly GCA_035762005.1). GTDB lineage: Bacteria > Actinomycetota > Thermoleophilia > Gaiellales > Gaiellaceae > JAIBJN01. Next base: position 16,505 of record DASTQA010000039.1, read on the forward strand.
AGCCACGGTCGCGGCCGCGAGCGCGGCGAAGCGCCTGGAGGCCGCTCCCACGCGTGCCCCCCACTCCGGCCCGACCGCGTCGAGCGCCCGCCTGAGCGCGTCGCCGAGGCCCCCGGCCAGCCGCTCGACCCCCCGCGTCTCGAAGTAGACGCATCCCGCCTCGACCGGCTCGACGGCGAAGCCTGCCTCCTCGAGCCGCCGCAGGAGACGCTCCCACTCCTCCTCGGCCCCGGCCGGGTCCTGCTCGACCAGCTCCAGGCCCGGGTACGTGGCGAGCGCCTCCGAGAGCCGCATCCCCGGCCGGATGCCCGCGCGCTCGGCGGCGCCGGTGCAGGAGCCGAGGAGCGGCAGCTCCCCCGGCGCCGGCGCGAGCGCCACGGGCCTGCCCGCCAGCTCCGGCCGCCTAAGGAGCGGCGCTCTGAGAGCGAAGGCCGGGATGAGGAGACAGGCGATCATGGGAACGTACGTTCTACACGAACGCACGTTCTCCTGTCAAGAGATTCTCAGTAGTTTTCCGCTCTCCGGCTCGAGGCTCTCCCGGATGCGGCGAGCGGAGCGGGCGGCGAAGGTGCGCGAAAATCGACGAAAGGACAACGATGGTGACGGAGCAAGGGACGAGGCGCTCGACGATCGCGGTCGAGCGGCAGCATCTCGACGACGCCGCCCTCCGCAGCCTGGCTCGAGGCGACGCCTTGCTCGCCTACAGGACGAGGGCCGACAGGCTCGCGCTCGTGGCCTGGCTCGCGCTGCTCGTCCTCCTGGTGGGCTTCCTCGCGGCCGTCGGCCTGAGCGTCGTCCTCGACGCGACCGGCGTCGCCTTCTAGCGGGCGCGTCCGCTCCGGGCGTACACTCCCTGCGTGGGCGTTGTCTACAGCTCCCCCGACTCCTCGCTGACGCTCCTCTGCGCCCTCTACGCCTGCCGCTGCGGCGCGACGGTCACGGAGGCCGGCCGCCACGCGGCCGAGCTGCCGCCGGGCTGGGAGCGGCTCGCCGGCGGCGGGTGCATGTGCGCGCACTGCGCCGAGCGGCGGCACCGCCGGCACCGGTCCGCCGGCTGACGGGCGCCTGACGGGCTCGGGCGCTACGCCCGGAGCTCGGCCGCGGCCCCCTCGAGCCGTACGAGCCGCGGGACGACGTCGAGGACGCTCTCCCGCGCGCACCAGGCGACGTCGTCCGCGAGCGCTGCGTGCTCGGGATTCCTCGCGGCGCGCAAGCCCTCCTCCGCGCCCGGGAAGGAGCGTGCGATCCGCACGGAGGCCTCGGCAGCGTCCGAGCGCTCGCCCCCGACGAGCTCCGCGATGCGGCCCGCGCAGTAGGCGTCGTCGAGCGTGAACCGTCCCTCGAGGCCCGCGCAGACGACCTCGACGTCGCCGCCGCCCGCGCCGGCCGCCGCCGCGACCGCCTCGAGGTTGAGGAGGCTGCCGACGAGCACCGTCTCCGCGCTCGCCGCGGCGGCGACGATCGCCCGGGTGCCGTTCGTCGTCGTCAGGATCACGGTCTCGCCGCGCGGCTCGAGGAACTCGCGCGGCGAGTTCCCGAGGTCGAAGCCCGGGAGGGCCCGCGCGCGCCGCTCGCCCGCCAGCAGGGCGGAGCCGAGCCGCGCACGAAGCTCACGGGCTTCCTCGACCTCCGCGCAGCAGACGACGCGCCGGTACCCAGACGCGAGCGCCTGGACGATCGTCGACGTGGCCCGGAGGACGTCGACGACGACCGCGACCGGCGCGCGCACCGTCTCCGCGGGCGTGAAGGCGACGTGCACGCGCATCGGCTCGTGACGTTACACGGCGCCGATACGATGGCCCGAGGTGGCCTCCCCGGAGCAGACGCAGACGGTCCAGACCTGCTACCGCCATCCCGGGCGCGAGACGGCGGTGAGCTGCTCGAACTGCGGGCGGCCGATCTGCCCCGACTGCATGGTCTACGCGGCCGTCGGGATCAAGTGCCCGGAGTGCGCGGGGCAGCCGACGGGCCCCCGCGCGGCCACGCGGCGGGTCGGCCGCGTCGCCGGCGGCGCGACCGGCTCCGTCGTGACGAAGACCCTCATCGGGATCAACGTCGCCGTCTTCCTCGTCTCGATCGCGCAGGGAGCCGGGGGGCTCTCCCCCGCGAACAGGTTCCTCGCCGACTGGGGCCTCTACGGCCCGCTCGTCGCCGAGGGGGAGTGGTGGCGGCTGATCACGGCGGCCTTCCTCCACGCGAGCCTCATCCACATCGGCTTCAACATGCTCATGCTCTGGTGGTTCGGCCAGGCGCTCGAGGCCGCCCTCGGCCGCGGCCGCTTCCTCGGCATCTACCTCGTCTCGGCCCTGGCGGGCTCGGCCGGCGCGCTGCTCCTGACGCCCGCCACGCTCACGGTCGGCGCCTCGGGGGCGGTCTTCGGCATCCTCGGCGCGGGGCTCGTGCTCGAGCGCAGGCAGATCTACGTCTTCGGCGGCGGCGCGCTCTTCGTCGTCGTCCTCAACATCGCGTTCACGTTCCTCGTCGGCAACATCTCGATCGGCGGCCACCTGGGCGGGCTCGCGGGCGGCATGCTGGCCGTGCTGGCGCTCTCCGCAGCCGGGCGCCATCCGGTCTACGGGCGGCTGGACGCGCTCTCGGTCGCGAGCTTCGTCGGCCTCGGCGCCGCGAGCGTCGTCATCGCGTACCTTCGCGTCCGCGGGTACGCCTAGCCCGCCGCGCCCGCCGCGGTTTGCGGGCGCCTTCCCCGGGTACGCCGTGGCAAGCGCGGACACGCGGGCGAAGGAGGACAGGATGGCCACGGTCACGAGGGAACGCGGCTCCGCCCTCGGGGCCACCGACGAACGCGACCTGCGCGTCCCGGGACTCCTCCTCGGCATCGGCCTCGGCGGCTTCGTGGACGGGATCGTCCTCCACCAGATCGCCCAGTGGCACAACATGCTCTCCAGCACCGAGCGCTGGCCGCGAACGACGCTGGAGGGCATGGAGGCGAACATGCTCGCGGACGGCCTCTTCCACACCGCTACGTGGGTCTTCGTCGCGCTGGGCGTCTACGCCCTCTGGAGCGCGACGCGCGCGGGCGGGCACGGGCCCGCCTCGGGCAGGGCGCTCCTCGGCTGGTCGCTCGTCGGCTGGGGGCTCTTCAACGTCGTCGAGGGCGTCGTCGACCACCAGATCCTCGGCATCCACCACGTGCGCGACGAGAGCCTCGCCTGGGACCTCGGCTTCCTCGCGTTCGGCGTCGTGCTCGTGATCGGCGGCTGGCTGCTCGCGCGCGCCGACGAGCGCCGTGCCGAGCCCGCCTAGCTAGCCGCCGACCTGCACCGCCGTCACGCCACGCTCGGCGAGGACGGCCTGCGCGGCCGCGAGGCGCGCGAGCGGCACGCGGAACGGCGAGCACGAGACGTACGCGAGGCCGAGCTCGTGGCAGAAGACGACCGAGCGGGCATCGCCGCCGTGCTCGCCGCAGATGCCGAGCTGGATGTCCGGCTCGACGCCGCGGGCGCGCTCGACCGCGATCGCCATCAGGTCCCCGACACCGCTCAGGTCGAGCGTCTCGAACGGGTTCGTGTCGAGGATCCGGTCCTCGAGGTACCGCGTGAGGAACTTCCCCTCGGCGTCGTCGCGGGAGAAGCCGAGCGCCGTCTGCGTGAGGTCGTTCGTGCCGAAGCTGAAGAAGTCCGCCTCGGCGGCGATCTCGTCCGCGCGGATGCACGCGCGCGGCAGCTCGATCATCGTCCCGACGTGGTAGTCGAGGCGGCGCTCGGCCCGCTCGAGCTCGGCCGAGGCGGTGTCGAGCGTGAGGCGGCGCAGGCGCCGCAGCTCCTCGGCGAAGCCGACGAGCGGGTGCATGATCTCGACGATGGGCGGCTCCCCGCTCCGCTCCGCGACGGCGAGCGCCGCGCGGACGATCGCCCGCACCTGCATCTCGTAGATCTCCGGGTAGAGGAGGCCGAGGCGGCACCCGCGGGTGCCGAGCATCGGGTTCGCCTCGCGGAGCGCCCGGATCCGGCGCGCCATCTCCTCCGACTCCGCCTCCTCGAGCGGCGGCAGGAACTCGTGCAGGGGCGGGTCGAGGAGCCGGATCGTGACCGGCAGGCCCGCCATCGCCTCGAAGATCCCCTCGAAGTCCCCCTGCTGGAAGGGCAGCAGGCGGTCGAGCGCCTCCCGGCGCTCCGCCTCGGACGAGGCCATGATCATCGCGCGCACGAGCGGCATGCGCTCCTCGGCCATGAACATGTGCTCCGTGCGGCAGAGGCCGATGCCCTCGGCCCCGAACTCGCGCGCCTTGGCCGCGTCCTCGGGCGTGTCCGCGTTCGCGCGGACACGGAGACGGCGGAGACCGTCCGCCCAGCCGAGGAGGGTCTCGAAGTTCTCGTCGATCCGCGGTGGGACGAGGGCGACCTCGCCGACGATGACGTCGCCGACGCCGCCGTCGATCGTGATCACCTCGCCCTCGGCCAGCTCCCGCTCGCCGAGGCGTATGCGGCGCGCGTCGAGGTCGATGGTGAGCGCCTCGCAGCCCGCCACGCACGGCTTCCCCATGCCGCGCGCGACGACGGCCGCGTGCGAGGTCATGCCGCCGTGCGCCGTCAGCACGCCTCTGGCCTCGATGACGCCGTGGATGTCGTCGGGGGTCGTCTCCCGGCGGACGAGGATGACGGGCTCGCCGCCCTTCCCCTGCTCCTCGGCCCGGTCGGCGTCGAGGACGATCGCGCCCGTCGCGGCGCCGGGCGAGGCGTTGAGCCCCTTGGCGGCGACCTCGTACCGGGCGGTGGGGTCGATCATCGGATGGAGGAGCTGGTCGAGCTGGCCCGGATCGATCCGCGCGACCGCCTCCTCGCGGCTCAGGAGCCCCTCCTCGACCATCTCGACAGCGATGCGGAGCGCGGCGACGGCCGTCCGCTTCCCGCTCCTCGTCTGGAGGATGTAGAGCGTCCCCTCCTCGACGGTGAACTCGATGTCCTGCATCTCGCGGAAGTGGTCCTCGAGGCGCGCCATCGTCTCGACGAGGCCTGCGTGGGCCTCGGGGAACCGATCCCTCATCGCGTCGATCGGCTCCGGCGTGCGGATGCCGGCGACGACGTCCTCGCCCTGGGCGTTCACGAGGAACTCGCCCCACATCCCCGGCTCGCCGGTCGCCGGGTCGCGTGTGAACGCGACGCCCGTGCTCGAGCGCTCGCCCCGGTTCCCGAAGACCATCTGCATGACGTTCACGGCGGTGCCGAGGTCGTCCGGGATCTCGTTCGCGCGCCGGTAGACCTGCGCGCGCGGCGTGTCCCAGGACTCGAAGACCGCGCGGACGGCGCGCGCGAGCTGCTCGCGCGCGCCTTCGGGGAAGTCGCGCCCGGTCGCCTCCCGGTAGATCTCCCGGAACCGGGCGGCGAGCTCGCGGAGGTCGCCCGCCTCGAGCTCCACGTCCTGCGAGACGTCCCGCGCCGCCTTCAGCCCCGTGAGCTCCCGCTCGAACAGGTCGCCGTCGACGCCGTCGACGACGTCGCCGTACATCTGGATCAGGCGGCGGTAGGCGTCGAACGCGAAGCGCTCGTTGCCCGTCGCGCGCGCCAGGCCCGCGACGGCGTCCTCGTTCAGCCCGAGGTTGAGGATCGTGTCCATCATCCCGGGCATCGAGATCGCCGCGCCCGAGCGGACGGAGACGAGCAGCGGGTCGGACGTGTCCCCGAAGCGCTTCCCCGCCGTCCGCTCGAGCCGCTCGACGTGCTCGGCGATCTCCTCCTCGAGCCCCGCCGGAAGCTCGCCGCCGAGGCGCATGAACTCGCGGCAGGCCTCGGTCGTGACGGTGAACCCGGCCGGCACCGGCAGCCCGATCGCCGTCATCTCGGCGAGGCCGACGCCCTTCCCGCCGAGCAGGTCGCGACCGAGGTCGGCTCCCTCCGAGAAGTCGTAGACGTACCGCGTGGCCATAGCGCTGGGCGGGCATTGTCCCATCCTGCCGAGGTTCGCGCCACGCGAGACCGCCCGCCAGGATCCCCCGGGAGGGGAATGGCGCCGCGCCCGGCCCGCGCCCATCGTGAGTGGACGGGCTCCGAAGACGCAGGGCGCCGCAGCCTACGTCTCGGCCCGAGTAGAGGCGGCTCGCACCACGGCCGCCTCTTGCTTTGCCGGCTCCTCGCTCAGGAGTCGCCCGCGCCGAGGTCCTCCCCGCTCCAGCGATGGCCGAGCCACTCGACGAGGCGGATGCCGATCCAGACCGGCGTGAAGAGGACGTAGAAGACGAAGAGGCCGGCGGCGAGCGTCAGGAGCCAGACCGGCCAGTAGAGCCACGGGATCGGCGCCTTGCTCACGCGCCCGCCTCGACCCTCAGCCGCCGCTCCTCGACGATGCGGACGATGCGCCGCGCCGTCTCCTCGATCGCGAGGTTCGAGACCTCGATCACCGGGCACCCGAGCCGCCGGTGGACCGCGGCCGCGTACTCGAGCTCCTCGTAGATCTCCTCGAGCCGGGCGTACGTGCCGCCGCCGCCCATCCCGCGCACCCGCTCCCCGCGGATGGCCGCGAGCGCCTCCGCGTCGATCGTGAGGCCGACGACCTTGGCCGGGTCGACGGCCCGGAGCTCCGGCGGCGGCTCGATGCCCTTCACGATCGGTACGTTGGCCGTCTTGTAGCCCAGGTAGGCGAGGTACATCGAGAGCGGCGTCTTCGAGCTGCGGGAGACGCCCACGAGCACGACGTCCGCCTCGTGCAGGCGGCCGGCGCCGGCGCCGTCGTCGTAGCGCACGGCGAACTCGATCGCGGCGATCCGGCGGAAGTAGCTCGAGTCGAGCACGGTGCGGGCGCCGGGCCGGCGGGTCGCGGGCGAGCCGGAGACCCGGGCCACGGCCTCGATCGGGTGCCCGAGGAGGTCGCAGTAGTGGAGCCGGTAGCGCTTGCAGAGGCCGCGCATCACCTCGCGGAGCTCCGGCTCGACCAGTGTGAACATGACCACCGCCCGGCGCCCGCGGGCGCGCGCGGCCGCGAGGTGGACGTCCTCGACCGCGGCGATGCGCGGGTGGCGGACGATCTCGAACTCCTGCCCGGGGAACTGCGCCGCGACGGCCTCCGAGAGTCGCGCGGCCGTCTCGCCGCTCGAGTCGGAGACGACGTGCAGCTCGACGGAGTCGCTCATGCCGGGCGGGGGATCTGCGAGAGGTCGCCGAGCGCGCCGACGACGTCGCGCACGTCGAGGAGGAGGCGCAGGCGGTTCGCGCGGATCGAGGGATCCTCCGCCATCACGAGCACCTCGTCGAAGAAGCGGTCGACCGGCGGGCCGAGGAGCGCCGCGGCGTCGAGCGCGCCCGCGAAGTCGTGCTCGCCGAACGCCGCCTCGATCCGCGGGGAGGCGATCGCGAGCGCCTCGACGAGCGCGAGCTCCGCGTCGTCCGTCAGGAGCGCCGCGTCGAGCGACGCGGCCGCGCCGTCGGCCCTGCCGGCGAGCCGGTTCGAGCGGTCGTACGCGACGTAGGCCCGCTCGAACGCCTCCGAGCGCGCCTCGCCCGCGAGCGTCTGCGCGAGGCGGGCGACCGTGCCGAGCTCCGTGGCGGCGCCGCCGCGCGCCGCGCGCACGAACTCCACCGGCACGTCGAGGAGGCCCTCGAGGCGCTCGAGCACGAAGCCGACGACGTCGGCGGGGTCGTCGGTCACGTCCGCGCCCTGGTCGACGAGCAGGGCGAGGTCCCGCGCGACGAGCGGGCCGACGTCGATCCCGAGGCCGCCCTCGACCGCGAGGCGGCAGAGGCCGATGGCCGCCCGCCGCAGCCCGAGCGGGTCGCGCGAGCCCGTCGGCCGCCGCCCGAGCGCGAAGGCGACCGTGAGGTTGTCGACCTTCTCCGCCGCTGCGAGGACGCGGCCGGGCTCGGTCTGCGGGAGCGGGCCCTCCGCCGAGTCGGGCAGGTACTGCTCCTCGACGGCCGCGCACACCGCCTCGGGGTAGCCGGCGAGCCGCGCGTACTCCGCGCCGATGTGGCCCTCGAGGTCGGGGAACTCCCGCACGAGCTCCGCCGCCTGGTCGGCTTTCGCGAGGCGCGCGGCCTCGGCGGAGGCCTCGCCGCCGCCGAGCTCCGCGGCGAGCGCGACGAGGCGCGCGGTCTTGTCGGCGAAGCTCCCGGCCCCGGCGGCGAAGGTGATCGCCCCGACCTCGTCGGCGAGCGCCTCGATCCCGCGTGCGACGTCGCGCTCGAAGGTGAAGTGCGCGTCCTCGAGACGCCCTTCGAGGACGCGCTCGTTGCCCGCGACGACGGTCGCCGGATCGCCCCCGTTCGCGACGAAGGCGAAGCGGGCGCCGTCGAGCGGGAAGTACCGCTGGTGGGCCTGCATGGCGGTCTCGACGACGAGCGGGGGCAGCGCGAGGAAGCGCTCGTCGAAGCGCCCCTCGAGCACGACCGGGCTCTCGGCGAGGTAGACGACCTCGTCGAGGACGCCGGCGGGGTCGCGCCAGCCGCCGATCGCGTCGAGGCCGGCGACGATCAGCCGCCGCCGCTCGTCTGCGTCCGGCTCGACGCCCGCCGCGCGCAGCGTGTCGACGTAGGCGTCGGCGTGCGGGACCTCGACCGGCCCGTGCGTGAAGCGATGGCCGGACGACTCGCCGCCGGAGCGGATCCCGGCGACCTCGAGCTCGACCGTCGCGTCGTCGAGCTTCGCGCAGAGCCAGCGGACGGGCCGCGAGAAGCGGACGCCCTCGCCGCTCCAGACCATCGACTTCGAGAAGGCGAGGCCCTCCACGATCTCCGCGAGCCGCTCCGGCAGCGTCTCGGCCGCGGGCCGGCCCGGCCTCAGGACGCCGAGGAAGCCGTCGCGGACCTCGAGCTCCTCGACGGCGACGCCCTGCTTGCGCGCGAACCCCGCCCCGGCCTTGTCGCGCAGCTTCTCCGGCGGCCCCTTGACCCACTCGTCCGGCTCGCGCTCGGGCAGCTCGGGCACGTGGAGCGCGAGCCGGCGGGGCCCGACGTAGACCGTGCCCTCGCCGAACGCCGGGAGCCAGCGCTCGCGGAGCTGCTCGGCCGCCTCGCGGCACGCCGTCGCGGGAAGCTCCTCGCAGCCGATCTCAAAGAGCAGGCTCGGCACGGGGCTCCAGGGAGAGCTGCGCGACGCGGCGCGCGAGGCCGCGGACGCGCGCGATGTAGGAGGCGCGCTCGGTGACGGAGATCGCCCCGCGCGCGTCGAGCAGGTTGAACGCGTGCGAGCACTTGAGGACCTGGTCGTAGGCGGGGAGCGGCAGGCCGCGGTCGACGAGGCGGCGGCACTCGGCCTCGTGCTCGTCGAAGCGCCGCGTGAGGACGTCGACGGGCGCCTCCTCGAAGTTGTACCGCGACCACTGGCGCTCGCTCTCGCGGTAGATGTCCCCCCAGGTGACGCCCGGCGCCCACTCGACCTCGAACGCCGTTCGCTTGTCCTGGAGGAACATCGCGAGGCGCTCGAGCCCGTACGTGATCTCGGCCGGGACGAGCTCGAGCTCGAGCCCACCGAGCTGCTGGAAGTACGTGAACTGGGTCACCTCCATGCCGTCGACCCAGACCTCCCAGCCGAGGCCCCAGGCGCCGAGCGTCGGGCCCTCCCAGTCGTCCTCGACGAGGCGGACGTCGTGCGCGAGCAGGTCGATGCCGACCGCCTCGAGCGAGGCGAAGTAGAGGTCGAGCACGTCCTCCGGCGCCGGCTTCAGCAGCACCTGGTACTGGAAGTAGTGCTGGAAGCGGAACGGGTTCTCGCCGTAGCGACCGTCCGTCGGCCGGATCGACGGCTCGACGTAGGCCGTCTTCCACGGCTCCGGACCGAGCGAGCGCAGGAACGTCGCCGGGTTGAACGTCCCGGCTCCGACCTCGGTGTGGTAGGGCTGCATGAGGACGCAGCCGTAGTCGGCCCAGTAGCGCTCGAGCCGCCCGATCATCTCCTGGTACGTGGGCGCCGCCATCGGAGCGAACATGCTACGGCAGCGGCTCCGTCGCCTTCGCCGGGCCCGCGCGAAGTCGACACGCATGCGGCACGCATCGGTGAGGTCTCGCGCACCACCCGCGCGCCCCGGGCCGGTACGCTCGAAAGCGGGTGGTGGGCCGGCGTGCCCCAAGAGGATTCCGGCCGCCGGGCCGCGACGGCGGCCTAGGCGGAGAGCGTCCGCAGCCGGAAGCCGCCGTGCTCCTCGTAGGAGCGCTCGATGACGCGGAGGCACTGGCGCCGAGCGTCCTCGTCGACGGCGACGTCGCCGGCGCCGGCGAGCGGGCGCTCGAGGAGTGACCGGATCCCGACGAAGCCCGACTCGGAGAGGGGGACGGCGCCCGCACCACAGTCCCGGCAGACGGCGCCGCCGGCGCGGGCGGAGAAGCCCACGAGCGGCTTCGCGCCTCCGCAGGCGGCGCAGCTCGCGAGGTGGGGCAGGTAGCCGGAGAGCCAGAGGAGCTTCAGCTGGAACGAGAGGACGAGCGGCTCGAGCGCGGGCTGCGCCGGCAGCTCGGCCCGGACGTCGTCGAGGAGGTCGAGGAAGCGCGTGAGCGCGTGGAACGCCGGCGGCTGCGCCTCCTCCTCGACGAAGAGCCGGAGCACCGCCTCGAGGCCGATGTGCCCGACCGCGAGCCGGTAGGGGTCGGTGCGCGAGCGGTCGTGCGAGCGGACGAGGTCGGCGCCGCGCACCGTGTGGAGGTCGCCACGGCCCTCGTGCAGCAGGAGCTCGACGTGGCTCAGGGGCTCGAGCCGCGCGCCGAACCGGGAGCGCGTCTTGCGCACGCCCTTCGCGATCGCCCCGACGCGCCCCTTCGCGAGCGTGTAGAGGTGGAGGACGCAGTCGGCCTCGGAGAAGCGGATGGAGCGGAGGACGACCGCTTCGGTCGTGAGCGTGCGCGACGACACCGGAGCCAGTCTAGTCGCGGCCCCGGTGGGAAAATCGCCCGACCGGGTAGGTTCTCCCTGCTCATGGCCAGGATCGAGCTCTATACGACCTCCTGGTGCGGCTACTGCCTCCGGGCGAAGGCGCTCCTCGACGAGCGTGGCCTGCCGTACGAGGAGGTCCGGGTGGACGAGGACCCCTCCTTCCGGGCGAAGCTCCTCGAGCTGACCGGCCGCTGGACGGTGCCGCAGATCCTCGTGGACGGGGAGCCGATCGGGGGCTACCTCGAGCTCCGGGAGCTGGACGACCGGGGGCTTCTCGACGAGCTCGCCGCCTAGCGCGTCAGCGAGCCGCCCGTCGTCCCACCGCGCTACACGGGCGGCGAGAGGCGCTCCGCGAGGTAGCGGAGCGAGAGCGGGTAGCGGTACTCGATGCCCATGTGGCCGGCGTCGAAGAGCTCGAAGTGGACGTCCGTCACGCCCGCCTCCGCGAGGGCCCGCCGGAAGGCCTCCGCGCCGAGGTCGAGGTACCACTCGTCCTTCGTGCCCGAGTCGATGTAGATCGCGCGGAGCGAGCGGACGGCGTCGGGACGCTGCGCGACCATGCGCACCGGGTCCCACGCGAGCCAGCGCTCCCAGACGTCCTCGACGAGCTCACCCGTGTCGACGTCGAACGGCAGGCGGACGGTCCCGTCCGGGTCGGCCGAGTAGCAGGCGGCCATGCACCAGGCGTTGAGGAGGACGTCGTCGCTTCCCTTCGACAGCGCCGGTCGGTTGCGGAAGTCCTCCCAGAAGCGCTCGTAGGAGCCGCCGTACTCGTCGCGGAGCGCGCGGGCCGCCTCACGGAACTCCGGCAGGTAGCAGACCTCGAAGAGCGCGTCGCCCGCGTGCGTGGCGAGGCCGCCGAAGAGGTCCGGCCGAAGGAGCGGCGTCACCATGGCGCCGTACCCACCGCTCGACTTCCCGGCGATCCCGCGGTGCGCGGGCGCCGCGCGCGTCCGGTAGTTGGCGTCGACCCACGGGACGATCTCGTCGCAGAGGTACGTGTGGTAGTCCCCGGTGCCGGGCGAGTCGAGGAACTGGCTGCCGCCGAGCGAGGTCCAGCAGTCGACCCAGACGAGGATGCACGGGGGCGCGCCGCCGCCGCCGACGAGGTCGTCGGCGAGCTCCGGGAAGTTGCGGCGGAACGGCGCGCGGTTCCGCCACATGTCGAGCTGTCCGGTGAGGCCCTGGATCATGTAGACGGAGGCGTAGCGCCGGTCGGGATCGTCGTCGTACCCGGGTGGGACGTAGACCCAGAGAGGGCGGCGGTGGGGATCGCCGAGCGGGTTGCCGGCGAGGGCGCCGCTCTCGAACACCGTCTCCTCGAAGCGCCCGCGCGGCTCGTACGACCACGGCTCCATGCGCCCGAATGCTAGTTGCGGCGGCCGGGGGGCGCCGCGTCCCCCGCGGCCCGCGGCGGGCGCTGGCACGACGGGCAGTACCACGTGCCGCGGCCGGCGACCCGCGTCTTCGCAATCGGCGTCCCGCAGCGCTCGCACGGCTCTCCCTCGCGGCCGTAGACGCGGAACTCGTCCTGCATCCTGCCCCGCTCGCCGTCCGCCCCGCGGTAGTCGCGCAACGTCGCCCCCTGACGGCGGATGCCCAGGCGAAGCGCCGTGCGAATGCCGTCACGGAGGGAGGCGACCTGCTCCGCGTCGAGGCTCCCCGCCGGCGCGAGCGGATGGACGCGTGCGTACCAGAGCGCCTCGTCCGCGTAGATGTTCCCGACGCCCGCTGCGGCACGCTGGTCGAGGAGGGCCGCCTTCACGGGCGCGCGCCGACCGGCCAGGGCCCGCGCGAGACGGGCCGCCGTGAACGCCCGGCCGAGCGGCTCGAGGCCGAGGCGCCTCGCCGCGAAGTACGCCCGGAGCTCTCCCGGCTCGAGGAGCTCCCAGGTGCCGAAGCGGCGCACGTCGCGGTACGCGACGTCCGAGCTGTCGTCCAGGCCGACGACCGCCCGCACGTGCGGATCGTCCTCGGCTCCCTCCGGCGCCGGGTGGAGGACGCTCCCGGTCATGCGCAGGTGGACGAGGAGGTGACGCCCGCTCTCGAACGCGAGCACGAGGTACTTGCCGCGCCGACGGACGTCGGCGATCCGCTCGCCCTCCAGGGCCGCCGCCACCGCCTCGGGCGGCTCCGGCCTCGTCAGCCGCGGGTCCCGGATCGCGGCCCGCTCGATCCTCCTCCCCGTCAACCCGGGCGCGAGCCGCGAGCGGATCGTCTCGACTTCCGGCAGCTCGGGCATGCGTCTGAGCTCGCTCGAGCCCTCAGGCGAGGACGTCGAGGACGATCGGCCGCCGTTCCGGCTCGGCCTCGCCGATGCGGTAGCAGGTCGCGACCTCGGCGACCGCGCGCGCCGCGGAGGCCTCGTCGCGGGCGTGGACCTCGGCGACCGGCTGGCCCGCGTCCACGCGGTCGCCCCGCTTGGCGAGGCAGACGACGCCGACCGCGTGGTCGATCTCGTCCTCCGTGCGCAGCCGCCCGGCTCCGAGATGGAGCGCGGCGAGGCCGACCGCGCTCGTCGCGATCGCCTGCACGTATCCGGGCCCCGGCGCCGGGACCGGCGCCACGACGGGAGCGCGCGGGAGCGCCTCGCGGCTCGGGTCGCCCCCCTGGGCGCGCACCCAACGGTCGTAGCGCTCGCGGGCGGCGCCGCTCGCGAGCGCCTCCTCGGCGCGCCGGCGGCCCTCGGCCTCGTCGACGCCGAGGTCGGAGAGGGCGAGCAGGTGGGCGGCGGCGCCGAGCACGAGGTCGACGAGGTCCGGCGGTCCCGAGCCGTCGAGCGTGTCCATCACCTCGGCGATCTCGAGGGCGTTCCCGACCGCCCGCCCGAGCGGCTGGTCCATGTCGGTGAGCTCGCAGACGACCTCCCGGCCCGCCGTGCGGCCGAGCTCGACCATGGTGCGGGCCAGTTCGCGGGCCTCGTCGAGGCTCTTCATGAACGCGCCGTCCCCCACCTTGACGTCGAGGAGGATCGCGTCCGCGCCGCCGGCGATCTTCTTCGACATGATCGACGAGGCGATGAGCGGGATGATGTCGACGGTGGCCGTCACGTCCCGCAGCGCGTAGAGCTTCTTGTCCGCCGGGACGAGGTCCGCCGTCTGGCCGACGATCGCCATGCCCACCTCCTGCACGCAGCGGAGGAACTCGCCCGCGTCGAGCTCGATCCGGAAGCCGGGGATGGCCTCGAGCTTGTCCAGCGTCCCCCCCGTGTGGCCGAGCCCGCGGCCGCTCATCTTCGCGAAGGGGACGCCGCAGGAGGCGACGACCGGGCCGAGGGCGATCGAGGTCTTGTCGCCGACGCCGCCGGTCGAGTGCTTGTCGACGACCTTGCGGCCGAGAGGCGAGAGGTCGATCGTCTCGCCGCTCGCGACCATCGCCTCCGTGAGCGCGTGCGTCTCCCCCGTCGTGAGGCCGCGGAAGTAGGCGGCCATGCAGAACGCGGCCATCTGGTAGTCGGGGACTTCGTCGCGCGCGTAAGCGAGCACGAGCTCGGCGATCTCGGGCCCGGACAGCTCGCCGCCGTCGCGCTTCCGCTGGATCAGCTCGGCGGGCGGGATCACGCGGGACGACCCGGCGCGCCGGTCACGGCTCGAGCACGGGCGTCCCGGGAATCCCCCGCCCCGGTGTCCTGCCGCCGAGCCAGGCGTTCACCGTGGCTCCGACGTCCGCGAACTCGCCCTCGTGCCGGCGTCCGCCGGCGTTCCGCCCCTCGACGTAGGCGAGGAAGAGCGCGTGCTCGCGTGAGTGGTCCGTCGAGGGCGTCGTCGGGTCGCAGCCATGGTCGGACGTGAGCACGAGCAGGTCGCCGGGCCGCAGCGCGTCGAGGAGGTCCGGTAGCCGCCGGTCGAAGTCCTGCAGGCAGCGGTGGAAGTTCTCGGGGTCGTTCCGGTGCCCCCAGAGCATGTCCGTCTCGACGAGGTTGACGAAGACGAGGCCGCCGTCGATCTCCCGCAGGAGCCGCTCGGTCTGCTGGATCCCCTCGATGTTCGACTTCGTCGGGTACGAGTCGTCGATGTCGACCCCGGCGAAGATGTCGTGGATCTTCCCCACCCCGTGGACGGCGTTGCCCGCCTCGCGGACGAGGGTCAGGTAGTTCGGCTGGCGCGGCTTCAGCGACCAGTCGTGGCGGTTCGGGGTGCGCGTGTAGCTCCCCGGCTCGCCGACGAACGGCCTCGCGATCACCCGCCCGACCGCGTGCTTGCCCGTGAGGATCTCGCGCGCGCTCCCGCAGGCTTCGTAGAGCTCCTCGAGCGGGATCGTCTCCTCGTGGGCGGCGACCTGGAAGACGGAGTCCGCGGACGTGTACACGATCCACTTGCCGGTTCGCTGGTGCTCCTCGCCGAGCTCCTCGATGATCTCCGTGCCGGAGGCCGCCTTGTTCCCGATCACGCCGCGGCCCGTCCGGTGCGCGAACTCCTCGATCACCTCGAACGGGAAGCCGTGCGCGTACGTCGGCATGGCGACCGGCGTCACGATGCCCATGAGCTCCCAGTGGCCGGTGGTCGTGTCCTTCCCCTTCGAGCGCTCGAAGAGCCTGCCCGCGACGGCCGGCGCCTGCTCGAGCGGCGGGCAGCCGGCGAGCTCCTCGACGTTCCCGAGGCCGAGGTGCTCGAGGTTGGGGAGGTCGAGCCCGCCGACTGCCTTCGCGACGTTGCCCAGGGTGTCCGAGCCCTCGTCGCCGTACTCGTGCGCGTCCGGCAGCTCGCCCGCCCCAACCGCGTCCAGCACGATCACGCAGGCGCGCGGCATGGGGCTATTCTACGGTCGTGATCGACACTGTCCTCGGGCTTCTCGGCATGGCCGCCTGGATCGCGAGCGTCATCGTCCTGGCCGCCGGGATCACGTACGTCGTCATGCGCATCTTCCCGGGCCGCGACGAGCGGCCGAAGCCGACGACGGACTCCTAGCCGCCCGCCTAGACGGTCTCGAGCGGCAGGACCTGCTCGAGGGGCGAGTACTCGAGCCCGTGGGCCTCGGCGACGGCCTCGTAGGTCAGCTTGCCGTCGAGGACGTTGACGCCGCGCGCGAGCGCGGGGTCGCGCGCGATCGCCTCGCGCAGCCCGTGATCCGCGATCGCCTCGACGTAGGGAAGCGTGACGTTCGTGAGGGCGACGGTCGACGTGACCGGCACGGCGCCGGGCATGTTCGAGACGCAGTAGTGCGTGACGCTCCCGACGCGGTAGACGGGGTCCGAGTGCGTCGTCGGCCGGGAGGTGGCGAAGCAGCCGCCCTGGTCGATGGAGACGTCGACGACGACGGCGTTCTCCTTCATCGCCCCGATCATCTCCTCGGTGACGAGCTTCGGCGCCCGCGCGCCGGGGATGAGGACGGCGCCGATGACGAGGTCGGCGTCGAGGACCGACCGCTCGACCTCGAGCGAGGAGGAGTAGACGAGCTCGACCCGTCCGGAGAGGATCTCGTCGAGGTAGCGCAGGCGGTCGACGGACTTGTCGAGGATGCGCACGTGCGCGCCGAGCCCGAGGGCGATGACCGCGGCGTTGTAGCCCACCATGCCCCCGCCGACGACCGCGACCCGCGCCGGGGGGACGCCGGGGACGCCGCCGAGGAGCAGCCCGCGGCCGCCGCGCGGCTTCTCGAGGAAGTGCGCGCCCGCCTGGGCCGAGAGGCGGCCGGCGACCTCGCTCATCGGCGCGAGGAGCGGCAGCCGTCCGTCGTCGGTCTCGACGGTCTCGTAGGCGACGCAGGCGGCGCCGCTCTCCATGAGCGCCAGCGTGAGGCCCTCGTCCGCGGCGAGGTGGAGGTACGTGAAGAGCACGAGCCCCTCCCGGAGGCGCGCGTACTCGACGGGGAGCGGCTCCTTGACCTTGAGCACCATGTCCGCGCTCGCCCAGACGTCCTCGACCGTCGTGAGCTGGGCCCCGACGGAGGCGTACTCCGGATCGGGAAAGGCGCTGCCGGCGCCCGCGCCGGCCTCCACGAGCACCTCGTGACCGCGCTGCCGCAGCTCGCGTGCGCCCGCCGGCGTCAGGGCGACGCGGTACTCGTCGGGCTTGACTTCCTTGACGACGCCGATACGCATGAGGCCGGCCAACGATAGCCGAACGCATGCGGCCGGAGGGCCTCATTTGCACGCCATTCCCGGCCGCCGCAGCGAAAACGACGTCCGGTTCGAGGTCACGCGGCGGGGCCGCCGGCCGCCGTTCGGCCGAGCCGCCTGCGCGCGAGGAGCCCGGCCGCGTACGCGGCCGCGAAGAACGACGCCTCCTCGTCGGCGCCGCGGCCCATGTGGGAGAGCGGCAGGCCTGCGCAGGCCTCCCGCCAGCCCGAGGCGTCCACGACCTCGACCGCGGGCAGGCCCGCGGGGGCCTCGACGCCCGCGGGCCAGGCGAGGACGACCGGACCGCGGACCAGGTCGAGCACGGCCTCCGTATGGTGCGAGAGGCCTCGGTGTCGCTCGCGCGCGTCACCCTCCGAGAGGCGCGGAGCCAGGACGGGCGTGCCGCCGAGGGCGGCGGCCGCGTTGCCGGCCTCCGCCGCGGCAAGCCCTCCGTGACCGTGGCGCGTGCCCGTGCCGACCACGCCGGGGCCGATGCCGCAGACGACGGCGTCCATCCCCGCCCGTGCGCAGGCGAGGAGCGCGGAGGCCGCCGAGACGCACGCGAGCTCGCCGCCGAAGCAGGGCCCGACGGCCACGGTCGTGCGCAGGAAGCCCTCCTGGCGGAGGCGGCGGACGACGTCGGAGAGCGGAAGCGGGAGCGCCCCGCCCGGAAGCTGGACGTACGCGACGGCGACGTCGCCCCCCAGCCCCGCACAGGCCGGGACGACCTGGCTGTGGAGGGAGCAGCACACGACGGGCAGGCCGGCGAGCGCGGCGGGCTCCGCGCCGGCGTCCTCCTCGGCGTGCCGGACGGCGTGCTGGAGCGACGTGTAGGGGAGCTTCATGACGTGCGCGCCGGCGTCGGCGGGGAGCCCGAGGCCGCGGGTCAGGTTCGCGTGGAGGACGTCGAAGCCGCCCGAGCCGAGGCCGAGCTCGACCGCCTGCCCGTTCACGAGGACGTCGTCGCCGACCGCGACCGGGCCGGTGACGTCGGGGTAGGCCACGCAGGCGCGCCCGTCGACCTCCAGCCTGACGAGGCCGTCGTGACGCTCGCCGATCGCCGTGACGGTGCCGCGCCGGAGGGTCAGCACGGGCTCAGCCGCCGCGGGCGGCGTCGACGAGCTCGAGCGTGACGGCCACCATGGCCTCGAGGTCGGCGACGGCGATCTCCTCCTCGGCGGTGTGGACCTTCGCCATCCCGTTGGCGACGTTGACGCAGCTCAGGCCCCGCTCGACGAAGACGTTCACGTCCGCGCCGCCGCCCACCTCGACGTCGCGAGGCTCGAAGCCCGCGCTGGCGAGCGCCCTGCGGGCGAGGACGAGAGCGGGATCGTCCGGCGCGAGCCTGTAGCCGCGGTACTTGTCGTGGACGGACGTC
Organism: Gaiellaceae bacterium; assembly: GCA_035762005.1. Taxonomy (GTDB): domain Bacteria; phylum Actinomycetota; class Thermoleophilia; order Gaiellales; family Gaiellaceae; genus JAIBJN01. The sequence goes on from DASTQA010000039.1 coordinate 34,753, forward strand.
TCGACCTCGCACTCCGAGACGGCGGCCGCGAAGGCGAAGCAGTCGAGCATCTCCTGCACGAGGTCGGCGAGCTTGCGCTCGTCGCGCGAGCGCGCCTCGGCCGCGAGCGTGCAGGTCGCGGGGACGACGTTGCGCGCGCTCCCGCCTGCGATCAGGCCGACGTTCGCCGTCGTCTCGCCGTCGATGCGGCCGAGGCGGAGGTCGGCGACGGCCCGCGCGGCGGCCGCGACGGCCGAGCGGCCGTCCTCCGGGTTGATGCCCGCGTGCGCCGGGCGCCCGGTGAAGACGACGTCCAGGACGCGTCCCCACGGGGCGGCGACGACGACCTCCCCGACGGGGCCCGAGTAGTCGTAGACGACCCCGATCCGCGCGCCGAGGCGCGTGACGTCGAAGGCCTGCGCGCCCTCGAGCCCGGTCTCCTCCCTGGTGGTGAAGAGCAGGTCGACGCCGGCGTGCGGGCGGCCCTCGGCGAGGAGGAGGCGGGCCGCCTCGAGGACGACGGCGACGGCCGCCTTGTCGTCCGCGCCGAGGATCGTCGGCGCGGCGTTGCGGACGACGCCGTCCTCGACCACGGGCTCGATCGGGCCGCTCGGCGGGACCGTGTCGAGGTGGGCGCAGAGGAAGAGCGGCTCCCCCGCCTCGCCGCCGGTCGGCGGCAGGCGCGCGAGGAGGTTCCCCGCCTCGTCGTCCTCGACGGCCACGCCGAGGTCGCGCAGGTACGCGCGGACCCGCCCGGCGACCGCCTGCTCGCGACCGGACGGGCTGGGGATGGCGGCGAGCTCGAGGAAGAGCGGCAGGACGTCGGTCGCCCAGGTCGTCGTCACCGGGCCGATCCTACAGCCGCTTCGCTGCAACACTCCACGGCGTGGACGGGGACGGGTACGAGGTCGAGTTCGAGGACACGTTCGACGGGACGACGCTCGACGAGCGCCGCTGGATCCCGTACTACCTGCCGCAGTGGAGCAGCCGCGAGCGCGCCGCGGCGCGCTACGAGGTCGGCGGCGGCCGCCTCCGGCTCCTGATCGAGGCCGACCAGGAGCCGTGGGCGCCCCACCTCGACGGGGAGGTGCGCGTCTCGTCCCTCCAGACCGGCGTCTTCGCGGGCCCGGTCGGGAGCACGATCGGCCAGCACCGCTTCCACCCGGACGCCGTCGTCCGCGAGGAGCAGCGCAACGTGCGGCTCTACACCCCCGAGTACGGCCTCGTGGAGATGCGCGCGCGGGCGACCGACGACCCGCTCTGCATGGTCGCGTTCTGGATGATCGGCTACGAGGACGAGCCGGAGCGCTCGGCCGAGGTCTGCGTCTGCGAGATCTTCGGACGCGACGTGCGTCCTCAGGGGGCCGCGATCGGGATGGGCGTGCATCCCTTCGGCGACCCACGGATCGTCGACGACTTCTCCGTCGAGTCGGTCCCGATCGACGCGCGCGAGCTCCACATCTACGCGGCGGAGTGGACGCCCGAGCGCGTCTCGTTCCGCGTCGACGGCCGGCTCGTCAAGACGGTCGAGCAGTCGCCGGCGTACCCGCTGCAGCTGATGCTCGGGATCTACGAGTTCCGGCGCGAGGCCGGCGCGTCCGGCGGGGGCTCCTACCCGAAGGAGCTCGCCGTCGACTGGATCCGCGGCTCCCGCCGGCGCGCGTGACCGTGACTGCCGAGCGTGCGGGCGCTCCGAGCGGGCCGGAGCGCCGGCCGGGCGCCTAGCCGACGGCCGCCGCCACCCGGCCCCGCTGCCGGGCCCGCTCGAGGGCGGCGCCGACGAAGTCGCGGAAGAGGGGCGCCGGCCGCGTGGGCCGCGACTTGAACTCCGGGTGGAACTGGCTCGCGACGAACCACGGGTGGTCGGGGAGCTCGACGATCTCGACGAGCCGGCCCGACTGGAACGTGCCCGAGACGACGAGGCCCGCGTCGACGAGGCCCTGCCGGAAGTGGTTGTTGACCTCGTAGCGGTGGCGGTGGCGCTCGTGGACGACGGTCTCGCCGTAGGCGGCGTGCGCCTTCGTCCCCTCGACGAGCTCGACCGCGTCCGCGCCGAGGCGCATCGTGCCGCCGAGGTCCTCGATCTCCTTCTGTTCGGGCAGGAGGTCGATGACCGGGAACGGTGTCTCCGGGTCCATCTCGGTCGAGTTGGCGCCGTCGAGCCCGACCACGTGGCGGGCGAACTCCGAGACCGCCACCTGCATCCCCAGGCAGATGCCGAGATAGGGGACGCCCCGCTCGCGCGCGACCCGGCAGGCGGTGATCTTCCCCTCCCAGCCCCGCGACCCGAAGCCCCCGGGGACGAGCACGCCGTCGACGCCGTCGAGCTCCTCGGCTGCCTCCTCGAGGCTCATCCCCTCGGCGTCGAACCAGCGCACGCTCACGTTGACGCGGTGGTGGATGCCCGCGTGCTTGAGCGCCTCGTGGACGGAGAGGTAGGCGTCGTGGAGCTTCACGTACTTGCCGACGAGGGCGATGACGACCTCGCCCTCGCGCTCGGAGATCCGGCGCGCGAGCTCGTCCCACTCCCCGAGCTCGGGCTCGACGTCGGGGAGGCCGAGCTTGCGCGCGACGAGCGTGTCCAGCCCCTCGGCCCGCAGCGCCTGCGGGACGAGGTAGACGTCGCTCACGTCCTCGTTCGCGATCACGGCCTCGGCGTCGACGTCGGCGAAAAGCGCGATCTTCTCGCGGATGTCGCGCGAGAGCGGGTCCGCCGACCGGCAGATGACGACGTCGGGGTGGATGCCGATGCGGCGCAGCTCGTTCACCGAGTGCTGGGTCGGCTTCGTCTTGAGCTCGCCGGCGGTCTCGATGAAGGGCACGAAGGTGACGTGCAGGTAGAGGACGTTCTCGGGCCCGACCTCGCGGCGGAACTGCCGGATCGCCTCGAGGAACGGGAGCGACTCGATGTCGCCGACGGTGCCCCCGATCTCGGAGATGACGACGTCGGTGTCCGAGACGCTCGCCACGCGGCGGATCCGCTCCTTGATCTCGTTCGTGACGTGCGGGATCACCTGGACGGTGGAGCCCAGGTACTCCCCCTTGCGCTCCTTGCGGATGACCGCGTACCAGATCGAGCCGGAGGTGTGGTTCGCGTTGCGGGAGAAGTTCTCGTCGATGAAGCGCTCGTAGTGCCCGATGTCGAGGTCGGTCTCGGCGCCGTCCTCGGTGACGAAGACCTCGCCGTGCTGGAACGGGCTCATCGTCCCGGGGTCGACGTTGAGGTACGGGTCGAACTTCTGCACCTGGACGCGGAGGCCCCGGGCCTTCAGCAGCCGCCCGAGCGACGCCGCGCTGATGCCCTTGCCGAGCGACGAGACGACGCCGCCCGTCACGAACACGTACTTCGTCGGCCGCTCTCTCACGCGCGCCTTCCCAGGCGGTCGAGCTCCCGCAGGCCCGGAGCGCGCTCGACGAGGCGCCCGAGGGACGTTCGCTCTCCGAGGAGGGTGAGGCCGGCGAGGGCGCCGATCGCGGCCCAGCGGCTCCGTCCGTGGAGGCGTTCCACGGACTTCAACCCTAGCATGGCCCCGAAGGCATTCGCTCCTGCGTCCCCCAGCATCGTCCTCTCGCGGAGATCGTAGGGAAGGAGGAGGACGGCGAGCCGGACCGGGGCGTCCAGGGGCGCCGCCGCGAGGAGGTAGGCCTTGAGCGCGCGGCCGGGCTTCGTGTCGAGCTGGTTGAGGGCGTTCGCCGCGAGCGCGACGAGGAGCGCGCCGCTCGCCGAGCGCGTCCGCACGAGGCCGGCGAGCGGGATGCCCACGAGCTTCGCGACGCCGGTCGTCCGGCGGGCGCGGAGGTGCTCCCGGAAGCCGCGCTCATCGCCCCCGTAGGCGTCGTCGAGGAAGCCGAGCAGCATGACGAGGGTGACCCCCGGATCGCCCTCGGAGGCGGTCGTCCAGCCGACGAGCGGGAGGCGGAGACCCCGGTGGTTGAGCGCGAGCGGGCCCGCCGCGACGAGCGCGTCGAGGAGCTGGCGCCCCCGGTGGGCGAAGCCGCGGGGGTCGCGGCGCGTCGGGCGGTGGTCGAGGTCGAGCTCGACCTCCTCGAACCGGAGCCCGGCGCGCAGCGCGTCGATCGTCATCCGCACCTCGCAGCCGAAGCCCGGGGCGAGCGGGAAGCAGGCGGCGCGCGCTCGCGCGCTCACGAGCCGCTGGCCCGAGAGGGGCTCGCGCACGAGGACGCCCGTGCGGAGGCGGATCAGGCCGCGGGCGACCCGCTTGGCGATGCCGAAGCCGCCGCCGGCGCGCCGCCGGAACGCGGCCACGGCGAGGTCGGCGCCGCTCCCGGCCAGCGGCCAGAGCGAGCCGCGGAGGTCAGCGTCGCAGAGGAGCAGGGGCCCGGGAGGGGCGGCCCGCTCCCCCGCCGACAGCGCCTCCCCCTTGCCGAGGCGCTCCAGGCGGACGACCGCGGCGCCCGCGGCCTCCGCGCGCTCGGCCGTCCGGTCGCGCGAGCGCCCGTCGACGACGATCACCTCGGCGCCGCGGAAGTCCTCCCGCAGCGCGGCGACCGTCGCGCCGATCCGCTCTTCCTCGTCGCGCGCGGCGACGAGGATCGTGAGCGCCTCGAGGGCGCTACTCACCTTCGACCGAGACGGGGTCGACCGGGGGGATGACGCCGTCCGCCTCGTCGCCGAGGCCGTAGTGGCCGGGCTCGGCTCCGGCGAGCAAGAGCGCGAGCGCCAGCCGCCCCGCCTGCGTGTCGACGTCGTCGACGCTCGAGATTCCCTGGTCGCGGTAGAGCTCGATCGCCTCGGGCGTGTCGTCCGAGGCCGCGACCCCGACGACCGGAACCTCCCCCGTGTCGAGACCCCGGACGAGGCCCTCCATGAGCGAGACGGTCGGCGCCGTCTCGGCCTCGCCGTCGTCGGCGGGCGACCAGCTGAGGGCGACGACCGCGGACTCGACCGGAAGCGCGCTCGAGCCCGAGCGCTCCTCGACGAGCCGGGTGGAGAGCGCGTCCCAGAGCGGCGTCTCGCCGCCGCTCACGAGCTCGAGCCCGAGGTCGCGGCCGAGGTCGAAGAAGTCCTCGCCGTCGTCCGCGTAGCCCGCCAGCACCTCGTCGCCCTCGAAGGCCGCGTGCAGGTCCTCCCCGTCCACCGGGACGTCGAGGGCGACGACGCGCGCCGGCGCTCCCGCGTCGGCGTCCGCGAGCGCGCCCTCGATCTCCGCCCGCACGCTTCCCTCGGCCGGGCCGAGGAAGAGCACGGCGACCCTCGCGCCCTCCAGGCGGTCCTCCATGAGCGCGGGGTAGGCGCGCGCGAGGAGCTCCTCGGAGGCCTCGCCTCGGCGCTCGGCCACCTCCCCGGCGGCGCGCGCGGCCTCGAGGTCCTGTCCGAGGCGCTGGTTCTCGCTCCGGAGCAGCTCCTCCTCCAGCCCCTCGCCCGCGTCCGTCACGCGGCCCGAGATGGCGACGCCGAGGAGGATCCCGACGGCCAGCGCGACGAACACGGCCGCGAGCGAGGCGACGTGGTAGCGCAGGCCGAACACGGGGCCAGCCTAGATGGTCAGAGGGAGGCGGCGGTCTGGCAGAGGTCGCGCAGGCGCGTGAGCGCGCGCTCGGGCAGGCTGCGCGCGCCCTCGGCGAGGAGCCGGAGCCAGGGGCCTGACACGAACGTCGTCGCCCGGGTCTTCCCCGTCCCCGCGTTGTCGAGGAGCACGCCGGCCTCGAGCCCCTGGCGGACGTCGTGCCAGCGGAGCTCGTAGCCGTCCACGACCCGCGTGACGACGACCAGCCCCTCGCCCTCGGGCCGGCGCAGGAGGCCGGGCGCCTTGCCGCGGACGACCTCCCAGCGCGCGTCCTCGGCGAGCCCCCGGCGGTCCGGGCGCACGCCCGTGTAGCCCGGCCACCAGTCGGGGAGGTGGTACGGCTCCGAGACGAGCGCCCACACGTCGGCGCGCGGCGACGAGAGCACGCCGCTCGCCTCGACGCGGCTCATTCCAGACCGAGGAGAGACCGCAGGCGCGAGACGAGGAGCGAGGCGAGGCGCCGGAGCTCGGGCGAGGCGACGAGGACGGCCGCGACGACGGCGACGGTCGCGAAGGCGAACGCGAGCACCATCGAGATCCCGACCCGCGGCCGGAAGAGGCGCGAGACGCCGCGGGCGTCGACGAGCTTCTCACCCACCCGCAGGCGGGTGAGGAAGGTCGAGGACATCCCCGCGCGGTTCCGCTCGAGGAACTCGATCAGGTTGAAGCGCGTGCCGACGGCGACGATCAGCTCGGCGCCCTTCTCGTAGGCGAGCAGCATGGCCACGTCCTCGGAGAGCCCGGGCGTGGCGATCACGGTCGACGGGAGCCCCAGCCGGTCGAGGCGGTCACGGCCCGGCGCCCACCCGTCGGCGTAGGCGTGGACGACGAGCTCCGCGCCGCTCTGGAGCGTCTTGTCCGTGACGGAGTCCATGTCGCCGACGATCACGTCCGGCTTGTAGCCCGCCGCCACGAGCGCGTCCGCGCCGCCGTCGACGCCGACGAGCACCGGCCTGAAGTCGGCGACGTACGGGCCGACGATGGCGAGGTCGCGCTTCGTCTCGGGGCTCCGCGCGACGACGAGCGTGTGGCGGTCGCGGAAGCGCGTCCGCAGCTGCGGCATGTGGACGTGCTCGGAGAGGAGGGCGGTCTCCTCGCGGAGGAGGCGCAGCGTGTTCTCGGCGAAGGCCTCGAGCGCCTCCGTCACGCGCCCGCGCTGCTCGTCGAGGTCGCGCGCGAGCTCGTCGGCCGCGCGCGCGCGGCCGACCACGAGCCGCGTGCCGTTGCGGAAGAGGCTCGAGCCGCGCACGACGAGCGGCTCCCCGTCCTTCACCTCCTCGAAGAGCTCGGCACCGGGGGCGTCGATGAGGCAGACGCCGCCGCGGACGAGCGCGAGCGGGCCGGCGTTCGGGTAGGCGCCGGTGGACGACTGCGCGACGTTGACGACGACCCGGACGCCGCTCTCGAGCAGCTCCTCGGCCGAGATCCGGTCGAGGTCGGGGTGGTCGATGATGGCGATGTCGTCCGGGCGCAGCCGCTTGACCAGGCGCTTCGTGCGCCGGTCGAGGCGGGCGGTTCCGGTGTACTCGACGAACGTCGCCATGGGCGCCCCTTACCCCCGCCTGACGGCGGAGAGGAACTCGGCGCCGCCCAGCATACGTTCCAGCTCGTCCCGCCGCTCCGCGTCGGACAGCCGCTCGATGCGCGTGTGCGTGGGGTCGCCCGGCACCTTCTCGACGCGGAAGTGCGCCTCGGCGGCGCTCGCGATCTGCGGGAGGTGCGTGATCGTGAGGACCTGCGCGCACCCGGCCAGCCGGGCGAGGGCGTCCGCGACCGCGTGAGCCGTCCGGCCGCCGATGCCCGCGTCGATCTCGTCGAAGACGAGCGTCGGCTCGCCGGCCGACGCGTGCGCGACGGCGCGGAGGGCGAGCGCGACGCGGGAGAGCTCCCCGCCGGAGGCGGTCTCGGCCGCGGGCGCGAACGGGAGCCCGGCGTTCGGCCGGACGAGGAACGCGACGCCGTCGACCCCGGTCGGGCCCGGCTCGCGCGCGTCGAGCTCGACGCGGAACTCCCCGTCCCCCATGCCCAGCCCCTCGAGCTCGCGGGCCACGGCCGCCGCGAAGGCGGACGACGCCGCGGCGCGTGCGGCCGAGAGGCCGGACGAGAGCTCCTCGACGCGGCGCTCCTGCTCCTCGACGGCCCGCTCCGCCGCCGCCGCGGGGTCGACGCCCGCGTCGACCTGCTCCAGCTCGGCCCGCGCGGCGGCGGCGCGCGCGAGCAGGCTCTCGGTCGTCGCGGCGGCGAAGCGCCTGCGCGTCTCCGCGAGGCGCTCGAGCTCCGACTCGAGCGCCTCCAGCCGGCCGGGCTCGGCCTCGAGCGAGGCGAGGAAGCCCCGCAGGGTCGAGGCGGCCTCGCGGACGCGGATGCCGGCCTCGTCGAGCTCGGCGGCGACCTCGGCGAGCTCGGGCGCGAGCGCGACGACGGCCTCGAGGGCGCTGCCGGCCGCGGCGACGCGCTCGGCCGCCCCCGCCGCCTCGCCGCCCTCCGGCGAGAGCGCCTCGGCCGCGGCGACGGCGGCCTCGGCCAGCTCGGTGACGTGCCGCAGCCGCTCCCGCTCGGCGAGGAGGCGCTCCTCGGCCTCCGGCTCGATCCCCTCCGTGCGCGCGACGAGCTCGCGCAGCTCGTCGAGGCGGCCGGCCCGGTCGGCGGCGGCCGCCGCGAGCTCGTCCCGCCGCCGCCGGAGCGACTGGAGCTCCCGCCAGGCGCGCGCGAGCTGCGAGCGGCGGCGAACCTGGTCCTCGCCGACGAACGCGTCGAGGACGTCGAGCTGGTGCGACGGGCGGGCGAGCCGGCGCTGCTCGAACTGGCCCGACATCGCGAGCAGGCGCTCCACGAGCCGCGCGAGGTCCTCGCGCGGCACGGCCCGCCCCCAGGCGTAGGCGCGCGTGCGCCCGTCGGCGAACACCCGCCGGGCGGCGACGAGCCCCTCCTCCCCGCCCGGCCGCAGCTCGGCGATCGCGTCGAGCCCCGGCTCGTCGAGGATCCCGTCGGGCAGGTCGAACTCGGCCTCGACGTAGGCCTCCTCGGCGCCGGGACCGAGGTAGCCGGCGTCGCCCGGCGCGCCGAGCAGGAGCCCGATCGCCTGGGCGAGGATCGTCTTCCCGGCCCCGGTCTCGCCCGTGACCGCGTTGAGCCCGGGCGCGAAGGCCAGGTCGGCCTCGCGGATGAGCACGAAGCTCTCGATGCGAAGGCGGCGCAGCACGGAGCCCCGCCTAGGGGAAGACCTCGTGGTAGCGGGAGAAGAACGTCACGCCGGGGAGCACGGCGAGATGGGCGCTCTCGTCCCCGACCCTCACGGCGATCCGGCCGTCGCGCTCGAGCTCCGTGACGACGTTTCCGTCGACGAGGACCGTCACCGCATGCGCGGGCGAGCGGTTCGTGATGCGCAGGTCGAGCCCGCGAGGCACGACGAGCGGACGCTGGTGGAGCGAGTGCGGGGCGACGTACGTCGCCGCCATCGCCTCCAGCCCCCAGACCATGACGGGGCCGCCGTTCGAGAGGTTGTACGCCGTCGAGCCCGACGGCGTGCAGCAGATCGCGCCGTCGCAGGGCTGGTCGGCGAGGCGCTCGCCGCCGATCTCCCAGCCCAGGTCGACCATGCGCCCCGGCCGCGAGCTCGTGACGACGACGTCGTTCACGGCCGGATGCGACTCGTCGTCGAGGCGGGCCTCGAGCGTGCAGAGATCGACGACGCGGAACTCGCCGCGGAGGGCGCGCTCGAGCGCCTCCCCGAGTCGCTCCTGGCCGACGGTCGTCAGGAAGCCGACCCGCCCGAAGTTGACGCCGAAGACCGGCGTGCCCGTGCCCAGCGTCGCGCGGAGCGCTCGGAGCATCGTGCCGTCGCCGCCGAGCACGAGGACGAGGTCGAGCCCGCCCTCCTCGACCGTGCCGATCTCGATCCCGGCCGCGGCGGCGGCCTCCTCGACGCGCGCGCGAGCCTCGGTGACGGCCTGGCGGCGGCCGTGCGTCTCCATCACTCCGAGCCTGCGGACCTCGGGCACCGCGCCTACCCGTCCGCGTCGGCGAGGTAGAGGAGCGACTCGACGTTCCCCTTCGGCCCGCGGAGGGACGACTCCGTCGCGCCGAGGATCCGCGCGCCCCACGACGGCGCCGCCGATGCGACCTCGTCGACGACGCGCCGGCGGACGGCGGGGTCCCGGACGACGCCGCCCTTGCCGACCTCGGCCGGGCCCGCCTCGAACTGCGGCTTGACGAGGACGACCGCGCGCCAGCCCGGCGCTGCGCACGCGAGCGCCGGGGGCAGCGCCTTCGCGAGACCGACGAAGGAGACGTCGCAGGTGACGAACGTCGGCCGGAAGGGCAAGTCCTCGCAGCGGAGGTGACGGACGTTCACCCGCTCGAGCACGGTCACGCGCGGGTCGCCGCGCAGGCGTGGGTGGAGCTGTCCGTAGCCGACGTCCAGCGCGCAGACCCGCGCGGCGCCGGCCTGGAGGAGGCAGTCGGTGAAGCCGCCGGTCGAGGCGCCGACGTCGAGGCAGTCCTCGCCGGCGACGTCGATGCCGAGCTCCTCGAGCGCGTGCGCGAGCTTCTCGCCGCCCCGCGACACGAAGCGCGGCCGCTCGGCGACCTCGAGGTCGGCTCCCTCCTCGACCTGCTCCCCGGCCTTCGTGAACCCCTTGACACGGCCCGCGAGCACGAGCGCCTGCGCCTGCGAGCGGGTCTCGGCGAGGCCGCGCTCCACGAGCAGCACGTCCAGCCGCTTCTTCGCGCTCACGGCGGGAGCGTACCCGCTCGGCGGGCGTCGGAACTGTCACGAATCCGCGCCCCCGAGGCGGGAGCGGGCTCGAGCCGAACGGTCGGCGTGCGCCGCGGCGCCGCCGCGCGACCTCGACAAAGGTGGGCCTCGCCGGCGTCCGGCCCTCCCAGCCGCCGGGCCGCGCAGACGCGAGTCCGCGCGCGACCCGGATCGCTACGCGCGGCGGTCGTGGATCGCCCCCACGAGCGCGGCGAGCACGGACGTGTCGCCCGGGAGGGCGGCGAGACGGTCGTCGACGCGCGCGCGCGCCTCGGCCGCCAGCTCGCGAGCCCGCTCGAGCCCGTGGAGCGAGACGTAGGTGACCTTGCCCGCGGCCTCGTCCTTGCCGGGCGTCTTGCCCAGCTCCTCGGCAGTCCCGGTCGCGTCGAGCACGTCGTCGACGATCTGGAAGAGGAGGCCGACCTCCTCGCCGAGCGAGCGCCAGGGAGCGCGCTCCTCCTCGCCGAGGCCCGCGACCGCGGTCGCGGTCGTGACCGCGGCGCAGAGCAGCCGTCCGGTCTTGAGCGCGTGGAGCCGGCGCAGCCCGGCCGCGTCGAGGTCCCCGTCGGTCGTGACGTCGAGGTACTGGCCTCCGATCATGCCGAGGGTCGCCTCGGCCAGCTCCCGCGCGACGAGAGGCGACGGGTAGCGCAGGGCGAGGCGGAAGGCCTCCGCCAGGAGGGCGTCGCCGGCGAGGATGGCGACGTCCTCGCCGAAGCGGACGTGCGCGCTCGGCTGGCCGCGCCGCAGGTCGTCGTCGTCGAGCGCCGGGAGGTCGTCGTGGACGAGGCTGAACGTGTGCACGAGCTCGAGCGAGCACGCCGCCGGAAGCAGCTCCTCGGGCTCGTGCCCGAGCGCCTCCCCGGTCGCCAGGCAGAGGACGGGGCGAATCCGCTTGCCGCCGCCCAGAAGCGAGTACCGGAGCGCCTCGTCGAGCTTGCCGAGCTCGGCCGCGAACGGGAGTCCGGCGAGGAACTCCTCGGCGAGGCCGCGGAGGTCGTCAGGGCGACGCATCGGCGTCCCCGCGGGCGCGCTCGACCTCCGCCTGCACGTCCTGCGCCAGCTCCGAGAGCCTCTGCAGGATCTCGACGGCCCGGTCGGGGTCCTCGACGCGCTCGAGCTCGCCGCGGGCGGCCTCGATCTTGTCGAGGAGACCCTGGAGGCGGGCGACGGGATCCGGGGCGCTCACCGGCTCGTCGCCTCTCTCAGCACCCGTCCGAGGATCCCGTTGACGAGCCGGCCCGCGTCCTCGCTCGCGTAGCGCTTCGCGAGCGCGACGGCCTCGGCGACGGCCACCTCGGGCGGCACGTCGCCGCGCTCGAGCTCGAAGAGACCCATGCGGACGACGTTGCGCTCGACGACGCCGAGCCGGTCGGCGCGCCACTCGTCCGAGGCCTCGTCGAGGCGGCGGTCCAGCTCGGGCGCCCGCGCGGCGACTCCCCGGGCGAGCTCGAGGGCGAAGGGGTCGACCTCGCCCTCGTGGAGGCTCGTGAGCGGCTGGCGGGTGAGGTCCCACTGGTAGAGGAGCTCGAGCGCGAGGCGCCGGGCCGCCCGGCGGCTCGTCACGGAGCCTCCCCCGCCAGCGACGGCAGCCCATCGGCCGCCTCGCCGAGGAAGGCGGTCGTGTACCGCCCGCTCACGAACTCCTCGCTCCCGAGGATGTCGATGGCCAGGTCGCGTGTCGTGGGTACTCCCTCGAGCTCGAATTCTCTCAGGGCGCGCCCGGCGCGGCGGAGCGCGGCCGGCCGGTCCTCCGCCCAGACGACGACCTTGGCGACGAGCGAGTCGTAGTGGGGCGGGATCACGGCGCCGTCCTCGACGTGCGTGTCGACCCGCACGCCGGGCCCGAGCGGAGGACGGAACCGCGTGACCGTGCCCGGCGCCGGGAGGAAGCCGCGCCTGGGGTCCTCGGCGTTGATGCGGAACTCGAGCGCGTGGCCCCGGAGCTCCGCCCGCCCCTCCATGGGCAGGCCTTCGCCGGCCGCGACGCGGATCTGCGCCTGCGCCAGATCGACGCCCGTGACGAGCTCGGTCACCGGATGCTCGACCTGGAGCCGTGTGTTCATCTCGATGAAGTAGAAGCGGCCCGCCTCGTCCAGGAGGAACTCGATCGTCCCGGCCCCGCGGTAGCGAAGCGCCTCGGTCGCCCGGCGGGCCGCGGCCTCCATCTCCCTGCGCAGCTCCGCGGAGACGGCCGGCGACGGCCCTTCCTCGACGAGCTTCTGGTGCCGTCGCTGGATCGAGCAGTCGCGCTCGCCGAGCGTGAGGACGCCGCCCTCGCCGTCGCCGAGCACCTGCACCTCGACGTGGCGCGCGCCCACGATCGCGCGCTCGACGTAGAGAGAGCCGTCCGAGAACGCGGCCTCGGCCTCGTTCGCCGCGGTCGCGTAGGCGGCCTCGAGCTCGTCCGGCCCGGCGACGAGGCGCATCCCGCGGCCGCCGCCGCCCGCGGAGGCCTTGAGGAGGAGCGGGAAGCCCACGTCGCCCGCGAGCGCGCGCACCTCGGCGAGTGATGCGGCGCCGTTCGAGCCGGGCACGAGGGGCAGGCCGGCGGCCGCGACGGTCTCCTTGGCGCGGATCTTGTCGCCCATGATCTCGATCGACTCGGGCCGCGGGCCGACGAAGGCGAGGTCGTTGTCCTCGCACGCGGCCGCGAAGGCGGCGTTCTCGGCGAGGAAGCCCCAGCCGGGGTGCACCGCGTCGCAGCCGGTGATGTTCGCGGCGGCGACGAGCGCGGCGACGTTCAGGTAGCTCTGCGCGGCCGGGGGCGGGCCGATGTGGACCGCCTGGCCCGCGAGGCGGACGTGCAGGGAGTCGCGGTCGACGGTCGAGTAGACGGCGACAGGCTCGACCCCGAGGTCGCGGCACGCGCGCACGATCCGCACGGCGACCTCGCCGCGGTTGGCGATCAGGAGCCGGCGGAACACGGATGCCGTGTCTCGATCGTGACGGCCCGCGCAACATTCGGCACGATTCGCGCGCCACGCGCGCGTCGGCGGCCGTTACGCTCGGAAGCGGGTGGTGGGCCGGGGTGCCCCAAGAAGATGGAGGCGTGTCGGAGCGGCACTAGAGCGCGTCGAGGGGCCGCCCGTTCAGCGGCTCGAGCTCGAAGAGGAGCTGCCCGTACTCGACCGGCTCCGCGTTCTCGACGCAGATCCGGCGCACGACCGCCTCGCGCTCGGCCTGGACCTCGTTCATGAGCTTCATCGCCTCGAGGACGCAGAGCGTCTGACCGGGGCCGACCGTGTCGCCTTCCTCGACGAACGGCTCGGCTCCGGGCTGCGGGGCCCGGTAGAAGGTGCCCACCATCGGCGACTCCACGCGGATGACGTCGCTCGGCGGCTCCGTCGCTCCCTCGGGCTCCTCGTGCACGGGGGCCGTCGGCACGGCGACGCGGGCGAGCGATCCCTCGGCGCGCTCGTCGCTCCGGCGCACGGTGACGCGCATCTCGCCCTCCTCGATCGTCACCTCCGCGATCCCGGACTCCTGGACGACGCGGATGATCTCGCGCAGCCGCTCCGCCTCCCCGGGCGTGAGGCCGGCGGCCTCGGACTCGTCGCGGCGGCCGCGGGCGCGCACGGATCGCAGCAGCGGCTCGACGTCGCCGCCGTAGAGGGCGAGGAGCAGGAGCTCCTCCTCGCTCGCGGCGAGCCCCTCCGCCTGCGCGCGGAGCTCGTCGAGCTCGGCCGGGCCGACCGGCGGGGCCGCGCCGCCGTCTCCGAGGAGCTGGATCGCGCGCCGCACCGTCGCGTCGATCTCCGCGGGCGGGGAGCCGTAGCGCCCCTCGACGAGGTCGCGCAGCTCGTCGACGACGAAGCGCCAGCGCTGGGCCGAGAGGACGTGGAGGAGCGCCTGCGACCCGAGCACCTGGCCGATGGGGGACGCGAGGGGCGGCCAGCCGCACTCGCGGCGAATGGTGGTGAGCTCCTCGAGCACCTCGTCGAGGCGGTCGGAGGACGCGTGCGCGCGGAGGCTTCCGTCGAGCTCGGCCACGAGGCCGGCCGGGAGGCTGTACTCGGCCGCCCGCACCGCGACTCGAGGCGACAGCGGAGGCACCGGCTCGTCGCCGAGCGCCTGATCGACGAGCTCGGAGCCGCGCCAGAGTCGGTCGAGGTCGACCGGCGTGTCCATCCCGAGACCGGCGAGCGAGCGCACGAGCGCCTCCGCGGAGACACGGTGGAGGGAGAGCGCGACCGGATAGAGCGCGCAGGCGACGTAGGCGGCCCCCGCCCGGACGGCCTCGATCGCCGCGGCGAGCGCCACGCCCCCCGCGCCCTGGCAATGGAGGCCGACCGGCAGACCGCTCGCCTCGCCGACGCGCTCGACGAGGCTCCGTGCCTTCGCCGGGTCGAGTGAGCTCGCGGGATCGTGGATGAGCACGCGCGCTGCCCCGAGGTCCGCCAGCCCGTGCGCGCGCTCGAGCAGGAGCTCGGTGTCCCCGGCGGGGCCCGGGTTGTGCACGAGCCCGATCGAGAGCTCCTTCCCCGCCTCGCGGATCGCGTCCGCCGCGTCGCGGAGGTTCGTGAGGTCGTTGAGCGGATCGTGGATGCGGAACACGTCGATCCCGCTTCCGGCGGCGCTCGCGATGAAGCGGCGCACGAGGTCGCCGGAGACGGGCCGCGCGCCGACGAGGAAGCGCCCGCGGAGAGCCATCCCGAGCGGGGTCGAGCACCGTGCGCGGATGGAGCGAATCCGTTCCCAGGGACTCTCGACCCCTCGCCGGACCGCGGCGTCGAAGCAGCCGCCGCCGGAGACCTCGAGGCACGCGAAGCCGGCCGCGTCGAGCTCCGTGGCGAGCTCGTACAGGCCGGCCGCGGAGACACGTTCCGTGAGCGGCTCCTGCGAGAGCAGCCGGATCGTCGTGTCGACGAGCTGCGGCACCGCTAGGCCCTCGAGATGTACCGACGCTCGCGCGTGTCGACTTTGATGCGCTCGCCGGCGTTGACGAACAGCGGCACGTGCACGACGGCGCCGGTCTCGAGCGTCGCCGGCTTCGTCACGTTCGAGACCGTGTCGCCGCGGACGCCCGGCTCGGTGTCGGCGACCGTCAGCTCGACCGACGCCGGCAGCTGGATGCCGCCCGGGCGGCCGTCGACCGTCAGGAGCTGCACGGTCGCGGACGGCTGCAGGAAGTCGAGCTCCTCCGCGACGTCCGCGCGCGGGAGCGAGAGCTGCTCGTACGTCTCCTGGTCCATGAAGACGACCTCGTCGCCCGCGTCGTAGAGGTACTGGACGTTCTTCGTCTCCGTGTGGACGCGCGGCATCTTCTCCCCGGCGCGGAACGTCTTGTCCACGACCGAGCCCGACCCGAGGTTCTTGAGCTTCGTGCGCACGAACGCGCCGCCCTTGCCGGGCTTGACGTGCTGGAACTCGACGATGCGCCAGACCTGGCCGTCGAGCTCGACGTGCATGCCGTTCTTGAACTGGTTCGTGGAGACCGTCTCGGCCACGGACGCCAGTCTAGTGCCCGTCCGACGCGCTCAGTCCAGGATCAGGAGGTCCTTCGTCATCGCCGTCAGCACCTCCGGTCCGTCCTCCCCCACGATGACGAGGTCCTCGATCCGGACGCCGCCCTCGCCGGCCAGGTAGACGCCCGGCTCGACGGTGACGACGTTCCCGGCGGCGAGCACGTCGGTCGAGGTGGGCCGCAGGACGGGCAGCTCGTGCACCTCGAGCCCCACCCCGTGGCCGAGCCCGTGCAGGACGGGCGCGAGGCCCGAGTCCTCGATCTGCGCGCGCGCCGCCGCGTCGAGCTCGGCGCCGCGGGCGCCCGGCGCGACGGCGGCGAGCGCGCCCTCCTGCGCGGACAGGCAGAGGGCGTAGGCCTCCTGGAGGCGCTCGGGGAGCACGCCGGTGGCGAACGTCCGCGTGCAGTCGGCGCAGTAGCCGTCCACGAGCGCGCCGGCGTCGACGATCACCGTCTCGCCCGTGCCGATCTCGCGCGGACCCGGATGGTGGTGCGGGAGCGCCGCGTTCGGCCCCGAGGCGACGATCACCGGGAACGCGAGGCTGTCGGCGCCCTCCTCGCGGAGCGTGCGCTCGAGCCACCAGGCGACCTCCGCCTCGGTCCGCCCGGCGAGGGACTCCTGCGCGAGCCGCTCGTACGCCTCCGTGGTGACGCGCGCGGCACGGCGGACTGCGTCGAGCTCACCGTCGTCCTTCACCGCCCGCAGGCCGAGGACGACGCCGTCCGTCGGGACGAGCTCCGTCCCGTCCGCCGCGAGCGCCTCGTGCCCGCGGACCGTGACCGTCTCGGCCTCGAACGCGACCGGAGCCGCAGCGAGCTCGCCGAGGCGTGCGCCGAGCCAGCCGAGGAGGTCGCGGTCGGCAACGGCCAGCTCGACGCCCGGAAGCCCGCGCGCGGCCTCGGCGTAGCGGCCGTCGGTCGCGACCGTCAGGCTCTCGCGCCCGACGAGGAGGGCCGCGTTCGAGCTCGCGAACCCGGTCAGGTAGCGGACGTTGACCGGGCTCGTGACGAGGAACGTCGCGGCGCCCACGCGGTCGAGCTCCGCGCGGAGCCGCTCGACGCGCTCCGTCACATGTGCTCCTTGAGGTACGCGAGCGCCTCGCGGTACCCCTCCGGGCCCTTGCCGGTGATCCGTTGCACGACGCAGTCGGCGATGACGGACCGGCGCCGCCATTCCTCGCGCTCCTCGACGCTCGAGAGGTGCACCTCGACGACCGGGACGTCCACGACCTCGAGCGCGTCGTGGATCGCGTAGCTGTAGTGCGACCACGCGCCCGGGTTGACCACGAGCCCGTCTGCCCAGCGGCCGGCGTCGTGGCACCACTCCACGAACTGGCCCTCGTGGTTCGTCTGGAAGCAGCGGGCCGTGAAGCCCATCTCGCGCGCCCAGGCGTAGATCTGCGTCTCGAGCTCCCGCAGGCCGAGCCCTCCGTAGAGCGCCGGATCGCGCTGCGCGAGCACGTCGAGGTTCACGCCGTTGATGACGGCCACCTGCATCGCGGGCGAGTCTACTGCCGGACGAGCGCGGCGAGCGCCAGGCGGGCGTCGTCGTCCGGCACGGTCGTGACGACCGGCCTTCCCGGCGCCTCGAGGAGGACGAAGACGCCCTCCCCCTTCTTGTCGCGCTTGAGCGCCGACCACGCTCGGTCGAGGTCGGCCGCGACGGGCGCGGGGCGCAAGACCTCTTCGACCGCGTCGGTCGGCAGGCCGGAGAGGCGGAGCGCGGCCAGGAGCCCGAGCGCCACCGCCTCGCCGTGCCCGATCCGGTACTCGCAGCCGGCCTCGAGCGCGTGCGCGAACGTGTGCCCGAGGTTGAGGACGTCGCGTCGGCCCTCGGTCTCGTACGGATCCGAGAGGACGACGCCGGCCTTGTGGGACGCGCACGCGCGGATCATCTCCTCCTCCGGGAGCTCCCAGAGGGGCCGGCCGGCGAGCAGGCCCGTCTTGACGACCTCCGCCATGCCGGCGCGCCGTTCCCGCTCGGGGAGGGTGGCGAGGACGTCGGGGTCGATCACGACCGACCGGGGGAAGTGGAAGGCGCCGGCGAGGTTCTTGCCCTCCTCCGTGTTGATCCCCGTCTTGCCGCCGACGGCGGCGTCGACCTGACCGGTGAGCGTCGTCGGCACCGCGACCCAGGGCACGCCGCGGAGGTACGTCGCTGCGACGAAGCCTGCGACGTCGCTCGTCGAGCCGCCGCCGAAGGCGACGACCGTCCCGTCCCGGCCGACGGCGAGCTCGCGCCAGAGCCGCTCGACGACCGCGAGGGTCTTCGCGGCCTCGCCGGCGGGCACGTGGTGGACGGGGGCCTCGACGGGCGCTGGGTGCAGCGCCGCCACGCCTTCGTCGGCGACGACCGCGGCAGGGCCGGGGACGTCCACGGCGCCGCGGAGGCGAATGCCGAGCGCCGCGAGGAGCACGTCGTCCGCGTCGCGGGCGACGCCGTCCGCCGCCTGCGCGTACACGGCCT
Source organism: Gaiellaceae bacterium (assembly GCA_035762005.1). Taxonomy (GTDB): domain Bacteria; phylum Actinomycetota; class Thermoleophilia; order Gaiellales; family Gaiellaceae; genus JAIBJN01. Next base: position 52,950 of record DASTQA010000039.1, read on the forward strand.
GGCGGGACTCGTACAGACGCCGGAAGTCGTCCTCTCGCCGGGCCAGGGGGCGGTTCGTCTCGCGGGCGCGCCTCCAGGCGGTCTCCACGTCGACGTCGAGGTAGACCGTGAACGCGCGCGCCCGCAGACGCTCCCGGCTGAGCGGCGAGAGGACCGCGCCGCCGCCGAGGGCGATGACCGCCTCGGGCCCCGCGAGGACCTCGGCGAGCGTCAGCTCCTCGATCCGCCGGAACTCCGCCTCGCCGCGCGCGAAGAGCTCCGGGATGGGGACCCGGCCCTGCTCGATGACGGCGTCCAGGTCGACGAACGGCCGCGCCGTGCGCTCGGCGACGCGGGCGCCGACGGTCGACTTCCCGGCTCCCATGAAGCCGGCGAGCGCGACGTGGCGCCCTAGCGCGCCGACCACGGGATGCGCTCGACGTAGGCCCGCCACGCCGCGACGAAGTCGGCGAGCGCGTCGCCGCCGAACTTCTCGCGCGCGGCGCCGGCGAGCTCGAAGGCGACGCACGCCTCGGCGACGACGGCGAGCGCCTCGACCGCCGCGACGTCCGAGCGCTCGACGAGGGCCTGCGCCGGCTCGCCGGTCTCGAGGTCGGCCGAGCGCAGCGGCTTCATCAGGGTGGGGAGCGGCTTCATGGCCGCGCGGACGACGATGGCCTCGCCGTTCGAAACGCCGGCCTCGATCCCGCCCGCGCGGTTGGTCTCGCGGCGGTAGCCGCCCTCGCCGCGGACGATCTCGTCGTGGGCCTCGGAGCCGCGCCGCTCGGCCAGCGCGAAGCCCTCGCCGATCTCGACGCCCTTGACGGCCTGCGTGCCCATGAGCGTCCAGGCGAGGCGAGCGTCGAGCCGCTCCTCCTTCGTCGCGTAGGAGCCGAGCCCCGGGGGGACGCCGCCGGCGCGCACCTCGACGACGCCGCCGACCGTGTCCCGCTCGGCGCGCGCCTCGTCGATCCGACGCTCGAGGCCCTCGGTGACGACGTGGCTCTCGACGCGCACGCCGATCTCGGCCAGCAGGGCCTTCGCCACCGCTCCGGCGGCGACGACCACGGCCGTGTGCCTCGCGCTCGCGCGCTCGAGCGCGTCGCGGACGTCCGCGAGGCCGTACTTCATCGCCCCGGCGAGGTCCGCGTGCCCCGGCCGGGGGAGCGTCACCGGCTCCTTCCCCTTGCCGGCCGGCTCGCCCGCCGGCGGCCAGGGGCTCATGCCCCAGGTCCAGTTCTTGTGGTCGCGGTTGCGGACGAGGAGCGTCAGCGGCGTCCCGAGCGTCCGCCCGTGCCGCAAGCCGGCGAGCACCTCGACCTCGTCGGTCTCGATCTGCTGGCGAGGGCTCCGGCCGTACCCCTGCTGGCGGCGGCGCAGGTCCTCCTCGATCCGCGCCCGCTCGAGCACGAGCCCGGCGGGCAGGCCCGCGACGATCGCGACGAGCGCAGGGCCGTGCGACTCGCCCGCGGTGACGAGCGTGAGCTTCACGCGAGGAAGACTACGACGCGCCGGACCCGGCGCGCCCTCGCGGCCTCCGGGCGCCCGGGGGCGGCCCACGTTGCACGGCGCTCCTCGTCGAGGCGACGTGACGGAACCGTGAAGGAACGCGCCGCGTGGGGCTCGAGACGCGCGCCCCCGTTCACGTGACACCGTGTCACGCGGTCTCGCGCACGGCCGCGCGCATCGCCTCGACGGGCGCGGCGCGGCCGGTCCAGCGCGCGAACGAGGCGGCGCCCTGGGCGACGAGGACGTCGAGGCCGTCGACGACGCGCTCGCAGCCGGCCGCACGGGCGGCGCGCACGAGCGCGGTCTCGGCGCCGTCCGCCCCGTAGGCGAGGTCGACGACCTGCCGCACGGCCCCGAGCTCTACGAGCGGGTCGTCCCGCACCGGGGTCGCCTGGACGACGAGGTCGGCGTCCTCGACGGGAGGGGGCCAGCCCGCGGCCGCGCCGACCGCCCGGTCGGGGGCGAGCGCGAGGAGCCGCAGCGCGAGGGCGTGCGCCTTCTCGGGCGAGCGCGCCGCGATCCGGAGCGACGCGCAGCCGGCGTCCGCGAGCGCGGTGGCGACGGCCACCGCGGCTCCGCCGGCGCCGAGGACGAGCACGCGTGCCCCCTCGGCCTCGACGGCGCCGACGACGGCCTCCCCGTCCGTGCTCGACCCGAGCACGCGCCCCTCCCTGACGACGAGCGTGTTGACGGAGCCGCAGCGTTCCGCCACGGGGTCGAGCTCGTCGCAGTAGGCGACGACCGCGGTCTTGTGCGGGATGGTCACGTTCGCCCCGGCGAAGCCGAGCGCCACGAGCCCCGCGACGGCAGTCTCGGCCCGCCGAGGCTCGACGGGAAGCGGGACGTAGACCCAGTCGAGCCCGGCCGCGGCGAAGGCGGCATTCTGCATCCGGGGCGAGAGCGAGTGGGCGACCGGCCACCCGAGGATGCCGACGAGCCGCGTCCCCCCGCCTAGCCGCACTGGAGGCCGGCGCGCGGGTAGTCGAGGAACTCCTGCTCGCTCGCCGTGAAGAAGTGGCTCTTGCAGTCCGGCTTGCGCACGAAGTAGAGGAAGTCCACGTCGGCCGGGTGCGCGGCCGCCTGCATGGAGGCGAGGCCCGGGTTCGCGATCGGGGTCGGCGGCAGGCCCGTTCGGTTCCGCGTGTTGTACGGGTTGTCCGACTCGAGCTGGCTCTGGAGGATCGGCTCCGTCGGCGGGATGTCGAGGCCGTAGCGGATGGTGGCGTCGATCCCGAGCGGCATCCCGGCCCTGAGGCGGTTGTAGATGACGGCCGCCACGAGGGGCCGCTCGCGGGGGACCTGCACCTCCTTCTCCACCATCGACGCGATCACGAGGACGTCGTAGGCGGTGAGGTTCCTCTTGCCCGCGTCCGCCACGTCCACCTTCGTCCAGGCGCCCTCGAAGGCCGAGAGCTGGAGCTCCACGAGCTCGCGGGAGGTCGTGTCCTCGTCGAACGTGTACGTCGCCGGGAAGAGGAAGCCCTCGAGGTGGGGCGCGTCCACCTCCTCGAAGCCGACGGGCAGGGTCCGGGCGCGCGCCGAGGCCTCGAGGTAGGCACGGGCGCGGAGAGAGGGCGAGATGCCCCGCCGCTCCTCGGCGATCTCGTTCACCGCCGTGATCCGCCTCGCCATCTCCTCGCGCGTGAAGCCCTCCGGGAAGACGATGCGCAGCCTCGGCTTCGGCGGCCCCGTCTCCGTACCCCCCGTGCTCGCGACGCCGTCCTCGGCGCTCGTCCCCCCGCCCGTCGAGAGGCCGACGACGGCGTAGGCGATCGCGGCCGCGAGGCCGAAGCCGAGGAGCACGCCGAGGAGCGCCGCGACCCGGCCGCCCCGCCGGCGGTGCTCCCGTCTTAGGTCGGGGGGACGCTCGCCTTCCACTGCAGGTAGCCGCTCAGGAGGTGGGCGGCGGCGAGGGCGTCCTCGGGCGCCCGCCCGCCCCCCGCCCGAGCGAGAGCCGTCGTGAAGCGCTCGTCGAAGACCTCGACGGGGAGGTCCGAGGCGGCCCGCAGGCGCTCGACGAACCGCTCCGTCTCCTCCGCCTGGGCGCCGTGTTCGCCGCGCAGCGTCACGGGGAGGCCGACGACGACCCGCTCGACCCCCTCCCGCCGCGCGAGCTCGAGCACCCGGGCGATGCCCGCCTGCGTCGAGGCGCGCTCGACGACCTCGAGCGGCCGGGCGACCGTCCCCGTGGGGTCCGAGACCGCGACGCCGGTCCGCGCGGAGCCGTAGTCGAGGGCGAGGACCTTCACCGCGGGCCGATTCTACGGGCGCCGCCCCTCAGGCCGCCGCCGCCTCCGACACCGCGCCCACGATCTCGTCGGGGTCGCCGCCCTTCGCCACGTACCGGATCGCGCCGAGCTCGAGCGCCCTGGCGACGAGGGCCTCGTTGTCGAAGCCGGAGAAGACCACCACCCTGGAGGCAGGCGCGACGCGGCGGATCTCCGGGAGGGCCTCCAGCCCGTCCATGACGGGCATGGAGAGGTCGAGGAGCACGATGTCGGGCTGCTCGCGCTCGGCGGCGGCGACGGCCTCGGCCCCGTTCTCGGCCTCGGCGACGACCTCGTGCCCCTCCAGCTCGAGCACGACGCGCAGGAGCTCCCGGAGCGTCCCGGAGTCGTCGCAGAGGAGGACCCGGGGGCTCACGCGGGGTCTGCCGGGTCGCTCCGCCTCAGCGTCCCGGCCGGGAGCGGCCCGCCCCCGAGCAGGTCGTTCACGATCTTCCGCGCGGCCGCGAGCGCCTCGGCGAGCGACTCGCGCGCGTCGTCGGGCCGGTCGACCTCGAGCGCGATGCGGGCCGCCGTCACGCCCTGCACGACATCGTCGTTGATCTCGAGCGCACGCCGCCGGTTGTCGGCCTCGACCTGCTTGAGCTCGGTCACGTCGACGAAGATGGAGACGGCGCCGAGCAGCTCGCCGGCCTCCCCCAGGAGGGGGGCCGAGCTGCCCACGAGCCAGCCGAGGCTGCCGTCGAAGCGCTGGATGTGGAACTCCTCCGCCTCGACCACCTCCTGCCGCTCCAGGCAGCGGGCCATGGCCCAGTCCGCCCCCTCGAACGGCCGGCCGTCGGGGTGGAACGCCCGGTACCGCCCCCACTCGGAGACGCTCTCGGCCGTCGCGCTCCCCGCCCAGATGCGCTCCGCCGCCTCGTTCTGGAGGACGAGCCTGCCCTTCGCGTCGCTCATGATCACGCCGTGCGGGCTCTGCTCGAGGACGATGTCGAGCAGCCGCCGGTCGTGCGCGGCGACGAGGCGGAGCCGCTCGTTCTCCCGCCGGAGCGTCTCGAGCTGGGTCTCAACGGAGCGCAGCGAGGACCGCCCTCTCCGCCTCGGCGAGCGCCGCGTCGAGCTTCCCGGGGTCCCGGCCGCCGGCGCGGGCCATCGTGGGCCGTCCGCCGCCGCCGCCACCCACGAGCGCTGCCGCCGCCCGCACGACCTCCGACGCGTTCACTCCCCGCTCCACCACCGCGGGGTCGACGTTCACGACCAGGTGGACGCGGCCGTCGTCGCGCGCGCCGAGGACGACCGCCGCCGGGCTGCGCCGGTGCTTCTCGCGGTCGGAGACCTCGAGCAGGGCGTCGGCGTCGGCGTTCTCGACCTCGGCGAGGTAGACGCGCACGCCGTCGACCTCGTGCTCCCGCTCGTTCACGACCTTGGCCTGCGGGGCCGCGGGTGCGCGCTTCGCGCCCTTACGAGCCTCCTCGAGCTCGTGTCGGAGCTCGTCGGCCTCGTGGGCGCGGCTGCGCAGGTACGCGAACGCCTCGCCGGACGTGACCGCCTCGATGCGCCGGACGCCCGAGCCCACGGATCCTTCCGAGAGGATGGCGAACGGCCCGATCTCGGCGGTCGTGCGGACGTGCGTGCCGCCGCAGAGCTCGCGGGAGACGCCTTCCACCTCGACGAGGCGGACGACGTCGCCGTACTTCTCGCCGAAGAGCATCGTCGCCCCGAGCGTCCGTGCCTCCTCGAGGGTGGTGAGGAGCGCGCGCACGGGCCGGTTCTCGAAGACCCGCTCGTTGACGATCTCCTCCACGCGCTCGCGCTCGTCCTGCGTGAGCGCCTGCCCGTGGGTGAAGTCGAAGCGGAGCTTGTCGGGCCGCACGGCGGAGCCTGCCTGGCGCACGTGGTCGCCGAGCGCCTCCCTGAGAGCCGCGTGGAGCAGGTGCGTCGCGGTGTGGTTCGCCATCGTCGGGAAGCGGACGCTCCAGGGCACGACCGCCTTCACGCGGTCGCCGGCGGCGAAGTCGCGGCCCTCGAGGAGGAGCGCCTGGTCGTCCCCGAGGCGGAACGCAGAGACGAGATCCGCCCGCGTCCCGTCCTTCTCGACGAAGCCGGCGTCGCTCACCTGGCCGCCGCCCTCCGGGTAGAAGGGCGACTCGCGCAGCTTCGCGAGGAAGACGCCGTCCCCGAGCTCCTCGAGCGCGCCGATCTCCGTCAGGACCTCGAGCTTCTCGTAGCCGACGAACTCGGTCGCGAAGCCGGCCGCGGCCGCGAACGCGGCCGCGCGCTGGAGCTCGCCCTGCTCGCCGCCGGAGCGTGAGATCTCGCGGTGCCGCGCCATCTCCTGGCGGAAGCCGTCGACGTCCACGGCCTGGCCGCGCTCGCCCGCGAGCTCGACGGTCAGCTCGATGGGGAAGCCGTAGGTGGCGGCCAGGCGGAAGGCGTCGGCCGCGTCGACGGACGGCCGACCCGAGAGGGCCTCGAACTCCCGCAGGCCGCGCTCGAGCGTCTCGGCGAACCGCTCCTCCTCGGCCCGGACGACGCGCGCGATCTCGTCCGCGTGCTCGACGACCTCGGGGTACCAGGGCCCGATCTGCTCGACGACGACCGCAGGAAGCCGGTAGACGCCGTCGAGGCCGATGCGGCGGGCGTGCTGTACGGCCCGCCGGATGAGCCGTCGGAGGACGTAGCCGCGGCCCTCGTTCGACGGCCTCACGCCCTCGGCGACGAGGAACGTCATGCCGCGCCCGTGGTCGCTGAGGACGCGGTGCGCCTTCGTCGCCGCCGGCGAGGAGCCGTAGGCGGCTCCGGACTCGCGCTCGATCCAGTCCATGATCAGGCGGAAGCCGTCCGTGTCGAAGATCGAGTCGGCGCCCTGGAGCAGCATCGCGCCGCGCTCGAGCCCCAGGCCCGTGTCGATGTTCTGCTTCGGGAGGGGCGTGAGCGTGCCGTCGGCGTGCAGGTCGAACTCCATGAAGACGAGGTTCCAGAACTCGATGAAGCGGTCACAGCGCTCGCAGTTCGGCCCGCAGTCGGGATGGCCGCACCCGAGCTCCTCGCCGCGGTCGTAGTGGAGCTCCGAGCAGGGGCCGCAGGGGCCGGTCTCGCCCGCCGGCCCCCAGAAGTTGTCCGAGCGCGGGAACGCGACGATCCGCTCGCGCGGCAGCCCCTTCCGCAGCCAGCCGGCGACGGCGACCTCGTCCTCGCCGAGCCCGAGCTCCGGGTCGCCGGCGAAGACGGTCGCCCAGAGCCGCTCGGGCTCGAGCCCCATGTGCTCGGTGACGAACTCCCAGGCGTAGTCGATCGCGCCGTCCTTGAAGTAGTCGCCGAACGAGAAGTTGCCGAGCATCTCGAACATCGAGGCGTGCCGCGCCGTCAGGCCGACCTCGTCGAGGTCGGTGTCCTTCCCGCCCGCGCGCAGCACTTTCTGCACGGTCGTGAAGCGCGGCGCGGGCGGCTCCTTCGCCCCCGAGAAGTAGGGCTTGAGCGGCTGCATGCCGGCGGAGACGAAGAGGGTCGAGGGGTCCTCGGGCGGCGGGATCAGCGGCCAGGAGGGAAACCGTCGGTGGCCGCGGTCCTCGAAGAACGAGAGGAAGCCTTCACGCAGCTCCGCCGACGTGCGCACGTCTCGATTCTAGGTGTGCGGCGGCGGCCGCCGAGCGCCGCCTCAGGAGACGTTGCCGCCGGTGGCGATCTCCTCGCGCACCTTCTCCAGCGAGCGGCGGATGAGCCGCGAGACGTGCATCTGCGAGATCCCGACCTGCTGCGCGATCTGGGACTGCGTCAGGCCCTCCCAGAAGCGGAGGTGGATGATGCGGCGCTCGCGCTCGTCGAGGGCCCTGAGCCCCGGCGCGAGGATGGCCCTGTCCTCGCTCACCTCGTACTCGTGCTCGAGCTCGCCGAGCGACTCGAGCGGGTCGAGGTCGGAGTCCTCGCCCTGCCCGGCCGGCGCCGAGAGCGAGACCGTCGTGTAGGCCTGACCCGACTCGAGGGCCTCGAGCACGTCCTCCTCGTCCACGCCCGCCGCCTTGGCGAGCTCGGCGATCGTCGGCGAGCGCTCGAGCTGGATCGTGAGCTGCTCGAGGAGCTGCGAGAGCCGGACGTTGAGCTCCTGCAGGCCGCGCGGCACGCGCACCGACCAGCCTTTGTCGCGGAAGTGGCGCTTGATCTCGCCGATGACGTTCGGCGTCGCGTAGGTCGTGAGCTCGACGCCGCGGTCGACGTCGAAGCGGTCGATGGCCTTGATGAGCCCGATGCAGCCGACCTGCACGAGGTCCTCGAGCTGCTCGCCCCGGTTCGCGTAGCGGCGTGCGAGCGAGCGGACGAGCGGGAGGTACTGCTCGATCAGGCGCTCGCGGGCCTCCAGGTCGCCGCGCTCGTGGTAGCGGCGCAGGAGGTCGCGGTCGGTCCTCGCGCCCGCCTCCCTCACGCCTCCTCCCCGACTGGCTCGGCGCTGCCCGCGAGCACGCGCTTGTCCAAGCGGAGCCAGTGGCCGCCGTCGCGCTCCTCGAGCGAGACCGAGTGGACGACCGTCTCGAGGAGCCGGCGGAGCGAGACGCCGTCCTCGCGCTCCCGCTCGAGCTCGGCGCGGACGACGTCGACGTCCACGGGGCCGACGGCGATCCCCACGAGGCCCGGCTCGACGAGCAGCCGGACGGTGACGTCGGGCGCGGTCACGTACCCATGCCGATCGAGCACGGTCAGGACGGCGAGCTGGAGGTCCTCGAGGTGCTCGTAGGAGAGGTCGAGGCGCGCGGCCAGGCCGCCGACGACGAGCCGTGCCACCCCGTGGAACGGCTCCGTGTGCGGTATCGAGAGCGAGATCGCGTCAGCCGCCACGCGTGCCGCCCTCTCGCCGCAGCTCGTCCGCGATCTCCGCCTCCCGGCGCTGGGCCGCGTCGCGCGCCGTCGCGTACGCGGCGCGCGGGCTCTTGCGCACCCGCAGGGAGGCCAGCCCGTGGGCGATGCCCGCGGCGAGGCCGGAGATCTTCTGGACGGGCCGCGTGAGGGCGAGCGTCACCGCCCGGACGGCGGTGTCCACGCTGTCCGCGACGTCGACCGCGCTGTCGCTCATGCGGTCGACCTTGTCGAGCTGCAGGTTCACGCGCTCCATCGTTCCGGCCGCCTGGTTGATCACCGGCAGGACCTCCCTTTCCAGTCCTTGAAGGAACGAAGAAACCCGCCCGACGGTTCCGCCCAGTCGGACGAGCAGGTACGCGAGCGCGAGCGCGAGCAGGACGAAGAACACGCTGAGCGCGATCCAGAGCACGTCGATCGCCTCGATCTCGGCCAACGGCACGACGCCAGTGTACTCAGGCGGCCCGGGCGATCAGCCCGGCTCCCACGACCGCGTCGTCCTCGTAGAGGACGGCCGCCTGGCCCGTGGCGGCGCCGTACACCGGCTCGTCGAAGGAGAGCCGGAAGCCGCGGCTCGCGGGCTCCACGCGCGCGGGCGCGGCGGGCGAGCGATACCTGATCTTCGCGTCGGCGCGCTCGACGGGGACGAAGAGCCGGCCGGGCCCGACCTCGAGCGAGCGGGTGGCGAGCGCGGCCCGCGGGCCGACGACGACGGTGTTCGTGCGCGGCTCCGTGCGGACGGCGTAGAGAGGCTCGGAGGCGACGACGCCGAGGCCTCGCCGCTGGCCGGGCGTGTAGCGCCAGAAGCCCGCGTGCCGGCCGAGCTCCCGCCCGTCCTCGTCGACGATCGCGCCCTCGCGGGACGCGAGGCCGCGGCGCGCGAGGAAGTCGCGGTAGTCGGCCCCAGCCAGGAAGCACGCCTCCTGGCTCTCGCTCCGCCCCGAGGCGGCCAGGCCCGCCGCCCGGGCCTGCGCGCGCGTCTCCTCCTTCGTCTGCTCGCCGAGCGGGAACCAGACGCGGGGGAGCGTGCGCGGGTCGAGGCGCGCGAGCATGTAGGACTGGTCCTTCGCGGCGTCCGCGGCGCGGGCGAGCAGGAGGCGCCCCCGGTGCTCGCGCGTGCGGGCGTAGTGCCCGGTGGCCAGCCGGCCGGCGCCGACGCGCCGCGCGAAGGCGGAGAAGGCCGCGAAGCGGAAGGCGCCGTTGCACCGGACGCACGGGTTCGGCGTCGCGCCCCGCTCGTAGCCGGCGACGAAGGGCGCGACGACCGCCTGCCGGAAGCGCTCCCTCAGGTCGAGCGTGACGTGGGGGACGCCGAGCGCGTGGCACGTCTCGCGGGCGGCCGTCACCGCGGCGGGCGAGCAGCAGGCGCGCTCGGCGTCGGGCCCGGCCGGGTCGGTCCAGAGACGGAGAGTCAGGCCGACGGGCTCGAAGCCCGCCTCCCGCGCCTTCACGAGCGCGACCGCGCTGTCGACGCCCCCGCTCATCGCGACGGCGACCCTGGCGGGCGCCGGGGGCGCGGCGACGGCGGGGCCCAGCGCGTCGTGCAGCGCGTCGAGCGCGAGCGGCTCCCCCGGGACGGCGGCGGCGTCGAGCAGGGTCAGGCCCGTAACCGCCCGGCAGAGCTCGGCCGCGCCGTGCCCGTCGCCGCGAGCGGCACGCACGCGGCCGGCCGCGGTCTCGAGGCGGATCCAGGCGAGGTCGCCGTCGCCCGCGGCGTTCCCGATCAGCTCTGTGCTCACGGTGCAAAAGGTAGTGCTCCACCCCGCCGATGATGCGCCGCGCGTGAGGAACCTGGGCGTACCAGGTGGGTGCCCTACCGACCCGGAGGCCGGACGCGGGCTCCCTCTCTGTAGACGTTGGTTCTACATATGCGCACGGCGCCACGCACGGGGTCGAGCACCGTCCGCCACTCTAGCGCAGGCGCCCCCGCCTCCCGCGGCCGCCTCTCAGCCGGCGAAGCGCCAGCGGATCTCTGTCTCGCCCGCGATCCCGAGCCGCCCGGCGAGCGCAGGCGTGACCTCGAAGGCGAGCCCGGCCGGGACCGGGCCGCGCGCCACGACCTCCGTCTCCGCGCGCCGCCCGCCGTGGTCGAGGACGATCCTCGCCCCGCACGGGAGGACGGGATGGGACACGCCGGCAGTCGAGGACGCGAGCGTCTCCCCGCACGCGGTCGGCTCGTCGGGCAGCGCGAGGACGGCCACCCGGGCCTGCTGCCACTCGACTGCCACCTGTCGCGGCGGCGGGGCCTCGTCGTCGCCGATGCTCGTGAGCGCGATCGCGCCGAGCGCGCCGGCGAGGGCGACGCCGGCGAGCCCGGCCTGCCGCCGCGCGAGCGCCGCGTTCATCGGCCGGCGTGTTCGAGGAGCTCGCCGAACGACTCGCGCACGAGCCCGTCGAACTCGGTCGGGAGCGACCCGTCCGGCGTCGCGAACTGGCGCAGGTGGACGAAGAGGTACGACCACTCCTCGTAGCGGACGGGGTCTCGCTGCTGCTCGACGCGGGCACGGCGCTCGAGATCCCAGAGGTTCCAGCGCCGCGGCCCGGCGGTGGCGCGGGTGCGGAGGTCGACGACGGACGACCGCGGCCCGGCCGCGGGGGGCGGCCGAGGCGGCGGTGCGGGCTCCGGCTCGGGCTCCGGGGACGGCACCGGGCGGAGCGGAGGCCGCGGCGGCAGCTCCGCCGGCGGCGCGAGCGGCGGCTCGTCCGGCGGCGGCGTGGCGGCGACGGGCCGGGCGGGCGTCGCCGCGGGCGGCTCCGGCGGAAGGCCGTCGGCGACCGGCGCCGCCGCGGGCTTCGCCGCCCGGGCGGGCGCCTCGGCCGCGCGCGGGGCGGCGGGAGGACGCACCGGCGAGGGGGGATCCATCGACACGGGACGGGCGGTCTCGGATGCGACAGGCGGTCGGGCCGCCGGAGGCGGGACCGGCGCTGGGACGGCGACCGCCTCGGGCGCGGCCGCCGCGGTCGGCCGGTCGTCCGGCGAAGGCGGCCCCACGGCCGGGCCGGGGGGCTCACGACGCCAGGAGAGCCACTCCACCGCCCAGGCGACCGCCAGCGCGAGGGTCATGACGATCACGACGACGAGCGGACGAAGCTCGGCCAGCCAGAGCGCGAGCCCGACCGTGAGCAGGAAGCCGGCGAGCGCGAGGAGGCGGAAGATCGATCGCCTGTCGGGCACGCTCCGGCGCCGGCGCCTCGCCTACGGGGCGCCCGGACGCTCGTCCTCGTCGGCGTGCTCTCGCTCGCCGGGTTCCGCGCCCGCGTCCTCCGGCGTCGCCTCGAGCCCGGCGTCGCTCGTCTCCGATTCGGTGTCTGTCGAGCCCGGCGCGTCCGCGGGGGGCGTCGCCGCCCCGTGCCCCTCGGCGTCCGGCTCGCTCGCGGCCGGTCCCGTCGCTGCAGGCTCCGCCCGCAGGAGCGAGGCGCCCTGCGGCCCCCGCTGCGCCACGACCGTCGCCTCGGCGGCACGCACGATCGCCTCGACCGCGTCCTGCACGGCCGGGTCGCCGTGGCCCGCGGCGGCGAGGAGCTGCTCGGCGCCCATGCGCGCGCGCTGGACGATGACCTCCGCCTGCGCCCGTGCCCACTCGAGGGTCTGCTCGACCTCGGCGCGGGCGGCGTTCGTCAGCTCCGTCGCCTGGTGCCGCGCCTGCTCTGTGAGCCGGTTGCCGCGCGACTCGGCCTCGCGCAGCTCCGCGGTCGAGTCGCGGTTCGCCTTCGTCAGGACCTCGCGCGCCTCCTTGCGGGCCGCGCTCAGGATCTCCGTGCGCTGGCGCTCCGTCTCCTGGCGGATCCGCGCGATCTCGGCCTCCTGCTGCTGGAGCTCCATCAGCTTCTCGCGGATCTCCTGCTCGGCGCGGGCGATCTGCTTCGTCGCCGCGTCCTGGGCGTCCCGCTCGATCGTGTCGGCGAACTCGGCCGCGGCGCGGACGATGTGGAGCGAGTCCATGCGCACGGCGTGGCCGCTGGGCTCCGTGACGGCGCTCTTCGGCGCGGCCTGGAGCACGCGCAGGTTCGCCTGGAGCGAGGTGACGTGCCGCCGGAAGGCGTCGAAGGCCTCCTGCACCTTCGCGCGGTCGAAGCCGTCGGTCGACGCCGGCAGGTCCTCGAGCCTCGGCAGCGGCGTCAGGCCCGGCTGGGCCCGACCTGGTTCCTGAGTGGACATGTTCGCTACGCCTCCCCTCCGCGTGCACGCCGCGGGATCGTCTGAAGTATGCCCTTCCTCATCGGCTGGACCGGCGGGCCTCCTTTAGTCCGGGCCGGCCCGGAGCTGAATTCCGAGCTCGCGCAGCTGTTCCTCCCCGACCTCCGAGGGCGCGCCGCTCATCGGATCGACCCCGGCCTGGTTCTTCGGGAACGCGATCACGTCGCGGAGGTTCGGCTCGCCGGCGAGGAGCATGACCGTGCGGTCCATCCCCGGGGCGAACCCGCCGTGCGGCGGCGCGCCCATGGCGAGCGCGTCGAGGAGGAAGCCGAAGCGCGACCGCTGCTCCTCCCGCGAGATCCGGAGGACGTCGAACACCTTCGCCTGGAGGTCCGGCCGGTGGATCCTGATCGAGCCGCTGCCGAGCTCGACCCCGTTGACGACGAGGTCGTACGCCTGCGCGACGGTCGCGCCCGGATCCCGCTCCAGGAGCTCCTCCGACTCGGGGGTCGGCGCCGTGAACGGGTGGTGGTTCGCCTGCCACGCCTCCTCGTCCTCGTCCCAGTCGAACATCGGGAAGTCGACGATCCACACCGGGCGCCAGAGCGCCTCGTCGACGAGCCCCAGCCGGCGGGCGAGGTGCAGGCGCAGGTTCCCGAGCACACGCTCGACGACGGCGGGCCGGTCGGCGCAGAAGAGCGCCGTCGAGCCCGGCTGCGTGCGGAAGAGCGCGAGCTCCTCCTCCGAGAGGAACTTCGCGATCGGAGAGCGCGCCTCCCCGCCCTCCGGGAAGACGAGGTACGCGAGCCCCTTCGCCCCCCACTCCGCGGCGACCGCCTCGAGCCGCTCGAGCTCGGCCCGCGAGAAGGCCTGCGGGACGCGGAGGAAGCGGACGCACTCGGCCTTCGCGAAGACGCCGAACGACGACGCGCGCGTCGCCTCGGTCGCGTCCTCGATCTCGAGGCCGACGCGGAGGTCCGGCTTGTCGGTCCCGAAGCGCCGCATCGACTCGGCGAACGTCAGCCGAGGGAAGGGCGTCCGGAGCTCGACGCCGATGCACTCCCGCCAGACGGCGCCGAAGACCTCCTCCATGAGGCCGAAGATCGCCTCGCGGTCCGGGAAGGCCATCTCGAGGTCGAGCTGCGTGATCTCCTGGACGCGGTCGGCGCGGAGATCCTCGTCCCGGAAGCAGCGGGCGATCTGGTAGTACCGCTCGAACCCCGAGATGACGAGCAGCTGCTTGTAGATCTGCGGCGACTGCGGCAGGGCGAAGAACCGGCCCGGCTGGAGGCGGGTCGGGACGAGGAAGTCGCGGGCGCCCTCAGGCGTCGGCTTCGCCATGATCGGCGTCTCGATCTCGACGAACCCGGCCGCGTCCATCTCGCGCCGGATGATCGAGATCATCCGGGCCCGCATGCGGATGTTGCGCTGGAGCCGCGCCCGGCGCAGGTCGATCCAGCGGTAGCGGATGCGCAGCGTCTCGTCGACGCCCTCGTCGTCGAGCTGGAAGGGGAGCGGCGGGCACTCGGAGACGATCTCGAGGTCGTCGACCTGGAGCTCGACCTCGCCGGTGGGGAGGTCGGGGTTGACGTTCTCGGGCGCCCGCCGCACGACCTCGCCCTCGGCGCGGAGGACGAACTCGCTGCGGACGGCGTGCGCCGCCGCGTGCGCGCCGGGCGCGCGCTCCGGGTTGACGACGAGCTGGCAGATCCCGCTCGAGTCGCGGAGGTCGACGAAGACGAGCCCGCCGTGGTCGCGCCGCGTGTCGGCCCAGCCCGCGAGCGTCACGCGCCGGCCGACGTGCCCGGGCCGCACCTCGCCGCACATGAGGTCACGCCACCTCATGAGGTCCGGCGCTCTTCCGGCACGGACCGCGACCCACGCGCGCGGTTCTCGGCTGTACGCTCGGAAGCGGGTGGTGGGCCGGGGTGCCCCAGGACGGAGGAGGCGAGCTCGCCGACCGGGAAGGCCGGCACGAGGTCGGCGCCCTCGCTGCGGATCGTCGCCTCGTCGCCCTCCACACGGACGAGAATGCCGGCGCCGGAGCGGCCGGCCTGGGTCATCTGCCCCTTGAGGGAGCGTCCGGCGTAGTCGACGTCGCAGCGGAGTCCGGACCGCCGCAGCTCGGCGACCTGGGCGAGCACCCGGGGGCGGTCGGCCGTCGGGGCGCAGACGACGAAGACGTCGAGGCCGGGCGCGTCCGGCTCCCGGGCGCTCGAGAGGGCGACGCGCTCGACGCCGGCCGCCCAGCCGACGCCGGGCGTGTGCGCGCCGCCGATCTCCTCGATGAGGTAGTCGTAGCGCCCGCCCGCGCAAATGGTTGCCTGGGCGGCCCCGAGGCCCTCGTTCACGAACTCGAAGACGGTCCGCGTGTAGTAGTCGAGGCCGCGGACGAGCGTCGGGACGAGCTCGTACTCGATGCCGTAGGCGTCGAGGAAGGCGCGCACGTCGGCGAAGTGCTCGCGACAGGGAGCGCAGAGCGACTCGCCGATCGTCGGCGCGTCCGCGAGCACGCGGCGGACGCCCTCGTCGTCGGTGTCGAAGACGCGCAGCGGGCTCACGTCCGCGCGGCGGCGGGCCTCCTCGTCGAGCTCGCCGCGCCGCTGCGCCAGGAAGGCCCCGAGCCGCTCGACGTACGCGGGGCGGCAGTGGCGGTCGCCGATCGAGTTCAGCTCCAGGCGGGTGTGCGTCACGCCCGTGCGGCGCTCGATCTCGGTGAAGAGCTGGATCAGCTCGGCGTCGAGCGCAGGGTCGTCGGAGCCCATCGCCTCGACCCCGATCTGCCAGAACTCCCGGTAGCGGCCCTTGGCTGGGCGCGAGTAGCGGTACATCGGGCCGACGTAGAAGGTCTTCACCGGCTGCGGCTGGCGGTGGAGGCCGTGCTGGAGGTATGCGCGGGCGACCGGCGCCGTCCCCTCCGGGCGCAGGGTGAGCGAGCGGCCGCTCCGGTCGGCGAACGTGTACATCTCCTTCTGGACGACGTCCGAGCCGGCGCCCGACGTGCGGGCGAAGAGGTCGGTGTCCTCGAACGTCGGCGTGTCGATGCGGCCGTAGCCGTAGGCGGCGGCGGCGCTCTCCGCCGCCTCGACGACGGCCCGGCGGCGCGGCTGATCGGCGGGAAGGACGTCGAACGTCCCCCGCGGCGCCTCGATCTTCACGGCGCCTGGGCTCGCAGCTCGGCGAGGAACGGGTTCGTCTCGAGCTCGCGACCGAGCGTCGTCGCCGGCCCGTGGCCCGGGTAGACGACGGTGTCGGGCGGGAACCGCTCGACGAGCATGCGGATCGAGTCGAGGAGGGCGTCCCAGCTGTTGCCCGGGCGGTCCGTGCGACCGACCGAGCCGGCGAAGAGCACGTCGCCCGAGAAGAGACATCCCTCGGCCGCGAAGGCGAGGTGGCCGGCGGTGTGCCCCGGCACGCGAACCGTCTCGAAGGCGATGCCGGCCAGCTCGAGGCGCTCGTCCCCGGCGAGGAGCACCTCGGCGACGTGGCCGGGGAGGACGAGGTCGATTCCGGCGGGCAGGAAGTCGCCCGGTCGCTCGAGCCGCTCCCGCTCGGACGCCGCCACGTGGACGGGAGCGCCGGTCGCGCGGGCGAGCTCCGGGACGCCTGCGATGTGGTCGACGTCCCCGTGGGTCACGAGGATGCCCGCGCACCGAGCCCCGCCGAGCGCCGCGAGGATCCGCGGCCCCTCCCCCGGCCATCCCGGGTCGACGACGACCGCCTCCTCCTCGCCGGGGCGGCGCACGACGTAGCAGTTGGACTGGTACGCGCCCAGGGGAAGCTGCTCGACCTCGAGGCCCATCGCGCGCTGAGTCTAGTGGGCCGGGCGGGGCGGGGACCGCGGCTAGACTGCCGTCCGATGGAGGCCTGGAGGCTCGCCGAGATCGACACGCCGGGCGGCAGCCGCTCCCCGGTCGTGCTCAAGAGCGACGACGAGGCGCGGGCGGTCCTCCTCGGCCTCGCGCCCGGCCAGGAGCTCGGCGACCATCAGGTGAAGGAGCACGCCTGGATCGTCGTCGTGGCGGGCGACGCGACCTTCCGCGCCGACGGCGAGGTGGTCGACGGCGGCGTCGGGACGCTCGTCCGCTTCGAGCCGGACGAGCGGCACTCGGTCCGGTCGGAGAACGGCGCGAAGTTGCTGCTGCTCTTCGCTCCCTGGCCCGGCCCGGGGCACTACCGCGGCGAGGAGAAGACCGGCGCGACCGCCTAGCCGGCCGGCGCGCCCGCCGGCCCTTCAGCGCGTCCGCTTCGCGGCTCGCTCGCGCTCGTGCCGGCGCATGAGCATCCGGTACACGAACAGGTCGACCATGTAGCTGAACGGCATGAAGAACGCGAGCAGCAGGACGACGTTGAAGACGAGGCCCGCGATCGTGACGTCGCTCGTGAGCGCGATGAAGATCGCGATGAGCGGCGCGAATATGGCCGACCGGCGCAGCACCCGCCGCAGCGACGGCTTCTCGAGGGGGCGTCCCCGCCGGTCGAGGGGAGCGGACGTCGTCTTCGCGCGGGGCGCGCCGTTCCGCTCCGCCTCGTGCTCGCGCGGAGACTCGAGCGGGATCTCCTCCCCTTCCTCCGTCTCGATGACGTACTCGTACTCGTGGCGCTTGAGCTTCTCGCGCCGCCGGCGCTGCTTGCGGCTCGGCACGGCCTAGAGCACCTCGATGAGCACGGCGACGAGGACGAGAATGCCGACGAGGAGCACGGCGGCGAGGAAGGCGCCGGGGTTCCAGACGAGGTCGTTGTCCTGGCGGTACCGCGACTTGACGCGCCGCCCGTGCACGGCCGCCGGCTGGGCGGACGGGTCGGCGCGCGGTCGCCCGGCCGTGAGGGCCCAGGCGAACGCGAGGCCGGCGAGCGCCGCCGCGACGAACGCCAACGGCATCCACCAGCTCACCTCCTCACCGCTCCCATGCGACCCGTCCCTCCTTCACGACCACGGCCACGTCCTCTCCACCGAGATGGTAGGCGAGGTAGCGCCAGTCGGCGCCGAGGAGCGCGAGGTCGGCGGCGAAGCCCGGCTCGATGCGCCCCAGGCGATCGGCCCGGCCGAGGACGTGCGCGGCGTTCACCGTGCAGGCGGCGAGCGCCTCCGCCGGTGAGAGGCGAAGCTGCGTGCAGGCGAGGGTCATGGCGACGGGCAGGCTCTCGCAGAACGCGCTGCCCGGGTTGAAGTCGGTGGCGAGCGCGACGACCGCGCCCGCGTCCACGAGCGCCCGGGCGGGCGGCGGCGGGCGTCCGAGGTAGAGCGCGGCGACGGGAAGGAGGACCGCGGTCACGTCGCTTCCGGCCAGCCGCCGGACGCCGTCCGCGCCGGTGGCCTCGAGGTGGTCGACGCTGCGGGCGCCGAGCTCCACCGCGAGCGCGACGCCGCCCGCCTCGGTGAACTGGTCCGCGTGGAGACGGAGGGCGAGGCCGGCGTCGCGGCAGGCCTCGAGGTAGCGTCTGGCCGCCGCCGCGTCGAACGCGCCGCGCTCGACGAACACGTCGGCCGCCTCGGCGAGGGCGGCGGCCTCCGGGAGCACCTCGGCGAGCGCGAAGTCGAGGTAGCGGGCGGCGTCCTCGAACTCGGGAGGGACCGCGTGAGCGCCGAGCCACGTCGGCACGCCGCCGGCCGCCCGGACCGCGCGAAGCTGCGCCAGCTCGGTCTCGCGGTCGAGCCCGTAGCCAGACTTGCCCTCGAAGGTCGTCGTGCCGTGCGCGAGCATCCGGCGCGCGTGGAGCCGCGTCGCCTCCGCGAGGCGCTCGGCGCCGGCCGCGCGGGTCGCGCGCACCGTGGCGAGGATCCCGCCGCCCGCGGCATGCAGCTCCTCGTAGGAGGCACCCGCGGCGCGAAGCTCGAACTCGGCCGCGCGATCGCCGGCGAAGCAGGCGTGCGTGTGGCAGTCCACGAGGCCCGGGACGGCGCTGAGCCCGCGGCCGTCGAGCTCGAGCACGTCGGCGGGAAGGGCGTCCGCCCGGAGCCCGCCCATGGGCCCGACGGCCGAGATGCGGCCCTCCGCGCAGAGGACGTAGCCGCGCTCGACGACCTCGAGCTCCCCGAGCGCGCGCCCGCGCAGCGGCGCCGCACGTCCCGCCGGGGAGACGATCCGGTCGAGATCCCGCACGAGTAGGGCCGGCATGGCGGGCAACGCTACTCCACCCGCCCGGCGCGGACGAGCGACGGTGCGCCCCCGGAACGGCGCCGCGCACCGCGGGCGTCGGGCTACGAGGGCGCGGCCGGGAGGCGGAGCCCGTGCTCGCGGGCCGAGGCGAGCGCGTCCTCGTACCCGGCGTCGGCGTGGCGCAGGACGCCCGTGCCGGGGTCGGTCGTGAGCACGCGCTCGAGGCGCTCCGCCGCGTCGTCGGTGCCGTCCGCGAGGACGACCATGCCCGCGTGGATCGAGTTGCCGATGCCGACGCCGCCGCCGTGGTGCACGCTCACCCAGGTCGCGCCCGCGGCGGTGTTGAGCAGGGCGTTCAGGATCGGCCAGTCGGCGATCGCGTCCGAGCCGTCCCGCATCGCCTCGGTCTCGCGGTAGGGGGACGCGACCGAGCCGGCGTCGAGGTGGTCGCGGCCGATCACGACGGGAGCGGTCACCTCGCCGCTCCGGACGAGGTCGTTGATCGCGAGGCCGGCCCGGGCACGGTCGCCGTAGCCGAGCCAGCAAATGCGGGCGGGCAGGCCCTGGAAGGCGACCCTCTCGGGCGCCAGGTCGAGCCAGCGCTGGAGGAGCGCGTCCTCCGGGAAGAGCCGTCGCAGCATCCCGTCGATCGCCGCGATGTCGCCCGGGTCGCCCGAGAGCGCCGCCCAGCGGAAGGGCCCGACGCCCCGGCAGAAGAGCGGCCGGATGTAGGCAGGGACGAAGCCCGGGTATGCGAACGCGTCCTCGAGCCCCGCCCCGTGCGCCTCTCCCCGGAGGTTGTTCCCGTAGTCGAAGACGTAGCTGCCCGCCCGGACGAACTTGAGCATGCCCTCCACGTGGCGGACGATCGACTCGGACGCGCGCCGGAGGTACTCGCGCGGGTCGCTCGCGCGCAGCTCCGCGGCCTCGTCGACGGAGAGCCCGAGGGGCACGTAGCCGTTGAGCGGGTCGTGGGCGGCGGTCTGGTCGGTGACGATGTCGAAGCGCTCGCCGCGGCGCGCGAGCTCCGGGACGACGTCGGCCGCGTTCCCGAGCAGCCCGACCGAGAGGGCGCGGCCCTCGGCCGCCGCGGTCCGCACGCGGGCGACCGCGTCCTCGAGGGAGTCAGAGCTCTCGTCGAGGTAGCGCGTCGCGAGCCGGCGCTCGATCCGGCTCGGGTCGACCTCGACGCAG
This sequence comes from Gaiellaceae bacterium, assembly GCA_035762005.1. Taxonomy (GTDB): domain Bacteria; phylum Actinomycetota; class Thermoleophilia; order Gaiellales; family Gaiellaceae; genus JAIBJN01. The sequence goes on from DASTQA010000039.1 coordinate 72,944, forward strand.
AGGATGGCCGCGCCCGCCATCGTGGCGGCGAGCGGCTGGGCCCCGCCCATGCCGCCGAGACCCGCGGTGAGGATCGTCCGCCCGCTCAGGTCGGCGGCACCGAAGTGGGTCTCGGCCGCGGCGGCGAACGTCTGGTACGTGCCCTGGAGGATCCCCTGCGTGCCGATGTAGATCCAGCTTCCCGCCGTCATCTGCCCGAACATCGTCAGGCCGAGCGCCTCCAGGCGGCGGAACTCGTCCCAGGTCGCCCAGCGGGGGACGAGGAGCGCGTTCGCGATCAGGACGCGCGGCGCGGCGGGATGCGTCCCGAAGACGCCGACGGGCTTGCCGCTCTGGACGAGGAGCGTCTCGTCCTCCCCGAGCTCGAGGAGCGCCGCGACGAGCGCGCGCAGCGCCTCCGGGTTCCTCGCCGCCTTGCCCGTGCCGCCGTACACGACGAGCTGCTCGGGGTGCTCGGCGACCTCCGGGTCGAGGTTGTTCAGGAGCATCCGCAGGGGCGCCTCCGTCTGCCACGAGCGCGCGTTCAGCTCGCGGCCGCGCGGCGCTCGGATCGCCGACAGGTCCCCGCAGAGCTCGTCGACCCGGCGCCCGAGGGCGACGAGGCCGCTCACGCGAGCGCCCCCACCTCGTCCTCGACCGCCCGGACCAGGTCGCCGCTCGCGATCGCGCGCGCCACCGACTCGATGTCCTCGGCGAGCGGCCGGTCCTCCACGAGCGTCGGCGAGAGCGAGCGGACGAACTCGTGCGCGGCGCGCACCCCCCGGCCCGGCTCGAGCGGCGCGAGGAACTCGACTCCCTGCGCGCCGGCGAGGAGCTCGATGGCCAGGGCCCGCTCGGAGTTCGCCAGCACCTGGCGGCATTTGAGGGCGGACGCGTTGCCCATGGAGACGTGGTCCTCCTGCCCCGCGCTCGTCGGGATCGAGTCGACCCCGGCGGGATGGCACAGCACCTTGTTCTCGCTCACGAGGGATGCGGCCACGTACTGGGGGATCATGAAGCCGGAGTTGAGGCCGCCGTCGTGGGTCAGGAACGCGGGGAGCCCGTCCGAGAGCGAGGGGTTCGTGAGCCGCTCGACGCGCCGCTCCGAGATCGAGGCGAGCTCCGCGAGCGCCATCGCCGCGGCGTCGAGGGCGAACGCGAGCGGCTGCCCGTGGAAGTTGCCGTTCGAGAGGAGCTCGCCGTCGTCGACGAAGACGAGCGGGTTGTCGGTGGCGGCGTTCAGCTCGACGGCGACCGTCGCCTCCGCGTACGCGAGGAGGTCCCGGCTCGCGCCGTGCACCTGCGGCGCGCAGCGGAGCGAGTACGCGTCCTGCACCTTGTCGCACCAGCGGTGCGACTCCATGACGGCCGAGCCCTCGACGAGCCGGAGGACGTTCGCGGCGGCCGCCTTCTGCCCGGGCAGCGGTCGCAGCTCGTGGATCTGCGGCAGGAAGCTCGCGCGCGACCCCTGGAGGGCCTCGAGCGAGAGCGCGCAGGCGATGTCCGCCGCCCGTACGAGCCGGCCCGCGCGGACGAGGGCGAGGGCGCCGACGGCCGCCATGAACTGTGTCCCGTTGATGAGCGCGAGGCCCTCCTTCACGCGCAGGACGACCGGCTCGAGGCCGGCCCGCGCGAGCCCCTCCGCCCCGCCGAGCGTCTCGCCCTCGACCGTGACGCTGCCCTCGCCCACGAGCGGGAGAGCCAGGTGGGCGAGCGGCGCCAGGTCGCCCGAGGCGCCGACGGAACCCCGGCTCGGGACGACGGGCGTCACGCCCCTGTTGAGGCAGGCGAGGAGGAGCTCGACGGTCTCGGGCCGCGCGCCCGAGTACCCCTTCGCCAGCGTGTTCGCGCGCAGGAGCATGGCGGCGCGGACGACCTCCGCAGGGTAGGGCTCCCCCACCCCGCACGCGTGGCTCCGCAGGAGGCGGAGCTGCAGCTCTTCGGCGAGCTCCGGCGGGATCGTCTTCGTGACGAAGCGACCGAAGCCCGTGTTGATCCCGTACGTGTGCTCGCCGGAGCTCGCGGCAGCGGCCCGCTCGACGAGCTCGCGCGCCCGCGCGAGCTTCTCACGCCCCTCGGGAGCGAGGTCGGCGTTCGCGCCCTCGACCGCGACCGCCCAGACGTCCGCGTGCGTCAGGTCGTCGCCGGTGAGCGCGACGGACGACGTGGTCTCCATGGCGCCAAGTGTAGGAGCAGCGGGCTGCGACGGGCCGCGAGCGGGACGGCGCGCCCGCGGTCGGCCGGGCTAGAGGCAGTCGACGCGGACGAACCGGATGGACGCGGACGCCGGCTCCTCGCCGACTTCGCCGCTGAACTCGAGCGGGAGCGGCTCGCGCTGCGGCACCTCGGCCCCCTCGCCGGTCGCCCAGATGCTCTCCCAGCGCCCCCTGCCGACGGCCCGTCCCTCCCCGTCGAAGAAGCGACCGGCGAGCTCGACGTAGCCGACGAGGCAGTCGGCGCCGCCGAGGTAGCGGAACGCACCGGTCACCGTCGCCCGGCCGAACTCGGGCACGATCTCGGCGTCCTCGATCGCGAACCAGTCCGCCCAGCCCCCGAAGTCGATCTCGATCGCCCCGGGCGGAGGAGCCGTCCGCGGCGCCGCCTGCCCGCCGCCCGGCTCCGCGCTCGTCGTGCCGGAGCCTTCCTCGCCCGCCGTCGCCGTCCGGTCCCCATCGACGGCCTCGCCGCTTTCCTCCGCCCCCGTCGCGATGTCGGGGTCCGCCTGAGCGCCCGTCGACGCGGGCGGCACGCCCGTTGCGGCCGCCGGCACGTCGTCGTCGCTCCCGGCGAGCGCGGAGACGAGGGCGAAGCCCGTGAGGAAGAACGCCGGCACGAGTGCGACGACGGTCCACCGCGATCGCAACCTCCCCATCGCCCTCCTCTCGTCGCCCTTCCCGCCGAACGAGGCCCTGGAGCGAAGCCTAGCCCGAGGGCGCCCAGGGGCCGACGCCGCCGACCCGCTCCACCTCGACCCGCAGCCGCCAGCCGGGCGGCGGATCGGGCATCGGCGGGAAGGCCGCGTCCGGGCCGATGTACGTGTGGGCGAGCCGCTGGAGGAGCTCGGGCGCGCCGCCCTCCTCCACCGTCGCCCGCCCGTGCAGCACGAGGTACTCGTGCAGGCCGAGCGCGTTCACGGTGGGCGTCTCGAGCGAGAGCGCGACGCGCGGGTCGCGCCGGACGTTCCTGAGCTTCTGCTGGTCGCGCAGGTGCCCGGAGACGACGTCGTCGCCGTCGAGGCCGACCCAGACGATCGTCACCTGCGGGCTGCCGTCGCCGTTGAGCGTCACGAGGTGCGCGAGCGCGCTCGACTCGAGGACTGCGCGTGCGCTCGCGGGCAGGACGGACATCGGGCCGCCCACTCTAGCCCGTCGCCGATCCCTCCCCCGGCGGGAGCGCGGGCTTGAACCGGTCCGTCGCCCGCACCAGCTCCCGATCGAGGCTCGCAGTCGTCTCGTGGCCGGCGTCGTCGACGACGACGAGCCCGGCGCGCGGCCACGCGCGCTTCAGCTCCCACGCGTTCGCCAGGGGCGCCTGGAAGTCGAGCCGCCCGTGCACGAGGACGCCGGGGATGTCGGCCAGCGCGGACGCCCGGCGGAGGAGGATCCCGTCCTCCAGCCACGCGTCGTGGCGGACGAAGTGGGTCACGATCCGTGCGAAGGCGAGCGCGTAGGCGGGGTCGGCGAATCGCTCCGCCGGCCCGCGTCGCGGCGGCCACGCCGGCGTCGCCGACTCCCACGTGCACCAGGCTTCGGCGGCTCCCCGGCGAACGGCCGGATCCGGGTCGTTCAGGAGGCGGTGGCAGGCGTCGACGAGGTCGCGGTCGCCCTCGGCCACCGGCAGCGCGGCCCGCAGGCGCTCCCATTCAGCGGGGAAGAAGCGTGCCAGGCCGCCGCGGAAGGTCCAGGCGAATTCCGTGTGGCGCCCGGTCGTGACGCCGAAGAGGACCATCTCCGTCACCCGAGCGGGATGCGCCTCGGCGTAGGCGAGCGCCAGCGTGCTGCCCCACGACCCGCCGAGGACGAGCCAGCGGTCGACGTCCAGGTGCCGGCGCAGGCGCTCGATGTCGGCCACGAGGTGGGCGGTCGTGTTGGCGGCGAGGCCGGTCGCGGGATCGCTCGCGTGCGGCGTGCTCCGGCCGCAGTTGCGCTGGTCGAAGAGGACGAGCCGGTACGCGCGAGGATCGAAGAGGCCGCGAAACCAGGACGAGCAGCCCGAGCCCGGGCCGCCGTGGAGCACGACGGCCGGCTTGCCGCGCGGAGAGCCGCACGTCTCCCAGTAGACGGCGTCGCCGTCCCCCACCTCCAGCAGACCGCGGTCGTGCGGCTCGGTCTCGGGATAGAGGTTCGGCAGCGCCTCGTTCATGGAGCGGGACTCCCGCGCCGGCGACCGCGCCGGGCCGCGTCGTCGCGGGCCGGCTCCATCGTGCCGGGCCGACTCGGCGGTCGCTAGTCGTCGAGCAGCCGGAGCTCGAGCACGCGCGACGGGTCGAACCCGTCGATCCTGAGCACGGCGCCCGCCGCCTCCACCGCCGCGCCGGCCGGCATCAGCCCGACGAGCTCCGAGCCGGCGACCTCGATGCGCCGGGCCTCCGCCTCGGCCACGATGCGGGCGACGATCTCGTGGAGCGCCGAGGCCTGCCAGTCGGTCACGTTCATGCTCACCTGGACGAGGCCGGCGCTCGGGAGGTCGAGGCCGAGCGCGCGCACGCCGCGGAAGCCTCCGTCGCGCTCGCGCACGACGCGGGCGATGGCGCGAGCCGCCTCGACGTCGTCCGAGCGGAGGTTGACGTTGAAGGCGACGAGCGGGCGGCGGACACCCACGAGGACGCCGCCCGCGGTCGGGTGGAGGCGCGCCGGGCCGCGGTCCGGCCGGAGCTCGCCCGCGTCCATGCGCCGCTGGAGCTCCTCCGTCCCTCCGCGCCGGTAGAACGCGGGCTCGCGGAGATCCGCCGTGAGGCGGCCGTAGAGGAAGACGGGCAGCTCCAGCTCGGCGGCGACCCGCTCCGCGAGCGCGAGCGCCGCCGCCTCGGCGCCCGCCTCCGCCTCGGGAGCGAGCGGGACGAGCGGCACGACGTCGGCGGCGCCGATCCGGGGATGGGCGCCGACGTGGCGCCGCAGGTCGATCCGCTCCGCGGCGCAGCGGACGCCGGCGAGGAGCGACTCGACGAGCTCCTCCTCACTCCCGACGAGGGTGAAGACCGAGCGGTGGTGGTCCGCGTCGGCGTGGATGTCGAGGAGCCTGGCCGGCGCCGAGAACGCCTCCCGCAGAGCTTCCAGGACGGCCGGATCCCGCCCTTCCGAGACGTTGGGCACGGACTCGAGCGGGAGCGGCACGGGCGGAGCTTACGAGACGGCCGGAGCCCGGGATGGCCACGACTACACTCGGCGTTGAGTGTCCTAGTGGCCGCGTCGCACCCCTACCTGCGCACGTTCGTCCGCCTTCTCGGCTTCCTGCGGCCGTACCGCTGGTCGCTCGCCGTCTCCGTCGTCCTCGCGGTCGGCTCCCAGGCGGCGGCGGTCACGATCGCGTTCCTCACCGGCGACGCGCTCCAGAGCGCCGTCGAGTCGCAGGAGCGGAGCGGGCTCTGGACGCTCGCCCTCGCCGTGCTCGTCGTCGGCTTCGTCCGCGCGCTCTTCATGGTCGGCCGCCGCCTGATCTCGGGCCGGCAGGCGCTCGGGGTCGAGTACGACATGCGCGACGCCGTCTACGCGAAGCTCCTCCGCCTCTCGTTCGGGTTCTACGACCGCCACCAGACGGGCCAGCTCATGTCCCGCGCGACGGTGGACCTGCAGGCGGTGCGGTTCTTCCTCGGGTACGGCCTCATCTTCTTCTTCCAGCACATCCTCACGATCGTCGGCGTGACGGTCGCGCTCTTCGTCCTCGACTGGCGCCTCGCGCTCGCGGCCACCGCCTTCACGCCGGTGCTCGTGCTCGTCGCCTACCGCTACAGCCGCGTCTCGCACCCGGTGCTGCGGGACGTGCAGCAGAAGATGGCGGACGTGGCCACGGTCGCCGAGGAGAACATCGTCGGCGTCCACGTCGTCAAGTCGTTCGCCCAGGAGCGGAACGAGTCGGCGAAGTTCGCCGCGAGGACCGAGAGCGTCTTCTCCCGGTCGATCGAGGCGAACCGCCAGCGGGCGACCTACGTGCCGCTCCTCTCCTTCCTCCCGCTCCTCGCGCAGGCGACGGTGCTCCTCCTCGGCGGCCGGATGGTCGCGAACGGGACCCTCGGCCTCGACGCGTTCTTCGCCTTCAACGTCCTCGTCCTCATGCTCGTCATGCCGCTCCGGATGCTCGGGATGTGGATCGGGCAGGCCCAGCGCGCGACGGCGTCGGGCGAGCGGATCTTCGAGGTGATCGACGAGCTCGAAGACGTCAAGGACGCGCCGGACGCGCGCGACCTCCCGCCGGGCGACGGCCGCATCGCCTTCGAGGGAGCCGGCTTCCGCTACGCCTCCGGCCCGCCGGTGCTCAGGGAGATCGATCTCGAGATCGAGCCCGGACGCACGATCGCGCTCATCGGCCACACGGGCTCGGGAAAGACGACCCTCGCCTCGCTCGTCCCCCGCTTCTACGACGTCACCGAGGGTCGCCTGACGATCGACGGCGTCGACGTTCGCGACCTGAGGCTCTCGTCGCTCCGCCGGGCGATCGGGATCGTCGCCCAGGACCCGTTCCTCTTCTCGGCGACCGTGCGGGAGAACATCGCCTTCGGCGCGCCGGGCGCGTTTGACGAGGACGTCGTGCGCGCGGCGACGCTCGCGCAGGCCCACGAGTTCGTCGAGGAGCTCCCGCACGGCTACGACACGGTCATCGGCGAGCGCGGAATCACGCTCTCCGGCGGCCAGCGGCAGCGGATCGCCATCGCCCGCGCGCTCATCCTCGATCCGCGGATCCTCATCCTCGACGACGCCACCGCCTCGGTCGACGCGACGACGGAGGCGCGCATCCGTCTCGGGCTCCGGGAGGCGATGAAGGGGCGGACGACGCTCATCGTCGCGCACCGGCTCTCGACGATCGCCCTCGCGGACGAGCTCGTCGTCCTCGACGGCGGGCGCGTCGCCGCGCGCGGGACGCAGGAGGACCTCCTCGAGCGCAGCCCCGTCTTCCGGGAGATCTACGAGCACGGCCTGCTCGAGCGCGAGTTCGCGGAGCGCGTCGAGGCCGCCGCCGACGAGCGCGAGCCGGACGCCGAGCGCATGGAGGCCGCGGGAGCGTCGTGACCGGCCGTCTCGCATCCGGCACGCCCCCGCGCGCCACGCGCGCGCTTCTCGGCGGTAGGCTCGAGCCATCGGGTCGGGGAGGTGGGTCTCCCGCTCTGGACGCGCGCGCGCGTGGAGTTGTAGTGGCCGGTTCCGCCGGGGCCGCCGGGAGCCGGGGCGGCGCCGCGCACGGACTCCCGGGTCGCGAGCGGACGCGAGGCGGGCGAGGCCGATGAGGGTCTGGCAGCCGGGATCGCACCTGACGATGCAGCGCGGCGGCGAGGTGGGCGACTGGTCGTGGGCGCGGACGGCGAAGCGCATCTCGACGCTCGCCCGCCTGACGGCGCCCTACAAGGCCCGGACGGCCCTCGCCGTCGGCTCGCTCGTCGCCGCGACCCTCACCGCGCTCGCGCCCCCGTTCCTCGCCAAGCTGGCCATCGACGACGGCATCGGCGAGGGCGACCTCGGCCACCTGACCCTCATCGTCGCGCTCTTCGTCGCCGCCGGCCTCGCCAACCTCGGGACGAGCGCGGCGCAGACGTACTTCACCGGCTGGACCGGCGAGCGCATCCTCGCCGACCTGCGCAACACGCTCTTCCGGCACTTGCAGCGGCTCTCGCTCGGCTTCTACGAGCGCAACCGCGCCGGGGTCGTCATCAGCCGCCTCACGAACGACGTCGAGGCGCTCGACCAGCTCGTGACGGACGGAGTCACGAGCCTCTTCCAGAACACGCTCCTGCTCCTCGGCTCGGCGGTCATCCTCTTCTTCCTCGACTGGCGCCTCGCCCTCGCCGCCCTCGCCGTCTTCCCGCTCATGGCGATCGCGACGAGCGTCTTCCGGGTCCGCTCCTCACGCGCCTACCGGGCGGTGCGCGAGCGCCTCGGCCTCGTCACGGCGACGCTCGCGGAGGACATCGCCGGCATGCGGGTCGTCCAGTCCTTCACCCGCGAGGAGGCGAACCAGCGCCAGTTCCGCGACGTGAACCGCCGCTACCGCGAGTCGAACCAGGAGACCGTCGTCCTCAACGGCCTCTACTTCCCGTTCGTCGACTTCCTCTCCGCCGTCGCGACCGCGACCGTGCTCGGCTTCGGCGGCTGGCTCGCGCTCAACGGGGACGTGACGGTCGGGACGCTCTTCGCCTTCCTGCTCTACCTGTCCAACTTCTTCGACCCGGTCCAGCAGCTCTCGCAGCTCTACAACACGTTCCTCTCGGCCGTCGCCGCTCTGGACAAGATCATGGAGGTCATGGACGAGGAGCCTCAGATCGTCGACCGGCCCGACGCGCGTGAGTTGCCGCCGATCGACGGCCGCGTCCGCTTCGAGGACGTGCGCTTCGGGTACGGCGACGGCCCCGAGATCCTCCACGGGATCGACCTCGACGTCCCCGCGGGGACGACCGTCGCCCTCGTCGGCCACACGGGGGCCGGCAAGTCGACGATTGCGAAGCTCCTCGCCCGCTTCTACGACCCCCGCGCCGGGCGGATCTCGATCGACGGCCACGACCTGCGCGACGTGACGCAGGAGAGCCTGCGCCGCCAGCTCGGCATCGTCCCCCAGGAGGGGTTCCTCTTCGCCGGCACGGTGCGCGAGAACATCGCCTTCGGACGGGCGGACGCGAGCGACGAGGAGGTCGCGGCCGCGGCGCGGGCCGTCGGCGCGGAGGACTTCGTCCTCGAGCTCGAGGGCGGCTACGAGACCGAGGTCGCGGAGCGCGGGAGCCGCCTGTCGCTCGGCCAGCGCCAGCTCGTCGCCTTCGCCCGCGCGCTCCTCGCCGACCCGAGGATCCTCGTCCTCGACGAGGCGACCTCGAGCGTCGACATCGGGACGGAGCGGCGGATCGAGGTCGCGCTCCGCCGCCTGCTCGCGGGGCGCACCGCCTTCATCATCGCGCACCGCCTCTCGACCATCCGCCGGGCAGACCTCATCGTCGTCCTCGAGCACGGCCGCATCGTCGAGCAGGGGAGCCACGACGAGCTCGTCGCGCTCGGCGGCCGGTACCGCTCGCTCTACGGCGACTGGGCCACGGCCGCCTGACCCCGGCCGCCCCGTCCCGTATCCTCCGGCGCGTGAATCCACTCGACGGGGTCTTCCGCGAGGCCTGGGAGCTCTGGAAGGGCCACTGGCGGCACTTCGCCACCATCGCCCTCGTCGTCTACGTCGTCGTCGCCCTGATCGGGATCCTGCTCGTGGCCTCGCTCGGCCTCCTCGGCGCCTTGCTCGCGCTCCTCGTCACGCTGGCGGGAGCCTTCTGGCTCCAGGGGACGCTCATCGAGGCCGTCAGGGACGTCCGCGACGGCCGCGCCGACCTCTCGGTGAAGGCGACGTTCGAGCGCGTGCTCCCGCGGTTGAACCGGATCGCCCTCGCCGGCATCGTCCTCGCCGTCGCCATCGGGCTCGGGTTCATCCTCTTCGTCGTCCCCGGTCTCTTCCTCATGACGATCTGGCTCATGGTCATCCCGGCGATCGTCCTCGAGGACCGCGGCCTGGGGGAGGCGTTCGACCGGAGCCGCGAGCTCGTGCGCGGCAACGGCTGGAACCTCTTCCTCGTCATCATCCTGACGTTCATCCTCATTATCGGCGTGTCGCTCGCCCTGCGGATCCTGCTCTCCCCGCTCGAGGACTGGATCGCCGGGCTGATCGCCGACCTGCTCGGCAACACGATCGTCGCTCCGTTCGCCGTCGTCGTCTGGACGCTCTCGTACTACCGCCTCAGAGCCCGGGAGCAGCTCACCGAGGCGCCCGCGGCCGCCGCGGGCGAGTTTCGAGCCTAGTCGGGCCGAGCAGATCCCCGGCATGCCCCTCGTGGCGCTCCTGTGCGCGCTGCTCGCGCTCGCGGCCGCGGGCTGCTCGACCGGCGACGACGGCGACGACGAGGCCGAGCCGCAGGCGCAGCGCCAGGCGGCGGAGAGCGACGGCGGTGACGGCGGGGACACGTTCGACCGCATCCCGGAGATCGTCGACGCCGTCTCTCCCAGCATCGTCGCCGTGCTCGTCACGGGCGCCGGCGGTGAGGGCGAGGGCAGCGGCGTCATCTGGAGCGAGGACGGCGTCGTCGTCACGAACGACCACGTCGTCTCCGGCGCCGACGAGATCGTCGTCGCGCTCGCCTCCGGCGAGCGCCTGCCCGCGACCGTCGAGGCGACCGACCCGCTCACCGACCTCGCCGTCGTCCGGGTCGAGCGCGAAGGGCTGCCGCCCGCGGAGTTCGCGGAGGAGCTGCCCGAGGTGGGCGAGCTCGCGGTGGCGATGGGGAATCCGCTCGGCTTCGAGAACACGGTCACGGCCGGCATCGTCTCGGGCCTCCACCGCTCGCTCCCCTCGGGCGGGCAGACGCCCGCCCTCGTCGAGCTCATCCAGACCGACGCGGCCATCTCCCCCGGGAACTCGGGCGGCGCCCTCGTCGGGCTCGACGCCGAGGTGATCGGCGTCAACGTCGCCTACATCCCGCCGGAGCAGCGGGCCGTGGCGATCGGCTTCGCGATCCCCGCCCCGACCGTCGTCGACGTCGTCACCCAGCTCCTCGAGGAGGGAGAGGTCCGGCACGCCTTCCTCGGCATCCGCCCCGCCCCCCTGACGCCCCAGCTCGCGGAGGAGTTCGGGATCGACGCCGACGAGGGCGTCGTCGTCCTCAGCGTCGTCGAGGGCTCCGGCGCGGAGGACGCGGGCCTCCGGCCGGGTGACGTCGTCGTCTCGGCGGACGGAGAGCGGCTCCGCGCCGTCGAGGACCTCTTCGAGCTCCTGCGCGCGAGGGAGCCAGGGGACCGGCTCGAGCTCGAGGTCCTCCGGGACGGCGACCGACAGACGATCGCCGTCGAGCTCACCGACCGGCCCGAGCAGTAGGGAGTACCCTCAGGCGCATGGCCGAGCTCGACCCGGAGACCGAGGAGCGGATCGACGAGCCGGTCGCCGAGGAGGCCGAGCGCGAGACCCTTCTCACCCCCGCGCAGGCGACGGCGCGCATGCGGATCAACGTGCCCCCGCGCGCCAACCGGAAGCTGCGGACGCTCGTCGAGCGCGTGAACGCGGACGAGCAGCTCAAGAGCTGGTGGCACGTGGCGAACGTGAACGCCGTGAAGCGGCTCGAGATCAACGACCACTCCTGGGTCCACATCCAGATCGTCGCGAACATCGGCCTGAAGCTCCTGCGCCAGCTCGTGAAGAACGGCGTCGAGCCGGGGGTCGTCCGTGACTACGGCATGAGCCGGGACGACGCCGAGGTCGTCGTCGCGCTCGGGGCGTTCCTGCACTGCATCGGGATGGCCGTCCACCGCGACCGGCACGAGGACTGGAGCCTCTTCCTCGCCGAGCCGAAGCTGCACGAGCTCCTGGACGGCCTCTACGAGGAGCCCGACCTCACCGTCATCGCCTCCGAGGTGCTCCAGGCGATCACGAGCCACCGCGAGTACGGGAGGCCGCTCACGCTCGAGGCGGGGATCCTCCGCGTCGCGGACGCGCTCGACATGGCCGAGGGCCGCTCCCGCATCCCCTTCCAGCACGGCCGCGTCTCCATCCACTCCCTCTCGGCGGCCGCGATCGAGGGCGTCGAGATCAAGGACGGCGAGAAGGCGCCCGTCCTGATCGAGATCACGATGAACAACTCGTCCGGCATCTACCAGGTGGACGAGCTCCTGAAGGCGAAGCTCCGCGGCTCGGGCCTGGAGCCGTACGTCGAGGTGGTCGCCCGCATCGACACGGAGGCCGAGAAGAGCCTCATCCCGCTCTACCGCCTCGAGCTCTGAGGCCTGCCGCGGCCCGCGGCGCGGCTACAATGGCCGGGCGTTGCGGGGTCGTCTAACGGTAGGACGCCCGGCTCTGGACCGGGTAGTCTAGGTTCGAATCCTAGCCCCGCAGCCTCGACGAAAAGCCCTGCACCAGCGGGGTTTTTTGTTGCCGGTCGTGCCGACCCGAGTTCGCGCGGAGAGCCCTGACCGCGGCCCGAGCGAGCGGGCCGCCAGGAGCGTCGGCAAGGCTCGCTACGGCGCCTGCGTCCAGCGCACGAGCGCCTCGCTGGCCCGCTCCAGCCCGCGCCGGTGGACGAGCTCCGCGAGCGCGCTCGCCGCAGCCTTCGGCCGCCGGCCCGCGAGGCCGGCCAGGCACGCGAGCACGGCGTGCGCCTCCTCGAAGCCGACGTCCGGGAGGTCGCCGCAGTACCTCGCGTGCCACCGGAGTGCCGCCCGGCGGAACCTCCTGGGGTCGTCCACCAGGAGGAGGACGAGCTCGAGTGCGTCCGGGAGGCTGACGAAGTCGAGCTGGGCGGCCGCGGCGAGAGCGACCGTGGCGTCGCCGGTCTCGAGCGCGCGCCGGAGGCGGCCGTAGTGCGAGCCCTGAGAGGTCACGAACTGATGTTCGCACGACGGGGCCGGTGGTGCCGCCCCGACGCCCGCTCCGTTCGGGCCGCAGCCTCACGGCAGCCGCGTCCGCGGGGGTTCTCCGTCGCCGGCTCAGGAGACGCCGACGGTGCGCCGCGCGACGCCGCTCGCCTCGGCGGCCCGGGCCACCGCCTCGGCGACGGCCGGCGCGACGCGGCGGTCGAAGACGCTCGGGATCACGTAGTCGGTCGCCACGTGGTCGGGCTCGACCGCGGCGGCCAGGGCGTGGGCGGCGGCGAGCTCCATCTCCCGGGTGATCGCGGTCGCCCGCGCGTCGAGCGCGCCGCGGAACACGCCCGGGAACGCGAGGACGTTGTTGATCTGGTTCGGGTAGTCGGAGCGGCCGGTGCCGACGACCGCGGCCAGGTGCTCGATCTCCTCCGGCGCGATCTCCGGCGTCGGGTTCGCCATCGCGAAGACGATCGCGCCGTCGGCCATCGCCCGGATACCCTCGACGCTGACGGCGCCCGGCGAGGAGAGGCCGATGTAGACGTCGGCGCCCGCGAGCGCCTCGTCGGCCGAGCCTCGGAGGTCGCCCGGGCTCGTCTCCTCGGCGAGAGCCGCCTTGAACGGGTCGAGACCGGGGCGGCCGGGATGGAGCACGCCGTGCCGGTCGCAGGAGACGACCCCGCCCGCCCCGGCGGCGATCAGCATGCGCGCCGTCGCGGCGCCCGCGGCTCCCGCGCCGGTGACGACGACGCGAACCTCCTCGAGCCGCTTGCCGACGACGCGGAGCGCGTTCAGGAGAGCGGCGAGGACGACGATCGCCGTCCCGTGCTGGTCGTCGTGGAAGACGGGGATGTCCAGCTGCTCGCGGAGGCGGGCCTCGATCTCGAAGCAGCGGGGCGCGGCGATGTCCTCGAGGTTGATCCCGCCGAAGACGGGCGCGAGCGCGGCCACCGTCCGGACGATCTCGTCGGAATCGGTCGTGCCGAGGCAGACCGGCCACGCGTCGACGCCGGCGAACTCCTTGAAGAGGATCGCCTTGCCCTCCATCACGGGCAGGGCCGCCTCGGGGCCGATGTCGCCGAGCCCGAGCACGGCCGTCCCGTCTGTCACGACGGCGACGGCGTTCTGCTTGATCGTCAGGTTCCAGACCTTCTCGGGATCCTCGGCGATCGCGCGGCAGATGCGCGCGACGCCCGGCGTGTACGCCATCGAGAGGTCGTCGCGCGTCTTCAGCGGCGCCTTCGGCACAACCTCGAGCTTCCCGCCGAGGTGGAGGAGGAACGTCCGGTCGGAGAGGTGCTCGACCTCGATCCCGGAGAGCGACTGCACGGCGTCGACGATGCGGCCGATGTGCGCCTCGTCCGCCGCGAGCACGGTCACGTCGCGGACCTTCTTCCCGCGCTCGACGCGGACGAGGTCGATCGCGCCGAGGAGGCCGCCGGCGTCCCCGATCGCCCCGGCGAGGCGCGCGAACGACCCCGGGTGGTCCTCGAGGTGGACACGGAGCGTCGCGCTGAAGGAGGCGGAGGGATGGAGCGGGGTGGCCCGTTCGCCGTCGGTCACGACCGCAAGTCTCGCGCCTCGGCGCGCCCCTCGCCAGGCAGGATCACACCGAGCCGCCCGCGGCCGTCCGTGCCACGCGGCGGAGGGCCGTGCCCCGGGCGGCGACGAGGGGACTGCGGGAAAGCCGCGGGCGAACCAGGGGTCTCCCCGACGGCGCGCACCCCGGGGAGCCGCAAGATCCGGAAACGACATGCTCTTCGAGGTCCGTATCCATGGTCGCGGTGGTCAGGGCGTCGTGACCGCCGCGGAGCTCCTGTCCGTCGCCGCCTTCCACGAGGGGCGCTGCGCGCAGGCGTTCCCCACCTTCGGCTCCGAGCGCACCGGCGCCCCCGTCGTCGCGTTCTGTCGCATCGGCGACAGGGAGATCCGCGCGCGCGAGCCGATCGCCGAGCCGGACGCGCTCATCGTCCAGGACCCGACCCTCCTCCACCAGGTCGACCTCTTCGCCGGCCTCAAGCCGGACGGCTACCTCCTGATCAACTCCGTCCGCACCCTCCGCGAGCTCGGGCTCGAGGGGCTCGCCGCGCGCTTCCGGCCCGAGCGGATGCTGACGGTGCCGGCGACGGACATCGCGCGCGAGACCCTCGGGCGCCCCCTTCCCAACGCCGCCCTGCTCGGGAGCTTCGCCGCCGCCACCGGCGTCGTCTCCCTCGCCGCCGTCGCGGCGGCCATCCGCGGCAGGTTCCCGCCCGACGTCGCCGAGGGCAACGTCGCCGCCGCGGAGCGGGCGCACGACCACGTGAGGCGACCCGTGGCGGAGCTCAGCCGTGCGTAGCCAGATCGAGGGCTCGCAGGCCGTCGCCAGGGCGGTCGCGCTCTGCCGCCCGGAGGTGATCTGCGCCTACCCGATCTCGCCGCAGACGCACATCGTCGAGGCGCTCTCCGACCTCGTCCGCACCGGTGAGCTGGCGCCCTGCGAGTACCTGAACGTCGAGTCGGAGTTCGCGGCCCTCTCGGCCGCGATGGGCGCCTCGGCCACCGGCGCGCGGACGTACACGGCGACGGCGAGCCAGGGGCTCCTGTACATGGCCGAGGCGCTCTACAACGCCTCGGGCCTCGGGCTGCCGATCGTCATGACGGTTGCCAACCGTGCGATCGGCGCCCCGATCAACATCTGGAACGACCACAGCGACTCGATGTCGCAGCGCGACTCGGGCTGGATCCAGCTCTACGCCGAGTCCAACCAGGAGGCCGTCGACCTGCACCTGCAGGCGTTCCGGCTCGCCGAGGAGCTCTCGCTGCCGGTGATGGTCTGCATGGACGGGTTCGTCCTCACGCACGCGGTCGAGCCCGTGACCCTGCCGAGCCAGGAGCAGGTCGACCGGTTCCTGCCCCGGTTCGAGCCGCGCCAGGTCCTCGACCCGGCCGACCCGGTGACGATCGGGGCGATGGTCGGGCCGGAGGCCTTCACCGAGGTGAAGTACCTCATGCACGCCACCCAGATGCAGGCCCTCGACCTCGTTCCCGAGATCGCGAACGAGTTCACGCAGGCGTTCGGCCGCAGCTCGGGCGGGCTCGTCCAGGCCTACCGGAGCAGCGACGCCGACACGATCGTCGTCGCGCTCGGCTCCGTCCTCGGGACGATCGAGGACGTCGTCGACGAGCTGCGCGAGCAGGGCGTGAAGATCGGCGCCCTCGGCCTCAAGTGCTTCCGCCCCTACCCGGCCGACGAGGTCCGCGCCGCCCTCGGGCACGCGGGCAAGGTCGTCGTGCTCGAGAAGGCGTTCGCCGTCGGCATCGGCGGCATCGTCAGCCAGAACGTGCGGCTCTCGCTCGGGGGCCTCCCCACCCGCGTCTACGACGTCGTCGCGGGGCTGGGCGGACGGGCGATCACGAAGCGCTCGCTCCACGGCCTCCTCGCCGACGTGCTCGAGGACCGCCTCGAGCCCGGCCGGCTCACGTTCGTCGACCTCGACTCGGACCTCGTCGCCCGCGAGCTCGAGCGGACCCGGGCGAGCAGGCACTCCGGCCCTCGAGCCGAGAACGTCATCCGGGACATCGCGACCGTGGGCTCCCGGCCCTACTGAGGAGGCGACCGTGCCCGAGCAGCTCGTGAAGTTCTACCAGGTGGGGAGCTTCGTGGCCGGGAACCGGCTCCTCGACCCGGCGGAGCGATCCGTCCAGGCGAGCATGGAGCGCTCGAACACGCTCACGTCGGGCCATCGTGCCTGCCAGGGCTGCGGCGAGGCGCTCGGCGCCCGCTACGCGCTCGACGCCGCGATGCGTGCCACGGGCGGAAAGGTCATCGCCGCGAACGCGACCGGGTGCCTCGAGGTCTTCTCCACTCCCTACCCGGAGTCCTCGTGGCAGCTGCCCTGGATGCACTCGCTCTTCGCCAACGCCCCCTCGATCGCGAGCGGGATCGCCGCCGCCCTCAAGGTGAAGGGGCGCACCGACGTCCGGGTGGTCGCCCAGGGCGGCGACGGCGGGACGATGGACATCGGCTTCGCCAGCCTCTCCGGCATGTTCGAGCGCAACGACGACGTGCTCTTCGTCTGCTACGACAACGAGGCGTACATGAACACGGGCGTCCAGCGGTCGAGCGCCACGCCGCCCGCAGCCCGGACCGCGACGACGAAGCCGGTGGGCGACGAGCCGGGAAACGTCTTCGGGCAGGGCAAGAACGCCCCGCTCATCGCCATGGCCCACGAGATCCCCTACGTCGCGACGGCGACCGTCGCCGAGCTGCGCGACCTCGAGGCGAAGGTCGAGCGCGCCATGGCGTTCCGCGGGGCGCGCTACCTCCACCTCTTCGTGCCCTGCCCCCTCGGCTGGGGCGCCGCGCCCCGGGACACCGTCCGGCTCGCGCGCCTGGCCAAGGAGACCGGCCTCTTCCCCGTCTTCGAGGCCGAGCACGGCGAGGTGGTGAGCGTCTCGAAGATTCGCAGGCCGATCCCGGTCGAGGAGTACCTGCGGCCCCAGAAGCGGTATCGCCATCTCTTCGGCGACCCGCCTCGGACGGACGTCCTCGCGCGGATCCAGGAGATCGCCGACCGCAACATCAGGCGCTTCGGGCTCGTCGACGGCGTGCCGGAGCCCGCGGACGACGTCATGCGGCTAATCGCCGAGAGCGAGCGAGGGCCCCAGTGAACGGCAAGCCTTTCGCCATCACGCTCGACGTGGGCTCGAGCCTCGCGAACAAGACCGGCAACTGGCGGACGGAGCGCGCCGTCTACATCGACCGCCTGCCCCCCTGCAACAAGGCCTGCCCCGCCGGCGAGAACATCCAGCAGTGGCTGTACCACGCCGAGGAGGGCGGCGACGGCTACGAGCGCGCCTGGCGCCAGATCATGGAGGACAACCCGTTCCCCGCCGTGATGGGGCGCGTCTGCTACCACCCCTGCGAGACGGACTGCAACCGCGCCACGCTCGACGAGGCCGTCGGGATCAACTCGGTGGAGCGCTTCCTCGGCGACCGTGCGATCGAGGCGGGCTGGCGGGTGGCCGCCGGCGCGGAGGCCTCCGGCAAGCGCGTGCTCGTCGTCGGCGCCGGTCCCTCGGGCCTCGCGGCCGCCTACCACCTGACGCGCCTCGGCCACGAGGTCACCGTCCGCGACGCCGGCCCCCGGGCGGGCGGGATGATGCGCTTCGGGATCCCGAAGTACCGGCTCCCGCGGGACGTCCTCGACGCCGAGATCCAGCGCATCCTCGACCTCGGCGTCTCGCTCGAGCTCTCGAGCACGGTCACGAGCATCGACGAGGCGATGGCGGAGGGGCGCTTCGACGCCGCCTTCCTCGCCGTCGGCGCGCACCTCGGCAAGCGGGCCTACATCCCGGCCGGGTCGGCGGCCCGCATCCTCGACGCCGTCTCGCTGCTCCGGAGCATGGAGGGCGAGGAGAAGCCCGCGCTCGGGCGGCGGGTCGTCGTCTACGGCGGCGGCAACACGGCCATCGACGCTGCGCGGACCGCGAAGCGGCTCGGCGCGGAGGAGGCCATCGTCGTCTACCGGCGCACGCGCGAGCGGATGCCGGCGCACGACGTCGAGGTCGAGGAGGCCGAGGCCGAGGGTGTGCTCATGACGTGGCTCTCCACCGTCAAGCGCGCCGACGAGGGCAGGATCGTCCTCGAGCGGATGGAGCTCGACGAGACGGGGTTCCCGCAGCCCACCGGCGAGCTGGAGGAGCTCGAGGCCGACTCGCTCGTCCTCGCGCTCGGCCAGGAGGCCGACCTCTCGCTCCTCGCGGGCGTCCCCGGGCTGGAGGTTGAGGACGGCGTCGTCAAGGTCGGCCCGAACATGATGACGGGCTACCCCGGTCTCTTCGCCGGCGGTGACATGGTTCCGGCGGAGCGCACGGTCACGGTCGCGGCCGGCCACGGGAAGAAGGCCGCCCGCTGCATCGACGCGTGGCTGCGCGGGGGCGTGTACGCGCCGCCGGCGAAGCACGATCTCGCCGCCTTCGACACGCTCAACACCTGGTACTACTCGGACGCCCCGCGGACCGTGCAGCCGCAGCTCGAGCGCGCCCGCCGGGAATCGACGTTCGACGAGGTGGTCGGCGGACTCGACGAGTCGAACGCGCTCTTCGAGGCGCGCCGTTGCCTCTCCTGTGGCAACTGCTTCTCCTGCGACAACTGCTACGGCGTCTGCCCGGACAACGCCGTCATCAAGCTCGGCGAGCCCGGCGAGCGCTACGCCATCGACTACGACTTCTGCAAGGGCTGCGGGATCTGCGTCGCGGAATGCCCGTCCGGGGCGATCCAGATGGTTCCGGAGACGATCTGATGGCCGGGGCGGGTGCCCACGAGGAAGGAGGCTCGAGATGAGGAACGACACCACGACAGTCGCGCCGGACGAGCCCGCGAGCGCGCTCTCCGAGGAGCGCCTCGCCGAGCTCCTGCGGGAGCTCGCCACGCGCCGAGCGGCGCTCAGGGAGGAGCTCGAGCAGGTCGACGACGCCGCCGCACGGCTCGAGCGCGAGCTCGCGCGCCGCGGCTCGGGCGGCTAGAGGGGCGGCGACAAGCGCTCCGACGACGACCCGGGTGAGACGCGTGCGCCGCTGCGTCGTCGGCCTCTTCCGGAGGCATGCTCCCGAGGCCGCCCACCTGCAAGCCCGCCCTGGTGGGGTCGCTGGACGCAGCGGGGGCGCGTGACGCCCCCGGCCGGGACCTAGCGCCCCGGGGAGCGCGGCGGGCCACCCGGACCGCGCGGCGAGGCGAAGGCGAGGAAGAACGTCGCGAGCAGGAGCAGGCCGCCGCAGACCATGAGGATGACGCCGACGGCGCCGAGGTCCACCTCCTCGGGGTCCCAGGTGACCGCGTAGCGCAGGATCGCGCCGGCCGCGATGAGGAAGAGCGCGCCGCCGAAGCCGCCGTAGCTCACGGGGACGGACGGTACCCGACGCACCGGGCCGAGCGGACCAAAGGCGACCCGCGCCGGAGCACTGTGGCGGCCCTCTGCTCGGCCGTGGAAAGGTGGCGCTCCCCGCGGGTCTGGCCCAAGTGTGTCAGGCCCGCGGCCGGGTGTCCATCCGGTCGATCCACGCGGCCAGCCGGGGGTGCCGCTCGCCGATGGGCTGGCGCTCGACGAGGATCCGGTGGAACACCTCGTCGTCGCCGGCCGGCAGGCCGAGGCGGCCGTACTTGAGAAAGGGGAAGGCGACCACGTCGGCAACCCCGAAGTCCCCCAGGAGGTGGTCGCGCCCGGCGAGGAGCGACTCGAAGAGGTCGAGCCAGCCCGCCATCCGTGCGCCTAGCTCCTCGACCCGGGCCGGGTCCGCGGTCTTGCGGGCGAGCTCGGCCTCGATCCCGTTCGGGGCCGCCTTCCAGACGTGGTTGAACCACTCGACGAAGACGTCCGCCTCCGCCTGGCGCGCGCCGTCGCGTGGCCAGAGGGGCGGCTCCGGGTGATGCTCCTCGAGCCACGCGAGCACGCGGGGGGAGTCGTAGACCACCTCGCCGTCCGCCACGAGCACGGGGACGAGCTCCTGCCCGGAGACCTCGCGCACGGGGCTCCGGTCGGCCGGGTCGACGTCGATCCACTCGACGGGAATCCGCTTGTGCGCGGCCGCGAGCGCGACGCGCTCGACGTTCGTCGAGAAGGGGATGCGATAGACGCGGATCACGGCACGCAAGCGTACTCGTGTCAGCGGCTAGGTCCAGTGACCGAACTTTGGGCTAGGTGAGACTCGACCTCGGGAGATTGCCGTCTCGCGCCCGCGTGTGAGATAAGCGGGAGGGTCCCCGAGGGCCTTCGGGACTCGTCGTGTGAGGGGAGCTCGGCGAAAAAGGACTCGGGCACTCAAAGGAGGCTCGGCGTTCGGGCCGCAGGACGCCGGGCCTCCTTTCGCGTGCCCTTGACAAGGACTTGCGATCATCAGCACAATCGCTCCTGCGCTGACTGGCTTTCCGATCGTCCGTCGGACAGCGAGCGCGAGGAGACGGAGGCCGGCGGCCCGGTCTCCGTCTCCATGACGAGTCCCGCCCGCGATCGGCTACGCTGTGCCCCCGACGGCGCATTCGTCTAGTGGCCTAGGACGCCGCCCTCTCACGGCGGTAGCACGGGTTCGAATCCCGTATGCGCCTCTGAATCCCTGCTAAGCGGCAACTCTAGTTGCCCGCGGTGACGACCGTACCGCGGGTTCGACCTCGCGGACCCGCTGAGTCGAGAGTCAGAACCGGTGACGGGTCTGGCTGAAGGTGCCCTTACCGAACGCGAGGATCTTGACGGGCGCAACCCTGAACACGAGAGCCGCTCCGGATTCGTGATGAAAGCAGCCGTCGCGGACATCGAATCGCCACCGGCCGTCCCACTTGCTCGTCCATGCCTCGGCGAGGCGCTCGAGCATCTTGTCGTCGGCGACGCGGACTGCGTCGCCTTCGACCACCACGTCCACGCCTTCATCCCAGCGGTTGCAGCCGGTGATCAGGATCACCTGTGAGTTGCCGCGCAGATTGAGGGCCTTCTGTTCATCAGGACCGGTCGCGAAGTGAAGTGCATCGTCGAGCCACACGCCGACGAGCGGAGTAACGTGCGGCCGGCCGTCGGCTCTGACCGTCGAGATCCAGAAGAGCTCCGCCGTTTCGAGCGCTCGACGAGTGGCAGCCCAGTCGGTGGCGACCGCATCGGAGTCGCTGAAGCGGGCGTCGAGCGTGGTCACGGGTTCGCTCATCGACGGGTCCTCCTCGATCTGGGGCGCCGAGCCCCAGTACCCCTGGGCGCGCTCCGCGACACCCTCGGGAATCGCATCACGCCGATCGTCGTCGGAGGGCCGAAGCCACTAAAGTTCGTCCCCGTACTCGTCGTGCAAGTTCCACCATTGGTAGGGCGGGGTCTGCGGATAGCCGTCCGGTGAGTCCTCCCACTCCTCCTGGCGCCCGAGGGCGGTGACGTCGAGGTAGCTCCAGGTGCTGCCCATCGCCTCGTCGCCGCGGGCGTTGACGAAGTAGGTGCGGTAGATCTTCTCGCCATCGCGCAGGAACGCGTTCGTCCCGTGCCACTCGCCAACGCCGAAGTCCGCGTCGAAGTCGCCGGTGAGCGTGTACCAGGGGATCTGCTCCCAGCCCATCCGCGCCTTCCAGCGCTCGATGTCGGGCTGGGGGGCGCGTGAGGCGAACGCAAGCGTCGTGTCGCGGGCGTTGAGGTGGGCGAGGTGGGCGACCTGATCGGCGAGGAACGAGCAGCCGCGGCAGCCGCCATCCGGGAAGTCGGCGACGCCCGGCTCGTAGAAGAAGCGGTAGACGATCAGCTGACGCCGCCCTCCGAAGAGGCCAAGCAGGCCGACCGGGCCCTCGGGGCCCTCGAACCGGTACTCCTTCTCGACCGCCATTCGGGGCATGCGCCGCCGCTCGGCGGCGAGGGCATCGCGGGCGCGGGTCAGCTCCTTCTCTTTCACCAGCAGCTCCTGGCGGGCGGCTTCCCACTCCTCGGGCGAGACGACCGGCGGCATCTCCATGGACCTACCTCCTTCTGTGCACGACGAACGTTGGTCATGGCATCAGACCTGTCTACCAGTCGCTCCACGCACGAGGTAGCCTCGCACTGAGCCTCGAGCCGGCGAAGCCCCTCCGATGCCTCGAGGGCGGGACACATTGACTCCTCCCGGATGACCGCCTGTGCGGGCACCTCGAGCAGCTCGTGCCACGGCCGCACGGGAGGCCGTTTGCGATGGGCTCGGCTCAACTCGAAAACGCAAAGAGTTCGGCGAGCTGGGGCGCGGCAAGGAACCGTTCCTTCCGCGCGTCCGAAAGCCGGTTCGCGAACGCGTCGATCTCGGCGCGCGCGCGGGTGAAAGCCTCCTCTGCCCCGGCGTCGTCTCCCGACGCCTGGAGAGCGTCGGCCAGGGCGGCCGCAGCCCTCCAGATCGTGGGTGGGTGTTTGAGGCGCTCCGCCTCGGCGAGGGCCTGTTGAAGGCTCTCGACAGCTCCGGGTGCACGGCCTGTGAGACGCAGGGCGCGGCCGAGGACGAGCCGCGACGTCGCCGCGTACTTGAGGCGCTGATAACGCTCGGCGATCGCGATTGCCTGGAGGGCGAGCTCGAGCGCCTCTTCGTGACGGTCCGCCGCCAGCGCCAGCTCCGCTTCGGCGCGTGCCAGCCGCGTGATCCAGAGCCACTGATGCCAGCCCTTCGTCGCCTCCGCGGCCGTCTGCAGCGCCGGCAGGCTCGACTCGGCTCGCCCGACCTCGCCGAGCACCAGGTCGGAGTAGAGGAGGTCGATCTTGCCGCTGACCTGCGAACCCGGGAAACCGGCCCGCTCACCCAACGCGATCGCCTCGTCGTTCTTCGCGCGCGCTTCGTCGATCTCGTAGAGCTCGTGGAGCACGCCCGCCCACATATTCATCGCCCGGGAGGTGAACCGCGGTTGCGCCTCGAGCTCGCGGCCCTGCGCGACGACGCCCTCGAACACGCCGAGCGCCTCCTCGTGGCGGCCCAGCCCGCTCAGCGACAGCGCGAGCTGCGCGCCTCCGTTCACGACCGGCCCGATGCTCTGCACCTTGTCCCCGAGCTCGTACGCCTGGCGCGAGCTCTCTTCCGCCGCTTCGTATGCACCATGCCAGTACTCGTTCAGGCTTAGCCATTCGTGCGTCGTAGCGAGCTCGTAGAGCCGCGTTTGCGGCCGCCACAAACGCAGGGCCTCACGCCCGTGCTCGCGCGCAGCTTCGAGTTGACCGTCCATGTTCGCCGCACCGAGGAGGAAGGAGAGGGCAAGCGTACGAAGCTCCTCGTCACCCAGCTCGTGTGCGAGCCCACGCGCGAGCTCGCCGAAATGGTGCGCCCCCTCTGCGTCGGCCGCCCAAAACGATGCATGAAAGCGAGCGTCCAGCGCCTCGAAGCGTTCGTGACCCGTGAGTTCCTCGAGGAGGCCGTCGAGCTCGGGAATCGCTTCGGCGTACGCACCGGCACGGACCCGCGCCGCAGCCCGCTCCAGGCGCAAGCGGCGATGCGTTTCCGTGTCGTCTTCGGGCACGAGCTCGAGGGCCCGGTCGTACAGGGCGATCGCCTCCGCGGGCCACGCGCGCGTAGCGGCGAGCCGGAGATACTGCAGCTCGCGGCCTTGCTCCCCCGCCTCGCCCCAGTGGTAGGCGAGCGTCGCGGCGGATTCGGCGACGCGATCGGCGGCGGCGTCCTCGATAAAGCGGGCGACAGCCGCGTGGCGCTCCCGCCGCACCGCCTTCGGCAGCGTTGCGTACGCAACCTCGCGGATGAGCATGTGCTTGAAGGAGAACTCCTCGTCATCCTGCACGGTCGTCGACGGCTCGCGCCGGACGAGGTCCCGCTGCTCAAGCGAGTCGAGCGCCTCGGCGATGCCACGAGCGTCGCCGCGCACTCGCTCGAGCACCCCGCGCCAGAAGGTCTTCCCAACGACGGAAGCGTCCAGGATGACGGAGCGCTCCTCCGGTGGGAGAGCGTCGATGCGGGCGGCGATGATGCCCTTCACCGTCGTCGGGAGTTCTTCCGCCGAATCGGCGGCGCGTTCGACGAGCGACGCCGCCAACTCCTCGATGAAGAGCGGATTCCCCTCGGCCGTCTGCTCCAGGCGCTGGACGGTCTCATGGGCGGTGGGCTCGGCGCGCTGAGCAAGGAGCGCCACCGCCAGGCGCGTCGAGTCCTCCCCGCTGAGCGGTCTGAGCTCAAGCGCGGTGTAGTTAGGGCGCCCGCCTCCCCAGGCAGGGCGAACGTCGAGCAGCTCACCGCGCGCGAGCGAGAGCAGCAGCACAGGAACGTCGCGCAGGCGGGCGGCGATCATGTCGATGAGGTCAAGGAGGCTCGCCCGCGCCCAGTGAAGGTCCTCGAAGAGGAGCATCGTCGGCTGCTCCCGACCGAGCGCCTCGACAAAGCGTCTCACCGAGAAGAGCATGACCGGCGCCTCGACGGCTCGTGCCTGCTCGAGGCCCGTGAGAGCTGCGAGGTGTGCCGCCACCTCCTTCCAGCCCTCCGACAGTCGGGCGGCGACGGCGCGCTCGAGCTTCTCGTGCGCGAGCGGGGCAGAATCGGTCTCGAAGATTCCCGCCAGCTGGTTGACCTGTTGAGCAAACGCTCCGTAGCCGGACGTCTGCCCGTACGGAAGCGAACGACCCCGGAGCATGCGGCCTCCTGATTGCTCAACGACCGCAGCAAGCTCCCCGGCGAGGCGACTCTTACCGATCCCCGGCGGGCCGAAGACGGTTACGAGCTCGACGCGGCCGGTCTCCGCGGTCTCCTCCCAAATAGCGCGCAGCCGAGCAAGCTCCCGCTTCCTCCCGACCATCGGCACGGCGGACAAACGGCGTTCGCTCAACGGCGCCGCCTCGAGCGCGCGCCACGCCGGCAGCGGCTCCTCGCTGCTCTTCGCCTGAACGGAGCCGGCCTCCTCGTAGCGGACCATGGTGCGCGTTGGGCGCTGCGTCGCCTCGCCCACGAGCACGGCTCCCTCCGGTGCAGCAGCCTGCAAGCGCTGGGCCACGTTGACGGCGCTTCCCATCACCGTCGGGCGCTGGTCAGGACCAACCGGCGCGAAAAAGACATCACCCGTGTTGACGCCGACGCTAAGCGCGAGATCGCCGAATTCGGGTGCATTATCGGCAACGCAGCGCTGCATCTCGAGCGCCGCCCGCACTGCCCTCTCCGGATCGTCCTCATGCGCGACCGGAGCGCCGAAGACCGCCATCAGGGCGTCGCCGATGACCTTATCGACGGAGCCCCCGTACCGCTCGACGATGGCGCCCAATTTCCCCATGCATGAATCGACGAGGGCGCGCAGGTCCTCCGGATCTTTGTCCTGCGAGAGGTTCGTGAAGCCGGAGATGTCGGCGAACACGACGGTCGCAAAGCGCCGTTCCTCGGCGGGCAGAAGTCGAGGCGCCGAGTCGAGCGCAGTCCCGCAGTGGCCACAGAAACGCTGATCGCCCGGGTTGTCCTCACCGCAGGCGGGACAGTTGACATTGTCGTCCAACTCGCTCCTATTGTCTCGTATCCTCGGGCAGATGGCATCTCCAGGTCTCGTTGCGGTCGGTGATGTCATGGTCGACGTGCACGTGCCGTTGGAGGCACTCGCGCAAGAACAACATGTCGTCGGAAAGGTGCGAGTGCACGCCGGCGGCTCAGCGGCGAACGCGGCCGCGTGGGCGAACGCAGCCGGCGTGCGCGCCGCTGTCGTGGGGCGCGTCGGGAACGATCTCGCGGGACGCGCTCTCACGAGTGAGTTGAAAAGACGCGGGATCGACGCTCGCCTGACCCTCGACGCGGAGGCGCCAACCGGCTGCGTGCTCGCCCTCGGCGAGCGGATCATCGCAGAACGGGGTGCGACCGCCCGCCTCTCGCCGGCGGACCTGCCGTCGATCATCGGCGCCGCCGCCGTCCTCATTTCCGGCTACATCCTGCTGCAGAATGACTCTGAAGCAGCCGGGCTCGCCGCGCTCGACCGCTCCCGCAGCCACTGGCTCGCGGTCGACGCAGCTTCCGCTCGCCTGCTCGACGGATACGGCCGCGAGGCCTTCCTCGAGGCGACGCAGCGCGCGAACGTCCTGCTCCTCAACGAGGACGAGGCGTTCTCGCTCACACACGAGGGGCCCGCCCAGGCCGTGCGCGAGCTCGCCGACACGTATCGCCTCATCTGCGTCAAGCGCGGCGCGGCAGGAGCGATCGCCTCCTTCGAGGGTGCACTGCTCCACGCCGAGCCGCCGTCGATCGCGCCCGGCGAGGCCACAGGTGCGGGTGACGCCTTCGCGGGCGCCCTCCTTGCAGCCCTCGTCCTCGGCAACCCGGCGGAAGCCGCGCTCGAGGCCGCCTGTCGGGCCGGTGCCGCAGCAGCCGAAGCGACCGATCCCTGGCCGCAAGGCTAGCGCTGGCCCGCCACGCGGGAGGGCGCGCACATTGGCGCGCGGCCTTCAGATCGGGAAGGTTCCCCTGGAGCTCGGCCCCTCGGCCTTGGGCTTCTAACCGTCCACGACCCGGCAGCTCGTACGAGCGCTCGAGCACCTCCTGCTCGAAGGTCTCATTCGCGGATTGGAGTGCTATCGGAACCAGCGCCAGAGCCAGTAGCGCTCGAAGGCGACCTTGCCGAGGTGCCAGTGGCGACCGGGGCGGCGCAGGCGCACCTGCGGCCGCGGCTCGGCGTAGAAGTCGCCGCTCGCGTAGGCGGCACTCCCATCCCCCATCTCGAGGAAGCAAGCGCCTTTGCCGTCGAACGCGCCCGAGGGTGTCCGTCCCGCGAGCTCCGCAGCGATCCGCTTGGCAACCACCTCCGCCTGGCCTTGGGCGAAGACACCCGCCTTGGGCAGGAACTTGCCGCCCGCGATCGGGATCGAGGTTACGTCCCCGATGGCGGAGACGCCCTCGACAGGTGTCACGAGCGTCTTCCCGTCGACGGGGATGAAGCCGCTCGGCCCCGCGAGCGGACTCTCCAGCACGACCGCCGGTGCGCGGTGGGGTGGGATCCCGAGGAGCAGGTCGAAGGGGACGCGCTCTCCACCCTCGAGCACCAGCTCGCGTGCGTCCGCCTCGATCCGCTCGACCGTCTGCTCGGGGTGGAAGCCGATCCCGCGCGACTCGAGGAGGCCACGCACCGACTCCCCGATCTCGGACCCGGCCGTCGGCATCGGGAAGGGCTCGGGGGTGTAGACGTCGACGTTCGAGCGCCCGCGGACGCCACGCTTCCTGAGCAGCGCCTCGGTCAGGAGCGCCGTCTCGTACGGGGCCGCCGGGCACTTGTAGGGGAGCCGCGAGACGAGCACGGCCACCCGTCCGCCGTCGAACTCCTCGAGCGCCTGTGCGGCTGCCACCGCTCCCTCGAGGGTGTACACGGTGTGCGCCGACTCCGCAAAGCCCGGCAGCAGCTCTGGGGCCAGCTCGGCACCGAGTGCGACGACGAGTCGGCCGTAGGCGACCGGCTCGCCCGAGGTCTCGATGCGTCGCGCCTCGAGGTCGACGGCGCGCGCTTCGGCCTCGACGAGCTCGATCCCGCGGCGCCGTAGGCGGCCGGGGTCGGCGCTGATCTGCTCGGGGCGCCGCTGGCCGGTCAGGACCCAGAGGAAAGAGGGGGCGAAACGGTAGGTCGGGTCGCGCTCGACGACGACGACGCGGTCATTCGCGGCAAGCTCGCGACGCAGCCGGTTGGCAGCGACGATCCCGCCCGTCCCGCCTCCGAGCACGACCACCGTGTTCGAGGCCATCGTCTCCTCCCGCTAGAAGGTCACGACCTGGTCGGCCCAGAGCGTCCAGTCCGTCAGCTCCTCGAGCGAGGATCGGTGGGCGTCCTCGACGATCTCGCCTTCGTCGATCCCGCGCGCGTCCATGCACGTACCGCAGAGGCCGACCTGAGCGCCGTGGCGGAGCGCCGAGCCCAGCATGCGGTCGAGGTGGTAGTGGCCGTTCGGGACCACCTGCCCGGCCATCGCGCAGCCGACCGCGTCGCCCATCAAGAAGACACGCACCTCGGCCTCCTCTCGGTTCGCGAGGGAGCCGGCGAGCCGGAGCGCGTTGTAGCAGCGCTCGGTGCCATACGGCGGGTCGTTGACGAGGACGAGAACGTTCATCGCCCCTCCGCTCCGATGGCGACGGGCCGGCCCGCCAGGCGCCACTCCGGAAAGCCGTCCTCGAGCCGGCCGGCACGGCGTCCGTGGGCGCGCAGGAGCTCACGCGCTCGTGAGCTGAGCAGACAGTCAGGACCGCGGCAGTAGGCGACCGTCTCCGCCTCCGCCGGGAGCTCCTCGAGGCGCTCTTCGAGCTGCTCGAGCGGAACGGACACAGCGCGGGCGAACTGCTCGTAGAGGCCGGCGCTCGAGTCGATCGCGATCGTCTCGGGCATTCCTCCACTGTTCCAGCGATCGCTGAAGGAGCCATCCGACGACGCGCCGATCGCTGCTGCGGTGAACTACCGATTCGCCGCGGGTCGGACGACCTCGGCGCGCGCCACCACGAAGGCCGCCCCGAGCGCCCCGAGCGGGCGACCGAGGCGCTCGATCGCCTCCGCCCGGCGGACGAGCCCAGGGAGACCCCACGGCGGCGAGTAGAGGGAAGAGCGCGTGTGCACGGCCGTCGCCCCCGCGTCACGGAAGAGCCGCCGCAGCGTACCCGCGGTCGTGAAGCGCGCGGAACTCCAGGTCGTGCCGACCACTGCGACGCCGTGAGCCCGCAGGTCGAGGGCGACGCGGGTCGGCGAGTCATTGCCCGCCGTGCGCTTCACCCCGGTGAGTGGAACGCGTGGCGATGACTTCCCTGCGCCTGGGGGACGCTTGGGTTCCGGCAACAGCGAGAAGGAGTTGACGATCGTTCGCGAGCTCGCGGGCCGGTGAAACGCCGTCCCTCGCCGTGCGCCACGGCGGCCGGGAAGCGGTGGGCCGAGCGAGAAGCTCGCACGCGCCGGGAGACGATCGAGGGGTACGCCGACACGAGCCGCAAGGCCGCCTGTTCTTGCTTCTCGCCGCGGGGGCCCGGTCCCATGAGCCGAGCCTCTGCTGCTCGCGCACTCGGCACGCCGGAGCCCGCCTCGTGCGTGTTAACCACACGGATCGGTCAGCGCGCTCCCGGATGCCCCGCCGGAGGGAGCGTGCGAGCCTGAAGCGGAAGGAGGTGTGTGATGGCGACTCTTTCGCACGAGCCGTCGAGGATGCACGAGGAGAGGCGGCGCTGGTCGGAGCTCCTCGTCTCCGAGATGTGGGCGTCCCTGGCGATCGCTGTCATCTGGCTTGCCGTCCTGTTCGACGCGGTCTTCGGTCCGAACATCGTCACCACGGGTGTCGCCGGAGACAGCACGGTCGTTCCGTCAGCGGTCGTCGTGGCGCTGTTCGCCTTCCTCGCCACGTGGGTCGTCGCGAGGTACGGCTTCCGGCGTGAGCGGGAAGGAGACTGATCCTGCCGCGACCGACGAAGCGCTGAGAGTCCTCGTCGCGCCCTGAGACCGCTGCGAAGCAGGGGTCACGGTCGCCGACCTCGCGACCCCTGTCGCCGGCGCCAGGCGGCTACCAGACGTCGCCGTCACGCCAGTCGCAGACGAGCTCCCCCTCGACGTCCAGCGGCACCGTGAGCGGGAGCACGTAGATGCCCCCGTCGTCGTCCTCCGTCCGCGAGATGCCGGCCGGCGTCAGCGCGGACGTCGGGCCCCGCCACCGCTTCCAGCCGCGACCGGCGTAGAAGTCCCTCGCCTCCTCCGTGACGGCGAGCGCGCCCAGCTCGTACGCGCACCGGATCACCCGCTCGAGCGCGGCCATCAAGGCGCCACCGTGTCCGCGCCCGCGCAGGTCCGCCCGCACGCCGACTCCCTCGACGTAGCCCGCGCGCAGCGCGCGGCCGCCGTGGAGGAGGCGCCGCTGGACGACCGACCCGTGGCCGATCAGCTCGTCGCCGTCCCAGGCGAGCGCGTGCACGCCGCCCAGCGCGTGCTCCCAGTCGTCGTCGGACATCCCTCCATCGAACACCCCGTCGAGGAGCGCGCGCGCCGCCGCGAGCGTCGTTCCGTCGAGGTCGGCGGTGTGGGCCGTGCGGACAGCTGCCATCGCTCGCTCTCCGCGGGCGAGGATCGCACATCCGGGGAGGCCCCCGGAAAGGCGGACGGCGCGCGCGGCGCCGAGACAGGCTCTAGTCCCAGGACGCGAAGATCTTCCACGCGTCGTTCAGAGACGCCCCTTCCACCTCGCCCTCGCACCAGACGTGCTCGCCGGGCGGCCCGCACGCGCCCGTCTGCGAGTTGCCGCCCCGCTCGTACGCCTCGTGGATCGCGCTCGCGAGCCGTTCCCCGATCAGCTCCCTGTTCTCGTCCGTGTACCCAGGACCTGCCGGGTTCGGCGCCCACCCGAACCCGATCCGCCCCTGCGGCGCGGTGCGTGGATGGGCGTTCGCGTAGTGGCGGATGGCGTAGACCTGCGTCGACACGAAGCCGGCCATCGTCTCGGCCGAGACCAGGTGGGTGTCCCCGATCGCCGGGTGCGGCCAGGCAGCGTTCGCGAGCGGCAGGTACGTCCGGCGGAGGAACGTCCGTGCTGCCTCGACCGCCTCGGGGCCGGCCTCCGCGAGCTCCGTCACGTGGTGGAAGTAGTCGTTCAGGTACTCCGCCCGGCGCGCGAGCGGAGCGCCGGCGACGCCCCAGTTGAGCACGCTCGCGTAGACCTCCTGCGCGAAGACGTCGACGTAGGCGTCCAGGCCGGTCCAGAACGGCTCGTCCTCGAGCCATGCCTGCAGGCCGGCCTTGTAGCCGCTCAGGTCCCTTACCGTGGACGGGGTGAAGACGTTGAAGACGATCCCGCGCGCCTTGGGCATCCCGGGCTGTCCGTCGTAGAGGCCGCGCAGGAACTCGAGGACGTCCTCCCGCTGCCCGGGATCGTCCTCCAGGATCTCCACGGAGAGCTCGTTCAGCGCCCAGGTCTCCCCGTTCGTCACGTCGAGCCCGCGCTCCGCCATCCGCCGCCGCGCCTCGACGCCCGCGCCGTAGAACGTCCGTGCCGGGTTCGCGAGGACCCACTCGCGCCAGCCGGTGGGCCCCGTGTACCGGATCTCGGCGACGGGGTGGATCCGGGCGTTGAGCGCCCTCACCTCCTCGAAGCGCGCAGCCGGCCTGAGCGCGATGCGGTTCTCGTCGCGCGGCGGGATCGTGACGTAGTACTCCGCGCACCGGGAGTAGTCGTCCGCCAGTTCCTCGGCGAGCTCGAGCCAGTCGCGGCCGCCCCAGAAGACGGCGTCGACCTCGACGCGGCAGTACGGGGGGTAGACGACGGCCTCGGCGGACACCGCGGCCGCGGGTTCGGACTCCTGCGTACAGGCCGAGCCGGCGAGCAGCAGGGAAACGAGCCCGAGAAGAAGGGCGAGCGTGCGCATGGCTCCTCCTGGTGAGTAAGGACGACGGCCCCGTTTTCGGCCGGAGACGCCGGTTCGCTCGCCCGCGCCTCGGCCTCCTCGCTTGTGCCAAGAATCGCGAACCGACTCTCATGTGTCAAGCGTCACGTTTCCCGGCGCTGCCGGGCCGCGGCGACCGCTATCCTCCAGGCCGACACATGGCCGGTCTCCTCGCATACCTCGATCCGGGCTCCGGCTCGATGATCCTCCAGGCCGTCGTCGGCGGTGCCGCCGCGGTCGCGGTCATGGGCAAGCTCTACTGGCGACGGTTCCTCGGCTTCCTCCGCATCCGCAAGAAGGACGACCGGTAGCCGAGCCCGACTCCCGGGTCGAACGCGGCTCCTTCCGCGACCCGGACAGCCAGGTCTTCTACGCCGGCGAGGACGTCTTCAGGGCCCTCTCGGAGCGCGGCCTCGCCGACTGGCAGGCGCTCGCCGGGTCGAACCTCTTCCGCGCGCGCGTGGCCGACGGCGGCCTGATCGGCACGGAGCAGGTCGAGCGCCCGGACGGCGTCCCCGAGGCACTGCGCGGGGGCTCGGTCGAGGCCGTCCTTCGGCACGACCGCGTGCCCGTCGTCTCGTACCCGTACGAGTGGCCCTTCGGGATGCTCCGCGACGCGGCGCTCCTCCAGCTCGATCTCCTGCTCGACGCGCTCGCCGAGGGCCTCGTCCTCAAGGACGGGACGCCGTACAACGTCCAGTGGCGCGGGAGCCGGCCGGTGTTCGTCGACGTGGGCTCGTTCGAGCGGCTGCGCGAGGGAGAACCGTGGGCGGGCTACCGGCAGTTCTGCATGCTCGTGCTCTACCCCCTCTTCCTCCAGGCGTACAAGGGAGTCGCCTTCCAGCCGTGGCTCCGTGGCTCGCTCGAGGGCATCGAGCCGGCCGAGATGCGGCGGCTCGTGAGCTTCCGGGACCGGCTCCGGCGCGGCGTCCTCGCGCACGTCGTCCTCCACGCCCGTCTGGAGGATCGCTACGCCGAGCGCGACGCCAGGCGGGAGCTTCGGCAGGCCGGCTTCCACGCCGAGCTGATCCGGGCGAACGCCCGCAAGCTGCGAAAGCTCGTCGAGCGCCTGCGCTGGGAGCCGCGCGGAAGCGCCTGGTGGCGCTACCGCGAGGCGAACCCGTACGACGACGCCGACACGGCCGCGAAGGAGGCCTTCGTCCGCGCCGCCGCCGGCCGGCGCAGTCACCGACTCCTCTGGGACCTGGGCTGCAACGACGGCCGCTACACGCGCCTCGCCGCCCGCGACGCCGCCTACACGGTCGCCGTGGACGCGGACGCCGCGGTCGTGGAGCGGCTCTTCCGCGCCCTGCGCGCGGAGGGCTGCGAGAGGATCCTCCCGCTCGTCGGCGACGTCGCCGACCCCTCCCCCGGGCTCGGCTGGCGGGGGGAGGAGCGGCGGCCGCTCGCCGCCCGCGGACGGCCCGATCTGACGCTCTGCCTCGCCCTCGTGCACCACGTCGCGCTCTCGGGCAACGTGCCCCTGCGCGACTTCCTCGACGTTCTCGCGGAGCTCGGCACGGCACTCGTGATCGAGTTCCCGACGCGCGACGACCCGATGGTCCGGCGGCTGCTCGCACGCAAGGCTCCGGGCGCGAACCCCGACTACGAGCTCGACGTCTTCGAGCGCGAGCTCGCGGAGCGCTGGCGGATCGAGGCGCGCGAGGCGCTCCCCTCGGGGACGCGGATCCTCTACCGTGCGACTCCGTCCGCCTGACCCGCCCGGGTCGCTCGTCGCGGCCGGCCTCCACCTCGCCGGGCTCTCCGCCGTCGCGGTCGCACAGCCGCTCTTCGACCTGCTCGCGCGGAACGCCGAGTTCTTCGCCGTCCGCGGCTCGACCCGCTGGGACATCGTCCTCTTCGCGGTCGGCCTCGTCGTCCTGCCGCCGCTCCTGCTCCTCGCCGTGGAGGCGCTCGCCGGGCTCGTCGACGCGCGCGCCGCCTCCGCCCTCCACGTCGCCTTCGTGGGCGCGCTCGTCGGGCTCCTCGTCCTCCAGCTCGTCCGCGCCTGGGAGCGGCCCGTTGCGCTCCTGCTCGCCCTCTCGGCCGCCGCCGGCCTCGGCGCCGCGGCCCTCTACGTCTCCGCGAGGCCGGCCCGCATGCTCGCGTCCGTCCTCGGCGCGGCCCCCCTCCTCTTCGTCTCGCTCTTCCTCCTCGAGTCGCCCGTGTCGCGCCTCGTCCTCGCCGGCACGCCGCAGCCCCGCCTCGCCGACGTGGCGGCGACGGCGCCCGTCGTCGTCGTCGTCTTCGACGAGCTCCCGACGGTCTCGCTCATGGACGCCGAGGGGGAGATCGATCCCGTCCGGTACCCGAGCTTCGCGCGCCTCGCCCGTGACGGCACCTGGTATCGCAACGCGACGACGGTCCACGAGTGGACGACGGGCGCGGTGCCGGCGATCCTCACGGGCAGGAGGCCGGAGGGCGACGACCTCCCGCTCTACCTCGACCATCCGGACAACCTCTTCACGCTCCTCGGCGGCGCGTACCGGCTGCGGGTGATGGAGTCGCAGACCCACCTCTGCCCCGCCGACCTCTGCGACGAGGGCCGCGAGCC
Source organism: Gaiellaceae bacterium (assembly GCA_035762005.1). Classification (GTDB taxonomy): domain Bacteria; phylum Actinomycetota; class Thermoleophilia; order Gaiellales; family Gaiellaceae; genus JAIBJN01. The sequence continues at coordinate 106,805 of DASTQA010000039.1, forward strand.
GCTCCCCGAGCGCGTCGGCTCGCTCCTCTCGGATCTCGCCGTCGTCTACGGCCACGTCGCGCTGCCCGAGGGGCTGAGCGCTCACCTTCCCTCGATCTCGTCCTCGTGGCGCGACTTCGGCGCCGGGCGCGGGCCCGTCGTGCGCCTCCAGCACGGCCCCTCGGAGCCCGGGGGTCGCGCCGCCGACTACATCGGCCGCGACGGGGAGGTGCGCTCGTTCCTCGGCCGGCTCGACCCGCCGGGCGCGCGCCCGACGCTCGCGTTCTTCCACACGCTCGTCCCGCACCACCCCTGGGAGTACCTCCCGAACGGGAAGCTCTACGCGAGCGACCTCCGGACGCAGCCCGGCCTCGTGAACGAGCGCTGGACGGGCGACCCCGAGCTCGCGCTCCAGGCCCAGCAGCGCCACCTGCTCCAGACGGGCTACGCGGACCTCGTCCTCGGGCGGATCCTCGACCGGCTGGAGGAGACGGGGCAGTACGACGACGCCCTCGTCGTCGTCGTCGCGGACCACGGCGTCAGCTTCCGGCCGCACGCCGAGCGACGGCGGATCGAGCGGGCGAACATGGCCGAGATCGCGTTCGTCCCCCTGCTCGTGAAGGCCCCAAGGCAGACGGCCGGGCGCGTCGTCGAGGAGCACGTGCGGACGATCGACGTCCTCCCGACGATGGCCGACCTCCTCGGCGTCGCGATCCCGTGGCGGACCGACGGCCGCTCGGTCGCCGAGGAGCCGGTGGCGGCGGATCCGCGCGTCGTCGTGGACACGTCCTCCGGAGAGCGGCTCGTCGCGGACGTCCAAGAGCTCGCGAGCGAGCGCGACGAGGTCCTCGCCGACCAGGTCCGGGTCTTCGGAGACCGGGACGACGCTCCCGGGCTGTACGCGGCGGGGCCCAGGCCCGAGCTCCTCGGCCTGCGGGTGAACGGGCGCGCCGTCCCCGCCGGGAGCGAGACGAGCTTCGAGAGCCTCGGCGAGACGCGGTACGACCCCGACTCCCCGTTCGCCCCGGTGCGCGTCTACGGCCGCATCGACGGCGCCCCGGGAGGCGAGGACGTCGCGGTCGCGGTGAACGGCCGGGTGGTGGCGACGACGCGAAGCTTCGAGTTCGACGGCGAGACGCTCGTCTCCGCGCTCGCCCCGGAGGACGCGTTCCGCCCGGGCGCGAACAGCGTCCGCCTCTACCTCGTCGACGGCGCCGGCGACCGGGCGACGCTCGTCGAGGTGCCGCCGGCCTCGTGATTCACCGGCGTCCCGGGCGCCGGACGGGCTCCGCCGGCGAGGGGCGGCGCTAAGGTCAGACCATGGACGACGTCCGCGCGTTCCTCGACGCCTCCGAGGCGTTCTTCGAGGCCCTGGCCGCCGTGGCCTGGGGCGCCCTCGCGCTCGCCGTCCTCCTCCACGTCCTGCGGCTCGTCTTCCGCGTGCGCGGCTGGCAGAACATCATCCGCGCCGCCTATCCCGGCACGCGCGTCCGCTACCGGAGCGTCTTCGGCGCGTACATGGCGGGCGTCGGCGTCAACGCGATCGTGCCCGCCCGCGGCGGCGACGTCGTCAAGCTCTACCTCGCCAAGCACCGGGTCGAGAGCTCGACGTACCCCACGCTCACCTCGAGCCTCGTCGTCGAGACGCTCTTCGACTTCGTCGTCGCGATCGTCCTCTTCCTCTGGGCCATCCAGATGGGGCTCCTGCCGGGCGTCCCCGACCTGCCCCGCATCCCCGCCTTCGACTGGACCTTCGTCGTCGAGCACCCCCGCATCGCGGCCTTCCTCGGCTGCGTCCTCCTCGGCGCGCTCATCCTCCTGATCGGCTGGGCCTCCCAGCACGTCACCGCGTTCAGGGAGAAGGTGGCGCAGGGCTTCGCCATCCTCCACGATCGCCGCGTGTACCTCCGCCAGGTCGTCTCCTGGCAGGCGGCGAGCTGGCTCGCCCGGATCGGGTCGACGTTCTTCTTCCTGCGGGCGTTCCACGTCGACGCGACCGCCGAGACGACGCTCGCCGTCCTCGTCGTCGGCAGCCTCTCCACCGTCCTGCCCTTCACGCCCGGGGGCGCCGGGACGCAGCAGGCCATCCTCGTCTTCGCGCTCGCCGGCGCGGCCTCCTCGAGCTCGATCCTCGCGTTCAGCTTCGGCCAGCAGCTCGTCGTGACGATCGTGAACGTCGCGATCGGCTTCGCAGCCATCCTGCTCATGCTCGGGACGCTCCGCTGGCGCGGACACGTGCGCGGCGCCGAGGCCGAGATCAGGCGCTCTCGGGCGGGAGAGGATCCGATCCCGGCGCCGGAGGAGGACTCGGGCCAGCTGCCAGCCGGTGAACCGTCCCGATCAGCTCCTCGAGCGTGAACGGCTTGCGGATGGCGGCGTCCGCGAGCTTCCTCGCGGGCTCGCCGAAGCCCACGCTCCCGGAGAGGAAGGCGATCGGCACCTCCGGGCGGCGCTCGCGCAGGGCGCGCGCGACCTCCAGCCCGTCGTCGACGCCCAGGTGGAGGTCGAGGAGGACGACGGCGACGTCCTCCGCCCCGACGACACGCTCGAGCTCCCGCCGACTCGCGGCCTCCTCGACGCGGTAGCCCTCGAGCTCGAGGTTCACCCGGCAGAGCAGGCGAATGGCGTCGTCGTCGTCGGCGACGACGACCAGGCGGCGGACCTGGGCGTCCATCCGGGCCGAGTGTAACCGCGTATGATCCGCGCCGATGGAGCGGACGGTTCGGAGGAGAGAACCGCACGGCTACGCGGAGGCCGTCTCGCACCTCTGGGAGCGCGTCGGCGCCTCGCTCGTCCGCCTCGAGCGCGTGGCCGAGTCGCCGGTCGAGGCCGCGACCGACGACTTCCTGGACGAGCTGCCGCAGCTGCAGTACGGCCTGCACGCGGGCGCCGAGCTCGCGGTCGGGATCGACCCGCCGCGCGGCGCGGAGACGCTCCACGAGGAGCTCGTCGCCGCGCTCGCGGAGGCGCGCGACGTCACCGCCGAGATCGGCCAGGTGCTCGAGATCGGCGACCACGAGCTCGTGGAGCCGCTGCTGCCGGAGTGGCGCGGGGCGCTCTTCCGCGTCCGGCTCGCGCGCCTGCGCGCGATCGAGCGGGCGACCGTCGCCATCGGCTCGGACGGCGACGCGGAGCCCCGCCGCCACAAGCCGCGGCGGGAGGCGGCCTCCGTCTCGGCGCTCGTCGCGACCGCCCTCGTCATCGGCGGGGCGTTCCTCTTCACCGCAGGCGCCGTGCTCGCCGCCTGGCCGGTGTGGGCGGCCGGCCTGGCGCTCTTCGCGGGCGGCTTCGTCCTCTACCGGCCGTAGACCTCGGCGCCCGCGCGCCGAACGGCGGCGTCGAGGCGGGCGAGCGACTCCTCGCGGCCGAGGAGCTCGAGGCTCTCGAAGAGCCCGGGCGAGACCTTCGAGCCCGTCACGGCGGCGCGTATCGGCGCGAACGCCTGCCTCGGCTTGAGCCCGAGGCGCTCGGCGAGCCCCCTGAGCGCCTCCTCGATCGGCCCGGCCGCGAAGGGCTCGACCGCGCCCAGGGTCTCGCGCGCCTGCGCGAGCAGCGGCCCGGCGCCCTCGACGAGCTCCGCCGGCGCCTCGAGCCGCCGGAAGAGGAAGCCGGCGAAGGCGGGGTACTCGCCGAGCCGGGCGATCTTCCCCTGCACGAGCGGCGCAGAGGCGCGGATCGTCTCCTCGTCCCCCGCGAAGCCGGCCTCGCGGAGGTAGGCGACGAGCGCGTCGGCGTACTCGTCCGGCGGGAGCTCCCGCAGGTAGACCCCGTTCAGCCAGGTGAGCTTGTCGTAGTCGAACGTCGCCGGGCTCGAGCCGACCCGCTCGAGCGTGAAGCGCTCGACGAGCTCCTCGCCGGACATGACCGTCGTGCGGTCGTCGTAGCTCCAGCCGAGGAGCGCGAGGTAGTTGCGGAGCGCGGGCGCGACGTACCCCTCGGCGCGGAACTCCTCCACGGAGACGGCGCCGTGGCGCTTCGAGAGCTTGCGCCCGTCCGGGCCGAAGACGTTGGGGACGTGCGCGTAGGCCGGAAGAGGCCGGCCGAGCGCCTCGAGGATGCGCAGCTGCTTGGGCGTGTTCGAGACGTGGTCCTCGCCGCGGATGACGTGCGTGATGCCCGAGTCGGCGTCGTCCACCGCGGCGGCGAGGTTGTACGTCGGGCGCCCGTCCGACCGCAGGAGCACGAGGTCCTCGAGCCGCTCGTTCGGGACCTCGATCCGGCCCTTGATCGCATCCTCCCACACGGTCGCGCCCTCGTCCGGCATGCGGAAGCGGATCGCGCCCTCGTCCTCGTAGGCGTGCCCCGCCGCCAGGAGCCCGCGGGCCGCTTCCTGGTGGCGTGCGAGCCCGTCGAGCTGGTAGGCGACCGCACCGTCCCAGTCGAGGCCGAGCCAGCTGAGCGAGCGCTGGATCTGCTCGACCGACTCCGCCACCTCGCGGCTCGTGTCCGTGTTCTCGATCCGCAGCAGGAACGCCCCGCCCTCATGGCGCGCGAAGAGCCAGTTGAAGAGGGCCGTGCGGACGCCGCCGATGTGGAGGAGGCCCGTGGGGCTGGGCGCGAACCGGACGCGGACGCTCACCCGGCCATGGTACTCGCGACCCGACGTCCGAAGTGTCTATCCATGCGGAGCGTCGTGCCCCGATCGTGCGTCGGGGCAGGCCGAGGCGGGAGGAGCAGTCTCCTCCCGCCGTCGGCCTCGGACGCTCAGGTCCGGAGCGCGCCCGGTCGGGTCAGCGCCCAGATCACCCACACGCTGAGGGCGATCACGAGCAGCGACCACCACGGGTAGTACGGGATGAGGAAGAAGTTCGACACGGCGCTCAGGACGGCGAACGTGAGGGCGACGATTCCCGCCCACACGCGGCCGGCCATGAGGGCGAACCCTGCCAGGACCACCAGGACACCCAGGCCCAGGTGGATCCAGCCCCAGGTCGTCACGTCGAGGTCGTAGAGGTAGTTCGCGCTCACGACGAAGAACTCGTCCTCGGCAATCGCGGCGATGCCGGCGAGCACCTGGAAGGCACCGATCATGACCATCATCACCCCGGCGAAGGTGATACCTCCGACGGCCCAGCTCGAAAGCGCTGGTGCCCCGGGGTCGGCCTCGTACCTCGCCCTCCCGTCACGAGGCTCTCTCGTCGCAATCATGGCTACTCACCTCCTTTGCACCTCGGTCCTATCGTGACCGTGCCCGTCCGGCATCGAGGCGACCGCGGATCGGCGTTGCCAGGAACTACGTACGTCTCGCGCGGATGCGGTCTGCTCAGGCTCTCGGGCGGCCGGAGCCGGGTATCGTGGTCCGGTGCTCGCCGGGGCCCACGTGTCGACCGCCGGGGGGATCCACACGGCGATCGACCGGGCGGTCGAGCGCGGCGCGGACGCCGTTCAGATCTTCACCCAGAGCCCGCGCGCCTGGCGGCCGACGAACCACCCTCCGGCGAATCTCGAGCGCTTCAAGGCGCGCCGGGCCGAGGAGGGGATCGGGGCGGCCGTCTGCCACGCGCTCTACCTGATCAACCTCGCCACGACGGACGAGACGGTCTGGGAGAAGTCGCGCGCCTCGCTCCTCCACACGGTCGCCGTCGCGTGCGCGATCGAGGCCGACGGGGTCGTCCTCCACGTGGGCTCCCACCTCGGGGCGGGCTTCGAGGCAGGCCTCGAGCACGCCCTGCCGGCCCTCGAGGAGGCGCTCACGGCGTGCGGCGGACCGACGTGGATCCTGCTCGAGAACTCGGCGGGCGCCGGCGGCACGATCGGCCGCTCGGTCGACGAGCTCGCCGTGCTCGTGGACCGTCTCGGCGGTCACCCGCGACTCGGCCTCTGCCTCGACTCGTGCCACCTCTGGGTCTCGGGCGTCGACGTCACCGACCCGGGCGCCCTCGACGCGACGCTCGCCGAGGTGGACGGGCGGATCGGGCTCGACCGCCTGCGCTGTCTGCACGTGAACGACGCCTCGACGCCGCTCGGCTCGAACCGCGACCGCCACGCGAACGTCTGCGCCGGCGTCATGGGCGAGCGGCTGGGCGTCTTCCTCGCCCACCCGCTGCTGCAGGGGCTGCCGATGATCCTCGAGACGCCCGGGCCGGACAACCACGGCCCCGACGCGGCGGAGGTGGCGCGGCTCCGGGAGCTCCACGCCCGCTGGACGGGCGCTACGAAGCCCGGTCGCGCTGGCCGACGACGCGGAAGGACGGCTTCCCGCGGGGGAGCTCGAAGAACTCGGGGTTGACGCAGCCGAGCTCGTCGGCCCGGTGCTCGTAGCAGCTGGAGACCTCCGCGCGGCACATCGGAAGCGGCTGGCGCAGCGCCCGGACGGCGCCGAAGCCTCCTCTCCGCCCGCCCGCCTCCGCGAGGATCTCGAGGTCGATCTCGACGCCGTAGACCTTCTGCATGCAGCCGACGTACGTGCGGCCCCACTCCTCGTACGCATAGAGGAACGGGCACGAGCGCTCGAGGCAGGCGGACGGGTACACGACCTTGTCGCAGTGCACCTCGCAGCGGCGGCACTCCGTCTCCTCCTGAGGCCGGAGCGGTAACTCGGTCCCGGTGAACATCGTGTGCCGCACTGGCTGTCCCTGGATTGTTAATGCGCCCGGGCGCCGTCGCAAGACTTGACAGCCCCGTCCGCGCGGTGTAGGCGCGTCCCGCTCAGAGCTCGCCGAGGAGGCGGCGGACGACGTTGAGCACGTCCATGGGCGTGAAGGCCTCGTAGTCGGGGTCGAGGCCGCGCTCGTCGTCGTCGGCACGGAACCAGAGCGCCTGCACGGTCGTCATCCCGAGCTCTTTCGCGCCGCGGACGTCTTCGAAGCGGCGATCGCCGACGAAGACGGCGTCGGCCGGCTCGACGCCGAGCCGGCCGAGCGCGACCTCGAAGACGGCGGGGTGAGGCTTCCGCTTGCCCACCTCCGACGAGAAGACGGCGGCGTCGAGCCGCTCGGCGAGACCCATGCGGGCGAGGTCCTCGTGCAGGAGCCAGCCCGGGTCGAAGGCGTTCGAGACGAGCCCCGTCGCGAGCCCCCGCTCCCGCAGCGAGTCGAGGAGCGCGTGGGTGTGGGCGCCCACGAGGCGCGCCGGCTCCCAGGCGGCGTGCTCGGCGGCGAGGAAGCGGTCGAGCTCCTCGTCGTCGACCGCGACGCCGAAGCCCGCGAGCAGCTCGCGGATCATCCCCGGGTACTCGACCTCCTCGAGCGCCCCGGGGACGAAGAGGAGCGGCAGGTAGCGCTCGCGGAAGCGCGCGGCCGTCTCCTCGTGGCCGGGGAGCTCGTCGCGCTCGAGCGTCGCGAGGCCGGCCTCCCAGCCGGCCTCGAGCAGCGCCTCGTCGTACGCGAAGTGGAAGAGGGTGTCACCCCAGTCGAAGAGAACCGCGCGCGGCACGAGCTAGAGGGTAGGGTGCCCGGCCGTGGTCCGCAGAATCCTGCTGGCGCTGCTCGCGCTCGGCCCCCTCGCGGTGCTCGTGGACAAGCTCACGGACGCGGGCGAGATCACGCTCTTCGTCCTCGCGGCGGCCGCGCTCATCCCGCTCGCGTGGCTCATCGGCGAGGCGACGGAGCACGCCGCGCGCCACACGGGGCCGGGGATCGGCGGCTTCCTCAACGCGACGTTCGGCAACGCGCCGGAGCTGATCATCGCGCTGATCGCTGTCAACTCCGGCCTCACCGAGGTCGTGCGCGGCTCCCTCACGGGGAGCGTCGTCGGCAACCTGCTGCTCGTCCTCGGCTTCTCCCTCCTCTTCGGCGGGAGCGGGAACCTCGACCGCGAGTCCAGCCTCACGTCGTTCGCCCTCGTCGGGCTCGCGACGCTCGTCTTCCTCGTGCCCTCGATCCCGGGCTGGGACGGCGACCCGGACCGGCGCTCGCTGGCCGAGCTCTCCGTCCCGGTGTCGATCGTGCTCCTCGTCGCCTACCTCGTCGTCACGTGGATCGCCCTCCGCCGCCACCACCGCCTGCACACCTCCGACGAGCCGACGGTGATGACCGGCTGGTCGCTGCCGTTCTCCCTGGGCGTGCTCGCGGGGGCGACGGTCGTCACCGCCTTCGTCGCGGAGACGCTCGTCCACTCGCTCGAGGTCTTCGCGGACGAGCTCGGGCTGACCGAGTTCTTCGTCGCCGCCGTCATCGTGGCGATCGTGGGGAACGCCGCCGAGCACGGCGGCGCCGTGGTCGTCGCCTACGGCGGGAACATCAAGCTCGCCGCCGAGATCGCCCTCGCCTCGAGCGCGCAGGTCGCCGTCTTCCTCATCCCCGCCGTGGCGCTCCTCTCGTGGGCGCTCGATCCGCTCGCGCTCGCCTTCCGCCCCGTCGAGATCATCGTCCTCGGCGCCTCTCTCCTCTTCACCGTGGCGCTCCTGTTCGGCGGCCGCTCGAGCCGCTGGCGGGGAGGTCTCCTGGTCGGCGCCTACGTCGCCGTCGCCGTCACGTTCTTCCTCGTCGGCGACCGCGCGGCGTAGTTCGGTTAACCCCACGCTACGAGTCGCGCTCGCCGCCTTGTAGGTTGGTCCAGACGCTACGAGGATGGCGAGACCAGAGAAGGAGGAGCGACGTTGGCCACGATCCAGACCGAATCGCAGGACGCAGGGAGGAACGGCGCGGTCGTCGCCGCGCAGGGAGTCACGCGTGTCTACGGGGAAGGCGAGACCGCCGTCCACGCGCTGCGTGGAATCGACCTCGGCATCCAGCGGGGCAGGCTGACGGGGATCATGGGTCCCTCGGGCTCCGGCAAGTCGACGCTCATGCACATCCTCGCCGGTCTCGACCGACCCACCCAGGGCGAGGTCGCGATCGACGGCACGAGCATCACCGAGCTCGGCGACACGGACCTGACGAAGCTCCGCCGGCGGCACATCGGCTTCGTCTTCCAGTTCTTCAACCTGCTCCCCATGCTCACCGCGGAGGAGAACATCCTCCTCCCGCTCGACCTCGCGGGGGCCAAGATCGACAAGGAGTGGACCGACTCGGTGATCGAGAGCGTCGGCCTCACCGACCGGCGCAAGCATCGGCCCTCCGAGCTCTCCGGCGGCCAGCCGCAGCGCGTCGCCATCGCGCGCGCGCTCGTCTCCAAGCCGACCGTCGTCTTCGCGGACGAGCCGACGGGGAACCTCGACTCGCACACCGGGGCCGAGATCCTCGACCTCCTGCGGACGTCGGTCGGGACGCTCGGGCAGACCATCGTCATGGTGACGCACGACCCGAACGCGTGCTCGTTCGCGGACCGCACGCTCTTCCTCGCCGACGGCCTGATCGTCCGCGAGGTCGCGAAGGCCGACGCGCATCAGATCCACTCGACGATGGAGGAAGTGAGCGCGCTGTGATCCGCGTCGCGCTCCGCGGGCTCGGAGGCCGCAAGCTCCGGGCGAGTCTCACCGCGCTCGCGATCATCCTCGGGGTCGCGATGATGAGCGGCACCTACGTCCTCACGGACACGATCGACAGCGCCTTCTCGAAGATCTTCGACGACTCCTACGCCGGCACCGACGTCGTCGTCTCCGGCAAGGGCGCGGACATCAGCTTCGAGGGCCTCGAGGCCACGGCGCCCCCCGTCGACGAGTCGCTCGTCCAGGAGGTCGACGCGCTTCCGAGCGTCGAGGTCGCCGCGGGCGGCGTCTCCGACGAGACGAACACGAAGATCATCGGCTCCGACGGCAAGGCGATCAACACCCAGGGGGCGCCGAGCCTCGGCTTCGGGATCGACACCAGTCCCGAGGCGCAGCGCTTCAACCCGCTCAACCTCGTCGAAGGCAGGTGGGCGGAGGCCGACGGCGAGGTGGTCATCGACGCCGGGACCGCCGACCGCGAGGACTACGCCGTCGGCGACACGGTCGAGATCGCGACGATCCAGCCGAAGCAGGGCTTCGAGCTCGTCGGGATCGCGAAGTTCGGCGACGTCGACTCGCTCGGCACGGCCACCTTCGCGGTCTTCGACCTCGGGACGGCCCAGCAGCTCCTCGACCGGGAAGGGCAGGTCGACGCCATCTCCGTCGCGGGCGTCGACGGCACGACGCCCCAGCAGCTGATCGAGGAGATCGCCCCGGTCCTGCCCGCGAGCGCCCAGGTGCGCACGGGCGAGGCCGAGGCCGAGGACGACAAGGAGGAGATCAGCGAGTTCACGAGCTTCATCGAGTACTTCCTGCTCGCCTTCGCCGGCATCGCCCTCTTCGTCGGCGCGTTCGTCATCTTCAACACGCTCTCGATCACGGTCGCCCAGCGGACGCGCGAGTTCGCGACCATGCGCACCGTGGGCGCCTCGCGCCGGCAGATCCTCTGGTCGGTCATCGTCGAGGCGCTCACGATCGGGATCATCGCCTCGGTCATCGGCCTCTTCGCGGGCCTCGGCCTGGCGATCGGGCTGAACGAGCTCTTCAAGGCGCTCGAGCTCGAGCTCCCCACGGCGAACACGGTCTTCGCGACGCGGACGATCGTCGTCTCGCTCCTCGTCGGGACGATCATCACGCTCGTCGCCGGGCTCTTCCCGGCGATCAGGGCCACCCGCGTCCCGCCGATCGCGGCGGTCCGCGAGGGCTACACGCTCCCGCCGGGGCGTTTCCACCGCCTCAGGCCCTACATCGCCGGGCTCGTGATCGTCCTGTCGCTCCTCCTGCTCGGCTACTCGATGTTCAGGGACGACCTCGACACCGCCTCGCGCCTGCTCTCGATCGCGGGGGGCGTCCTCCTCCTCTTCGTCGGCGTGGCGATGATCTCGTCCCACCTCGTCCGCCCGCTCGCGGCCGTCGTCGGCTGGCCCGCCCGGGCGATCGGGGGCGTCGCCGGCAAGCTCGCGCGCGGAAACACCGTGCGCAACCCCGGCCGGACGGCCGCCACGGCCGCCGCGCTCATGATCGGGATCGCGCTCGTGACGTTCGTCGCCGTGCTCGCCAACGGCATGAAGGCCTCGAACCGGGGCGCGATCGAGGACCAGGTGGCCGCCGACTACGTCGTCACGGCCCAGGACGGCTTCTCGCCCTTCGTGGCGGCCGCCGGCGACGCGGTCGCCGACTCGCCCGAAGCCGAGCTCGTGGCGAACGTGCGCTCCGACCTCGGGAAGGTGGGCGACGAATCCCTGTACGTGACCGGGATCGAGCCCGACCGGATCCTCGAGGCCTACAACTTCGACTGGAAGGAGGGCGACGACTCGGTCGCCTCCGGGCTCGGCGAGGAGGGCGCCATCGTCGCCGCCGACTTCGCCGAGGACAACGACGTCGCCGTCGGCGACACGATCACCATCCTCACGCCCTCGGGCGCGACGCTCGAGCAGGAGGTCGTGGGCATCTACGAGCCCCCGCCCTTCTACCCGCTCCTCGGCGCCGTCTCGATCACGAAGGACCGGTTCGAGTCGGTCTACGAGCGGCCGCGGAACCAGTTCACCTTCGTGAACGTGCCCGGCGGGCCCACGGACGCGACGACCGCCTCGCTCGAGGAGGCGGCGGCCGAGTTCCCGGACGCGAAGGTGCAGACCCGGGAGGCGTGGATCACGCAGCAGGACGAGGACTTCAACCAGTTCCTCATCATGCTCTACGTCCTCCTCACGCTCTCCGTCATCGTGAGCATCTTCGGCATGGTGAACACGCTCGTCCTCTCGGTCTACGAGCGGACGCGCGAGCTCGGGATGCTGCGCGCCGTCGGCATGACGCGGCGCCAGGCCCGCCGCATGGTGCGGCACGAGAGCATCATCACGGCGCTCATCGGCGCCGCGCTCGGCCTCCCGCTCGGCGTGTTCCTCGCCGCCCTCGTGACGCAGGCGCTGCAGCAGTTCGACATCCGCTTCGAGATCCCGTGGGGACAGCTCCTGCTCTTCGCCGTCATCGCCGTGATCGTCGGCGTCTTCGCCGCGATCATGCCGGCGCGGCGGGCCTCGAAGCTGAACGTCCTCAACGCCCTCCAGTACGAGTAGCCGGGACGAGGGGCGCGGGCGTGCCCGCCCGCGCCCCTCGGATCCCCGGGGCCCTACGGGGTTCGGAACACCTCGTAGAGCGCCCCGTGCGTGTTCGAGAGGACGTACAGGTTGCCGTTGGGCCCCTGCAGGATGTCCGTCGTCAGGCCGAAGTTCTGGCCCCAGACGAGGCTCTCGCTCTCCGTCGCCTCGAACTTCCCGAGGTTGTCCGCGACGCGGTCCTCGATGCGCGGATCGTCGACGCCGACCTTGCGGCGGTTCCCCGTGACCTGGAAGCGGAAGATGTGCCCGCTCAGCAGGAAGTCGCGGGCGCCGCCCATGAAGAGGTCGCCGCGGTACTGCGGGCCGAGCGCGCGCCCGCTCACGAACCCGAGCGCCGCCGGAGCGACCTCGAACTTCCAGGCGAACTCCGGGTCGGAGAAGTGCGCGCCCGGGAGCATGAAGAGGCGCGAGAGCGCCTCCGCCGGGGTGTCCGCGATGTTCGTCGGCAGCCAGCGGATCTGCTGCAGCCCGAAGAACTGCGGGCTCGTCTCGATCTCCTTGAACTGGGCGACGCGCGACGACGGACCCATGATCTGCACCCAGCCGGAGTTCATCCCCGGCTCGACGCGGTTCAGCTCGCTGAAGCTGTCGTCCCCGTTCTCGTTCGCCCAGAGGTCGCCCGAGAGCGGGTCGAAGTTCATCCCGTAGCTGTTCCGGATCCCGTAGGCGTAGATCCTCTGGATGTTCGCGCCGACCTCGCCGCCGACGTTCGCGCCGACGTCGTAGAACGGGTTGTCGGTCGGCGTCGTCCCGTCGTCGTTCAGCCGCACGATCACGCCCGTGCGGTGCGCGTCGTCGGGCTCCGGGCCGCCGAACTGGTCGTCGGGGATCCCGGGGCCGAACGGCCCGTCCGGCAGGTTCTGCGTCTGGCCCCGCCGACCCGTGTCGCCGACGATGACGTACACCTTGCCGTCGGGGCCGAAGCGGACGACGCCGCCGTCGTGGTTGCCCCGCGCCGGCTGGTCGGCGTCCTGCTGGAGCGCCCGGAAGCGGATGAGCGTCCGGTCGTACGCGAGCGTCGAGCCGTTCCACACGAAGCGGTCGAGCCGGTTGCCGAGCAGCGGCACGGCCGTGCTCGAGTTCGTATCGGCGCCCGTCGTGCTCTCGCTCCAGAAGAGGTACACGTAGCCGTTCACGAAGAAGTTCTCGTGGAGCGCGATGCCGAGCAGCCCCCGCTCGGAGTTCGAGTTGACGGCGAGGTCGAGGACGGGCCCCTCGACGACGCCGTTCCTGACGCGCATGACCCTTCCGGTCGACTTCTCGTTCACGAGCATGTCGTTCGGGCCGATGAACGCGAGGCCGGTCGGCTGGACGAGGCCGGAGGCCACCGTCCTCACTGCGAGGTTCGGATCGGCGACGGTCGGCGTCGCCTGCCCCGCCGCGTGCGCGGGCAGGACCAGCGCGCCGACGGCGGCCAGCAGCGCGAGCCGCCGGCCCGGTCTTGGTGCTCTCATGTCAACCCCTCCCTGGCATCGACTGCGGCTTCCCCCATCAGGGCATACGGGGCCGCGGGGAGAGCGGTTTTTTCCTAGAAGGGCGTGGGCGCGTCCGCAGCGAGGTCGACCGGACGGGCCGTCCCCGTGAGCGCCCGCGGGATGCGGGCGAGCGCCTCCTCGACGTCCTCGGCGGAGACGTCGAGATGGGTGACGGCGCGGAGGACGCCGTCCCGCGCGGCGTACGAGAGAAGCACTCCCTCCGCGCGCAGGCGGGCGAGCGCCTCGTCGCCGTCGAGCCCGAGGGCGGCCACGTCGACGAGCACGAAGTTCGTCTCGACCTGCTCGAGGTCGACGGGCATGCCCGCCTCGGCGAGACCCTCCCCGAGTCGGCGCGCGTTCGCGTGGTCGTCCGCGAGCCGCTCGACGTGGTGGTCGAGCGCCCAGAGCCCGGCGGCGGCGACGATCCCCGCCTGGCGCATGGCCCCGCCGAAGAGGTGCTTGCACCGGCGCGCCTTCGCCATCAGGTCCCGCCGGCCGGCGACGAGCGCGCCGAGCGGGCATCCGAGCCCCTTCGAGAGGCAGAGCGTGACCGTGTCGAACTCGCGGCCGTAGTCGGCGGGCGGCGTGCCGCTCGCGACGGCCGCGTTCAGGAGCCGCGCGCCGTCGAGGTGCGCGGCGAGCCCCTGGCTCCGGGCCTCCGCGGTGACCGCGCGAACCTGCTCCAGCGGCCAGACGCGCCCACCGCCCCCGTTGTGCGTGTTCTCGACGGCCAGGACGCGGGTCGGCGCCATGTGCAGGTCGCCGCGGGGGTTGACCGCCGCGCGCACCTGCTCCGGGGTGAAGCGGCCGTCGGCGGTCGCGATCGACTTCATGACGAGCCCCGAGTGGACCGCGGGGCCGCCCAGCTCGTGGCGGAACACGTGCGCCTCGGCCTCGCCGACGACCTCGTCGCCGGGCTCGGAGAGGATGCGGAGGGCGATCTGGTTCGCCATCGTCGCGGTCGGGAGGTACACGGCCTCCTCCTGGCCGAGGAGCTCGGCCCCGCGCTCCTCGAGCTCGATCACGGTCGGGTCCTCCCGCTTCTGCTCGTCGCCGACGAGGGCCTGGGCGATCGCCTGCCGCATGCCCGGCGTCGGCTGCGTGATCGTGTCGGTGCGCAGGTCGATCACGCGTTCACCGTACCTGGGCGCGAGCCGAGGCGAGGACGTGCGACTCGCCTGCCGAGCACGGCGACCGCGCCGGCGGCGACGGCGACGGCCGCGAAGCCGGCGACCGTGAACGCGAGCGCGGTGCCCCCGGTCGCGGCGAGCCAGCCGGCGAGCATCCCCCCAGCCGGCCCCGCCCCGTTGAAGGCGAAGAAGTAGAGGCCCATGACGCGCCCACGCAGGCGGTCAGGCGTCGCGAGCTGGAGCGTCGCGTTCGCGTTCGAGGTCCAGAGCGTGAACGCGAGCCCCGCCGCGAAGAGGAGCGGCGCCGCCCCCGCGAGCGTCGTCTGCGGGGCCAGCGCGAGCTGAGCGAGGCCGAAGCCGGCGGTGCCGGCGAGGACGAGCTTCGGGCTCGCGCGCGAGATCGCCGCGGAGACGAGGGCACCGAGCAGCGCCCCGGCGCCGAAGCACGCGCTGACGATGCCGAAGACCTCCGGCCCTTCCGCGAGCGTCGTCTTCGCCAGCACCGGCAGGAGGACGTTGAAGTTGAAGGAGAACGTCGTCACGAGGAGCACGAGCGCGAGCACGACGCCGGCGACGGGCACCGAGCGGACGAACGCGAGCGCCTCGCGGCTCCCGCGCACGACCGTCGGGCGGTCGTCGCCGCGGTCGAGCGGGAAGAGCTCGGCGGGCCGGATGAGCGCGAGGCTGCCGAGCACGGCGAGGAAGCTGACCGCGTTGAGGAGGAAGGCCGGGCCGGGACCGGCGCCCGCGATCACGGCGCCCCCCAGGGCCGGGCCGACGACTCGCGCCCCGTTGAAGAGGCTCGAGTTGAGCGCCACCGCGTTCGGGACGTGCTCGCGCCCGACCATCTGGAACGTGAGCTGCTGCCGCGCCGGGTGGTCGAAGACGAGCGACACGCCCCTGAGCCCGGCGAGGAGGTACACGTGCCACGGCTCGACGACGCCCGCGAGCGTCACGCCAGCGAGCGCCGCCGCGAACACCATCGACGCCGCCTGCGTCGCGACGACGACGCGCCGGGCGTCCAGCCGGTCGACGATGACGCCGCCGACGAGGCCGAGCAGCGTCGCCGGGAGGAACTGGCAGAGCATGAGGACGCCGACGGCGACGGGCGAGTGCGTCAGCGTGAGCACGAGCCAGGCGGCCGCGACGTTCTGCATCCACGTGCCGGTGACCGAGACGACCTGCCCCGCGAAGAAGACTCGGTAGTTGCGGTGCGTCCGCAGGCTCGACCACGTCCGGCGCTGGGCGCGCAGGAAGGCGGCGGTCACGCGTCCTCCTCGAGGAGCCTGAGCAGGGCGGGGAGCGCCGCCTCCACGCTCGCGAGCTCGTCGTCGCCGAGGCGGCGGAGGCGGTCCGCGAGCCAGGCGGTGCGACGGCTCCGCGCCGAGCGGAGCACCCTCTGGCCGTCCTCGGTCACCGTCAGCTCGACCCGGCGCCCGTCGCGCTCGGAGCGCCGGCGGCCCACGAGCCCCGCCGCCTGGAGGCGGTCGACGTACGCGCTCATGGCGGGCGCGGAGACACCTTCGAGGTCGGCGAGCTCGCGCAGGCCGATCCCGGGATGCGACCGGATCGCCCAGAGGAGGGCCGCCTGGCCGCCGGTGATCCCGAGGGGCGCCAGCTCCCGCCGCAGCCGCCGGTTGAGGTGCAGGAGCGCCGGCCGCAGGCCGTTCGCGACGGCCACCGGATCTGAAGTCGTTAACATCGTTAACCATTTTAGCGACCCGGCCCGGACGCGCGTCCCCCTTTCGGGCGGCCCGGCGCGGCTACCGTGGAGCACGTCATGGACATCACGCTCGTCGAGGAAGCCGTCGCCGCGCGCGGCGAGCCCGCCTACCGCGCCCGCCAGGTGTGGGAGTGGGCCGCGCGCGGGGCCCCGGGCTACGACGCGATGACGAACCTCCCTGCCCCGCTTCGGCGCGAGCTCGCCGCGAGCGTCCCCTTCTCCACGCTCGTCCTCGCCGAGGAGGCGCACGCCCGCGACGGCACGGTGAAGGCGCTCTTCCGCACCGCGGACGGTCACCCGGTCGAGGCCGTGATCATGCGCTACCGCGACGGACGGCGCACGCTCTGCCTCTCCTCGCAGTCGGGCTGCCCCCTCACCTGCCGCTTCTGCGCCACGGGGGCGATGCGCTTCGGGCGCAACCTGACCTCCTGGGAGATCGTCGACCAGGCGCTCCACTTCCGGCGGGTCGAGCCTGTCGACCACGCGGTCTTCATGGGCATGGGGGAGCCGATGCTGAACCTCGACGACGTCCTCGCCGCCGCCCGCGTGCTGCCGGACCTCGGCATCACCCACCGGCGCACGACCGTCTCCACCGTCGGCTGGCTCCCGGGCCTGCGCCGCTTCGTCGACGACGTGCGGGAGCCGATCCGCCTCGCGCTCTCGCTCCACGCGGCGGACGGAGAGCTCCGCTCCGAGCTCATGCCGGTCAACGAGCGGTACCCGCTCGCGGACGTGCTGGCCGAGTGCCGCCGCTACGTCGCCCTGCGCAGGCGGAAGGTCTTCGTCGAGTACGTCATGCTCGCCGGCGTGAACGACCGCGTCGGGCAGGCGAAGGCGCTCGCCCGGATCCTCGACCGGACATCGTTCAAGGTGAACCTAATCCCGTACAACCCGACCGGGGCGTTCGCGGGCTCGGGCCGGAAGGCGATCGCCGCGTTCGCGGAGACGCTCCGGGACGCGGGGCTGCCGGTGACGGTCCGCCTGACGCGGGGGCGGGACATCGCCGCCGCCTGCGGCCAGCTCGCCGCCGCACGCTGAGCCGAACTCAGGCGAGCCCGGCGAGGCGCTCCGCGAGCGCGACGTGGCCGCCCTCGCGGGCGAACTCGGCCGCGGTGCGGCCGTCCGCGGCCGCCGCGCCGGGCTCCGCCCCGTGGGCGAGGAGCAGGTCGACCGCCGCGTCGTCGCCGTTTCGCGCGGCGGCGTGGAGCGGCGTGAAGGCGCCCTCCTGGCGCACGTTCGGGTCGGCGCCGCGCTCGAGGAGGAGCGCGGCCGTCTCGACCTCCCGGGCGGCGACCGCGCTCTGGAGAGGTGTCACCCTCAGCTGCTCGTGCCGCGCGACGGGATCGACCGGGGCGCCCCGCTCGACGAGGAGCCGCGCCGTCTCGTGGTGGCGGAAGAAGGCGGCGAGGTGGAGCGGCGTGAAGCCGTCCGCCGACCACGCCGACACGAGGCTCGCATCGCCGTCGAGCAGCTCGTGGAGCCGCTCGCTCCGGCCGACCGCGGCCGCCTCGAAGACGTCGAGCTCCGGCTCGCCGGCGAGGATCCGCTCGACCGCGCCGCGGTCGCCCGCGTAGACGGCGGCGAGGAGCTCACTCAAGGAACGTGTCCTCGTCCGAGTACGCCGGCGCGCAGCAGCAGAGGAAGCGGAGCTCTTCGCCGCCGGCCCGGATCCGGTGCCTCGCCCCCGCGGGGATGAGCACCGCGTCCCCGGGCCCGACGGGCCGCTGCTCGCCGTCCACCTCCATCTCGCCGCCGCCCGCGAGCACGACGTAGATCTCCTCGGCGCGGGCGTGGTGGTGCCGTCGGGTCGCCTGCCCGGGGGCGAGCGTCGCCTCGGCGAGGCTCTGGCGCGAGGCGCCCCCGAGCCGGGCGTCGAGGAGGACGCGGATGGTCGAGCCGTCGAGCGTCGTGAAGGCGTCCGCCTGCTCCCGGTTGCGAACCTCCATCAGCGGCGGGCCCTCGCCTTCTCGAGCTCGCGCTCGCCGGCACGCCGGACGTCCTCGCGGGACCCGTCCCGTGCGCACGCCTCGAGCGCGGCGAGGGACTCCTCGGAACCGACGATCCGCGCCGCGGCGGCAAACCAGTGGACGTCGGCCGGGTCCGCGGCCCGCAGCCCGGCGACCACGTCGTCGGCGCGGCCCTCGAGCGCCAGGCAGGCGATCGCGGCGGCGTGCGCGTCAGGCGGGCCGCCGGGCTCCTGCCGGTCCGCGAGCCTGCGGAGCGTCGGCAGGGAGCCGCGGTCGCCGAGCTCGGCGAGCGCCCACATCGCGGCGACGCGCTCGTCGGCGTCGGCAGAGTGGAGGCGCCGGCGCAGGTCGGGAACCGCCTTCCGCGCCGCCTCCGGGTCGAGCGCGAGCAGGTGCCCGACGGCCCGCTCGCGGACGCCCGCGTCCCGGTCCCTCGTCAGGCCGAGGAGGACGCGCCCGGCCCCCGGCCCGAGCGTCTCGCGCGCCACGTCGGCCACCCAGCCGCGAGCGGCCGGATCCGCGTGGCGGGAGAGCTCGTCGAGGACGAGCGCCGCCTTCCCGCGCTCCCGCCGCAGAAGCTCGACGTCCCGCGCGAGGGCCTCCTTCCCCGCCGGGCCCGCCTCGAGGGCGGCCAGGATGCGTTCGACCCGCTCGTCACGCGAGGCGTGCTCGAGCCGCGCGTACGTCCGCTGCAGCCAGCCCTTCTCGGCGAACCGCCGGCGAACCGCCCTCTGGAAGTCGTCCTCGTCCGCCGCGCGCTCGAGCAGGATCTGCCGGAGGAGCGGCTGCGCCTCGGGTCCGAGCTCGGCGGCGAGGCTCTGGACCGCCGCCACGAACTCGTGCCCCCGATGCGCCTGGGCGAGCGCGTCGACGCGTGCGCCGATCTCCTCCGGTGCGGTCACGCGCCCTTCTGGGCCTCGAGCGCCTTCCCGTCCGCCGGGGCCGGGGCGAGGTCCGGATGCTCGTCGAAGCCGTACTTGACGACGGCCCGCTTCGCTGCCTTCACCTCGTCGAGCCGTCGCACCGGCCGGCGGTGCGGCGCGTCCTTGATCGTCTGCGGGGCGGTCGCCGCCTCGGCCGCGATCGCCTTCATCGCGGCGGCGAACTCGTCCAGGACCTCCTTCGGCTCCGTCTCCGTCGGCTCGATCATGAGCGCCTCGGGGACGATCAGCGGGAAGTAGATCGTCGGCGGGTGGAACCCGTAGTCCATGAGCCGCTTGGCGACGTCGAGGGCGGTGACGCCGTGCTCCCGCTTGAGCGTTCGCGCGGAGAGGACGAACTCGTGCATGCAGAGGCGGTCGAAGGGCAGGTCGTAGTCGTCCCGGAGGAGCGCGAGGAGGTAGTTCGCGTTCAGGACCGCCGCCTCCGACATCTCGCGCAGGGCGGGCCCGTAGGCGCGGATGTACGCGTAGGAGCGGACGAAGACCCCGAACGGCCCCGTGAAGCCGCGCACCTTCCCGATCGTCTGCGGGCGGTCGTAGTCGAGTTTGAACGCGTCGCCGTCGCGCACGACCGCCGGCACGGGCAGGAAGGGCTCGAGCAGCCCGCGGACGACGACCGGGCCGCCGCCGGGGCCGCCGCCCCCGTGGGGCTGGGAGAACGTCTTGTGCAGGTTGATGTGGACGATGTCGAAGCCCATGTCGCCGGGCCGCGAGATCCCGCACACGGCGTTGAGGTTCGCGCCGTCGTAGTAGAGGAGCGCGCCCGCGTCGTGGAAGATCCGGGAGACCTCCTCGATGTGCTCGTCGAAGAGGCCGAGCGTCGAGGGGTTCGTCAGCATGAGCCCGGCCGTGCGCCCGTCCACCTTGGCGCGGAGGTCGGCGAGGTCGAGGTTGCCGCGGTCGTCGGTCTCGACCTTCTGCAGCTCGAAGCCGGCCATGGCGACGCTCGCCGGGTTCGTCCCGTGCGCCGTGTCGGCCGTCATGACGACGCGCCGCTCTCCGCTCTCGCCCCGGTCGGCGAAGTACGCGCGCATGAGCATGAGCCCCGTCAGCTCCCCCTGGGAGCCGGCGGCCGGCTGGAGGGAGACGGCGTCGAGCCCGCAAATCTCGGCGAGGATCTCCTGCAGCCGCCACATGAGCTCGAGCGCGCCCTGCGCGCCCTCCTCCTCCTGGTACGGGTGCAGGTCGCGGAACCCGGGGAGCGCGACGACCCGCTCGTTCACGCGCGGGTTGTGCTTCATCGTGCAGGAGCCGAGCGGGTAGAAGCCGGTGTCGACGCCGAAGGTCCGATCGGCGAGGGCCGTGAAGTGGCGGACGAGCTCCGGCTCGGACACCTCCGGAAGCCGCGGCGGCTGCCGCCGGCGGAGCTCCTCCGGCACTTCGGTGCGCGGCAGGTCGTAGCGCGGGAGCGACCCCGCGCGCCGCCCGGGCTGCGACTTCTCGAAGATGAGCTTCACGCCCCCACCTCGGCGAGGACCCCGGCCAGGCGATCGACGTCCTCGGGCGTCCGCCGCTCCGTGACGGCGACGAGGAGCGCGTCGTCGAGTCCCGGGTAGTCGCGGCCCAGCGGGTAGCCCGGATGGACGCCGAGCCGGCGCGCCTCCTTGACGACCTCCGTCGCGCTCCGCCCGACCCGGACGGCGACCTCCTTGAACGTCGCCCTCTCCGGAAACACGAGCGGAAGCCCGAGCCGCTCCTTCGCGTACTCGCCGAGCGCCATGCAGGTCTCCCCCAGCTCGCGCAGCCCCTGCGGCCCGAGCCAGGACAGGTGCACGAGGCCGGCGAGCGCGAGGAGCGTCTGGTTCGTCGTGATGTTCGACGTCGCCTTCTCGCGCCGGATGTGCTGCTCGCGCGTCTGGAGCGTCAGGACGTAGCCTCGCTCGCCGCTCAGGTCGGTCGTCTCCCCGACGATCCGCCCGGGCATGCGCCGGATGAGGTCCGACCGCGAGGCGATGAACCCGTAGTGCGGCCCGCCGTAGGACTGGTAGTTGCCGGCACTCTGCCCCTCGCCGATCGCGAGCGCGCAGCCGTACGCTCCCGGGGCCTCGAGGACGCCGAGGGAGACGAGGTCCACGTGCGCCACGGGGAGCGCCCCGGCCTCGGCGGCGGCCGCCGCGAGGTCGGGCGCCGGCTCGAGGCAGCCGAAGAAGTTCGGCTGCTGGAAGAGCGCGCACGCGGCGTCTGTCGCCGCCTCACGCAGCTCGTCGGGGTCGGTGACGCCGCCCCGGTGCGGCACCTCGACCACGTCGAGCCCGAAGCCCGGCGCGTAGGTCTTCACGACCTGCCGGACCTGCGGGTTGACCGTCTCGCACACGACGACGCGGTCGCGTCCGGTCGCGTGCTTCGCCACGAAGCAGGCGTCGGCGGCGACCGTCGTGCCGTCGTAGCCGGAGGCGTTCGAGACGTCCATCCCGGTGAGCTCGCAGACGACGGTCTGGTACTCGAAGATCGCCTGGAGGACGCCTTGGCTCATCTCCGGCTGGTAGGGCGTGTAGGCGGTGAGGAACTCGCCCCGGGAGAGCACGGCGTCGACGACGGCGGGGACGTAGTGGTCGTAGACGCCGGCGCCGAGGAAGGAGAGCTCCCTGCTCGTGTCGACGTTGCGCCCGGCGAGCTCGGTCAGGTGGGCGACGATCTCCGGCTCGGAGAGCGCCGGCTCGAGCTCGAGGTCGCGCCTGAAGCGGACGGCCTCCGGGATCTCCCGGAAGAGCTCCTCCACGGAGCCCACGCCGACGGCGGCGAGCATCGCGTCCCGGTCGGCGTCGGTGAGCGAGAGGAAGCTCACTGCTCCTCGAGCACCTTGCGGTAGGCGGCGACGTCGAGGAGGTCGTCCTGTTCGGATGGATCGGCGAGGCGGATGCGCACGAGCCAGCCCTCGCCGTACGGGTCCTCGTTGATCGTCTCGGGCGCCTCGACGACCTTCGGGTTCACCTCGACGACCTCGCCGGAGAGCGGCGCGATGATGTCCGAGACGGCCTTGACCGACTCGACCTCGCCGTAGCTCTCGCCCTTGGCGAGCGAGGCGCCCTCCTCGGGCGGCTCGTAGTGCACGATCTCGCCGAGGGCGTCCTGGGCGTACCACGTGATCCCGAGCGTCGCGACGTCCCCCTCGACGCGCGCCCAGTCGTGCTCTGGGTGGTAGCGGAGCTCGTCGGGGTAGCTCTCGTCCGCGGGCACTACCTCTCCTCTCGCTCGTAGAACGGCTTCGGGACGATACGCGCTCGCCGCGCCCGGCCGCGCACGTCCACGGTGATCTCGCTGCCGGGCTCGGCGAGTCCGGCGGGGACGTACGCGAGGCCGATCGCCGTGCCGAGCGTCGGCGAGAGCGTGCCCGAGGTGACCTCGCCTCCCTCCTCGACCGCCATCCCCTGCCGGGGGATGCCGCGGTCCGCCATGACGAAGGCCACGAGCTTCTCCGCGGGGCCCTCGTCCTGCACGCGGCGGATCGCATCCACCCCGGTGAAGGCCTTGCCGAGCGCGCAGGCCCAGAGGAGCCCCGCCTCGACGGGCGTGCGCCCGGGTGAGATGTCGTTCCCGTGCAGCGGGTAGCATGCCTCGAGGCGGAGCGTGTCCCGCGCGCCCAGGCCGCACGGCACAACGCCGCGGTCGAGGACGGCGTCCCAGAGCCGGGGCGCGTCCGCGGGCGAGCAGCCGAGCTCGCAACCGCGCTCCCCCGTGTAGCCCGTCCCGGCGACGAGGCAGCGGACGCCGAGGACGTCGTCCTCCCGGAACGTGAACGGCGCCACCTCGACCCCGAGCCGCCCGAGCGCCTCGGGACCCTGGACGGCCAGGAGCGCCCACTCGTCCGAGACGTCGTCGGTCTCGGGCAGCGCCGCGTGGTCGACGCCGACGTTCGAGGCGTTGACGACGAGCAGGTAGTCGTCGGGCCCCCGCCGGTAGGCGATCAGGTCGTCGACGATGCCGCCCGCGTCGTTCGTGAGGAGCGTGTACTGCGCCCGCCCGGGCTCGATGCGGTCGAGGTCGTTCGAGAGGCGGGCCTGCAGGTAGGCGTGGGCGCCGTCGCCGGAGAGGCGGAGCTGGCCCATGTGGGAGACGTCGAAGACGCCTGCGCCCGTCCGCACCGCCCGGTGCTCCTCCGAGATGCCGGCGTACTGGACGGGCATCTCCCACCCGGCGAAGGGGACGATGCGCGCGCCGAGAGCGGCGTGGCGCTCGAAGAGTGGCGTGCGCCGGAGCGTCGGCACCGGGGCGCCATCCTATCCGCTCGCGGCCCGGCGAAAGCTCCCCCGCCGCGGGGTCCGCCCGCGCCTCTCACCCGCGATCGAGCGTAAGGCCCGAGCCTACGGCGTCACTGGGGACGCGCGCGCACCGTGCCGGAGACGAACGCGATCCCGAAGGGGCGCGGGCAGATCCCGAGCCCCGTCGCCGACCCCCGCCTCGCCCACGCCTCCCCCGGACGCGCCCCCGGGCGCGGACGCTTCCCCTCGCGGGGTCGCGCGGGCGGCGGGGACGGGTCACGACCCCGCGATCGCCCGCCGGGGCCGGGCAGAGCACCGCGCAGCAGCCCGCGCGGATCGTGGACCGGTGGGCTCCGGCCGAGCCGGCCCGCGGCGCCTACTGGCGGCGCAGGAAGGAGGGCACCTCGAGGACGTCCGAGGGCACGTCGAACCCCTCGGCCGGCGGCTCGCGCTCGCCGGCCTCCTCGGGACGCACGCGGCGGTAGGCCCGGTCGAACCCGGTCGCGATGACAGTGACGCGCACGCGCCCGCCCATGTTCTCGTCGATGACCGCGCCGAAGATGACGTTCGCGTTCAGGTCGGACGCGCCGGTCACGACCTCCGCGGCCTCGTTGACCTCGAAGAGGCCGAGGTCGGGCCCGCCGGTGATGTTCAGGAGCACGCCGGTCGCCCCGGCGACGGAGGCCTCGAGCAGCGGCGAGGAGACGGCGCCGCGCGCCGCCTCGGCGGCGCGGCTCTCGCCCTCGGCCTCGCCGATTCCCATGAGCGCCGAGCCGGCGTCGTTCATGATCGTCCGCACGTCCGCGAAGTCGAGGTTCACGAGCCCGGGAATCGTGATGAGGTCGGTGATGCCCTGGACGCCCTGGCGGAGGACCTCGTCGGCCATCCGGAACGCGTCGACGACGGACGTCTGCTTCTCGACGACCTGCAGCAGGCGGTCGTTCGGGATGATGATGAGCGTGTCGACGTGGTCGCGGAGGTTGCCGATGCCGACCTGTGCCTGCTCCGCCCGCTTGCTGCCCTCGAAGCCGAACGGCCGCGTCACGACGCCGACCGTCAGCGCTCGGAGCTCCTGGGCGATCTCGGCGATGACGGGCGCGGCGCCCGTGCCGGTGCCACCGCCCTCGCCAGCGGTGACGAAGACCATGTCGGCGCCCTTCAGCGCCTCCTTCAGCTCGTCCCTCGTCTCCATGGCCGCCTCGTAGCCCTTCTCGGGGTTCGCGCCGGCTCCGAGGCCGCGCGTCGCCGAGGCGCCGATGTGGATCTTCTGGTCGGCCTCGATCATGAGGAGCGCCTGCGCGTCCGTGTTCACGGCGATGAACTCGCAGCCGCGAAGGCCCGCCTCGACCATGCGGTTGACCGCGTTCGAGCCGCCGCCGCCGACGCCGACGACCTTGATCACGGCCAGGTAATTGCCCGATTGATCTCTCACGTCCAGTCCTCTCCTGCCGGCCGAGCTTGAAGCTCAGCTTGAGCGTCCGGCTGAGGGTACGTCCGACCCCCGGTGATGTCAAATGCCCCTGTGCAGGGCAAAAACGATCAAACTCTCAGGCTCGAGTTGAGAGTTGAGACTTCGGCGCTCCGACCGGGCGCTCGGGGACGGTGACGTCGAGGTACGCGAGCGCGAGCCGTTCCGCCGGCTCCAGCGCGTGCAGGACGCGCGCGGCGACCTCGAGCTTGAGCCGGATCCGGCGCCGCTCACCGAGGCGGAGCTCGGTCTCCCCGGCGAGCACGAGCGTGATCGCGTCCTCGTCCGTCCGCACGACCTTGACGGGCACGGGGAAGTCCTCCGGGACGAGGCGAAGCGTCTCGAGGGCGGCCCGGACGCCGCTCGACTCGACGACGCCTCCGACCGCGGGCACGGCCGTCTCGGCGCCGCCGATCCGCGCACGGCCGTCGTCCTCCTCGCCCTCCGCCCTCCCCATGACGCGGCCGTCCTCGGACAGGAGCCATCGCTCGCCGCCGTGGCGGAGGACGGCCAGCGGGCGCTCGGGGACGACGGCGATGCGGAGCGTGTGCGGGAACGCCCGGTCGACCTCGAGCGAGCGGACGGTCGGGAGCGCCTCGAGGACCCGGCGCAGCTCGTCCCCGTCGAGCGCGACGAGGCTCTCGCCGAGGAAGGGCTCGGCGGCGTCGCGCACGGCCTGACGGACGTCAGGCGGCCCACCCGTGATCCGCACGTCCCGGACGGCGAAGAGCGGCGTCTCGCGGGCGGCGAGGTACGCGAGCCCGACGGCCGCGGCGACGGCGCCGAGAACGGCGAGCGTCCGCGCCGAGGGCGCCCGCAGGCGGACGCGCAGCCCGTTTGCGGGCACGAGCGACAGATGCGGTCGTCGGACCACACGGGCGAGTTCGCCGCCCGGCGGCCGGGTCCTACTCGGCGGCGTGCTCGAGCGCCGGGACGGCGATGTCCCCGAGGAGCTGCACCTCCGGCTGCAGGACGACGCCGAACTGCTCGTGCGCACGGCGGCGGGCCTCGGCGACGAGGGCGATCGCATCGGCCGAGCGGGCGGCGTCGGCGTTCTCGATGAAGTTCGCGTGCTTCGGCGAGATCTGCGCGCCGCCGAGGCGGAAGCCGCGGAGGCCGCACGCCTCCAGCATGCGCCCGGCGCTCAGCTCGTGCTCGGGGTTCTTGAAGACGCTCCCGAACGTCCGCCTGTTCGTTGGTTGCGCGTCCTTCCGGCGGGCCTGCATCGCGGCCACGGTCGCCTTGATCTCCGCGAGCGGGCGCGGCTCCAGGCGGAACTCCGCCCGGGCGACGACCTGGCCGTGCCGGAGCCCGGACGAGCGGTAGCGCAGGCCGAGCTCGGAGGGCGTGAGCCAGCGCACGCCGTCCGGGTCGGCGACGAGGGCGCGAACGAGGACGCCCGCGATGTCGCCGCCGTAGGCCCCGGCGTTCATCCAGACGCCGCCGCCGACGGTTCCCGGGATCGCGCACGCGAACTCGAAGCCGCCGAGCTCCGCCGTGCGGGCACGGTGCAGGCACACGGCGAGCGGCGCGCCGCCTCCCGCCGCGAGGAGGCCGTCGCCGGCCTCGGCCGTCGCGAGCCCGCCGGCCAGCTTGAGGACGAGCCCGGGGAAGCCCTCGTCGGCGACGAGGAGGTTCGACCCCAGCCCCACGGCCGCGACCGGCAGGCGCTCCGCGCGGGCCCAGGCGAGCAGCTCGACGAGCTCGTCCTCCCCTTCGGGCGCGGCGAACCAGCGCGCCGGCCCCCCGGTTCCGAGCGTCGTGTACCGGCTGAGGGAGACGTTCTCGTTCACGAGGCGAGCGCCTCCTCGAGGAGGGGCAGCGCGGCATCGACGTCGCCGGCACCCGCCGTCAGGAGCAGGTCGCCGGGCCGGGCGAGGGCGGCGGCGATCCGGGCCGCGTCCGGAAGGGCTGGTGCCCAGCCGACGGGCATGCCCGGCCGGACGTCGGCCAGGCGCTCGGCGACGGCCTTCCCCGTGACGCCCGGGACCGGCTCCTCGCGCGCGGCGTAGATCTCCGTCACGACCGCCGCGTCCGCGGCGGCGAGCGCCTCGCCCAGCTCACGGCCGACGTGGAGGGTCCGCGAGTAGAGGTGCGGCTGGAAGAGGACGACGACGCGCCCCTCGCCCGCGAGCGTCCGGGCCGCCGCCAGCGTCGCCGCCAGCTCGGCCGGATGGTGGGCGTAGTCGTCCACGAGACGGACTCCGCCCGCCTCGCCACGGTCCTCGAGCCGCCGGCCCGTCCCACCGAAGCTCGAAAGCGCCCGCGCCGCCGCCATCACGTCGAAGCCGGCGAGCTCGACGGCCGCGAGCGCGCAGGCGGCGTTCCGGCGGTTGTGCTCGCCGGGGACCGCCAGGTCGAGCTCGGCCGGCTCGAGCGTCCGCCCCCAGACGACGCGCCCCTCGCCGACCTGCGCCGCCCAGCGCTCGAAGCGCTCCTCGAGCTCGGCGGCCGATCCGAAGGCGGTGTGGTGGTCGAGGTCGACGTTCGTCACGACCGCGACGTCGGCCGGGAGAGAGAAGACGGTCCCGTCCGACTCGTCGCCCTCGACGACGAGCCAGCCGCCGCCGGCGCGGGCGTTCCCGCCGAGCTGAGGCACCTCGCCGCCGATCAGGAAGGACGGGTCGTCCCCGAGCGCGTCGAGGCAGTAGGCCACCATCGCCGCGGTCGTCGTCTTGCCGTGGGCGCCGGCGACGACGATCGAGGGCCGCAGGGAGACGAGCTCGGCCAGGAAGGCGGCGCGGCTCGTCCCCGCCACGCGGCCGGCGTAGGCGGTGGAGACGACGACCTCCGCGCCCGCCGGCGGCGGGGGAGGCTCCGGCGCGACCTCGACCGGGATTCCCGCCGCGCGGACGTGGGCGAGGTACGGCGTCTCCTTGCGGTCCCACCCGGAGACCTCGGCGCCCCAGGCCGACGCGACGACGGCGTAGCCGGAGAGGCCGGCGCCGCCGATGCCGGCGAACCAGAGGCGGCGGCCCTCAAGCGCGCGCAAGCGCGACCAGCTCCTCGGCGACGACCTCGGCCGCGTCCGGCCGGGCGAGCGAGCGCATGGCGGAGCCCATGCGCGCGAGACGCCCGCCGTCGGCGAGCAGCTCCTCGACCTGCGGGCGGAGATCGAGCTCGCTCTCCGGGACGACGACCGCGCCGCCGCCGCGCTCGAAGT
Organism: Gaiellaceae bacterium; assembly: GCA_035762005.1. Taxonomy (GTDB): domain Bacteria; phylum Actinomycetota; class Thermoleophilia; order Gaiellales; family Gaiellaceae; genus JAIBJN01. The sequence continues at coordinate 134,775 of DASTQA010000039.1, forward strand.
AGCGGGCGTTCTTCGCCTGGTGGTCGGCGGTGGCGTACGGGTAGGGCACGAGGAGCGCCGGCTTCCCGGCGGCGGCGATCTCCCAGACCGAGCCGCCGGCGCGGGCGATGACGAGGTCGGCCGCGGCGAGCGCCGAGCCGAACTCGTCGGTGAAGGCGAGGAGGCGGTAGCGGTCGCGGCGGACGCGGGGCGCGAGCGCCGGATAGTCGCGCTCGCCGGCCAGATGGAGGACGGCCGGGCCGCCCTCGCCGAACGCCTCGAGCGCCGCCTCGTTCAGCCGGTGCGCCCCCTGGCTACCGCCGAACACGAGCACGAGCTGGCCCTCGGCGGGCAGGTCGAAGGCCCGCCGCGCCTCCTCGCGCGCCGGCGGCCGCGAGCGCGCGGGGATCGGTCGCCCCACGACGGCGTACTTGGGGCCCGCGAGCCCCTCGATCGGGAAGGCGAGGAAGACGCGCTTCGCGAAGGGCGCCGCGAGCCTGTTCGCCAGGCCGAGGTGCGCGTCCGCCTCCGTCACCGCGGCGGGAATCCGCAGGACGCTCGCGGCGAGGACCATCGGCCCGCCGACGTAGCCGCCGGCGCCGAGAACGACGTCCGGGCGGCGGCGGCGGAGGATGCGGAGGCAGGCCGCCGGGGCGAGCAGGTCCCGCCCGAGCGCCCGCACGAGGCGCGGCCCGAGCTCGCGGGGGATCCCCTCCGCCCGGAAGGCGTCGAACTCCAGGCCTGCCGAGGCAGCGAGCCGTTCCTCGACCGAGTCAGGCCGACCGGCGAGCGTGACCGGCGCGCCGCGCGCCGCCAGCGCCTCGGCGACCGCGAGCGCGGGCAGGACGTGGCCCGCCGTCCCTCCGGCGGCGACGAGGCATCTCGGCGCGTGCTCCCGCGGCATCGCTGACGGCGATGTTAAGGAGGATGCCGACGGAGGCGAGCCCGACGACGAGGCTCGAGCCGCCGTAGGAGACGAACGGGAGGGGGATCCCGGTCAGAGGCGCGAGGCCCATGACGGTGCCGACGTTCACGGCGGCCTGGCCGCAGACGAGCGCGGTGAGGCCGGCCGCGAGGAGCTTCCCGAAGGGCTCGCGGCACCCGAGCGCGACGTTGAAGCCCGCGTACCCGAAGACCGCGAAGGCCGCGATCACGCCGAAGGCGCCGAGGAGCCCGAGCTCCTCGCCGACGATGGCGAAGATCATGTCGGTCGAGGACTCGGGCAGGTAGTACACCTTCTGGACGCTCTCGCCGAGGCCGTTGCCCACGAGTCCCCCGGAGCCGAGCGCGACCATCGCCTGCACGGCCTGGAAGCCCGTCCCCTCGGGGTCCTGCCAGGGGTCGAGGAACGCGAGCAGGCGCTCGCGGCGGTAGGGCTCGAGCCAGATGGAGGCGGCGACGACGAAGAACCCGGCCGCGCCCGCTCCGGCGAGCGTCGAGAGCCGCGTGCCGGCGACGACGAGGACGGCCGAGACCATGATCACGAGCGCGATGGCCGTGCCGAGGTCCGGCTCGACGAGGACGAGCGCGAACGCGGTCCCGACGACGACGCCGATCGGCCGCAGGAGCTCGCCTAGCGACTGCGGGGCGGGGCGGCGGGCGAGGTAGGCGGCGACCCAGAGCGCGACCGCCAGCTTGGCCAGCTCCGAGGGCTGGATCGTCGTCGGCCCGAGCGTGAGCCAGCGGCGGGCCCCGTTCACGGGCGTGCCGACGACGAGGACGGCGACGAGGAGCGCGAAGCTGACGAGTACGAGCGGCGCGACGGCGAGCCGTAGACGCCGGTAGTCCGTCCGGGAGAGGAGGACGAGCGCGACGATGCCGACGAGCGCGAAGAGCGCCTGGCGCTTGAGGTAGTACGCGGGGTCGTCGGCCGCGAGCGCGGCCCGGGCGGAGCTCGCCGAGTAGACCATGACGAGCCCGAAGGCCACGAGGCCGAGCGTGACGACGACGAGCAGGTGGTAGTCGAGCCCGCTCCGCGGACGGCTCACAGCGCCTCCACGAGCGCGCGAAAGCGGTCGCCCCGCTCCTCGAAGTCGCGGAACTGGTCGTAGCTCGCGCAGGCCGGCGAGAGGAGGACGACCTCGCCCGGCTCGGCGTCGGCGCGCGCGTCGGCCACTGCCTGCTCGAGCCCGCGCGAGTGGCGGAAGCGGACGCCGGCGCGGGCGAGCGCCTCGGCGATCTCGTCGGCCGACTCGCCGATGAGGTAGGCGCGGGCCACGCCGGCCTTCGCCGCGCGGCGTGCGAGCGCGGCGAACGGCGTCCCCTTGCGGCTGCCCCCGAGGATGACGCGGAGGCCGGGAGGGTACGCCCCGAGCGCCCGCTCGGCCGCTTCCGGGTTCGTCGCCTTCGAGTCGTTCACCCAGCGGACGCCGTCGACCTCGCGCACGAGCTCGAGCCTGTGCGGCACGCCGGGGAAGGTCCGCAGCGCCTCGGCGACTGCCTCGTCGGCGAGGCCGGCGGCGCGGGCGGCGGCCGCAGCCGCGGCGGCGTTCTCCCGGTTGTGCTCGCCCGGGATGCGGGGCTCGGCGGGCAGGTCGTCGTCCGCCCCGAACTCGACCCGGCGCGCACTTCCGGGAACGGGCACGAAGCCGCGCGGGACGACGGCGACGTCGCCCTCCGCCTGGTTCGCGAAGATGCGGAGCTTGGCGGCCCTGTAGTCGTCGAGGTCGCGGTGACGGTCGAGGTGGTCGGGCGTCAGGTTGAGGAGCACCGCGACCCGCGGCCGGAAGCTCACGACGTCCTCGAGCTGGAAGCTCGAGAGCTCGCACACGATCCAGGCCTCCGGCGCGAGGACGCCGTCCAGCCCCGTGAGAGGGCGACCGACGTTGCCTGCGACCGCGACCGGCCGCCCGGCCGCCCGGAACATCGCGCCGAGGAGCTCGCTCGTCGTCGTCTTCCCGTTCGTGCCCGTGACGCCGAGGATGGGGTTCGCGAGCAGCCGCGAGCCGAGCTCGACCTCGCTCCAGACGGTGAGGCCGCCCGCGCGCGCGGCCGCAGCGAGGGGCGCCTCGCTCGGAACTCCCGGGCTCTTCACAAGCAGGTCCACGTCGTCGACGAGCGCTGGGTCCTCCGCGCCGAGGACGACTTCGACGCCCGCCGCGCGAAGCCTGCCCACGTCGAGGTCCTCGTTCCGGTCGACGCCGACGACGCGGACGCCGCGGCGTGCGAGCGCGAGCGCCGCCGCCTGCCCCGAGCGGGCGAGGCCGTGGACGAGCGCCGACTCAGGAAGCGAACTCAGACGCGTACCGGTAGTACAGGACGAAGCCGCAGGCGCAGAGGATCGCCGTGACGATCCAGAAGCGCACGGTGATCCGGGTCTCGGACCAGGCCTTCATCTCGAAGTGGTGGTGGAGCGGCGCCATCAGGAGGACGCGCCGCCCGAACCACTTGAAGCTCACGACCTGGACGATGACGGAGAGCGCCTCGATGACGAAGATGCCGCCGATCAGGATCAGCAGGAGCTCGGTCTTCGTCATGATCGCGAACGCGGCGACCGCCCCGCCGAGGCCCATGGAGCCGGTGTCGCCCATGAACACCTGCGCCGGAAAGGCGTTGTACCAGAGGAAGCCGATCGAAGCCCCGACGAGGCTCGCGCCGAGGATGGCGAGGTCGAGGTCGACCTGGTCGGCGGCGCCGACGGCGCGGATGGACGCGAGGGCCGCGACGAGGCTCATGGACGTGTACGTGAGGATGGCGATGGTCGTCGTGCCGGCGGCGAGCCCGTCGATCCCGTCGGTCAGGTTCACGCCGTTCGCCGCGCCCGCGATGATGAAGAAAAGGAGCACGTACCAGCCCCAGGAGAGCGGCAGGTCGACGTCGAGGAGCGGGACGTAGACGTCCGTCGTCAGCGGGTCGTCGAGCCCGCGGGCGGCGACGAGCCCGACGACGGCCGTGATCGCGCCGAGCCAGACGAGCTTCCAGCGGCCCGCGAGGCCGAGCGAGCGGCGCCGCGAGACCTTCGTCCAGTCGTCGAGGAACCCGATGGCGGCGCAGCCGAGCGTGACGAAGAACGCCGTCACCGCCGGTACCGTCCGCTCGGAGAAGGCGAGGAAGGGCACCGACATGGAGATCATGATCAGGAGCCCGCCCATCGCGGGGGTCCCCTGCTTGACGACGTGGCCCTTGGGCCCCTCCTCCCGGATCTGCTGCCCGAACTCGTTCTTGCGCAGGAAGTCGATGAACTTCGGCCCCGAGACGATGGAGATGACCATCGCCAGGACGCCCGCGAGCAGCACCTCGACCATGTCCGGACCCTAAGCCTCCGCCGGGACGACGGCGATCGCCTCGCCGATGACCTCGAGGCCCATCGCCCGCGAGCCCTTGACGAGGATGCAGTCCCCGGGCCGCAGTACCGTGCGCAGGACGGCGAGGCCCTGCTCGACCGTGGGGGCCCAGCGTGTCACCGGTACCCCGCGGGCGCCCTCGACGTACCCGCGCGCGAGCGGCCCGACGGCGACGATGACCTCCACGCCGGCCCGCGCGGCGGCCGCCCCGACGTCCCTGTGGTAGGCCGGCCCGCCGGGGCCGAGCTCGGCCATGTCCCCGAGGACCGCGACCTTCCGCGCCCCGGCGCAGCGCTCCCGCAGGTTGTCGAGCGCGGCCGACATCGAGAGCGGGTTCGCGTTGTAGCAGTCGTTGATGAGCGTCCCCCCGAGCGGAAGCTCGATCTCCTCCCCGCGCAGGCGGGAGAGCTGCACGTGCCGCGCGCCCCGCTGCGCCTTCCCGAGCGGGAGGCCGAGGGCGTGGTAGGCGGCAAGGGCGGCGAGGGCGTTCCGTGCGTTGTAGCGGGACGAGAAGCTGAACTCGAGCGTGAGCGCGCGGCCGAAGGCCTCGACGCGCAGGCGCGCGCTCGCCCCGTGCGCGGCGAAGTAGCTGAGGGCGACGTCGCCCCCGTCCCCGAAGCGGAAGATGCGGATGTCCTCGCGGTCGAGGTACGGCTCGAGGTAGGGCTCCCCCGCGGGCACGACGGCGGCCCCTCCCGGCGGGAGGCTCGCGAGCAGCTCGGCCTTCGCCTCCGCGACCCGCTCGACCGTGCCGAGCAGCTCGAGGTGGACGGGGCCGACGCTCGTGACGATGCCGACGTCGGGCCGGGCGATCTCGCAGAGCTCCGCGATCTGGCCGAGGCCCCGCATCCCCATCTCGACGATCGCGATCTCCGTCTCCGGCTCGAGCCGGCAGAGGGTGAGCGGAAGGCCGATCTCGTTGTTCTGGCTCCCCTCGGCCACGACCGTGGCCGCGTGGGGGGCACAGAGGGCGCCGAGGATGTCCTTCGTCGAGGTCTTCGCGGTCGAGCCGGTGACGGCGACGACCTTCGCGCGCGAGCGCTCGCGCACCGCGCGGCCGAGACCGCCGAGCGCGCCGAAGGGGTCCTCGGGGACGAGCGCCGCCGCCGCCCCCGCCGCCAGCGCCTCGCGCGTGAACTCGACGCCCCGGCCGACCGCGACGAAGAGGTCGCCCGGCCGCGTCCGCCGGGAGTCGATCGTCACGCCCGTGACCTCCCGGACGCCGGGCGCCCCCTCGAGGCGGCCCGGGGCGACGCGCTCGACGTCTGCGAGCGAGAGGGGGATCATGCCGCGGCGCCCAGGCGGCGGAGCGCGTCCCGGGCGACGTCCCGGTCGTCGAACGGGACGGTCCGGTCTGCGAGCTCCTGCCCCTGCTCGTGCCCCTTGCCCGCGATGACGACGACGTCTCCCGCGGCGGCTCCGTCGAGCGCGAGCGCGATCGCCGCGGCCCGGTCGGGCTCGATCTCGTAGGCCTCGGGCATCCCGGCGACGATCTCCTCGATGATCGCCCCGGGCTCCTCGCTCCGCGGGTTGTCGGACGTGACGATGGCGCGGTCGGCGAGGCGCCCGACGACGGCCCCCATGAGCGGCCGCTTCGCGCGGTCGCGGTCGCCGCCGCAGCCGAAGACGCACACGAGCTTCCCGGCGGCGAGCCGGCGCGCCTCGGCGAGGACGTTCTCGAGTGCCTCCGGGGTGTGGGCGTAGTCGACGAGGACGGCGAACGGCTGGCCCTCGTCCACCGCCTCGAAGCGCCCCGGGACGCCGGACACGTGCTCCACGCCGCGGACGATCGCGTCGTCCTCGAGTCCGAGGAGCCGCGCCGCGGCGACGGCGCCGAGGACGTTCTCGACGTTGAAGCGGCCGCGCAGCCGCGGGCGCAGGTCGAGCCCGGCGGCGCTGAAGGCCGTCGTCGCCGGCGTCAGCTCGAGGCCCTCCGCCCGGACGTCCGCGTCCTCCCCGAGGCCGAAGGTGAGGAGCCGCCCGCCGAGCCCGCGCAGCTCCTGCGCCAGGCGGCGGCCGTGCTCGTCGGAGACGTTGACGGCGGCGGGCGGGCGGTCGCCGTCGACGTCGGGCTCGGTGAAGAGCCGGCGCTTGGCGTCGTAGTAGGCCTCCATCGTCCCGTGCAGGTCGAGGTGGTCCTGGCTCAGGTTCGTGAAGACGAGCGCCCGGAAGCGCGTGCCGAGAAGCCGCTTCAGCTCCGAGCCGTGCGAGGAGGCCTCCATCGCGCAGCTGCGGTCGCCCGACTCGAGCATCTCGCGAAAGGTCCGCTGGAGGTCGACCGCCTCGGGGGTCGTGCGCGTGACCGCCCGCCGCTCGCCGCCGATGCGCATCTCGACCGTGCCGAGGAGGCCGGGGCGTCGCCCGGCCGCCGCCAGGATCGAGTAGAGGAGGAAAGCCGTCGTCGTCTTCCCGTTCGTGCCCGTGACGCCCGCGACCTCGAGCTCCCGCGTGGGGTACCCGAAGAAGGCGTCGGCCGCGAGGGCCATGGCGGCGCGGGCGTCCGCGACGACGAGCTGCGGGACCGGCAGCGCGAGCGGCCGCTCGACGACGAGCGCGGCCGCCCCGCGCTCGACCGCGGCCGGCGCGAAGTCGTGCCCGTCAGCACGCCGGCCGGGGACGCAGACGAAGAGGCAGCCCGGCACGACCGCGCGGGCGTCGTAGGCGAGGTCGGTGACCCGGGTCGGGGCGCCGTTGCGGACCTCGCCCGCGCCGACCGCACGGGCGAGGGCGTCGAGGTCGGTGGCGGGCGGCGCTGGCATGTCTCGGAGTGGTTCGGCGCCCACGGCGCCGTTCTTCCCTGCTTCCGCCTGCATTCTGGCGCGGTCCGCCACACACGCGCGCAGATTCCCTCGCTACGCTCGAAGCGGGTGGAGGCACGGGGTGGCCCCGGAGCCGGTCGCCCGCGGCCCACACGCGCGCGCGCGTCTACCCGGACGTCCGCCTGGCGTCCGGGGGGATCTCGAGGTACTGGAGCGCGAACTGGGCGATCTCCGCGAACGCCGGGGCCGCGACCGTGCCGCCCCAGATCGTGCCTCTCGGCTCGTCGACGGTGACGAGCACGACCACGCGGGGCCGGCTCGCCGGGACGAAGCCGACGAACGAGGCGACGTACCGCGACGTCGAGTACCCGCCCGTCGGCTCGGGCTTCGCGGCGGTTCCCGTCTTGCCGGCCACGTGGTAGCCGGGGACCCGCGCCGTCGTTCCGGACCCCTCCTCGACGACGCCGCGGAGCATGCTCGTGATCTGCCCGGCCGTCCGCTCGGAGACGACCCGCCGCCGCTCGGGCGCGACCCGCTCGCCGCCCTCGACGCGCTCGACCACGTGCGGCTGGAGCCAGACCCCGTCGTTCGCGATCGCACCGTAAGCCGCCGCCATCTGGAGCGGCGTCACGGCGATGCCCTGCCCGATGGGGACGTTCCCGATCGTCGAGCCCGACCACTCGTCCGGGGGCAGGACGATCCCTCTCGTCTCGCCGGGATAGTCGACATCCGTCTTCCGGCCGAAGCCGAAGCGGCGGATCCACTCGGAGAGCGTCTGCCGCTGGAGCTGGATCGCGAGGGTGACGATGCCGACGTTCGACGAGTGGGAGAGGATCTGCGCGACCGACATCGTCTCCGTGCCGCGGGGGCTGGCGTCGTGGATGACGCGGTCGGCGACCTGGATCGAGTACGGAAGCCGGAAGCTCGTCTCGGGCGAGACCAGCCCGGACTCGAGCATCGCTCCGATCGTGACCACTTTGAACGTCGAGCCAGGCTCGTACGTGTCGGTGACGGCGCGGTTGCGGAGGCGGCCGGGGTCGCGTCGGGCGACCGTCGGGTAGTCGTTCGCGTCGAAGCCCGGCTCGACGCCGAGCGCGAGGATCCCTCCCGTCTGCGCGTCGAGCACGACCGCGGTCGCCGCCTTCGCGTCCCACCTCGCCCGCGTCTGCCGCAGCACGCGCTCGACCTGCCCCTGGAGCGAGTTGTCGACGGTGAGGAAGACGTCGCGTCCCTCCTTCGCGGGCTCCGACTCGACGACGTCGATCGTCCGCCCGAACGGGTCGCGCACGATCGTCTTCGAGCCGTCCTGGCCGGCGAGGACGTCGTCGAGCTGCAGCTCCAGCCCGGAGAGACCGCTGTTCTCCGTGCCCACGTACCCGACGAGCTCCGAGGCGACCGCCCGCTGCGGATACGCGCGCCGCTCCTCCGGGTGGAAGAAGATGCCGGCGACGCCCTGCGCCTCGAGCGCCTCGGCCTTCTCCGGGTCGGCCTTGCGCGCGATGTAGACGAAGCCGCGCGAGCGGTCGGCGAGGAGCGGGTAGAGCTTCCCCGGGTCGAGCTCGAGCGCGTTGCCGACGGCGATCGCCGCCTCGCGAGGGTCGGGGATCTGCTTGGGGTTCGCGTAGACCGTCGTCGCCGGCTCGCCGATCGCGAGCTGGACGCCGAGCCGGTCGAAGATCGTG
>DASTQA010000040.1:0-42069 GCA_035762005.1 Gaiellaceae bacterium
ATTCGCCGGTGAGCACCCAATCAGCGGACTCTTGTGGACTTCGGCGGACTGAGGGCGGCACTCTCAAGCCGACCGGAAAGCGCATGATCAGCGGGAAAAGCGGAGGGGAGGGATTCGAACCCTCGCTCCGCCAAACGACGGACAACGGTTTTCGAGATCGAACTAAAAGTTCGTCTATGCAGGGATTTTAGACCGAATTCGCCAGTGAAGTCGCCGGCGCCCCGACCCCGATCGCGAAAAACGGACGGTACATACCTACGCCCCGGGCGCTAGTGCGCATCGCTCCGTAGCATCATTGCGGCAATGGAAGCGGCCGCTCTCGCCATCGTCGGTCGCGACGAGGAGCTCTCGCTCGTCGCGGCATTCCTCGAAGCGCCCGATGAATTGCCCGCGGCACTTCTGCTCGAAGGGGAGGCGGGAATCGGCAAGAGCACGGTTTGGCGACAAGGCGTCGAGCTTGCCCGGGGCAACGGCTTCCTTGTTCTCGAGACGCGGCCGTCCGAGAGCGAAACGGCACTGTCGTTCGCCGGGCTCGGCGATCTTCTTGGCGAAGCGACGGCCGATGTTCTGCCGGAACTTCCCCCGCCGCAGGAGCAAGCGCTCGCGGTCGCTCTCCTACTGCGCGATCCCGGTGGCGCCCCGCCAGACCAGCGTGGGATCTCGACCGCGTTTCTCGGCGCGCTCCGGATGCTCGCGCGTCGCCAACCTCTCCTTCTCGCTGTCGACGATCTCCAGTGGGTTGACGGGCCGTCACTGGCGGTCCTCGAATACGCGGCCCGCCGGTTGCGCGACGAGCCTGTCGCCCTTCTGCTCACGCGTCGGCTCGTCGGCGACGATGCCCCGCTCACTCTCGAGCGCGCGCTCGGCGAGCGCCTCCGGCGCGTGGCTCTCGGACCTCTGAGCGTGGGTTCGCTGCACCGCCTGCTCCGCGAGCGGCTCGAGGTCACACTTCCGCGTCCTCTGCTGCACCGAATCCACGAGCTCTCGGCTGGAAACCCGTTCTTCGCGCTCGAGCTAGCGCGTGCGCAGGCGAGCGGGCCGGGAGGTCAGCTCCCGGAGACTCTTGGAACACTCGTCCGTGACCGGCTGGTATCGCTCCCGGCCGCGACGCAGTACGCGCTCGCTGTTGCCGCCGCGCTTGCCCAGAGCACCGTCGAGCTGGTCACCGCCGTCGTCAAAGGAGGGGTCAACGCGCTCGGCGCCGCCGAGCAGGCGCACGTCATCGAACTCCAAGGCGGCCGCATTCAGTTCGCCCATCCGCTCCTCGCCTCCGGTGCCTACCTTGGGGTGGACGCGCCCGGGCGGCGAGCGATCCACGCCCGGTTGGCGGAACTCGTACAGAACCCGGAGGAAGCGGCGCGTCACCTCGCGCTTGCGGCTACAGGAGCTGATGCGCACATCGCTACTGCCCTCGAGGCGGCAGCGGACCACGCCCACGCGCGCGGTGCGCCTGCAGCGGCGGCCCAGTTGCTCGAGCGCGCAGCGGAACTCACTCCTGCCGACGATCCTGTGGTGGCTCGCCGTCGGTTGGGAGACGCCGGCTCCTATCACTTCGAATCGGGCGACAGCCGCCGCGCCCGCGTACTTCTCGAGACGCTTCTCGCGCAGGCTGCGCCTGGCCCGGAGCGAGCACGAGTGTTGACGCGACTCGCTCGCGTGCGCGCCTACGACGACGACCTGCGGGCGCCGATCGATCTCGGCTTACAGGCGATTGTCGAGGCCGGCCTCGACAAAGTCATACGCGCGGAGGCCCATGAGGGCGTGGCGGGGGCTTTCTTCAAGCTGCGTGAGCGGCTGGCCGAGGCGGTCTACCATGCCGAGGCAGCCGTCGCCCTCGCGCGCGAGGGCGGGAACGAGGCGCTCCTGGCCGAAGCCCTCGGGACGCAGTTGCTTTCGCAGGCCATCCTCGGACGCCAAGCGGCCAAGGCGACGCTCGAGGAGGCGATCGCGCACCAGTCGGTCTGCGAGGACATGCGACTACTCGCGCAGCCGAAGTTCCAGTGCGGAGTCGTCTGGATGTGGCAAGAGGAGGTCGAGCGTGCGCGCATCGCGTTCCGAGAGCTCATCGAGCGCGGCCGCGAGCTCGGCGACGAAGGCTCGCTCCCGTACGTCCTTGTACTCCTGGCGCAGGCCGATTGTCTCGCCGGGCAATTCGAGTCTGCCCGCCGTCATGCAGAAGAGGGCTACGAACTCGCGGAGCAGGCGGGCCAGCGATCGCTCGAGGCGTACTTGCTCGGGGTCCGTGCGCACGTCGACGCGCACGCGGGGCGCGCCAACGCCGCGCGCGAAGCGGGCGAGCATGCGCTCGGGCTTGCGGACAGCATGAGCGCGCGGCCCGCGCAGATGTTCGGGGCAGCCGCTTTGGGGCTGCTCGAGCTCTCGCTCGAGCAGCCGGCGGCGACCGTTGAGCGCCTGAGGCCGCTCATCGAGTTCGTGCAGAAGGAAGGGATCGCCGATCCGTGCTGGACGCGCTTCGCCGTCGACCTCGTCGAGGCGCTGATCGAAGTTGCTCAGATCGAGGAGGCCCAGTCGCTGCTCGATTGGTACGAAGGGAATGCCGTTCGGTTAGGAAGGAGCGGTGCAATCGCCCAGTCGCTGCGGTGCCGCGGCCTTCTAGCCGCCGCGTCGGGCGACCTCCCCGGCTCGCATGTTGCGTTCGAACGTGCACTTGCCGAGCACGAGGGCTCGCCCCTTCCCTTCGACCGCGCGCGAACCCTGCTGGCCTACGGCGGTGCGAAGCGACGGGCGAAGCAGAAAGCTGCCGCGCGTCGGACCCTCGAGCTGGCCCTCGCCGAGTTCGACCGGCTCGGCGCAGAGCTCTACGCCGAGCGAACGCGGGCGGAGCTGGGCCGAATCAGCGGACGCAGTCCCTCAGGCAGTGCGCTGACGCCCACCGAGCAGCGGATCGCGGAGCTCGTCGCCGAGGGCCGCTCAAACAAGGAGGTTGCGGCAGCGATGTTCGTGACCGCGAAGACGGTCGAGACAAACCTCTCGCGGATCTACGCAAAGCTCGGCATCCACTCCCGGACCGAGCTTGCTCGCCGTATTGCTGAAGGGGTCCCGGCGGCCAAACTGTAGGGGTTTCCCGAATTTCTTCTTCCGCCGTGCCGTCGTAGCGTCGTCGCGATGGCCGATTTCCTCGTAGAGGTCTACACGTCGAGGCTCGACGGGGCAGCGCTGGCGAAGCTCGTCGCGCGACTCAAAGCCGCGGCCGAGGCGATGTCGGCGGAGATTCCGGTGACCTACCTCCGCTCCATCCACGTGCCGGAGGACGAGACCTGTTTCCACCTCTTCGAGGCGGAGTCGGCCGAAATCGTCCGTGAGGCCGGCCGGCGCGCCGGCCTCACGTTCGACAGGGTCGCCGCAGCGGTCGAGCCTGTCATTTCGGAAGGAGGAGAGAGATGAAGAGGGTGATCGTCATTGGCGCGACGCTGGCGACGCTGGTGGCGCCGGTAGGGAACGCAGCGGCCGAGCCAAACGAGAGTGCCGCGTGCGTCGGCGCGTTCTCGTCGTTCTTCGCGCACGACGGGCTCGGAATGCACAGGTCCGACGTCGCGCAGGACTTCGCGCACAACGCGCAGCCTGCAGGCAACGTGTACAGCCACGTCGCAGAGTTCCACGGCTCACTCGACGACTGCTTCGAGCAGACGTAAGACAGGTAACGCATGCGGAATGACGCGGCCGGCCGTGCCTTGCCGGCCGGCCGCGTCGTCTCTCGTGAGGGTTCAGTGGTTGGGAGGCGGAGGGGGAGGGATTCGAACCCTCGATCCGCCAAACGACGGATAACGGTTTTCGAGACCGCCGCATTCGTCCGCTCTGCCACCCCTCCGGCGGTTCTTCGCGAGCGCTCTGCGGAGCGGAGAAGGAGGGATTCGAACCCTCGAGGGAGGTATTCACCCCCCTAACGCCTTAGCAGGGCGCCGCCTTCAGCCACTCGGCCACTTCTCCGTGCCGGGCCATGGTACCAGCGCCTCCCACGGCTTTCCGGCCGCGCCGGAGCGCAGGGTTTCCCGCCCCTGCGCGGAGGGAAATCGAAGGGTCAGCGGGTGTCGGGAGAGCGGGCCGTGAAGACTCTTCCCCTCCGTCTTCACTCAGGGTCTGCGCCGGCGATGCGGCGGTCGGTCCCGGCACCCGCGCCCTCGTCCGCTTGACAAGCCGTCCGCGCGGGTAGAGGTCGCCGGTGAGGCGAAAAGGCCAACCTCTCGTCACGCGGGCCCTCTGGGGCGCGGCCCTCGTCCTCGCGGTCGGGATCGTGACGCTCCTGATCGTGCAGGCGGTCTGACCGGCGTGGTCGAGGCGAGATCGGAGGAGGTGACATGGGAATCATCGGATGGATCGTCCTAGGTCTCCTCGCCGGGCTGATCGCGAAAGCGGTCCTGCCGGGCGACGACCCGGGCGGCATCATCGTGACGACGCTCATCGGGATCGCCGGCGCGTTCATCGGCGGACTGATCACGAGGGCGCTCGGCTTCGGCGACCCGATCGACGAGTTCTTCGACCTGAGCACGTGGCTCGGGGCGATCATCGGCGCGATCCTGCTGCTGCTCGTCTACCGGTGGGTCGTCGACCGCTCCGGCACGCGACGAACGGTCTGAGAGCGAGGCGGGGGGCCGGCGCGGATCCCGGCCGGCTCCTGCGCCTCCCTCCCGAGACGACGAAGCCCGCCTCGGTCTTGTAGGAGCCGCGCGACCGAAACGGGCCTTCGCCAGACGCCGGGGGGTATGTGAGGGGAGCCGGCACCTGCATCATGTCGGGCCCGGGCACCGACGCCGTCCCTCGGATGGGGGATTCCGCAGGGCGCCTGAGCCTCGGCGAGCGTCTACCCTCGCGGCGTGCAGATCGGCCGCCGCGACGTCGCGCTCACGAACCTCGACAAGGTCTTCTTCCCGGCCCGCGGCCTCACGAAGGGCGACCTCGTCCGCCACTACCTCGGGGTGGCGCGGCACGTCCTGCACCACGTCGCGCGCAGGCCGATGCAGATGAAGCGCTACCCGAACGGCGTCGAAGGCGAGTTCTTCTACCAGAAGCGCGTCCCGACCCCGCATCCCGACTGGCTCGAGACGGTCCGGATCGTCTTCCCGCGCCACGGCCGGACGGCCGACTTCCCGGTCGTCACGGACGCGGCCGGGCTCGCGTGGATCGTGAATCTCGGCTGCATCGAGCTGCACACGTGGCACTCACGCGTCGACGACATCGAGCGTCCCGACTACCTGCTCATCGACCTCGACCCAAGCGCGGACGACCAGTGGGAGTCGGTGCGCGAGATCGCGCTCGTCGTCCGGCGGGTGATGGACGAGCTCGAGCTCCCGAGCTACCCGAAGACGTCGGGCGCGACCGGCTTCCACGTCCTCTGCCCGATCCGGCCGGAGCTGCGCTTCCCGGACGTGCGCCGGTTCGCCAAGGCGCTGGCCCAGGAGGTGGAGCGCCGGATCGGCGACCAGGACGTCGCGACGACGACCTGGAAGGTGGCCGACCGCCGCGGCGTCTTCGTCGACTACGGCCAGAACTCCCGCGATCGCACGATCGCCTCCGCGTACTCCGTCCGTCCGACCGCGGATGCGCGCGTCTCGGCGCCGCTTCGCTGGGACGAGGTCACGGACGTCGACCCGGCGGCGTTCACGCTCGAGACGATGCCGGGGCGGCTCCGCAAGGTCGGCGATCTGACGGCAGGCATGTGGCGGAGGAAGGTCGGACTCGTGTCGCGTTTCGAGCGCCTTGGCCTCGAACCGCCGGAGGAGACGGCCGGCGAGCCCAAGTGACACCGTGTCACTTGGGCGCGGCCGGCGCCCGGCCGAGGAGGCCGGGGACGGTCGGGTCGCCCTTCTTCGGGCGGGGCCGGACCTGGTCGACCGTGCACTGGTCCGGATCCTTGTCCGGGCGGAAGCGGAGGAAGCGCGCGTTGTGGCGGAAGCGCCCCTTCTGCCACTTGTCGTACTTGACCTCGACGACGAGCTCGGGCGGCACGGGGCTCCATTCGAGGTCGACCTTCGGCCGCCACCGGCTCGGCTCGCCGCGGGGCCGGCGCTCGGGGTTCTCGCCGAGGAGGGGCTCCACCCGCTCGAGGATCTCCTCACGCCGCTTTCCGGCCGCCGGCGCCGAGCCGACGGGGCGCAGCTCCCCGTCCTCGTAGAGCCCGAGCGCGAGGCTCGCGATGCCCGTGCCCTTCTCGCTCCACGTGACCCCGACGACGACGCAGTCCGCGGTCTTCACGCCCTTCACCTTCTGCACCGCCTCGCGGGAGCCGGGCAGGTACGCCGAGTCGAGCCGCTTCGCGACGACGCCGTCGAGGCCGGCGACGTCGAGGCGCTCGAGCCAGACGCGCGCCTCGCCGAGGTCGCGCGTCGCCGGCGAGACGTCGAAGGGCAGCGTCTCGACTTTCGCGCGGCGCTCCGCCAGGGGCCGCCCGTGGAAGTCTTCCCCGTCCCAGAGGAGCACGTCGAAGGCGACGAAGCCGGCCGGCATCTCCGCCGAGAGCTTGCGGATCCGGCTCTCGGCCGGATGCAGCCGCATCTGCAGGGCGTCGAAGTCGAGCCCGCCCTCGCGCTCGATGACGATCTCGCCGTCCACCGCCGAGGACGACGGCAGCCGCTCGCCGAGCGCGGCGAGCTCCGGGAAGTAGCGCAGGAGCGGGCGCCCGTTCCGGCTCCAGAGGTGGAGCTCGCCGTCGAGGTTCTCGAGGACGCCGCGAAAGCCGTCCCACTTCGGCTCGTACTGCCAGCCGTCGCCCTCGGGGAGCTCGTCCACGAGCTCCGCCTCCATGGGCGGGAAGGGGAGGCGCCCGGGGGGAGCCGGCTCGGCCTCGCTCACCCGGGAAGCCCGGCTCTGTGCCGCTCCACGAGTCTCACGGGCGAGGAGTGTAGACGCTCGCGGCCGGGGGAAACCCGGTGGAGCCGCGCCGCGTCTAAGGATTATGGAGTCGAGGAGAGTCGCCATCACCGGGATCGGGGCCGTCACGCCGCTCGGCAACGACGCGCGTGCGACCTGGGAGGGCCTCCTCGCCGGGCGGAGCGGCATCGACACGATCCGCGCCTTCGACGCGGCCGAGTTCCCCGTGCGGATCGCCGGCGAGGTGAAGGACTACGACCCGGCCGGCGCAGCATCGGCCAAGGACGTGCGCAAGTTCGACCGCAACGTCCTCTTCGCGCTCACGGCCGCGAAGGAGGCGATGGCGGACGCGGGCCTGAACGGCTTCGACCCGGAGCGCGTCGGGATCGTCGTCGGCAACTGCATCGGCGGCTTCAACGAGCTCATGCGCCAGAACGACGTCATGCGCGAGCGGGGGCCGGACCGCGTCTCGCCGACGTTCCTCGCGAACATCCTCGTCGACTCGGCGAGCGGCCAGCTGGCGATCGAGCTCGGCGTCCGCGGCCCCAACTACGCGGTCGTCTCCGCCTGCGCCACGGGCTCGCACGCGCTCGGCGAGGCGGCCGAGCTCATCAGGCGCGGGGACGCCGACGTGGTCGTCGCCGGCGGCACGGA
The DNA here is from genome assembly GCA_035762005.1 of Gaiellaceae bacterium. Lineage (GTDB taxonomy): Bacteria > Actinomycetota > Thermoleophilia > Gaiellales > Gaiellaceae > JAIBJN01. Next base: position 7,480 of record DASTQA010000040.1, read on the forward strand.
GAGCTGCATCCACCCGCTCATCCTCGCCGGGTTCTGCTCCATGCGCGGGCTGGCGACGGGGAACGGCGACCCGGCCGGCGCGCTGAAGCCGTTCGACGCCCGGCGCGAAGGCTTCGTCATGGCCGAGGGCGCGGGCATCGTCGTCCTCGAGGACCTCGACGCGGCGAGGGAGCGCGGCGCGCGCGTGTACGCGGAGCTCCTCGGCTACGGGGCCTCGAACGACGCGCACCACATGCTCCAGCCCGACCCGGGGGCAGGCGGCGTCATCGCCATGATGCACGCGGCCCTCGAGCGGGCCGGCGTGGCCCCGGACGAGGTCGACTACGTGAACGCGCACGGGACGGGGACGCCGCTCGGCGACGTTGCCGAGACGAACGCGATCAAGGAGGTGTTCGGCGCCCACGCCTACGAGCTTGCCGTCTCCTCGACGAAGTCGATGCTCGGGCACATGTTCGGTGCCGCCGGCGCGGTCGAGGCGATCGCCTGCGCGCTCGCCGTGCACGAGGGCGTGATCCCGCCGACGATCAACTACGAGCAGCCCGACCCCGAGTGCGACCTCGACTACGTCCCGAACGAGGCGCGCCGCTCGGAGGTGCGCGTGGCGCTCTCGAACGCGATGGGCCTCGGCGGCCACAACGGCTGCGTCCTCGTCGGCCGCGTCGACTCCTAGGCCGCGGGCGAGGGCCCTTCCAGGCCGAAGCCGAGGCGAGGCGGTGCGCCGGCCGGCGCGAACGCCTGCAGGACGCGGCCGGATACCGCCCCGGCCGCCGAGATCGCGAGCTCGACGGCGTGGTGGAGGCTGCCGCGATCCTCGGGACGGCCCTCGCCCTCGGTGCAGACCCCGCGGAAGTGGGAGCAGAGGCCGCTGCCGCCGCCGCCCGACATGACGACGTGGACGCCGTCCACGACGGGGTGGTCGTAGGCGAGGCCGTGCGCACAGCAGACGAGGCGCACGCGGTGGTCGCGCAGGAGGGCGAGGAACTCCCGCTCGCGCCGCTTGAAGCCCCAGTCCGGATGCGGCGCGTAGTGGCCCCCGAGGTGCGGCGGCACGTGCATGAGGACGACCCGGTTCGGCTCCTCCGCCGCGGCGTGCGCGCGCTCGAGGAACGCGAGGTCGGCCTCGCGCGGCCCCTCGGTGCCCGCGGGCGTCCCGGTCCCGGGAACCTCGACCTGCCCGGGGATTCCCGGCTCGGCGTGGAGGACGACGAAGCGCGTGTGGCCGTGGGCGAAGCTGAAGCTCGCTGGGCCGTGGACACGGACGAACGCCTCGGCGCCGCGCTCGTCGTCGAGGTCGTGGTTGCCGACGACGCAGAGATCCGGCACGCGCAGCCCGGCCACGAGCCGGAGGTAGTGCTCGTGGCGCTCCGGGGTCCCCGGGCCGGCGAAGTCGCCGAGGTTGGCGAAGAAGACCGGCGGCGGGTCGAGCGCCGCGACCTGGCGCACGAGCTGGGCGAAGACGCCGTCCGCCGTCGGGTCGGGCCACGCGCCCGAGTCGCCGGCGACGACGAAGCGGACGGGGTCGGCCGCCGGCGCGCGCTCGATCCGCCCGGCCATGAGCGCGTTCCGCCCCTCGCCTCCGCCGGTCATCCTCTCCCCGTTCCCGCGGCGAGCCCCGTTCGAACGCGCTCAGGGCTCGAGGACGTCCGCGGTCAGCTCGGCGATCGAGAGGAGGACGACGTCGGCGAGGGCGAGCGCCTCGTCCGCCGGCGGGTACCGCGGGTTCGGGACGGCGACGACGCGCATGCCGGCCGCCTTCGCGCTGCGGATGCCGTTCTCCGAGTCCTCGACGGCGGCGCTCCGCTCCGGCGCGACGCCGAGGCGGCGGGCCGCCTCGAGGTAGACGTCGGGCGCCGGCTTCCCCCGCGGCACCTCCTCCGACGACACCGTCGCGACGAAGAGGCGGTCGAGCCCCGAGCCGGCGAGCACGAGGTCGATGAGCTCACGGTTCGAGGACGAGGCGAGGCCGAGCGGCCAGCGGGCCGCGAGCGCCTCCACCGCCTCCACCGCGCCGGGCAGGAGCGGCAGGTCCTCGCGGTAGCGCGCGACGAGGCGGCGCACGACCTCGGCGTTGATCTCCCCGGGCGGGTCGGCGATCCCGACGACCTCGTGCATGTACCGCGACCACTCGGGCGAGCTCATGCCCATCATGTCCCGCGAGGCTTGCTCGTGCCAGCGGCCGCCGCGCTCCAGGGCGAGCCGCTGCCGCACCTCGTCCCAGACGTGCTCGGAGTCGACGAGGACGCCGTCGAGGTCGAGGACGACGGCGTCGACGGGGCTCACAGGGGCAGGTACCGCCCGCCGACCCGGACGAGCGCCGGCCCGCCGCGGCCGCGCTCGGCCGCTGCGACCTCGCCGACGAAGAGCGTGTGGTCGCCCGTCGCGTGCTCGGCGACGAGCCGGGCCTCGATCCACCCGAGCGCCCCCTCCACGAGCGGCGCGCCGAGCGAGCCTTCGCGGACGGCCACCCCCTGCCAGTGGGCGAACGGGGGCACGCCGCGGGCGAAGTGCTGCGCCACCGCGTCCTGGTCGCCCGCGAGCAGGCTGAGCGCGAACGCGCCCGCGCGCCGAAGGAGCTCGTGCATGGCCGCGTGCACGCCGATTGAGACCCCGACGAGGGGCGGCGTCAGGGAGAGGGAGAGCGCCGAGCCGACCGTCAGGCCCAGCCGCTCGCCCTCCGCGTCCACGGTCAGGACCGCGACGCCGGCGGGGAAGCCGCGCATGAGGGAGCGCAGCTCCTCCCCGAGCGTGCTCAGCTCCGTCGGCGGACGGGGAGCACCGGCTGCCGCGCGCGCTCGGCGACCCTCTCCGGCTCGTCGGGCGACGGGCCGTGCACGTCACGCTCCTGACGGTCGCTGGATGCCACGGCGAGCGGACACTTATCGCATCCCTCGCCCCCGGATGCAAACCGCTGAGGCAGAATCCCGGGGTGCCGCACCTGAGGCTGATCGAGGTCGACGAGGCGAGCGGGGCGCTGGCGAAGGAGTACGCCGCGGCGGTCGCCCGCGCGGGGAAGGTCTTCAACATCGTCAAGGCCATGTGCCTGAACCCGACCGTCCTCCGGCGGTCGATGGAGCTCTACAAGGCGATCATGTTCGGCCCCTCGCAGCTCTCGCGCGCCGAGCGCGAGCTCCTCGCCGTCGTCGTCTCGAACGCGAACGACTGCCACTACTGAACGCGGGCGCACGCCGACGACCTCCGTGCCGAGGGCGCACCCGACGAGCTGGCGGCCCACGCCGCGCACGACTACCGCGCCGCAGGGCTCGAGCCGCGGATGCTCGCGCTCTGCGACCTGGCCGTGAAGATGACGCTCGAGCCGGCGGCCGTTGGCGCCGAGGACGCGGAGCGGCTCCGCGCGCACGGCTGGAGCGACGCCGCGATCCACGACGCGATCCAGGTCGTCGCCTACTTCAACTACATCAACCGCGTGGCCGAGGCGGTGGGAATCGAGGACGAGCCCGAGTGGGGCGACGCCCCCGCCGGGCCGGGCGCCTCGCATTGACCTAGCCAGGGTCTAGTCTCCGCACGCCATGCAGATCATCGTCGTCGGCGCAGGGCAGGTCGGCACCACGATCGTCGAGGCGCTCCACGACGACCACGACGTCACGGTCGTCGACGTCGACGGCGCCCGTCTGCAGGCCCTCTCCTACCGCTACGACGTCCGCACCGTGAACGGGAACGGCGCCACGCGACGGGTGCTCCAGGACGCCGGCGTCGCCGAGGCGGTGCTGACGATCGCCTGCACGTCGCGCGACGAGATCAACCTCGTGACGGCGATGCTGGCGAAGAACCTCTCGGACACGAAGACGATCGTCCGGACGTCGAACCCCGAGTACCTCGAGGTCTGGCGCGAGCGCCAGATCGACGTCGACTTCATGGTCTCCTCGGAGCTCGAGACGGCGCACGCGGTCTCCCGGACGATCGGCGTCCCCGCGGCGAAGCAGACGGACGTCTTCGCGGACGGGCAGGTGCAGATCGTCGAGTTCGACGTGCCCCGGCGCGGGAGCGGCGCCGACGAGCTCACCGGCGTCCCGCTCACGGAGGCGGCCGAGCGCGCGGCCGCCCGCCCGCTCTCGGGCGGCTACGAGCACGTCGTCGGGCTGCCGCTCCGCGACGCGCGGATCCCGGAGGACTCGAAGGTCGCCGCCATCATCCGCGCCGAGCGGATGCTCGTGCCTCGCGGCGACCAGTCGATCATGCCGGGCGATCGCATCGTCGTCATCGGCTCGCCCGACGCCGCCCGGACCTGGAGCCGGATCATGGCGCGCGGGGAGCATGCGGTCGACGACGTCGTCATCTACGGGGCGGGGGCGACCGGGCTCGCGATCGCCCGAGTCCTCCTCGACCAGCGGATCCGCGTGCGGCTCGTGGAGCCGCGCGAGGAGCGGGCGCGGGAGGTCGCGGAGGAGCTGCCCGACGCGCGCGTCTACTGCGCCACGGGCGTCGATCCCGACTTCATCGAGCGCGAGCGGATCGGCCAGGCGAGGGCGGCCGTGTTCGCCATGCGCGAGGACGCGAAGAACCTCTACGCGGCGACGCTCGCCCGGGTGCACGGCGTCGGCTTCACGATCGCCATCGTCCACGAGCCGATCTCGATCGAGGTCTTCGAGCGCGCGGGGATCGACGTCGCGGTCAACCCGCGCTCCGTGACCGCGGAGGAGATCGTCCGCTTCGCGCACGACCCCCGCATCCGCCAGCTCGCGATGCTCGAGGGGGACCGTTTCGAGATCCTCGACATCACGGTGCGCGAGACGAGCAAGCTCGTGCACAGGCCGTTCAGGGAGCTGCCCATGACCGGGTCGCTGATCGGCGCGATCGTCCGCGACGGCTCCGCCATCTTCCCGCACGGCGAGGATCAGCTCGAGCCCGGAGACCGAGCGATCATCTTCACCGAGTCGAGCCGCGTGCCCGAGGTCGAGAAGGCGCTCTGACGTGGAGGGCGTGGCGCGCGTCCTCCGGAGCGGCGCGCTCGGCGTCGACGTCGGCAGCGCGCTCAACCTCGTCGCGGCCGTCCTCAAGTACCTCGCCGCCGCCTTCCTGCTGCCGGCCGCGGTCGCGGTCGGCTACCGGGAGCCCGTGTGGCCGTTCCTCGCCGCGGGGGCGGTCACGGCCGCCACCGGCCTCCTCGTCGAGCGGGGGACGCAGGACAAGGAGCGTGTGGGTCCGCGCGAGGGGTTCCTCGTCGTCGCGCTCATCTGGCTCGCCGTCCCCGCCTTCGGCGCGCTCCCGTACCTCTTCGCCGACGAGCCGCAGCTCGCCCGCCCGGTCGACGCCTACTTCGAGGCGATGTCCGGCTTCACGGCGACGGGCGCGACGCTGCTCACCGACATCGAGTCGCTCGACCGCTCGCTCGCGCTCTGGCGGCAGTTCACGCAGTGGCTCGGAGGGATGGGGATCGTCGTCCTCGCAGTCGCCGTGCTCCCGCGCCTGCGGGTCGGCGGTCGTCAGCTCTTCCAGTCCGAGCTCGCCGGGCCGACGGAGCTCGAGCGGCTGACGGCGACGATCCGCGAGACGGCGCGGCGCCTCTGGGTCCTCTACGTCGGGCTGACGCTCGTCGCGATCGCCGTCCTGACCGCCTACGGCTGGACCGGAGCCGACGACGCCATGGGGCTCTACGACGCGACCGCGCACGCCTTCTCGACCCTCGCGATCGGCGGCTTCTCGACGCGGGAGGACTCCATGGCCGCGTTCGCCCCGGTGACGCAGTGGACGATCGTCGTGTTCCTCCTCCTCGCGGGCATCAACTTCCTCCGCCTCTACCTCGTGCTCGTGCGCGGAAAGGTGCGTGCGGTCGCCCGCGACGACGAGTTCCGCCTCTACCTCGCCTTCGCCGCCGCAGGCTCCGCGCTCCTCCTCGTCGAGCTGCTCGCCGGCGACTCCTCCCACGGGGAGGAGGCGGTGCGCGAGGCCGTGTTCCAGGCGGTCTCGATCATGACGACGGCCGGCTTCGCCACGGCTGACTACACGGCGTGGAGCCCGCTCGCGGGCCTGACGCTCCTCGTGCTCATGTTCCTCGGCGCCTCGGCGGGCTCGACCGGCGGCTCGATCAAGGTCGTCCGCCACCTGCTCATGTTCCGCATCATCCGGCGCGAGCTCGAGCAGACGGTCCACCGCGAGGCCGTCGTCCCGGTCCGCCTGAACACGACCGTGGTCGAGGACCGGGCGCTCCGCGGCGTGGTGACGTTCATCGTCCTCTACATCGGCCTCTTCGCCCTCGGCGCGCTCGGCCTCCTCGTCGACGCGAAGCGCGTCGCCGTCGAGGTCGGCGCCTTCGAGGCGCTCGGCGCCGCCGCCGCCTGCCTCGGGAACGTCGGCCCGGCCTTCGGGTTCGCGGGGCCGTTCGGCTCCTACGAGCCGTTCAGCGACCTCTCGACCGGCGTCCTCACCGGCCTCATGTGGCTCGGCCGCCTGGAGATCATCCCGGTGGCCGTGCTCCTGACCCGGGGGTACTGGCGCGCATGAGCGCGGCGGCCGATCGCCTGCGCCGGCTCGTCGGCGTCGACGTCGGCGCCGCGCTCAACCTCGTCGGGGCGCTCGTCCGCTACCTCTCGCTCGCCTTCCTCCTGCCGATCGGCGTCGCGCTCTGGTACTCGGAGCCGGTGGCGCCCTTCCTCCTCGCGGGCGGGATCGTCGCGGCCGCGGGGCTCGGGCTCGAGCACGTGACGCAGGGGAAGGAGCGGGTCGGCCCGCGGGAGGGGTTCCTCGTCGTCGCGCTCACCTGGCTCTTCGCAGCCGCCGCGGGCGCGCTCCCGTACCTCTTCGCGGACGAGCCGCAGCTCGGCGGGCCCGTGAACGCGTACTTCGAGTCGATGTCGGGCTTCACGACGACGGGGGCGAGCGTCCTCACGGACATCGAGGCGCTCGACCGCTCGCTCCTGCTGTGGCGGCAGTTCACGCAGTGGCTGGGCGGCATGGGCATCATCGTCCTCGCCCTCGCGGTGCTGCCGCGGCTCCGCGTCGGCGGCCGCCAGCTCATGGAGTCGGAGCTGCCGGGGCCCGAGCTCGAGCCCCTCGCCGCCTCGATCCGGGAGACTGCGCGCCGTCTCTGGACCGTCTACGTCGCGCTCACGGCGCTCGAGATCGTCGTGCTCTCGCTCCTCGCCTGGACGGGCGCCGACGAGTCGATGAGCTTCTTCGACGCGGTCGCGCACGCGTTCACGACGATGCCGACCGGCGGCTTCTCGACCCAGGGGGAGTCGATCGGAGCGTTCGGCCCCGCGACCCAGTGGACCGTCGTCGCCTTCATGGCGCTCGCCGGCTCGAACTTCGTGCTCATGTACCGGACGCTCGTGCGCCGCACGCCGCGCGCCTACGCGCGCGACGAGGAGTTCAGGCTCTACGGCGCGCTCCTCGTGCTCGGCTCGGCGATCGTCCTCGTCGAGCTCCTCCACGTCGGGCTCGAGAGCGGGGAGGAGGCCGTGCGCCACGCCGTCTTCCAGGCGACGTCGCTGATGACGACGACCGGCTACGCGAGCGTCGACTTCAACGAGTGGACGGCCGTCGCCCCGCTCGCGGTCATGGTCCTCGTCGCGCTCATGTTCGTGGGCGGCTCGGCGGCCTCGACGGCGGGGTCGATCAAGGTCGTCCGCCACGTCCTGATCGGGAAGATCCTCCGGCGCGAGCTCGACCAGACGCTCCACCCGGAGGTCGTCCAGCCGGTGCGCCTCAACCGGCGGACGGTGGACGAGCGGACGCTCCGCGCCGTGATCGGGTTCGTGCTGCTCTACGTGGGCATCTTCGTCCTCGGCGCGATCCTGCTCGTCGTCGAGGCGACCCGGGTGGGCGTCACCGTGACCCCCTTCGAGGCGATCGCCGCCTCGGCGACGACGCTCGGGAACGTCGGCCCCGCGCTCGGGTTCGCCGGCCCGATCGGCTCCTTCGAGCCCTTCAGCGACCTCTCCAAGGGGATCATGATCGCCCTCATGTGGATCGGGCGCCTCGAGCTCGTCCCCGTCGTCGTCCTCTTCACGAGGGCCTATTGGCGCGCGTGACCGCCTGGCTCCGGCGCCGACACCCGGCCCAGCTGATCGTCTTCGCCTTCGCGGCGGGGATCCTCGTCGGCACGGCGCTCCTCGTCCTCCCCGCAGCCACGGCCGACGGGGAGGGAGCCTCCTTCACGACCGCGCTCTTCACCTCGACGTCGGCGCTCTGCGTGACCGGCCTGATCGTCGTGGACACGCCGACGTACTGGTCGCACTTCGGGCAGGTCACGATCCTCGGCCTCATCCAAGTCGGCGGGATCGGGATCATGACGCTCGCGTCGCTCCTCGCCCTGGTCGTCGCCCGCCGGCTCGGCCTGCGGACGCGCCTGCTCGCGCAGGCCGAGACGGCCGCGCCCGAGCTCCGCGACGTCCGCCGGCTGGTCCTGGGCGTCGTCCTCCTCTCGCTCTGCTTCGAGGCGGTGGCCGCGGTCGTCCTCGCCGCGCGCTTCGCCGTCGCGTACGACATGGGCCTCGGCTCGGCCGTCTACCGCGGGATCTTCCATGCCGTCTCCGCGTTCAACAACGCCGGCTTCGCGCTCTGGAGCGACAGCCTCGTCGGCTTCGCGACGGACGCCTGGGTCTCGGTCACCGTCGCCCTCGCGATCCTCGCCGGAGGCCTCGGCTTCCCCGTCTGGCTCGAGCTCTGGCGCCGCGGCGCGAGCCCGAGGACCTGGACGCTGCACACGAAGCTGACCGTCGGGATGACCTTCGTGCTCGTCGCCCTCGGCTTCGCAGCCGTCGCCGCCTTCGAGTGGTCGAACGCGGCGACGACCGGCGACCTCGACTCGGGCGGGAAGCTCCTCACCGCCTTCTTCCAGGGCGTCACCCCGAGGACCGCGGGCTTCAACACGGTCGACTACGCGGACGTCTCCGAGGAGACGCTCTTCGTCACCGACGTCCTCATGTTCATCGGCGCCGGCAGCGCGTCCACCGGCGGCGGCATCAAGGTGACGACGTTCGCGCTCCTCTTCCTCATGGTGTGGTCGGAGGTCCGGGGCGAGCCCCATGTGAGCGCCTTCGGGCGGCGCGTACCGCCGCACGCGCAGCGGCAGGCGATCTCCGTCGCGTTCATCGCCGCGGTCGCGGTCTCCCTCGGCACGCTCGTCCTCATGGCCGAGAGCACGCACCCGTTCCGGGAGGTCCTCTTCGAGGCGGTCTCCGCCTTCGGGACCGTCGGGCTCTCCACCGGGATCACCGCCGAGTGGAACGACCTCGGCCGGGTCGTCCTCGTCGTGCTGATGTTCCTCGGGCGGACGGGGCCGTATACGCTCGCGGTCGCGCTCGCGCTGCGCGAGCGGAAGAGGCTCTACCGCTACCCGGAGGAGCGCCCCATCATTGGCTAGGCAGAGAGGCGAGTTCCTGGTGATCGGGCTCGGCCGCTTCGGCGGCGGGCTCGCCGGGACGCTCGTCGGCATGGGTCACGACGTGCTCGGCGTGGACGCCGACCCGAGACGCGTGCAGGAGCTCGCGGGCGTCCTCACGCACGTCGTCGAGGCGGACTCGACGAGCGAGGAGGCGATGCGCCAGCTCGGGGCGGCCGACTTCCCGACCGCCGTCGTCGCGATCGGCACGGACGTCGAGGCGAGCATCCTCACCACCGCCGTCCTTGCGGACCTCGGGGTGCCCCGGATCGTCGCGAAGGCCGTGACCGAGCCGCACGGCCGCATCCTCGCCCGCGTCGGCGCCCACCGGGTCGTCTTCCCGGAGCGGGACATGGGCATTCGCGTCGGCCACAGTCTCGCCGGCTCGATCCTCGACTACTTCCAGCTCGATCCCGGCTTCGCGCTCGTCGAGTCGACGGCGCCGAAGGAGCTCGTCGGGAAGACGCTCGCCGAGGCGGAGGTGCGCAAGCGCTACGGCATCACGGTCGTCTGCGTGAAGCCCCAGGGCGGCTCCTTCACCTACGCCACGCCCGACACGGTCGTGCGCGAGGGCGACGTCCTCGTCGTCGCCGGCGAGACGCGGCGCGCCGAGAGCTTCGGCGAGCTCGCCACCTAGAGCGCCTTCCGCGCCGTCCGGACGCCTCTCTCGCCTCCCGCGCACGGACGTCGTCGGCGGCGTCGCCGCGCTCGCCTACGAGTACCTGTACCTCCGGGGCCCGGAGGTTCCGCCGGCCGGCACGGAGGAGAGCGAGATCGCCGAGCCTGCGGTCGCGGACGAGGCCTTCTAGCGCGAGCTCCTAGGCGGGGGCGAGGGCCGTCTCGAGGACGGTGCGCGCCTGCGCCAGCGCCCCGGGCGCGATCTCGTGGGCGACCGGATCCTCCCGGTAGCTGACCGCCGCCCCGGCGGCCTCGAGGCGCCCGCGGGCATCATGCCCCCACTCGACGCCGATCACCGGGTCGTGCGTTCCGTGCGAGATCGACACCGGCAGGCCCGCGCGGCTCTCGAGGTCGAGCTCGAAGCCGTCGACGCGCGGGAGGAACCCGCTGAGCGCGAGGATGCCGGCGGGGCGGGGCCGCGCGGCTGCGAGCCCGAGCGCGTAGGACATGACCGCTCCCTGGGAGAACCCGCCGAAGACGGTCCGGTCGCTCGCGACGCCCGCCTCGGCGAGCGTCTCGTCGACCCAGGCCGTCGCCTGGGCGAAGGTCCCGAGGAACGTGGGCGGGTCGGGGTAGCCGAGCTCGCGGATGACGTACCAGTGGGCGCCGCCGGGCGGGAGGGAGAGCGGCCCGCGCGGGAGCAGCCCGACGAGGCGCCTCTCCGGGTCGAGCAGGTCGAGGAGCGGCGCGAGGTCGAGCTCGTCGGCGCCGCGGCCGTGCATGAGCACGAGCGCACCGTCGGGCTCGCCCGCGGCCGGGCGGACGCGGTGCTCGATCGGTGAGCTGGGCGGGGGCACGGGCGGTGGCGGGAGGGTACCCGCCTCGCCGGGCGCTAGCCGTGCTTGGGCTTCTTCCCGCCCCGGTCGTGCTTCTCGCCGCGGCGCTCCTCCTGCTCGGCCTTGCGCTGCTCGCGCTGCTCGGCCTTCTCCTGGCGCCGCTTCTCCTGCTCGGCCTTGCGCTGCTCGCGCCGCTCGGTTTGCTCGGCCCGGCGCTGCTCCTGCTCGGCCCGGCGATCCTCGCGCCGCTCGGCCTGCTCCTGGCGTCGCTTCTCCTTCTCGGCCTCGCGGTCGCCCTTGCCCGGCCACTCGGGCCGCCCGGGCTTGTCCGGCTTGTCGGGCTTGTCGGGGCGCTCGGGAGGCTCCGGGGGCGGGGTCGGCTCGGGCGGCGGCGGAGGCTTGGGCTCGCCGCCGGGGCGCTCGCCCAGGTCGGAGCCGGGATCGCGGTCGCCCGGGTCGCCGCCGGACGAGGGGCCGCCGGGCGGTGTGCCGTCGTCGCCGCTCCCGCTGCCGTCCGGGGAGGACGCGTCGTCGCCGAGCACGCCGGCTTCGCCGGCAGGTGGACTGCCCGCCGCCGCGTCTCCGCCGGGCGCGCCGGCGTCCGAGCCAGAGCCCGCGGACGGGGAGGCATCGGGCTGGGCGCCGTCGCCGTCGTCCTCCGCGAGGGCGCCGGCCACGACCTGGCCCGCCTCCACCGCGCCGGGCAGGGGAGGCGGCAGGTGCTCGAGCACCCGCTCGCCGGGCAGGATCGCCGGCGCGAGCGCGAGCAGCGTGATGACCGCGCTCAGCGCGACGGTCCAGAGTGCATGTGTGCCCAGACGGCTCCCCACCTCAGTCCAATCGGCCGTTTCCCCCGTGGACTTGAACCGTAGTGCAGGAGTCAGGCGTTGGGAACCCCCGAGTCGGCCAGGATCGCCCTGAGCGCCTGGGCGTTCGCGGCGGCCTGGGCGACGACCTCTCCACTCGGCGTCCCGCTCCAGCGGTTGTTGTTGAAGAGCACGTAGACCTCCTCGGCGGCGTCTCCGAGCCGTCTGAGCGGCTCGGTCCACTCCCGCAGCTCGTCCTCCGAGTAGAGGTAGTCGAACCGGTCGCTCGCGCTGCCGCCGCGGACGTTCCAGGTGGCGGCGTTCCGGCCGTGCAGGCGGACGTAGGCGAGCGGGCTCGTGGTCGCGACGACCGTCGGGACGAGGTTTCGGCCCTCCGTCTTCGGCGCGTCGACGACGACGTGCGAGGCGCCGAGCTCCTCGAGGAAGGAGAGCGTCGCTGCGCGGTTCTCCTCGTCCAGCCAGCTCCGGTGCCGGAACTCGACGAGCGCGCGGTCGCCGCGCAGCTGCTCGACCGCCCACGCGAGGTAGTCGCGCGAGGCGTCCTTGGCGACGACGTACGAGGGGAACTGGAGCAGGATCCCGCCGAGCTTGCCCGCGCTCCGGAGCGGCTCGAGGGCGGCGTGGAAGCGGTCGAACACCTCGGCCCGGAACTCGCGCGGCGGGCGGTCGACCCGACCGCGCTCGTCGAGGGGCGCCGCCTCGCGGAGGTCGGGCGGCAGCTGCTCGGGCCGCACCGGATGGCGGGTCATGAGCCCGAAGGCCTTCACGTGCATGACGAACCCGGCCGGCGTGCGCTCCTCCCAGCGCGCGACCATGGCCTCGTCCGGCAGGCGGTAGTAGGTGGAGTCGACCTCGACGGTGGAGAAGCGCTCCGCGTAGTAGCGGAGGCGCGCCTCGGCCGTCTTCACGTCGCGCGGGTAGAAGTGCTTCGTCAGCGCCTCGTCGGCCCACGAGCACGTGCCGATCCGGATGGGGGCCACTAGACCGCCAACGCGAGTTGCTCGCCGGCCTTCCGCTCGGGCACGGGTCGCCCCGGCCGGGAGCTCGAGGGCGCCAGGCCGTGCCGCAGCCGCAGCCGGGCGAAGCGCTCCGCGACCTCCTCCTGGTAGGCCTTCGGCGCGTAGGCGCGGTTGCCGTAGAGCTCGACGTACCGCGGGTAGAGCCACGGGTACGTGCGCCGGACCCAGGGCATGAAGTGCTCGCGGATCCCGGCGCGGACGTGGAGGACGATCGGGGAGGCGTGCGCGACGCCGGCCTCCGCGCAGGCTGCGAGCACCTCGTCCAGGTGCTCGTCGTCGTCCGTGAGGCCCGGCAGGATCGGCGCCACGAGGACACCCGTCCGGATGCCCGCCGATGCGAAACGGCCGAGGACCTCCAGGCGCTTCCGCCCCGGCGGCGTCCCGGGCTCGACGACGCGCCGGACCTCCTCGTCGAGCACGCCGACGCTCATCGAGACGGTGACCTCGGCCGCCTCGGCCAGGCGGCGGTAGGCGTCGAGGTCGCGCAGGATCATGGTCGACTTCGTCAGCATCGACAGCGGGTTGCCGAAGTCCGCGAAGGCCTCGACGACGCCGCGCGTGAGTCGGTAGCGGCCCTCGCAGTGCTGGTACGGGTCGGTGGCGGTCCCCATCGCGACAGGCTCGCCGCTCCACCTGGGGGAGGCGAGCTCGCGCCGGAGGACCTCGACGACGTTCGTCTTCACGACGATCTTCGAGGAGAAGTCGTCGCCCACGCCGAGGTCGAGGTAGGAGTGGAACGCGCGCGCGAAGCAGTAGTGGCAGCTGTGGGTGCAGCCGCGGTACGGGTTGACCGTCCAGCGGAAGGGCACGCGGCTCGCGTCCGGGACGCGGTTCAGGGCCGTCTTGCACGTGTCCTCGAGGTACTGGGCGCGGGCCACGGTCTGGCTGATTGTAGAACATACGTACGTATGAGGCAGTCGAGGGCTCGGGAGCCCGGAGAGACGCCGTAGGCTCCCCGCGTGACGCGGGACGCCGTGGAGCGCTACCTGCGGCTGGGGCTGCGGGTCGGCCGGCACGTCGAGGGGATCGTCGATGCCTACTACGGCCCGCCGGAGGTGGCGGCCGCGGTCGACGCCGAGCCGCCGGTCGACCCGCGGGCGCTCGTCCACGACGCGGAGGGGCTGCTCGACGAGCTCGGGGAGGGCTGGCTTCGCGACCAGGTGGTCGGCCTGCGCACCTACGCGGGCGTGCTGGCGGGCGAGTCCCGATCGTACGCCGACGAGGTGGAGGGGTGCTTCGGCGTGCGGCCGACCTACACCGACGAAGCCGTCTTCGCGGCCGCACACGAGCGGCTCGAGGAGCTCCTCCCCGGCGACGGCCCGCTGGCCGAGCGCTACCAGCGCTGGGAGGGTTCGATCCTCCTGTCCACGGAGCAGGTGGCGCGCACGCTGGCGGCGGTCATCGAGGAGGCACGCGCGTGGACGCGGGGCCTGGTCGAGCTCCCGGCGGGCGAAGGCGTCGTCCTCGAGATCGTGCGCGACGAGCCGTGGTGGGCGTCCTGCGACTACCTCGGCGACCTGCGCAGCCGGATCGCCGTCAACGTCGAGCTGCCGATGTCGGCCGTCGAGCTGCTCATCCTCGCGTGCCACGAGACGTATCCGGGCCACCACACGGAGCGCTCGAGCAAGGAGCACCTGCTCGTGTGCGGTCGCGGGCTGCTCGAGGAGACGCTGGTGCTCACGCCCACGCCGCAGGCGCTCGTCACGGAGGGGATCGCGAAGCTCGCGCCGGAGGTGCTGCTCGAGGGAGACGGCGGGGCGGCGCTCGCCGCGCTCGTCCACGACGCCGGCATCGATCTCGACCTCGCACACGCCCTCGCGGTCAAGCGGGCTCTCGAGCCGTGCCAGTGGGCGGAGGTGAACGCCGCGTTGCTGCTGCACGAAGGCGGGGCGAGCGAGGCCGAGGCGCGGGCGTACCTCGAGCGCTGGGGCCTGATGACGTCGCAGTGGACGGCCCACATGATCCGCTTCTTCACCGAGCCGACCTCGCGGACCTACATCATCACCTACCCCGCCGGACGAGAGCTGTGCCGCTCGTACGTCGCGGGCGAGCCGGAGCGCTTCCGCCGCCTGCTGACCGAGCAGGTGCGCGTCCGCGACCTGCTCGAGGCACGCGCTGCAGGCGGGGGGTGATCGAGAACCGACGTTCCCCCCGCGCGGCGTCGGAGAACGGGCGTATGGTGGAGGTTTGCCCCGGCAGGACCGGGAGATAGGACGGGTATGGATCCCCAGCTCCAAGCGCTTCTCGACCGCGGCGAGGAGAACGAGTGCCTCGAGTACTCCGAGGTCGACTCTCTCGTCGACGCCCTCGGCCTGAGCGAGGAGGAGATCGGCGCGCTCTACGAGGAGATCGAGCGGCGGGGCCTCGAGCTGCGCGACGACTGCGCCCGGGAGACGGCGAAGGCCTCGACGTACGTGAACGGCGACCTCGCCGTTGCGACGACCGACGCGCTCCAGCTCTTCATGAACGAGATCGGCCGCTACCCGCTCCTGACGAAGGAGCAGGAGGTCGAGCTCGCGAAGCGGGTCGAGCGCGGCGACCTCGAGGCGAAGGAGCAGATGATCAACTCGAACCTCCGCCTCGTCGTCTCGATCGCGAAGCGCTACCAGGGCCACGGCCTCTCGCTCCTCGACCTCATCCAGGAGGGGATCATCGGGCTCATCCGCGCGGTGGAGAAGTTCGACTGGCGCAAGGGGTTCAAGTTCTCCACCTACGCGACGTGGTGGATCCGTCAGGCGGTGCAGCGGGGCGTCGCGAACAAGTCGCGGGAGATCCGCGTCCCGGTGCACATCGTCGAGCGCGAGCAGCGCATCGGCCGCGCCGAGCGCCAGCTCACGGCCAGGCTCGGCCGCGTGCCGACCGACAAGGAGCTCGCGAAGGCGGCCCGCCTCACGGTCGCGCAGCTGCACGAGGTGCGCGAGGCCGCCCGCGCGGTGACGAGCCTCGACCGCACGGTGGGCGAGGAGAGCGGGACGACCTTCCAGGAGCTGCTCGTGGGCCAGGAGGAGAGCCCCGAGCAGGAGGTGACCGTGAGCCTCGCGCAGGAGGCGCTTCGCGGGGCGCTCGACGAGCTGCCCGACCGGGAGCGCGCCGTGATCAAGCTCCGCTACGGGCTCAACGGGGACAAGGACCCGGCGTCGCTCGAGGAGATCGGCCGCCGGCTCGGCCTCACCCGGGAGCGCGTGCGCCAGATCGAGGCCGCCGCGCTCAACCGCCTGGCCGTCCAGCGCGAGATCGCCGCCCTCCAGGGCGTCGTCTGACGCTGCTGTGCCCGGGCCATCCGAGGCCGCGGGCTCTCAGACGTCCCGGTACTTCGCCTGGACGATGCAGAAGAGGCCGTAGGCGGCGAGCCCGAGCGCGACGACGCCGAGCAGGAACGGCCCGTACGCCTCGCCCGCGAGCTTCTGCAGCGCCTCGTCGAGGCCGATCGCCTCCTGCGGGTCGTACTGCCACGCCGCCCGGACGACGAAGACGCCGATGAGCGCGAAGACGACCGCCCGCGCGAGGTGGCCCGCGACGCCGAGCGCCGTGTACCAGCCCTCCTCGGCGGCGCCCATGAGCTCGGTCCGCAGCTCCTTCCGGAAGGAGCCCGAGAGGGCCCGGTACGCGTTGAAGATCCCGGCGCCGACGATCGCGACGCCGACCGCTCCGACGATCCAGCGGCCTCCCGGCCACTCGAGGGCGAACGCGGTCGCCTTGTCCTCCTCCTTGGAGCCGCCGCCGCCGGAGCCCACGAGGATGGAGACGGTTCCGACCGCGAGGCCGGCGTAGAGCACGCCCTTCCCGAAGTCGGCGAGCCGCTTCCCGATTCCCTTCGCGTCGTCGCCCTCGCCGCCGCGGTCGAAGATCGCCTCGGCGAAGCGCCAGAGCGCGTAGGCGGCGAACCCGAGCGCCACCATGAGGAGGAGGGCCCAGCCGAAGGGCTCGTCCGCGAGCGTCTGCAGCGCGCCCTGGCGGTCCTCGGCCTCCCCGCCGCCGCCGACGGCGACCCTGATCGCGATCACGGCGACGAGGACGTACGAGAACCCCTTCGTCGCCAGGCCGAAGCGCCCCATGCGCTCGACCCAGCGGCTCTGTGCCACCCGCTCCGTCCCCTCCGTCATCCGCGTCTCCCTACCCCGAACCGCGGGGCTAGAATCCCGCGCCCGTGCTGAGGCGCCCGGCACTCGCTCTCGCGGTCGTCGCCGCGCTCGCCGTCCCGGCGGCCGCGGACGCTGCGTCCTGGCGCGACCGCGAGGCGGCGGCGACGCGCTACGTCCTCGACCGGGCGGGCGTCGAGAGCTTCGCGCTCGTCGACGACCGCGGCCGGATCCACCAGTACCGCGGCTGGCGGCGGGCGCCCTCGGCGAGCCTCCTCAAGGCCATGCTCCTCGTCGCCTACCTCCAGCGGCAGTCGGTGCGCGGGCGGGCGCTCACCGACGCGGAGCGAAGCCTGCTCGCGCCCATGATCCGCTGGTCGGACAACACGACCGCGACCCGGGTCCTCGGGATCGTGGGAGCGCGCGGCGTCTACCGCGTGGCGCGGCGCGCGCAGATGAAGCACTTCGCCCTGCGCTCCCCCTGGGGGCTCTCGCTCACGAGCGCCCGCGACCAGGCGCGCTTCTTCTACCGGATCGACCGTCTGCTGCCGCCGCGCCATCGGCACTTCGGGATGCGGCTCCTGCGCACGATCGTCCCCTCGCAGCGCTGGGGCATCCCGCGCGCGCGGCCGGCGGGGTGGAGGATCTTCTTCAAGGGAGGCTGGGGCTCGGGGACGGGCCTGGTCACCCACCAGTCGGCTCTCCTGCGCGAGAAGGGAGCCTCGACGCGGCTCTCGCTCGCGGTGATCACCGAGACGAACCCGAGCCACGCGTACGGGACGAGGACGATCCGCGGGGTCGCGCGCCGCTTCCTGCGGACACCCCTCCCGCTCGCTCCCTGACGGGGGAACGAGGAGCCGGCTCTCGCACCCCGGCGGTCTGCGGCTGCCGCCGGGGATGGCCGTGCTCCTCGTCTCCCTTCGGTATCGGCAGGCACCGACCCAGGCTTGACGCCGCCGCGGGCGCGACGGTGGTTTACGGCTCGTCCGCCCGGGTCATACCGCCTCGCATGGGCCGGCTCCGCTACGTCGTCCTCCTCTGGCTCGCCCGGCGCGCCTGGGGCTTGTGGCAGCGTCGCCGGGCACGGCGGGCCGCCGTCCGCCCCTAGAGACGCCGAGGCCCCGCCGGAGCGGGGCCTCTGACATCCAGGGTCGCGGCCGGAGCTAGTCGCAGTGCTCCACGCCGGAGCGCCCGTTGTTGTAGTCGTCGAGCGTGTCCTTCCAGTCGAGCACCATCTCCTTCTGGGCGTCGGAGAGCCCGCTCCAGTCGGTCGAGTCGTGCGTCGCCAGGAACGCGTCGGCCGCCGCGATCGTGCCGGCGACGCCGGACGTGTCGGCTCCGCTCGCCCCGTTCAGCTTCGCGCCCAGGAGCTGGGCGTAGAGCTTGTTGATCCCGTTCGAGGAGTCCGCCACGTCGTTCGAGCCCTCGTTCGAGAGCAGCTGGACGGCCAGCGCGGCCGTCGTGACGGTGATGCTCTTCGCCCCGCCGGCGGTGCCGAGCGTGATGGGCAGGAGCGGCGTCACGGCGTCCGCCTGCGGGCCGAACCCGGCGTGCGTCTTCCAGTAGCCGATCGTCCGCGTGCAGCCGTCGGACGGCGGGGCGCAGACGACGTCCACGTCGACCTGCGCGCCGGCCGAGCCGGTCGCTCCGGTGTCGTTCGTCGTGAACGTGGCCGTGTTGTCGACGGTCCGCGGACCGCACTCGGCGTACGGGCCGATCGTCTTCGTGTACGTGAACGTCTTCGGCGCGTCGCCGACGCAGACGGTGCCGAGGCTCCCGGCCTGCGTGTCGGTGACCGCGACGCACTCGTCGATCTCCGTCATCGTCGCGTTCGAGAAGTCGAACGGCGTCTGGACGACCCGCTGGCCGCCGTCGGTCGTCGTCGCCCGCATCACCGCCGTGCGCGCGCTCCCGTCCGCGAGCGACGCGCTGTACGAGCAGTCGAGCGCGCCTCCGCCGAGGTTGAACGGCAGCGGCGGCACGCAGTTCACCAGGGCGTCGAGGTCGTCCGCCTGGATTTTCACGCCGACGGTCGCGACGGTGATGGCGTCGTCGCCGGCCGTCATGTGGACGTTGCCGCTGACGCCCCAGTCGCTGTCGGTGAAGCCGGTGGACTTGACGGTCACCGTGTAGGTGACGTTCGCCGTCTCGCCCGGCTCGAGCGTCACCGAGGACTGGCTGACGCTCTTCTCGATCGCCCAGTGGTGCGTCCGCTTGAACGTCGGGTTCGCGTCCATCGTCACCGTCCACGCCGACGCGACCGGGGCGACGACGAGTGTGACGACGAGTGCGACCGCCGCAAGCAGCAGCACCCGAAGGCTCTTCTTCCTGCGCTCCAAAGTGTCTCCTTTCGTTCCCCTCGGACGAATGGCGCCCGAATCCGAGCGGGGCCTTTCCTGCGCCGGTCTGCCGGCGCCTCTGGAGCGTCGCACTCCCTGGCAGCCACTTCCACTGACCGAGGGGCTGGTCCGGCGCCGGCGGACCGGCGCAACGGCTAGGAAAGCGCCTGCAAAAACGCCCTTGGCGAGCCCCGGGCGACCCCGCTCAGGGGAACCGTGAGCCAGCCGGGTCGAGGTCGAGTCGGCCGCCGTCGCGGCATTCGGGCGGCACGAGGTACTCGGCGCTCGCTCCGCCCCGGCCCGCGTTCTCGGCGAGCTGCTGCCGCATCAGCTGGCGCGCGGTGTCCTCCGGCAGCCCGAGCCGCCGGCCGAGCTCGACGCCGGACTGGAGCGCGTAGCACTCGGTCGTGCCCTCGTCGCGCACGCCGCGCAGATGCCACGTCTCGTGGGCGAGGACGGCGACCGCCCGCGCCGTCTGGCTCCCGCGCACCTCGCCCTCGAAGGCCAGCCGGTAGAGGTCGAGGCAGCGCTCGGGAGTGAGGTAGGCGAGGTCGCCTCCGACCGCGGCGACGCCGTCGGCGTGCTGGACGGCGCCGACGTACCGGCCCGACTCGTCGCAGCGGATCCTCACCGGCTTCTCCGCGAGCCGGGAGGCCTCCTCGGAGAAGCGCGCCACCGCCTCGGCCCGCGTCTCGACGGCGAGCGCGTCCCAGCCGGTGCGGCTCTCGACGAGGAAGAAGAGGAGCGCGAGCGCCGCGACGACCCCGAGGCCGACGAGGAAGCGGCGGACGGGCGGCCAGACGTCTCGCCGCTCGGCGACGACCTCCGCCTGGTCGTCCTCCGCCTCGATTCCCTCGTCCTCCTCGTCCGGCTCGTGGACGTAGCCGTACCGCTCGCGGTCGATCTCCTGCGGCCCCCGGTCGGGGGCGGGCGCCGGAGCGCGGGTGAGAGCGCCGACGAGGAAGTTGACCTCGAGGGCGAGCGCGACCGCGAACGCGAGCCAGACCGGTACGGCCGAGCGCAGCTCGTACGGGCCGAGGATCCAGGCGAGCACGAAGAGCCCCAGCGCGACACGGAGCGCCGTCGCGGGACCCGGCAGCCGGTAGTCCGGCTTCTGCACACCTCGAAGGTAGCGCCGGACGAGAGACCCACGTGGGATCGGAGGAGCGGCGGGGGTGGGATTCGAACCCACGACCCCTGTCGCCAGGGGTTACGGCTTTCAAGGCCGTTGCTTTCGACCGCTCGGCCACCCCGCCCGCGGGCCAGTGTAGCCCGCTACCGGCCGGGCTCGATCCTCGCCGGGGCGCCGAAGCCGACGAGCACCTCGGGCACGGCGACCGCCCCGCCGTCGTCCTGGAAGTTCTCGAGGATCGCGATCATGGCGCGGGCCGTCACGGCGGTGCCGTTGAGCGTGTGGACGAACTCGGGCCCGCCCTCGCCGCGGAAGCGGATGTCGAGGCGGCGCGACTGGTAGTCGGTCGTGTTCGAGGTGGACGTGATCTCGCGGTAGCGCGCCTGCCCGGGGAACCACGCCTCGACGTCGTACTTCTTCGCCGCCGAGGCGCCGAGGTCGCCGGCGGCGATGTTGACGACGCGGTAGGGCAGGCCGAGCTCCCGGACGAGCTCCTCCTCGACGGCCAGGAGCGCGTCGTGCTCGTCGCGCGACCGCTCGGGCAGCGTGAAGACGAACATCTCGACCTTGTCGAACTGATGCACGCGGAACATCCCGCGCGTGTCCTTCCCGGCCGCCCCCGCCTCGCGCCGGAAGCACGTCGAGTAGCCCGCGTAGCGGAGGGGAAGCGACTCCCGCTCGAGCATCTCGCCCGCGTGGTAGGCGGCGAGCGCCACCTCGGACGTGCCGGTGAGGTAGAGCTCGTCCCGCTCGACCCGGTAGATGTTCACCTCGTCGGTGGGGAGGAAGCCCGTCCCGTACATCGCCTCCTCGCGCACGAGCACCGGAGGGAGCACCGGCGTGAAGCCCTTGCCGACGAGCCGGTCGAGGGCGAAGCGGTAGAGCGCGAGCTCGAGGAGCGCGACCGCGCCGACGCGGAAGACAAAGCGTGACCCGGACGCCTTCGCGCCGCGCTCGGTGTCGATGCGCCCGAGCTCGAGGTGGTCTCTCGGCTCGAACGGGAACTCGGGCGGATCGCCGACCCGGCGGAGCTCCTCGGCGTCCTCGTCCGTGAAGCCGTCGGGAGCGCTCTCGTCGGGGGGCGAGGGCACGCGCTCGAGCAGCTCGGCGCGCCGGCGCTCAGCGGCGGCGAGCTCGGCCTCGACGCGCTGGAGCTCGGCCTTCACGCCCTTGAGCTCCTCGATCTGCTCCGGGGTCGGTCTGCCCTTCACCTTCGTCCGGGCCCGCAGGTCGTCCGCCTGCGGGACGAGCGCGAGCCAGGCCCGGTCCGCCTCCATGAGGGCGTCGAAGTCCTGCTCGGCGCCCTTGCGCGCGAGCGCCGCCCGGTAGGCGTCGCTCTCGGCCCGTGCCGCCCTGATGTCGATCATGCGCGGGAGTCTAGAAGCGCCTCGAAAACCTGGGCGACGCCCTCCTCGGCGGCGGGCGGACAGACCCAGTCGGCCGCGGCGAGCACCCGCTCGTGGGCGTTGGCCACGGCGACGCCGAAGCCGGCCCACCCGAGCAGCTCGACGTCGTTCTCGCCGTCGCCGAAGGCGACCGTCCGCTCGGCCGAGAACCCCAGGTGCTCGGCGAGGAAGGCGAGCCCGGAGGCCTTCGTCACCTCGGGGCTCGCGAACTCGAGGAAGTACGGCAACGACTTCGAGATGTAGAGGCGTCCGTCGAAGCGGGCCTTCATCCGCTGCTCGAGCCCGTCGAGTGCGGTCGGCTCGCCGATCGTCACGAGCTTCGTCGGAGGCTCGGTGAGCCAGGCGCGCAGGTCGCCGACCTCGTGCACCGGGAGGTGCTGGAACCCGGCGTACCGGCGCGCCTCCGGCGTCACGCGCGCGACGTAGAGATCGTCCTCCACGTAGCAGTTGACGGGGAACCGCTCGTCCTCGAGGACGGCGATCGTCTCGCGCGCGAGCTCGACCGGGATCGGCTCGTGGCGGAGGAAGCGCCCGCTCGCGGGCTCCGCCACGACCGCGCCCTGGTAGCAGACGACCGGGTCGTCGATTCCCGCCTCTTCGAGGTACGGCCGCACGCTCCGGAACATCCGGCCGGTGACGACGATCACGCGCAGGCCGGCGGCGTGCGCGCTCGCGATGGCGGCGAGCGTGCGGGGGCGGAGGACGCCGTCCTCCCAGACGAGCGTGTGGTCGAAGTCGCATGCGAGGACGTCGACCTCGCGCGGGAACTCCTGCGGGAGCTTCAGCGCGACTGCGTGACGTACGCGGCCACGTCGGCGATCTCCTGGTCGCTCAACTGGCCCTCGTAGGGAGGCATACCGCCGCCGCCGTTCGTGATCTGCTCCACGGCCTGGTCGAACGAGGCGCTCGAGTCGTCGAGGCTCGGGCCGACCGTGCCCGTCGTTCCCGCGTCCTCGAAGGTGTGGCAGCTCCCGCAGCCGGCCGAGGCGAAGACGTCCGCGCCGGCGGCCGCGTCCCCCTCGCCGGCGTCTCCCTCGCCGCCGTCGTCCTCTCCGCCGCCGGTCTCGGCGGGCACGGTGCCCTCTACGGTCTCGGGCGCGGGCTCGGACGAGTCTCCGCCGCCGCAGCCGGCCGCGACCAGGAGCGCGAGGGCGGCGAGGGCGAGGACGAGAACGCGTGCCATCGGGCGGGAAGCATACCCGCGGCGGCGACGCCGTAACACGCCACGCCGACGAGGAGGACGTCGGTCGGCGAGTCGTTGACGACGAGCGAGGCGCCGAGCGCCGCCGCGAGCGCGAGCGGGACGGCCCGCTCGGCGAGCGGCTCCTCCCGGCGCAGCGTCCGCACGACGAGCCACCCCAGGAGGACGAGCAGCGCGACGACCGCGAGTGCGACGTACGCCGAGGAGGTGGCCCGCTCCCAGGAGAGCTCGACGCGCTCGGCGAGGTCGGCGGCGAGGCCGCCCGGCCCGTCCGCCACCGCCCGGGTGACGTGGCTCGAGGCGCCGGTGGCGGCGTCGAGGCCGACGAGGGCAAGGGCGAGAGCGAGCGCGGCGCCCACGGCCGCGAGGAGCGCGCGCCTCCCGCCCCCGGCGAGGAGCACTGCCAGGACCGCGAAGCCGGCTGCGAGGACGACGCCGCCGCCCCCGTCCGCGCCGAAGCGGGTGCCGGCGACGGCGGCGAACGCGAGGAGCGCGACGCCGGCGAAGGCGCCCCAGCCCAGTCGTGGTCGCAGGAGCGCCGCCCCCGCGAGGGCCGGGAGCAGGAGCAGGGTCTCGAGGAGGTTCGAGAGCCCGAAGTAGCGCGAGTTCTGCGTCGGCCCGAAGGGCGAGAGGGCGACCGACGGCCCCTCGATCCCGAGCGCCAGCAGGTAGGCGCCGACGACGGCGGTCAGCGCGGCGCCGAGGGCGAGCGGCCTGGGGAGGATCCGCTCGAGGAGCGGGCCTCCGAGGAGCACGGCTGCGGCGAGCACGAGCAGCACGGGCCAGAGCCCGGAGACGCCGGCGAGCCCGAGCGCGAGGTTCGCGAGGAGCGCGGCCGCGAGCGCCGGCACCCCGGCCGCCGGCCGGAGCGCCGCGAGCGCGAGCAGGAGCACGCAGACGAGGATCGTCGCGGGAAGGCGGGCGCCGTTGTTCTCGTCGATCCGCTCGTCGAGGGCGCGGAGCTCGGCGACGGCGTCGTCCGCGGGCTCCGACCCGAGCGTGCCCTCGCGCCCGAGCGCCGTGGGGGCGACGTCGGCGATCGAGACGAGGCCCGGGATCCGAGTGGACTCCGACGTGAGCAGCCCGCGGAAGCCGGGGCCCACGACGGCGATCGGGTAGCGGCGGTCGTTCGGCTGGCGCCCGCCCGTCGGGAGGCCGACGTAGATCGCGGGCCCGGCGACGCTCCCGAGCGCTCCCCGCCTCGGGACGAGGAGGGGCGCGCCCTCCGGCCCGCCGCCGCGGAGCGAGTTCCGCACCGCGCCGCGGACGAGCGAGGCCTCCGCGAGCGCCCGGCTCGTCTCCGGTCCGGCGCCCGGGTTCAGGAGCCCGACCGCGCTCACGTCCTCGACGCCCTCGAGGTCCTCGAGCGCGAAGCCCGGCACCACGACGACGGGGAACGTCGTAGCCTGCGCCGGGCCCGCCATGAGCGCCAGGAACGCGAGAGCGAGCGCCGCCGTCCGGGCCATGCCCGGAACTCTAGGCGCGCTCGGGCGCGCCGAGGCGTGGCGGGCGGGCCTGCTCGCGCTCGCCGTCGCGCTCCCGCTCGTCTTCCTCGGGCCGCCTCCGGGCGACCTGCCCGCGCACCTCTATCGCACGGAGCTCGTCCGCGAGGGCGTCCTCGTCTGGGACACGTTCTGGTACGGCGGCCACTACCCGCTCGTCTCCTACAGCCTCCTCTACTACTTCCCCGCGGCCCTGCTCGGGAACGACGTCGTCGCGGTCGCGTCGGTCGTCGGCGCCGCCGCCCTCTTCGGCGCCCTCGCGGAGCGCGAGTGGGGTGAGGCCGGACGCCTGTCGGCGTGGGCCTTCGCCGTCGTCGCCTGCGGGCCGCTCTTCACCGGGACGTACCCGTACGCCGCCGGGCTCGCGACGGCGCTCGGCGCGCTCGTCGCGCTCCAGCGCGGGCGGACGTGGGCCGCGGTCGCCCTCGCCGTCTGCACCGTCGGGCTCTCGCCGCTCGCCTTCCTCTTCCTCTGCCTCGCGACGGTGGCGGCCTTCGTCGCGCGGCGAGGGCCGCTCGACCGTCGCACCGCGATCGTCGGCGGCGCGCTCGTCCTCCTCGGCCTCGGCCAGGGCGCGCTCCTGCTCCTCTACCGGCAGGAGGCCGAGTATCCGTTCTTCCGGCTCTCGGAGCTGCTCCTGGTCGTCGCCTTCGCGCTCGTGTGCGCCGCGCTCGCGCTCCGCGCCCGGAGCGGTCGCGTGCTCGCTCTCGTCTTCGGCCTCTGGGCGCTCGCGGCGGCGGTCGCCTTCCTCGTCCCCTCGCCCATCGGCGAGAACGTGACGCGCCTGCGCGGGATCGCCTTGCCGCTCGCCCTGCTCGCGGCCGCCCTCGCCTCCTTCCGGCCTCGCTGGCTCGCCGCCCTCGCGCTCGCCGGCGCCCTCGCCTTCACGCTCGTGCCGTACATCGGGGCGGCGCTCCACCGCACGGATACGCGCTCGGCCTCCGCCTCCTTCTGGGCGCCGGCCCTCGACCTCCTCGAGCGACGCTGGACGCCCGGCTACCGGGTCGAGGTGGTGCCCACGGGCGACCACTGGGAGTCGTACCACGTGCCGCGCGCCGGCTTCCCGCTCGCGCGCGGCTGGTACCGCCAGATCGACATCGCCCGCAACCCGGTGTTCTACGAGGCACCGCTCGAGCCCGCCGAGTACGAGGAGTGGCTGCGCGGGCTGGGCGTCCGCTACGTGCTCCTCGCCGACACACAGCTCGGGCGCGTGGGGGAGGAGCGGGAGGCGGAGCTCCTCCGCTCCGGGCGCTCGGGCCTCCTCGAGCTCGCGCGCCTCGGCCCCGTGACGGTGTACGAGCTCCCCGACCCGACGCCGGTCCTCACCGGGGCGGCCCCGGCCCGCCTGACGGCGGCCGGCCACGACCGCGTCGAGGGCGAGCTGGGCGCACCGGGTGCCTACCGGCTCGCCGTGCGCTGGACGCCCACCTGGCGCGTCGAGCGGGGAGACGTCTGCGTCGAGGAGGCTCCGGACGGGATGACGCGGCTCGTCGCCCGCGCGCCGGGCGCCTTCGCCCTCGGCGTCTCGGCGCTGCCGCAGGCGCCCGGTTGCCCGTCGGGCCGCGGGTAGAATCGAGAGCGTAACCCCGCTGCCTCCGAGGAGCTGACCACCGCATGAGACGCAAGGCGTACGGACGCGACTTCGGCCTGTCGTCGCGCATGTTCCTGACGATGTTCGTGCTCGGCGCGCTCTACGTCGCGTTCTTCGTCGTCATGATCAACGTCTTCGACTTCGGGATCGTCCCCATGGTCCTGATCGTCGGCGGCCTCGCGTTCCTCCAGTACTACACCTCGGACAAGGTCGCCCTCGCCGCCTCGGGCGCGAAGGTCGTGGGGCCCGACGAGGCGCCCGAGCTGCACGCGATGGTCGACCGCCTCTGCGCCATGTCCGACCTCCCCAAGCCGCGGGTCGCCGTCATCCCGACCGAGATGCCGAACGCGTTCGCGACCGGGCGGAGCCCGAAGCACTCCGCCGTGGCCGTGACCGAGGGCCTCTGGCGCCGCCTCGAGCCGCGCGAGGTCGAGGGAGTGCTCGCGCACGAGCTCTCCCACATCGCCAACCGCGACGTGGCCGTCATGACGATCGCGAGCTTCTTCGCCATGCTCGCGGCGATGCTCATGCGCATGGGCATGTGGGGCGGGATGATGGGCGGCGGCCGCAACCGCGACGGCGGCGCGCCGGCCTGGCTCATCATCCTCGTCGTCTCGCTCCTCACGTACCTGATCTCGACCCTCCTCATCCTCATGATCTCCCGCTACCGCGAGTACGCGGCCGACCGCGGGGCGGCCCTCATGACCGGCGCGCCCGAGCAGCTCATGAGCGCCCTCCAGAAGATCGCGAGCGACATGGTGCGCATCCCGGACCGCGACCTCCGCCAGGTCGAGGGGATGAACGCGTTCTTCATCGTGCCGACGAGCGTGAAGCGGCGCGCCGGCGAGCTCTTCCTCACGCACCCCCCGCTCGAGAAGCGCCTCGCCCGGCTCGGCCAGATCGCCCAGGAGATGGGCCGTCCGGTCGCGCTCTAGGCGGTGGGGCTGACCGACGTCCTCTTCGGGCGCAAGCGGCTGAAAGGCGCGAAGCTCGACAAGCTCTTCGCGCTCTCGACCGCGCAGGTGACCCTCGAGGCCGAGCTCGGCCTCAAGGCCGCGGGCGTCGCGGCCGTCGTCTTCAAGCCTCTCTCGGCCGGAGAGTTCGCGCGCGCGGAGAACGAGATCGACGAGCTGCTCGGCGTCGCGGCGCAGACGTCCGGCGCGGACGTCCGCCGGCGGCAGGACGCCTTCGGCTACCAGTGGCTCGTCGTCAAGGACCGCGACTTCGAGGACCTCGTCACCTCCGTGCACCTCGTCTCGAGCGAGCTCCAGGCGCGCGGGTTCGGCGAGCAGCTGCTCGCCGCGCTCTTCGCCTTCGAGGGGCGCGAGCGACGTGTCTTCCTCATCTACGGCTACAAGCGGGGCGCCTTCTGGCCGTTCGTCCCCACGGGAGAGGGCCAGGAGCGCGACAACGCCGAGGAGCTTCGCCTCAGGAGCGAGCTCGAGGGCGAGCTGCCCATCGAGCCGGACCTCACCCGCTGGCTCGGGCTCTTCGACGCGCCTCTCGACTAGTCTCGGGCCGATGGCCCGGGTCCTCGCGCTCGCCGCCGCGCTCGCCGCGGCCCTGGCGGCCGGCGCCGCCGACGCGCGCGTCGTCGCCTCCGTCGAGAGCGAGGGCCTCGCCGCCTCGCCGGCCGTCGCGCGGGCCGAGGTCGCGCCGGGGCGACGCGGCCGCCTGGTCGTCGTCCCGGGGAAGACCGCGCGCTCGGGCTCCGGCCCGCTCCGCCGCTACGCGGTCGAGGTCGAGGGCGGCATCCGGATCGATCCGCGCTCGTTCGCGGCCCGTGTGCACGCGATCCTCGCGGACAGGCGCGGCTGGGGGCGGGGT
The DNA here is from genome assembly GCA_035762005.1 of Gaiellaceae bacterium. Classification (GTDB taxonomy): domain Bacteria; phylum Actinomycetota; class Thermoleophilia; order Gaiellales; family Gaiellaceae; genus JAIBJN01. Next base: position 35,197 of record DASTQA010000040.1, read on the forward strand.
GGACGGGTCTCGTTCAAGCGCGTCTCCGCCGGGGGCATCGACCTCCGCGTGACGCTCGCCCGCCCGGGGACGACCGACCGCCTCTGCGCCCCCTTCGTCACCCGCGGCGTCTACTCGTGCGCGAACGGCGGTCGCGCCGTCCTCAACCTGCGGCGCTGGCGGCACGGCGCGCGCGCGTACCGGGGTGACCTCGCCGGCTACCGGACGTACCTCGTCGGCCACGAGGTCGGCCACCTGCTCGGGCAGGGGCACCGCGCGTGCCCGCGCGCCGGCGCGAGAGCGCCGGTGATGATGCAGCAGACGAAGGGCGTCGGCGCGTGCAGCGCGAACCCCTGGCCGCTGCGCTACGAGCGCTGAGCTCTCAGGCGGGCGGGTCGGGGATGAGCCCCTGGTCCGAGAAGAGGCGCTGCGTCTCCTCGAGCGTCAGGTCGCTCGGCGGGATGAGCACGTCGGAGGGATGGAGGTCGTCGTCGGCGAGCTGCTCCCCCTCCGAGCGCACGAGGCGCCACATCTCGTCGAGCACGCGGTCGAGCTCGGGCTCGTCGCCCGCGTCCGCGGCCGCCTGGGCCCGGTCGTCGAGCTCGTTCAGCTTCCCCAGGAGCTCGTCGCCCGCGCGGAACTGCGCCTCGCCCATCAGCCGCACGATCACTGCTCGATCTCCTTCTGCGGGCTGCCGGCGGCGACCTCGCCCTTGAGCTTCGCGAGCTCGTCGTCGACCTGGCTCTGGGTCGAGATCTGCGCGAGCTCGCGGTCGAGCGACGTCTCGCCCGTCGTGAAGTCCTCGAGGGCGCCGATCTCGACGAGCTCGTCCACGGCGGCGGCGCGCGCCTGCATCTGCTCCGTCTTCTCCTGCGCGCGCTGGATCGCGAGGCCGGTGTCCGCCATCTCCTCGCCGATCCCCGTGGCGGCCTCGCCGATGCGCGCCTGCGCCTCGGCGGCGGAGTACTGGGCCTTGATGACCTCCTTCTGGCTCCGGAACGCCTCGATCTTGGCGGAGAGGCGCTTCTCGTTCGCGATCAGCTTGTCCTGCTGGGCCTCGAGGCCGGTCACCTGCTGGTCCAGCCCCTGCAGCTGCTGCTGGGCGAACGCCTTCCGCTCGAGCGCCGCGCGGGCGAGGTCCTCGCGTCCCGCCGCGAGCGCCTTGCGGGCCTGCTCGTCGAGCTTCGGGAGCTCCGACTCGAGCTTGCCCGTCTGGAGCTCCAGGCGCTTCTTCGCGGTGACGACGTCCGCGACGCCGCGCTTGACGTTCTGGAGCATCTCGAGCTGCTTCTCGTACGAGTAGTCGAGCGTGACCGACGGGTCCTCGGCGCGGTCGAGCAGCTTCGAGATCCACGCCTTCACGACGGCTGACGTGCGGCTCATGAGACCGGCCATGCGCTTCGTCCTCCCAGTCCGGGTTCCGGCTGGCATGCTACCCGCCCCTGTGATCGTCGAACGCAGCATGGACCCGCAGTGGCTCTCGAACGCCTACCTCCTCGCGGACCACTCCGGCGGGACGGCGGTCTTCGTCGACTCGGGCGCCCCCGTCGAGCCGCTGCTCGCCGCGGTCGACCGGCTCGAGGTGCACCCGACCCACCTGCTGACGACGCACGGCCACGGCGACCACGTCGCCGGCCATCGGCTGCTGGAAGAGCGCTACGGCGTGCGCGTGCTCGCCGCGGCAGAAGAGGAGATCGAGGGAGCCGAGCCGCTCGGCCACGGCGAGGTCGTCGAGGCGGGCGAGCTTCGGATCGAGGCGCTCCGCACGCCCGGACACACCCGCGGCATGCTCTCGTTCGTCGCGGGCGGCGAGCTCGTGTTCTCGGGCGACACGCTCTTCGCCGGCTCGGTCGGCGGCACGCAGGAGGGCTTCGACGACCTGCGCCGGTCGATCATGGACGTGCTCATGGGGCTCGACCACGCTGCGGTCGTCTACCCCGGGCACAGCGAGGAGACGACGATCGGACGCGAGTGGGAGGAGAACCCGTTCGTCCGCGTCTGGCGCGGAGCCGATCCGGAGGGGACGGAGCGGTGCCACGTGGGCGGCGCCGAGGCGACCCTCGTCGTCTGGGGGCGCGACTACGACGGCGGCGGCAAAGCGTGGGTGCGCTTCGCCGACGGCCGTGACGCCATCGTCGGCGGCTCCCGCGTCACGAGGGCGGGCCACTGAGCGAGCTCGTCCGCGAGGAGGTCGAGCGCTACGCGGAGGCGCACACGACTCCGCCGCCCGACCTGCTCCGGCGGCTGGCCGAGGAGACGCGCGCGAGCCTCCGCTCGCCGGAGATGCTCACCGGCGCGATCGAGGGGCGTCTGCTCGAGTTCCTCGTCTACGCCCTGCGACCGCAGCGCGTGCTCGAGCTCGGCACGTACAGCGGCTACTCCTCGGTGTCCATGGCCTCCGTCCTCCCGCCCGGCGGGCGCATCGACACGTGCGAGCTCGACCCGGCGCACGCCGAGGTGGCGCGGCGCTACATCGAGGAGGCGGGCTACGCCGACCGGGTGACCGTCCACGTCGGCCCGGCGCTCGAGACGATCGCGCGACTCGAGGGCGAGTTCGACCTCGTCTTCGTCGACGCGGACAAGCCCGGCTATCCCGCGTACTACGACGCGCTCGTCCCGCGGCTCTCCGAGCGCGGCCTCCTGGTGCTCGACAACACGCTCTGGTCCGGCCGCGTGGTCGACCCCGACGACTCCCCGGAGACGACCGCGATCGCGTCGCTGAACGACCGCATCGCCGCCGACCCGGCCGTCGTCGCGGTCGTGCTGACGGTGCGCGACGGCGTCACGCTCGTCCGCCGCGTCTCCCGCTAGGCCCGGCGGGCCCGGCGAGGGCGGCGGTCGCGATTGACGGCGCCCGGGGTGGGCGGTAGGTTCGACCGGCACGGACAACGTGATATTTGCGACAAGCAAGGGCGTGGGACCGGTATGCGAGCACAGGGCTGGCGCAAGGTCGCCTCCGCCACCTGGCGGGAGCCGCTCGATCCCCAGGTCTACGGCGATCTCGAGGTGGACGCCGGTGAGCTCGTCGCGTTCGTCGAGGACGCGCGCGCCTCGACGGGTGTCCACGTCACCGTCACGCATCTCGTCGGGCGGGCCGTCGCCCATGCGCTCGGCGAGAACCCCGACCTCAACGTCAGCAGGCGAGGGGGGCGCTTCGTCCCGCGCGAGTCCGTCGACGTCTTCTTCGTCGTCGCCGTCGACGGCGGCAGGGACCTCTCCGGCGTCAAGGTGCGGACGGCCGACCGCAAGTCGGCCGTCGAGATCGCGGAGGAGCTGTCGGCGCGGGCGGCCCGCATCCGCTCCGGCGACGGCGCCGAGGTCGGCGGCCCGAGGAGGCTCCTGGCCGCGCTGCCGCTCCCGGCCCTGCGGCTCGCGCTCGGGCTCACGACGTGGTTGACGGCCGACCGCGACGTCGACCTGCGCCGCTTCGGGCTTCCCCGCCAGCCGTTCGGCAGCGCGCTCGTCACGTCGGTCGGGATGCTCGGAGTGCAGCACGCGTACGCCCCGCTCTCGCCGCTCTATCGCGTGCCGTTCCTCGCCCTCGTCTCGGAGGTCACCGAGAGGGCCGTCGTTCGCGCCGGCGACGTCGTCGCCCGTCCGATGCTGACGGTGTCGGCGACGATGGACCACCGCTACCTCGACGGAGCGCACGCGGCGCGACTCGCGCGGAGCGTCCGCGGCTACCTCGAGGATCCGCGGGCCCACGAGCCTCCGCTCTCGGACGCGCCGCTCGCCGCGGCGAGGACGGACGCGTGAGCACGGCAGCCCTCGGGAAGCCCTGGCTGCGCTTCTACGGGGACGTCCCGGAGTCGCTCGCCTACCCGGAGGTCACCCTCTACGAGGCGCTCGCGGCCTCGGCGGGGCGAGAGCCCGAGGCGACGGCGTACGAGTTCCTCGGCGCGACGGCGACGTACGCCGGGCTCATGGAGAGGGTCGACCGCTGCGCGAGCGCTCTCGCGGCGCTCGGGCTCGGCCCGGGCGAGCGCATCACCATCTCCATGCCGACGTCGCCGCAGGGCGTGATCCCCTTCTACGCGGCCGCGAAGCTCGGCGCAGTGGCGTCGATGATCCATCCGCTCTCGACCCCGGCCGAGATCGCCGGCTTCCTCAACCGCAGCGGCTCCCGGATCGCCGTCACGCTCGACGCCTTCTACCGGAGCTTCGCCGACATCGAGGAGGAGACGCCGCTCGAGACGCTCGTCCTCGCCCGCATCTCCGACGACCTGCCGCCGCTCGAGCGGATCGGCTTCTGGGCGACGCGAGGCCGCAAGATCCCCCGCGTGCCGCCCGACGGTCGCGTGCGGTGGTGGTCCGAGCTCATGGCCGAGGAGCATCCGTCCGTGCCGGCCGCCCCGGCCGACGTCCACGGGCCGGCGGCCATCCTCTACTCGGGAGGGACGACCGGGACGCCGAAGGGCATCCTCCTCTCCCACTACAACTTCGTCAGCGAGGCCATGCAGGTCCGCGCGTGGATCGGCCTCGGCCCGCACGACACGATCCTCGCGGCGCTGCCGATCTTCCACGGCTTCGGGCTCGCTGCGCTCGTCAACGCAGGGCTCCTGAGCGGGACGCGACTCCTGCTCGTGCCGGTGTTCACGCCCGAGACGACCGCGAAGCTCATGCGGAAGAAACGCCCGACGCTGATCGCCGGCGTCCCGACCCTCTACGAGGCGCTCGTCCGCGACCCCGCCCTGCGGCGCGCCGACCTCTCGTCGCTGCGCGCGGCGTTCTCGGGCGCGGACTCGCTCCCCGAGCCCGTGCGGGAGCGGTTCGAGGCCCTCGTCGCCGAGCGCGGCGGGCACGTCCGGTTGCTCGAGGGCTACGGCCTGACCGAGACCGTGACCGGAATCATGGGGATGCCGCTCGGCGAGACGCGACCCGGGAGCATCGGCGTCCCCTTGCCGGACACGCTCGTCGCCATCTGCCGGCTCGGAGGGACGGAGGAGGTGCCGCCCGGCGAGCAGGGCGAGATCTGCGTCTCGGGCCCGGCGGTCATGCTCGGCTACCTCGACGACCCCGGGGCGACCGCGGCCGCGCTCCAGACCCACGGCGACGGGCGGACCTGGCTCCACACGGGCGACATCGGGCGGATGGACGAGGACGGGTTCTTCTACTTCGTCTCGCGCCTCAAGCGGATGATCAAGTCGTCGGGGTTCAACGTCTTCCCCGCCCAGGTCGAGACGGCCCTCTACGAACACCCCTCCGTGGCCGAGGCGTGCGTCGTCGGCGTGCCCGACGAGGCGCAGGGCGAGCGCGTGCTCGCGATCGTCGTCCCGACGGCCGGGGCGACGGGGGACGACGAGCTCGAGGCAGAGCTGATCCGGCACTGCCGCGAGCGCCTGATCAAGTGGTCGTGTCCGCGCGCGGTCGAGTTCCGGAGCGAGTTGCCGAAGACTCGGGTCGGCAAGGTCGACTTCACGACGCTCGCGCGCGAGGCCGCCGAGCGGCGGCGCAGCTCCTAGGGGAGGACCGCCGCCTTCAGGAGGTCCGGCGGGGGGTCGGCGAAGAGGCCGGCGACACCCTCGAGGCCCACCTCGTGCGTCACGAGCCGCTCCCACGGGTGGGCGCCGCTCGCGAGGAACGCGAGCGCGGCCCGCACGTGGCGCGGCGTGTGGTGGAAGGCGCCCCTGAGCGTCAGCTCCTCGTAGTGGAGGCGGAACGTGTCGACGGCCGCCTCGCGGCCGCCGAAGAAGAGGACGAGGCCGCCCGGCCGCACGAGCTCGAGCGCGTCCCGCCAGGCCTCGGCCGTGCCGACCGCCTCGACGACGACGTCGGCGCCGCGGCCGTCGCCGGGCTCCGCCCCGAACTCCCGCGCGAGCTCCCGCCGCCCGGGGCGTCCGCCCACGACGACGACCTCGGCGCCGGCGTCCCGCGCGGCCGCGCAGAGCATGAGGCCGATAGGGCCAGGCCCGAGGACGGCCAGGGTCCGGCCCGGCTCGACCTCGGCGCGCTCGATCCCGTGCAGGCAGCACGCGAGCGGCTCGGTCATGGCGGCGACCTCGGGCGCGAGGCCGGGCGGGACGGCGAGGAGGTTCCGCGCCGCGATCCGCTCCGGGACGAGGAGGTATTCGGCGTAGGCGCCGTTGAGGAAGGGGCGCAGGTTCTCGCAGAGCGTCTCCTCGCGGCGCCGGCACGGCGGGCAAGCCCCGCACGGAGCCGAGTTGGCCGAGATCACGCGCCGGCCCGTCGCCGTGTCGATCCCGCAGAACTCGTGCCCGAACGCGCTCGGCGTCTCGGCGAGGAGGAGGGGGTGCCCGCGCCGGAACGCCTTCGCGTCGGTCCCGTCCGTGAGCGCGACCTCGACCTGGACGAGGACGTCGCCCGGGCCGGGCTCCGGGCGCGGCACCTCCTCCACGCGCAGGTCGCCGGGGCCGTGGTAGAGGAGCGCCCTCACGGCGTATAGACGACCTTGACGGCAGCGTGCGTCCGGTAGAGGTCGAGCCCCTCGGCGAAGCGCTCGAGCGGGAGGGTCACGGTCGGGATCGGGTCGAGCGCCGGGAGGAGCGCCGCGGCGTCCCGCATGGTCGCCGGCGTCGCCGAGCAGGAGCCGACGAGCGTCAGCTCGCGGCGCAGGACGGCCTCGAAGTCGACGGGCGCCCGGTCGGTGAGCCACGAGAAGACGAGCAGCGTGCCGCCGGGCTCGAGCGAGGCCAGCGCCCCCTCCAGCCCGGCGTGGGCGCAGAGCACCGCGGCGTCCGCCGGACCATCCGCCGGCTCGGCGCCGTAGCCGAGCGCCAGCTCGAGCCGGGGCGGAAGCGGGTCGGCGGCGAGCACCTCGTCGCCGCGGCGGACGAGCGCCTGCACGAAGAGGAGCCCCGCGAACCCGCAGCCGACGACGAGGACACGCCCGCGCGGGACGCGCTCGAGCGCGCGGAGGACGCAGGCGAGCGGCTC
>DASTQA010000041.1:0-22193 GCA_035762005.1 Gaiellaceae bacterium
TGCCCCAGCTGCTCGAGCGCCCGGCGGCCAGCAGGATTTCCCGTTCAGTCCCTAAACGCCCTTACTCCGGCCGCGCCGAGCAAAACCGATCGAAGCCGATGGTGAAGCCGACGTCGTACATGAGTTCGGTGCTCTTTCTGACGAGGCGGTTCGCTTCCTCGATGGCGCCTCGTCTCGAGGCCTGCGACGACTGCGCGTACATGTCCAGGAAGCGCTCGATCTCGCGCGCGTACTGCTTCGGGGTGGCGAGCAGCCTCATCTGGCGCAGCCAGCGAGTTGAGGCTGCCTCGAAGCCGGACAGGTCGGTAGGGCGAAGGCGGCCGAAGGCCTTGTCGCGCTCGCGGCAGAACTCCGACGCCTGCGCTCCCCACCGCACAGCCGCCAAGCCATCGACATCGGCGTACGGCCCGGCAGCGTGCTCGGTACAGCGCGTGGCGCCCAGGTCGCCGGCAAGGGAATCCGCCTCCTCGCGGGTCTCCTCGGCCTCACCCATGAGCGCGTAGAAACGGCGATCCTCCTTCTTGTACGCGCTGCCAAGCGCCTTGGCCTCCAGGGTTAGCGTCTCGGTGTAGAGCTCGATCATCCGAGCGGCTGCCTCTTCGTCCCCGGGAGCCGGGTTCGCATCGTCCAACGCGACGATCGCCGGCCGCGTGACGTCTGCCAGCCCGGAAGAGGCTCCAGCAAGGCCTTCCTGCTCGACGGTGTCTGGAAGCGCCCTTGTTATCCCGGCGATCGCCTCATCGCGGGCGGCGCACGCCGCATCAGCAGCCTGCGCCCACTCCTCCCGAAGCAGGGCGACGTCTGGCCCTGTCTCCGCCGACCCGGTCGTCCGCGCTGCCCCGCTGGTCCTCCCCGCTTCCTCCTCGTCGGCGCCGCCACCCCCCATACAACCGACAGCAAGCGCCATGCCCGAGAGAAGGGCGGCGAGCGGCAAGACTCGCAGGCAAAGCCTCAAACGCATCAGCCTCCTCGACCTGCTTCCGGCGGGCTCGCGAACACCTCGGACAATCCCAGAGAGCAGGAAGAGTCACATCCGTAGCAAGTACCGATCCGCACGCATGTAATACGGATCAGGACCGCGCGCGCACGCAGATCCAGCATCGTTCCGCGCTGGCTCTGACTCGGACGGCGTTCTCTTGGTAGACGGCGGGCCGGTCTACTGCGCGTCGTGCCGGCCGGGAGACAACGGGGCCGAGGAGGAGCTGCGCCCGGAGGATCTCCTCCCGTGAGCCCACGAGAACCGGTGGAAGCGAAGGCGCGCCGCTACCTCGGCGAGGGTCGGATCACCGTCGAGCTGTTGGCACATTTTGTGACGATCGTGTACAAAAGGTCAAGCCTTGTTGGTCGCTGTTCCCCCAGGCCTGGGCGCAGCTCTTTGCGGGTTCATGTTGGTCGTCGTCGGATGCGCCAGCGAGGCGGAGAGAGAGGAGCTTCCGCTTGAGGATGACTTCTCGGGCGACTGCAGCTGGTCGGAGGAGAACGATGAGGACGTTTCGCTCGGCTGCGAGGACGATCAGTACCGGGTGCTGTTCAAGAGCACCGAGCGCCCGCGGCACATCATCACTCGCAGAATAGGAGACCCTATCGATTCGGGCGCCGTGGAAGCTGACGTGACGCTCAATGCGCTTCCGGGCGCGGGAGCCGATGATTTTGCGTTGTCCGGCCTCGGCTGCGTGGCCTCGCCTCCCGACGACCCGACCCGCGCGTACGCCTTCTCTGTCCTGTCTACCGGATCGGAAGAGCACGCTTTTGCCATCATCAAAGTCGATGAGACTGACGAGAGTCTCCGCCAGGATCGCTTCCAGGAAATCCTTGTGCTTGAGCCATCTGACGCTGTCGCTGGCGTTGGCGCGAAGAGTCACATACGCGGCGAGTGTCGAGCGACGGAACAGGGGGTCGAGTTGGCGATGTCCCTGGACGGGAAGCAGGTGGGCACAGCAAGCGATCCAAATGGCTTCCATCCGTTCGACGGGTTTGCGTTCCTCGTCGCCGCGTCGAAAGCCGGTACGGACATTCGCTACGACAACTTCAGAGGGGAGGAAGTCGGGAAGGGCGATTCCGAGTAGTTAGACCAGGCCGCGAGAAACGAGACACGAATGTGTGCGCGGCTGCGTCTCCTCCCTTCGAGGACGCGGGGCTCGCCCTCGAGCTGCGCCCTGAGCAGGCGCGCGCGCAGCTCCTCGCCGAGCTCGCGCGGATCGAGCGCCTTCCCTGGGGGATCGGCGCCGTCATTCGCCAGGCACCCGGCGGCGCCTCGCGCGGAGCACCCGGCGTCTTCTTCGCTACTCGGACGAAGCCGCTCCGAGCGCCGAGCACGGCTATCGCTACTGGCGCTACGTGGAACTTGAGAGTGACGAGATCCTCGACTCCGACCTAGAGATGCTCCGCCGGATCGACCCCCAGGCGGCCCCGAGGTCGATCTTGCCGAGCTGGCCGGTCGAAGCGCCCACGCGCGGCGGCCTCGATCGTCGAGGAGCACAACCTCCGCGCCGCCCCACGTGCAGCCGAGGAGGCGATCGGGCCCGCTCAACGCTTCGCGCTCGACCTTCTCCGCGACCCGACCGTGATCCTTCCCGAAGGAGGCGAGCGCGCCGCCGAGGCGCTCGCCGTTGGACGCAGTTCCGCCGCCGCGAGCTAAGCGGCATCCAGGCCGAGTTACTCGAGGAGCGAATCGCGCCGTCCGAGGCGGCTGTACAGATCGCCAAGCTTGTCGAGCGTCTGGGCCTGCAGCCTGTGTCGCTCGGCGACGTCCCCCCGCCCATCGAGGAGGACGACCTCGGCGTCGTGTGCTGGATGGCTGTGCTGCCTCCCGCCGCGATCTAATGCGCATGATTTTGGCGCGGGGGTTTCCGACCTCGAGAAGCGCGAGTTCGCCGGGGTGCTTGCAAATGCGCTTGCAACAGCCCGGTCGTGTGTACGCCCTCGCAAAGGGAAACCCCGTCTTCCGGGGGTTTCCTCAGTCGGGACGGCCGGATTCGAACCGGCGGCCTCCTGCTCCCAAAGCAGGCGCGCTACCAGGCTGCGCCACGTCCCGCAGCTCGCCCTCAGTGTACGGCGGCGGGCGGCGTCCGGCCGTGGCGAGGACGACGCCGGCGATGATGACCGCGACGCCCGCGAGCTGGACGGCGGAGGGGGCCTCGTCGAGGAGGAGCACGGCGAAGACCACCGAGAGCGCCGGCTGGAGGGTCAGGGTCACCGAGGTGAGCGCGGCCGGCAGGCGCGGGAGAGCGGCGGCGATCAGGAGCCAGCCGACGACCTGGGACGAGAGCGCGAGCAGGAGGAGCCAGCCGTGCTCGGGCCACGACGGCGCGAGGTCGAGCTCACCGAGGGCGGCGCCGGCCGGCAGCGTGGCGACCGCCGAGGAGAGGGTCGCGTGGAAGAGCGGGCCGGCGGGGCGGCGCAGGTCGGCGCTGCCCGCGCGGAGGACGAGCAGGAAGGCAGCGTAGGCGACGGCCGTGAGGAGGCCGAAGAGGACGCCGAGCGGCGGGTTCGATCCGTACGCCCCGGCGCCGATCGCACCCGAGATGAGGACGACGCCGACGAGCACGACGGGCACGGCGGCCACCGTCCGCCCCGGCGGGCGCTCGCGCAGGAGCGCCCAGGCGGCGAGCGGCACGAGCACCACCTGGACGTTGCCGAGCACGGTCGCGAGCCCCGCCCCCACGGCGGCGATCGCGTGGTGCCAGAGGACGAGGTCGGCCATGAAGAGAACGCCGGCGGCGAGGGAGAGGCCGAGTGCCCGCGGGCCGAGCGGCCCGAAGCGCCGCCGCTCCCACCAGGCGAGGACGGCGAGCGGCGGCAGGGCGTACGCGCAGCGGTAGAACGCCGCCGTCGACGGCGGCACGTCCGCGAGCCGGACGAGGATCGCCGAGAAGGCGATGCACGCCGCGCCCGCCGTGGCCATGAGCACGGGCTTGGATCCCATCTCCGGCGCCACGCTACGCGGGGCGCTCCTGCCCACGCCTCGGCGGCGCGCAGGCCGCTATCGTCGCCCGCGTGGCCGACGCCCCCTTCGCGCCGCCGGCGCTCGAGACGGGTCGCCCGGCGCGCAGGCCGCTCCTCGGGTACGCGCTCGTCTGGTCGGCCGTCCTCCTCTGGTCGCTGAACGCCGTCGTCGCGAAGGTCGTGCTGGACTCGGCCGGCCTCTCCTCCCTGCGCCTGGCGGAAATCCGGTCGTCCGGCTCCGCGCTCGTGCTCGTCGTCGCCGTCGCGGTGCTCCGCCCGGCCGGCCTGCGCGTGCGCCGGCGGGAGCTCGGCTTCCTCGCCCTCTTCGGCGTCTTCGGGCTCGCGTTCGTCCAGCTCTTCTACTTCGTCGGCATCCGGCGGCTGGACATCGGCATCGCCCTCGTGATCCAGTACCTCGCCCCGGTCTTCGTCGCGCTCTGGGCCCGCTTCTTCGTCCGGGAGCCCGTGCGGCGGCGGCTGTGGCTCGCGATCGCGCTCAGCTTCCTCGGTCTCTCGCTCGTCGTCGACCTGTGGGGCGGGTCGTCGCTCGACGGCCTGGGCGTGGCCGCCTGTCTCGTGACGGCGCTCGCGTACGCCGCCTACGTGCTCATGGCGGAGCGCTCGCTCGAGTCGGGCAGGGACGTCTACTCGCTCCTCGCGTGGGGCTTCGCGTTCGCGACGCTCTTCTGGGCGATCGCCCAGCCCTGGTGGAGCTTCCCGCTCGAGCGCGTCGACGGGAGCGTCTCGCTCCTGGGCCGGCTGGAGGGGACGAGCGCGCCGGTCTGGGCCCTGCTCGCCTACGTCGTCGTGCTCGGCACGGTCGTCCCCTTCGTCCTCTTCGTCAGCGCCCTCCACCACGTCCCCGCGACGCGGGTGACCATCATCGCCATGCTCGAGCCGGTGCTCGCGGCCGTCGCGGCCTGGCTCTGGCTCGAGGAGGAGCTCGGCGCGCTCCAGATCGCCGGCGGCCTCATCGTGCTCGCCGGGGTCGTGCTCGCGCAGTCGGCGCGGACGGAGGAGCGACCGGAATTGCCAGGACCTGCCACAATCCAGCCCGAGATCGTGCGGAAAGCGACCTGAGCAGTCTTCAGACAACGCTAACGGTTTCCGCACGAAGTGCCGACATTCGTGCGAGACCCTCGTGCGCATGCCAAAGACAGTCAGGACCGCACTCGTCTGCCTCTGTTTCACCGGCGTCCTCTCCGTCGCCGCGCCCGCCCAGGCGGCGCCGACGAAGATGGAGAAGCGCCTCGTCTCCCGGATCAACGACGCCCGTCAGGACCGGGGCCTCCGCACGCTGAGAACGGCCTCGAGCATCCAGTCCGGCGCCCATTCCTGGTCGCGCCACCTGCTGCGGACGGACTCGTTCCACCATGCCCGCCTCCGCAGCGGAACCGGCGAGGTCATCGCCTGGGGGACCTGCTCGTGGTTCAAGCCCGGTGCGGCCGTGCGCGCGTGGCTGCGGAGCCCGTCGCACCGCACGCTCCTGCTGCGCGGAAGCTTCCGCCGGGTCGGCACCGGCTGGGCGCGCGGGAGCTGGAACGGCTACGGCTGCGTCGAGATGGCCGTCGCGCGCTTCCGCTAGCCGCGGCCCCTACGCGCCCTCGAAGAGCTCCCGCAGCTCGGCGACCTTCTCGCCCCGGAGCTGCTCGCGCTCCCCTCGTTCGACCGCGGCGACGACCTCGCGCACGAGCGGGGCGAGCTCGACGGGGTTGAACGGCTTCGTGATGTAGTCGAGCCCGCCGAGGTCGATGCCCCGCGCGCGGTCGCGGACGTCCGCGCGCGCCGTCAGGAAGACGATCGGGATGTCGCGGGTCACCGGGTCCTCGAGCAGTTCCTCGGCGACGTGCCAGCCGTCGAGCCCCGGCATCATCACGTCGAGGAGGATGACGCCGGGCTGCTGCGTGCGCGCGAGCTCGAGCCCGATCGGGCCGTCGCCGGCCTCGATGACCTGCATGCCCTCGGCCTCGAGATTGACCCGGCAGAGGAGGCGGATCGGCGCCTCGTCGTCGATGACGAGCACCCGGCTCACGAGCTCGCCGCCGCCTCGACCGCGGGCACCGCGGCCGGCCGGCCGCCCTCGAGGGCCAGCTCGAAGGTGAAGCGCGAGCCGCGCCCCTCCTCGGACTCGACCCAGATGCGGCCGCCCATCGCGGCCACGAGGCCGCGGACGAGGAAGAGGCCGAGGCCCGTGCCGGGCGGGCCTCCGGCGCGCTCGGTGCGGAAGAACTTCGTGAAGATCCGCCCCTGGTCCGTGCGTGGGATGCCGAGGCCCTCGTCGGAGACCTCGATCTCGGCGGTGTCGGCCCGCCTCCGCGCGGAGACGGTGATCGTCCCGCCCTCCGGGGAGTACTTGACGGCGTTGTCGAGCAGGTTCGTGAGTACCTGCAGGAGCTTCTCCCGGTCGGCCCGGACGGCGAGCGACGGCGGCTCCACGTGGACGGCGAAGAGGTGCAGCCCGCCCGCGTACGCCTCGACGGCCGCCGCGGCCTCGCGGGCCACCTCGCCCAGCTCGACCGGCTGGAGCGCGACGCTGAGCGTCCCGGCCTCGAGCCGGGCGACGTTCAGGAGGTCGTCGACGATCTGGATGAGCCGCTCGGACTCCGAGGCGATGTAGCGAAGGAACGTCGCGCGCTCCGCCTCGGAGAAGTCGACGTCGCTCCGCATGAGCGTCTCGGCGAACCCGTAGATGGAGGTCAGCGGCGTGCGCAGCTCGTGGGAGACGGTGGAGACGAAGTCGGACTTCATCTGCTCGACGACCCGCTCGCTCGAGACGTCCCGGAAGGCGAAGATGCGTCCGGCGACCTCCCCGGCCGGGTCGAGCATGACCGCCTCGCTGAGCGCGAGCCATACCTCCTTCGAGCCGCGCCGGATCGCGACCTGCCGCTCGCCCGGCCGCGAGCCGTCGCCCGCGAGGTCGCGCTGGAGCACCTCGGGCACAAGGCGGTCGAGCGCCTCCGAGGCGGGGACGCCCGTGATCTGCTCCGCCATCGTGTTCCAGAGGACGATGCGGCCGTCGCGGTCGACGGCGACGATCCCGTCCGCGATGTGGGCGAGGATCGCGCCGCTCCGCTCCTTCTCCTCGGCCACGCGCTGGTAGAGCTCGGCGTTGGCGACCGAGGCGGACGCGGCGGCGGCGAGCGCCCCGAGGGACTGCACCTCGTCCTCCCGCCAGGCGCGCGGCGTCCGCGAGTAGACCGCGAGGATGCCGTAGAGGCCCCCGCCGTGCCCGATCATCGGCACCGCGACGGACGCGGCCATCTCCCGCTCGAGCAGAAGGTCGCCGCGGGCGAGCCGGGGTTGCTCCCGCACGTCCCGAACGGCGACCGAGGTGCGCGACTGCGCGGCGACCCCAGCGATGCCGAACGCCGAGCTCGTCGAGCTGCCGCGCAGCTGGCCCGTGCCGGGCCCCGAGGCCGAGCGGACCACGAGCTCGTCGCCGTCGACGAGCCGGATCACCGCCGCGTCGGCGGCGAGCAGCTCGGGCGCCTCCCGCGCGACCTCCTCGAGGACGACGAGCGGGTCGAGGCTCGTGGAGAGCAGCGCTCCCACCCCCGCCAGGCGCTGCGAGAAGGTGCGCGCGCGCCGCTCGGCCTCGAAGAGCTCGCTGCGCTCGAGCGCGCCGCGCGCGGCGTCGCTCAGGTGCTGCGTCAGGAGCACGTCCTCGTCCGTGAACGTCCGCTCGCCCCGGAAGAAGACGACGACGGCGAAGGTCTGGTCACGGACGCCCGCGACGGGCGCGCAGAGGAGCGATCCGTACCCCTCCGAGGCGAAGAGCGCCCGCAGGGCGGGGTCGAACCGCTCGTCCTCGGGCAGCTCGGCGGCCGAGAGCACGCGCTCCTCGCTCGCGCAGCGCGCGAATGGCGCGAGCGAGCTCCCGATCCCGGCGACCGCGCGCTCGCGGAGCGCGTCCGAGACCTGGTGGGCGCCGGCGAGGACGAGGTCGTCGCCGCGCAGCTCGAGGACGGTGGCAGCGGCCCCGCCGAGCGCCTCGCTCGCCGCCTGCGCGAGCGCGTCGAGCGTCTCCGAGAGCGAGAGCGGCGAGCCGAGCACCTGGGCGACGCGGTAGAAGCCGCGCTGGACCTGCGCCTGGCGTCCGCGTTCCTCGAAGCTCTCCGCGTTGTGGAGCGCGAGCGAGGCGAAGCGCGCGAAGGCCTCGAGAAGCTCGACGTCGGCGGCGTCGAAGCGGCCCGCCTCGCGCGAGCAGACACCCAGGACGCCCCGTGCCTCCCCGAGCCATGTGATCGGCGCGCACATGACGTCGTCGAAGACGGCGTACGGCGGGCTGGGAGGCGGCTGCTCCGTGGCGGCGAAGTCGTGCGTGAGGATCGAGCGCCCCGTCGCGAGCGCCCGCCCGATCGTCCCCTCGGGCGGGATCTGCCGCCCCACGTTCCAGTCGGGGACGCCGACGACTGCCCGGCAGCGAAGGAGCTTGCGGTCGGGCTCGAGGATCCAGCAGTCGGCCGCCTCCGCGCGCGTGAGGGCGACGACCTCCTCCACGAGCCGGCGGATGACGGAGTCGAACCGGAGGTCGCTCGTCAGCACCTGGGCGGCCTCGATGAGCGTCTCCTGTTGGCGGATCCGGCGCTCGTTCTCGCCGAGCAGGCTCGCCGTGTGGATCGCGAGGCCGAGCTCGCGGGCGACGGCCTCGGCGAGGGCGACGTCGCCCGGCGCCCACCGGCTCACCTCCGCCCGGTGGAGGCCGAACACGCCGATCAACCGGTCGAAGACGAGGATCGGCGTGGCGAGCGCCGACCGGGTGCCCAGCTCGAGGAGCTCCGACCGGTCGCCGTGCCCCGGGTCGTCCAGCTCGGAGGCGCTCGCGAGGTCGTTCACGACGACCGTACGGCGCTCGCGCGCGGCGAAGTTCGAGACCGGCATGCGCCCGGCCACCTCGCCGAGGGGCGCTGCGCCGGGCGCGTCCCACTCGGCGACGACGCGCATCGGCCCGTCCGGCTCACCCAGGCGGACGAAGCAGCGGGCCACGCCGACGGCCGCCGCGGTCTCCTCGACGGCGACCTGGAGCACGGTGTCGAGGTCCAGCTCCGAGCGGACGCGGCGGCCGATCTCGGCGATGAGCCGCTCGCGCTCGAGCGCCGCCCGCAGCGCCTCGTTCGAGCGGGTGCGCGCGAGCGCGAGGGCGGCCTCGCTCGCGAGCCCGCGGACGGCGTCGAGCTCGGCGCTCGAGAAGTCGCGGCGCTCCGAGCGGGTCGCGGCCACGAGGACGCCGGCGACCTTGCCCTCCGTGATCAGCGGGACGAAGGCCGCGCTCCGGGCCCCCACCTCGTCGGCCAGCCGGCGGTTGACGTTCGAGGCCGTCTCGACGTCGTAGATGGCGAGCGCCGTCCGCTCGCGGGCGACGGTGACGACCGCGCCCGAGTCCGTGTCGAGGTCGAGCGCGACCGAGCGCCACCACGCCTCGTCCACGCCCCGGCTCGCGAAGCCGCTCACGCGTCGGGCCTCCTCGTCGACGACGGCGAGCAGGAGCGCCTCGGGCGCGAGCAGCTCCTCCACCTCGTCGAAGAGGAAGGAGGCGGCTTCCCTGGCCGTGTGCGTGCGCGAGAGCGCGGCGGAGAGCCGCGAGCTCGCGTCCGCCTCCCGGCCGCGGACCTCGGCCCGCTCCTCGGCCTCGCGCACGCGCGTGGGGGCGGTGAAGAGGAGCCGCCGGTCGCCGCCGCCGAAGAGGACGATGAGGCCGGGAACCGCGATCGCCACCGCGCCTGCGACGACGAGCCAGGAGCTCTCGCCCGCGAACACGTCGTCCCCGTCGAGGCGCAGCGCGCCGAGGAGCGCCGAGGCGACCGCCACGAGCGCGAAGAGGAGCCAGATGCCGACCCCGAGCCAGGAGGCCCGCCGCTCCCGCACGAGCGCGACGGCGAGGAAGAGCGACACGAGGCCGTAGATCGCCGCGAGCGCGAGCAGCGGGACCGCGTCGAGGAGGATCGTCTGGGTGTCGTCGCTCACGAGGGGCTCCGAGACGGATGATAGGGAGGGCGGAGAAGCGCGGTCGCGCCGCGCCGCGCGCTTTTCCCGTTCACGAACGAGGAGGGGCCTGCTTGCAAAGATAGGCCGTTCGGCCTATTGGAAGTCGCGGCGCAGGGCGATACGGTGGCTCCACTGGGCGATGCGAACCGCGGTGTGTGTCCCTGGCCATGTGATCCGCGGTGAGCAATGTGGGAAGGCCCGCCGCGCTTACCCCCCGAGCGGCGGGCTTTCTCCGTTCTAGGGCCCGGAGCCGCCTCCCCGTCGGGACCGTCACGAAGGCCGCCGTCCTTCCGGCCGCGCGCTAGGCCTTGCGCAGCGCGAGCTCGGCTCCCGGCTCGAGCGCGACCGCGAGCGTCTCCGACTTGATCCACTCGGCGAAGCCGAGCAGGTCGTCGCCGTCGGGGAGCGTGAGGACGATCCGGTCCGTGAGCTCGAGGCCCTGCTCCTTGCGCATCGCGTTCACGCGGTGGATCAGGTCGTAGACACGCCCCTCCGCCAGGAGCTCCTGATCGAGGCGGACGTCGAGGGCCACGGCGACGCCGTCGCCCTCCGCGAGCGCCCAGCCTTCGGGCGCCTCGCGCTCGAGGAAGACCTCCTCTGGCGTGAGCTCGTGCCCGTCCACCTGCACCGCCCCCCCGGGGCGCTGCTCGAAGCGGCCGGCCGCGAGCGCCTCCCGGATCCGGGGGAGCTCGGGGCCGAGCCGCGGCCCGAGGAGCTTCAGGTTCGGCTTGGCGCGCACGCGCGCGCCCGCGATCGGCTCGAAGGCGACGGCCTTGACGCGCAGCTCCTCGCCGATCTCGGTCGCGTGTCCGGCCGCCCGCTCGGCCCCCTCGACGACGAGCGAGCGGAGCGGCTGGCGGAGCTTCAGCGCCGCGGCGCCGCGCGCGCGGTGGCCGAGCTCGACGACGGCCCGGACCTCGGCGATCTCGTCGAGGAGCGCCCGGTCGGGCTCCACGACCTCGGGCCATCCGGCGAGGAAGACGCTCTCGGGAGCCTCCTCGCAGGTCTCGCCGGCGAGGTTCCGCCACAGGTGCTCGGCGAGGAAGGGCAGCACGGGCGCGACACAGCGGACGCCCTGGACGAGCGCGTGCCAGAGGACGCGGAGAGCCGCCTCGTCCTCGTCCCAGAAGCGCCGCCGCGAGCGGCGGATGTACCAGTTCGAGACGTCGTCCAGGAACGCCTCGAAGGCCTCGATCAGGCGGTGGGTGAGCTGGCGCTCGAGCGCGTCCGTCCCCTCGGCGACGTACTGCCGCGTGCGGGCGACGAGCCAGCGGTCGAGCGGGCGCGACCCCTCGTCGAGCGGCGGCGTCTCGAGGTCGCCGTACGCGGGCGAGAAGCCGGCGACGTTCGCGTAGTCGACGAGGAACCGCACCGAGTTCCAGAGCGTCAGGAGGCGGCCTTTGATCTGCTTCGCCGGCCCGTAGCCGAAGAGGAGGTTGCGGTCGGGCGGCTGGGCGCAGAACTGCCAGCGCATCACGTCGGCGCCCATGCGCGCGAACGCGTCCTCGGCGTCGATCATGTTCCCCCAGGAGCCGTGCATCTCCCGGCCCTGCTCGTCGAGCATCTTCTCGTAGCCGAGCACCTCCCGGAACGGGGCGCGGCCCACGAGGGCCACCGACATGAAGAGCTGCGAGTAGAACCACAGCCGGATCTGCTCGCGCATCTCGGAGACCCAGTGCGCCGGGAACCACGTCTCCCAGTAGGCGTGGTCGGGCAGGTCGGCGCCGGTGAGCCCGGCCGCCGCGCCGGTCGCGTAGCCGCCCTCGATCCACTCCGGGTTCTGCCAGCCGAGGGTCGAGAAGGGGACGATGCCCGCGTCGAGCCAGACGTCGCCGACCTCGGGGATCCGGCGCACGCCCTCCTCCGCGCAGGCCTCGCAGCGGATCGTCACCTCGTCCACCCAGGGCCGGTGGAGCTCCTCGAGCCCCTCGAGGCCGGCGGTCGCCCTCTCGGCGAGCTCGGCCTTCGAACCGATCACCGTCACGTGGCCGCACGCGCACGGGTAGATGGGGAGCGGCAGCCCGAAGTAGCGGCGCCGCGAGATGTTCCAGTCGCCCATGTTCCGGAGCCAGTCCTCCATGCGCTTGCCGAAGTAGGCCGGCGTCCAGCGGACGGAGGCGTTCGCCTCGACGAGGCGGGGACGGAGCCTCTCGACGGAGATGAACCAGTCGTCGGCGATGCGGAAGATGAGCGGCGTGTGGCAGCGCCAGCAGAAGGGAAAGCGGTGCTCGATCTCCTCGGCGGCGAGCAGGCGTCCGCGCTCGGCGAGGTCGACGACGATCTGCTCGGCCGCCTCCCCCGTCCCCTGGCCGTGGAGCCACCCGTAGTCCTCGTAGAAGCGGCCGGCCTCGTCGACCGGGGCGAGGACGGACAGGTCGTGGACGCGCGAGAGCTCGAAGTCCTCGGCCCCGCAGCCCGGCGCGATGTGGACGATGCCGGTCCCCTCCTCGAGGGAGACGTCCTCCCACGGGATGACGCGGTGCTCGATCCCGCCGGCGGCGGGCAGGCCGTCGAACGGGCCCTCGTAGCGCAGGCCGACGAGCTCGGCGCCGCGCGCGCGCTCGACGTAGTCCGCCCCCGGGTCGCGGGCGACCGCGACCCACTCGCCGTTCGGGCGGAGGCCGTACTCGGCCTCCGGGTGGACGGCGGCGGCGACGTTCGCAGGCAGCGTCCACGGCGTCGTCGTCCACACCGAGAGGGCCTGGCCGGGGCGGTCGACGAGCGGGAAGCGGAGGAAGAGGGACGGGTCGATGCGGTCCTCGTAGCTCCCGACGAGCTCGTGCGCGGAGATGGAGGTGCCGCAGCGCGGGCACCACTCCGTCGAGCGGTGCCCCAGGTAGAGGTTGCCCTCCTCGTGCATCGTGCGCAGGAAGCGCCAGATGTACTCGATGTTCGTGTCCGAGAACGTGTAGTAGTCGTTGCCCCAGTCCATCCACTGGCCGAGGCGCTTCGACCCCCGGGTCAGCTCGGTGGCCGACCAGACGACCTTCTCCCGGCACTTGCGCGCGAACCGCTCGAGGCCGTACTCCTCGATGTCGCGCTTCGAGTTGAGGCCGAGCTCGCGCTCGACCCCGACCTCGATCCAGAGCCCCTGGCAGTCAAAGCCGTTCTGGTAGCGCTGGTCGAATCCGCGCAGCGCCTTGTAGCGCTGGAAGACGTCCTTGAGCGTCCGGCCCCACGCCGTGTGGATCGCGAGCGTCTTGTTCGCGGTCACGGGCCCGTCGACGAAGCTCCAGTGGGGACCGCCCCGGTTCCGCTCGCGCAGCTGCCGGAACGTTTCGCGCTCCTCCCACCAGGAGAGGACCTCCAGCTCGATGGCCGGGTGGTCCGGGACGCGCGGGAGAGACCGGAACATCTGGCGCTCAGTCTACGTTTGAAGGGACATGGCAAACCCAATCACCACCCCTGAGTTCGAGACCGAGGTCCTCCACAGCGAGACCCCGGTCATCGTCGACTTCTGGGCGGAGTGGTGCGGCCCCTGCCGCGCCGTCTCGCCCGTCCTCGACCAGATCGCCGACGAGCGGGGCGACGAGCTCCGCGTCGTCAAGGTGAACATCGACGAGGAGCCCGAGCTCGCACAGCGCTACGGGATCATGTCGATCCCCACCATCGTCCTCTTCAAGGGCGGCGAGCCCGCGGCTGCGGCCATCGGGGCGCAGCCGAAGCGGATGCTCGAGCGGTCGCTCGGCCTCGCCGACGAGGCCTAGCCCCGCCGGGGGCCGCTAGTCGCGGTCCTCGAGGAACGAGTCGAACGCCGCGTGGTTGCGGAGGTACGCCTCGACGGCGTCGAGGCCCTCCGCAATCCAGGCGTCGACCCAGTCCTCGCGCAGGTGGTCGTCGATGGAGTGCGTGCCGAAGTCGCTCACGGTGCGCCGATTATCGGCCGCAGCGGCCCCGATCTGTATAGGCCGTTCGGCCTATCCGACCCGCCCGGAGGGCTGGTCCTCCCGAGGGACGGCTAGCCAGCGGTCACGAGCGCGACGCCGACGAGCGCGACGGCGACCCCGGCCTGCTGCGCGCGGGCGATCCGCTCCCCGAGGAGGACGCGCGCGAGGATCACGGTCACGACCGGGTAGACCTGCGCCAGGACGGCGGCGACGCTCAGGAGGCTGCGGGTCGAGGCGAGGGCGAAGAGCGCGTTCCCCGCCGTGTCGAGCAGGCCGACGGCGGCGAGCGCGGGCAGGTCGGAGCCGCGGAGGGACGGGGGCCGGCGGAGCGCGAGGGTCGCCGCCGCGAGCGCCCCGAACGACGCCGTGCGCATCGCGAGCGTCGCCCACAGCGCGTCGCCCTCGCTGGCGGCGCCGAGCCCGACGAGGAGGAGGCCGAAGGAGAGGGCCGCCACGAGCGCGAGCCCGACACCGCCCGCCACGCCCCCGCGCCGGCCCCGGCTCCCCGGGTCGCGGGAGGCGAGCGCCACGCCGGCGAGCGCGAGGGCGATGCCGGCTCCCTGGAGGGACGACGGCCGCTCGCCCGTGACGAGCCCCGCGACGACGGGAACGACCGCCGCCGTCGCGGAGATCGGGGCGACGACGCTCATGCTCCCGACGGCGAGGCCACGGTAGAGGGCGGCGAGGCCGACCGCCCCGGCGAGGCCGGCCAGCGCCGCGTAGCCGAGGTAGCGCGTCGGCGGTGCGCCCTCACCGCGGACGAGGACGACGACCGCGATCGACGCGAGGCCCGCCCCCTGCGAGACGACGAGCACGGTGAGGAGGCGGAGCCGGCGGCTCGCGAGCCCGGCGACGAAGTCGCCGAGTCCCCAGCTCAGGCTCGCCGCGAGGGCGAGCAGCGGCCCTGCCACGTGGCGCCCGCGCTAGCCGGGATCGTCCCGGAACGCCGCGCCGACGCGCTCGAGGAGCTCGACGGTGTTGCGGAAGGCGAACTCGCTCCTGGGCGGAAGGCCGTCCGGCGGGAGCCACGCGAGCTCGGCGACGTCGTCGGCCGGCCGCGGCTCGCCGCCCACGGGCTCGGCCGCCCAGTAGAGGTTGAGCGTCGCGATGCCCTCCTCGCCGTAGGTGTCCGGGATCCCGGCGAGGAACTCGCCCACGGCGAGCTCGAGCCCCGTCTCCTCGCGGAGCTCGCGCCGCAGGGCGGCGACCGCCTCCTCCCCTTCGTCGACGAACCCGCCGAGGAGGTCCCAGAGGCCGGCGCCCGGATCGACGGCACGGCGGGCGAGGAGGATGCGCCCGTCCCCGTCACGGACGACGGCGCTCGCCGTCGGTGCCGGGTTCGCGTACTCCTCGAGGCCGCACGCGGGACAGCGCACCGCGCGCTCCCCGCGCTCGAGGCCGCTGCCGCAGCGCGGACACGTCCGCCACTCGGCGAGCTGCGCGGCGCTTGCCATAGGATCGAGCGTATATGTCCACTCCGGAGTCCCCCGAGCCCACCGAGCAGGAGCAGGACGCGCCGCTCGAGCGACGCGAGGAGGAGGACGCGCAGCGCGGCCCGGGCCACGAGGACCCGGAGGAGGCGCGAAGCGCCGACGAGTGAGGCACCAGGCCGCGACGGTGCACGAGCTCTCCCGCGCCGCCGAGCTGGCGGTGCTTCCCGGCGAGACGCTGACGAAGCTCGCACGGGAGCTCGAGCGCCACGAGCTCGCTCCCGGCGAGGAGCTCGACCCGGCCGGCCGCTTCGCCGTCGTGCTGGGCGGCATGCTCAGCGGCGGCGCGGGGGTGCTCCGCCCGGGGGACCGGGCGACCGGCCCGGTCCGGGCCCTCACGCCGGCCGCCGTCGCCACCTGCGAGCAGGAGGCCTACGAACGGATCGCGGCCGGCGCCTCCTGAGGGAGACTCAGCCGTCGCGCCGGCCGAGGCGCGAGCGGACGAAGCTCTCGGGGCTGAGGCCGCTTCGCTCGAGTCGCCGCACCGAGCTCTCGCGGCCCCACCGCTCGATCGCGCGGCCGGCGGCGCCGATGCCGCCGAGGAGCTGGAAGAAGAGCAGCCCGAACGTGTAGCCGAGGCCGATGAGGATCCACTCGAGCACCGCCCTCAGCCTAGCTCGGCGAGGACCGCGTCGGCGAGCGGCGGCCACGCCTCGAGCGCCCACGCGTCGAACTCGCGATCGGTGAGGCACGCGCAGGCCGCGCGCGCCTCCGGGTCGACCCAGAGGAACGTGCCCGCGCCGCCGAAGTGGCCGAAGGTGCGGGGCGAGTTGCGGGCGCCCGTCCAGTGCGGGCGCTTCGCGTCCTTGAGCTCGAACCCGAGGCCCCAGTCGTTGGGCTCCTGCCGGCCGAGGCCGGGCAGGACGCCGACGAGGCCGGGGAAGGCCACCTCGGTCGCCTCGGCGAGCGTCTCGGCCGCGACGACCGTCGGCGCCAGGAGCTCGCCGCCGAGACGGGCCAGGTCGGCGAGCGGGCCGTGCAGGCCCTCGGACGGCCGGCCGCGCAGCTCCGTCCCGGAGAGGCCGAGCGGGTCGAGCACCGCCGCGCGCAGGTAGGCGCCGAACGTCATGCCGGCCCGCTCGGAGAGGACGCGGCCGAGCAGGTCGAAGCCGGCGTTCGAGTAGATGCGCCGCTCGCTCGGCCGGGCGATGGGCACGTCGCCCTCGAAGGGGAGCCCGGAGGCGTGGGCGAGCAGGTGGCGGACGGTCGCGCCCGGCGGGCCCGCCGGCTCGTCGAGGTCGAGCACGCCCTCCTCGGCCGCGACGAGGACGGCGAGCGCCGTGGAGAGCTTCGTCACCGAGGCCCAGCGGAGGACGACGTCCCCGGGCCCTCGGGTCGCGACGACGCCCGTCGGGTCGACGACGGCAACGGCGGCCGTCGGAGCCGGCCAGGAGTCGATCTGCTCGAGCGCCCTCACGGTCGGGGCGCGATACTAGTCGCGCGGTGGAGCGGCAGATCATCTCCTCGGGCTCGCCCTACGAGCCGATCGTCGGCTACTCGCGGGCGGTCAGGGTGGGCGACCGGGTCTTCGTCGCCGGCTCGGCGGCGATCATGGCGGACGGCGGCGACCCTCCGCCCGACTCCTACGGACAGGCCAGGCGCTGCCTCGAGATCGTCGCCGCCGCGCTCGCGCAGGCGGGCGGCTCGCTGGCCGACGTCGTGCGAACGCGCGTGTACCTCACGGACGCGGGGCAGTTCGACGGCTTCGCGAAGGCCCACGGGGAGGCGTTCTCCGAGGTGCGGCCGGCGAACACGACGGTCGTCGTCGCGGCGCTCCTCGACCCCCGCTGGCTCCTCGAGATCGAGGCCGAGGCGGTCATCGCCGCTCGAGCCTGAGGCGGTCGCCCTCCTCGACGCCCCAGCGCGCGAAGGCGCCCTGGTTCACCTCGAGCGCGCTCCGGTAGAAGACGCCGGGGTCGTAGATCTCGCACGGGTCGGTTTCGCACGGTTCCATGTCGAGGATGCGGAGGATCTCGCCGCTTCCGTCCGCGAACGCGATCGAGAGCGGGACGAGCGTGTTCTTCATCCAGAAGCCCCCGCTCGAGTCCCTCTCGAAGAGGAAGATCATCCCGCTCTCCGCAGGCAGGGACTCGCGGTGCATGAGGCCCACCTGGCGCTCGTCGGGGTCGTCGGCGACCTCGACGGCGACCTCCACCTCGCCGCCGTCGGTCTCGATGACGACGCGCGGCCCCCGCTCCTCCCCGCTCGCCGCCGCCGGAGGGTCTCCGGCCGCGGTGGTCGACGTCCCGTCCGCGCGCTCGTCGCCGTCGCCGCCGCACGCGGCGAGGAGGAGGAGCGAGGCGAGGACGGCCGCGACGCGCACGGCGTCATCCTCGCAAGGGACGGGCCCCGGGGGGCCCGTCCGTCGCGAGCGTGTTGCCTCTCAGGCCGCAGCCGGGCGGCCGTGACGCCGCGTGGCGAGCGTCGCACCGCCGAGGAGCACCAGGAGGGCGAGCGTGCTGCCGGCGCCGATGAGCCCGTCACCCCAGTCGAAGGCGCTCGGGCTGCGAACGACCTCGACGGGGACGATGCCGTAGTCCTGCGGGAGCGCGCGCCGGTAGCCGGCGAGCGTCCAGTCCCCGCCGCCCGGATTGGGCGACGTGCGCGGGAAGTCCGACACGAAGGGCACGTACGCCGGCTCCGGCAGGCCGGCCTTGTCGTCGCCGCTGACGACGATCGCCTCGGGCGCGGGCGCCGGAGGGGCGAGCACCTTGTCGTCGCCGTGCAGGACGATCGACGGGGCGGCGGGTCCTTCGACGCCGCCGAGGGCCTTGTCGTCGCCGTGGAGCACGGCCCCACGGGTCCGCCGGGGGAGGGCCTGACCGGACTCGTCGGCCGACTGAGCCGCCGTACCGTTTCCCGACCCGAATGCCGAGGCCGGGATGCCGGCCTGCGCCGCCGGCGCGACGAGCGCCGCGACGGCGAGACCGATGGCGAGCCGCCTGAGAAGGCGAATCCTTCGCCGGTTCCGCATGTTCCTCTCCTTCCTCTGAGCCAGACGCCAATCTGTGCTTTCGGTCACATGACGGGGCACGGCGGAGTTTCTTCCCTCGCGGCGGCGAGTAGAGTTCTCGCTCCCATGAAGCAGATCTACCCGGCCTCGATCACGGGCAAGGGATTCGCCGAGGGAGGCAGCGTGCTCGACCACAAGTTCGGGTCCTCGCCGCCCTTCACGCTCGGCGTCGAGGAGGAGTACATGCTCCTCGACCCGCAGTCGTTCGACCTCGTCCAGCACGTGGACACGGTCCTGACGGCCGCCCAGCACGGCGAGTTCGACGAGCGGGTCGGCCCGGAGCTCATGCAGTCGGTGCTCGAGATCTCGACGCCGGTGTGCAGGACGGCGGCCGACGTCGACCGCGAGCTCCGCAAGCTGCGCGGGCACGTCACGCAGGCCGCGCGGGGCCACAGCCTCCGCGTCGGGTCGGCTGGAACGCACCCCTTCAGCCTCTTCGAGCGTCAGCGGATCACCGCACGCGACCGGTACCGCAACCTCGTCGACCAGCTGCAGTACGTCGCGCGCCGCGAGCTCATCTTCGGCTGCCACGTCCACGTGGCGGTCGACGGCCCGGAGAAGGCCGTCCACGTGATGACGGCGCTCCTCGTCCACCTGCCCGAGCTGCTCGCGCTCTCGGCCAGCTCGCCGTTTTGGCGGGGCGAGCCGACCGGGCTCGCGTCGAGCCGGCAGATGGTGTTCGCCGCGTTTCCGCGCTCCGGGCCGCCGCCGCGCTTCAGCAGCTACGAGGAGTACGCGGAGGTCGTCGGCCAGCTCGAGAAGACCGGCTGCATCGCGGACTACAGCCACATCTGGTGGGACGTCCGCCCCCACCCGCGCTTCGGGACGATCGAGGTGCGGGTCATGGACGCCGTCACCCGAGTCGAGGAGACCGTGGCGCTCGCGGCCTACGTCCAGGGGCTCGTCAAGCGCTACTCCGACCTCTACGACGCCGGCAAGGAGCTGCCGAGCTACCACCGCATCCTCGTGACCGAGAACAAGTGGCTCGGCGCCCGCTACGGGCTCGAGGCGCCGGTGATGGACCTCGCCACCGGCCGGCGCAACCGCGTCCCGGTGGCGCAGCTCGTCCGCCGGGCCCTGCGCGAGATCGAGCCGCATGCGCGCGAGCTCGGCTCCGACCGCGAGCTCGAGGGCATCCGCTCCATCCTCGCCCAGGGGAGCGGCTCCGACCGCCAGCTTCGCATCTTCAACGCCAACCGCGACATCCTCGAGGTCACGCGGGAGATCTCCGACGCCACCGAGGAGGCGCTGACGGTGGCGGCGTGATCGCCCCCGGCGAGCCGGTCCCCGACGCGCGCGTCTGGAGCTCGACCCGGGAGTCCGTTCGCCTCCCGGAGCTCGCGGCGGAGGGCGCGTTCCTCCTCCTCTTCTACCTCTTCGACTGGTCGAGCACCTGAACGGACGAGCTCACGCTCCTGCGTGACAGGCGCCCGGAGTTCGACGGAGCCGGCGTGCGGGTCTTCGGCGTCTCCCGCGACAGTCCCTGGTCGCACGTCGCCTGGGCCCAGGCGCTCGATCTCGACGTCCCGCTCCTCTCCGACTGGAACGCCGAGGCCGTCCGCGGGTTCGGGGTCGCGCGGGACTACCGCGGGCTCGCCGAGGTCGCCGACCGCTCGGCCTTCCTCGTGGACGCAACCGGCATGATCCGCGGCGCATGGGGCTACGAGACCTCGGAGGTGCCCGACTTCGACGAGCTGCTCACGGCCGCCCGCTCCCTCTCGTCGTAGCGCTCTACGCGGTCGCCGCCGTCGTCGCGACGATCCCCGCGGTCGGCTCGTTCGGCAGCGCCTTCATCGCGGACGGCGCGGACGGACACGGCGAGACCGCGGCAGGCGACCACCTGCAGGCGGTCTACCGCTTCTGGCTCGTCGGCCACCAGCTCGAGCACGGCGCCGCGCCGTGGCGCGACCCCTACAGCTTCCAGCCGCTCGTCGAGCCCCAGGCCGTGCTCGGGGGCTGGCCGTTCGGCCTCCCCTTCTGGCCGCTCGAGGTCGCCTTCGGGCCCGTGATCGCATGGAACCTGCTCCTCCTCGGCACGATCGTCGCGGCCGGCCTCCTGACGTACGGGTGGCTGCGGACCCTCTCGCTGCCGCCGGCCGCGGCCGCGATCGGGGGGCTCGCCTTCGCGCTCGCGCCGTACCGGCTGGCCCAGAGCGGCGTGCACCTGCTCGGCTGGGTCGCGCTCCTCCTCCCTCTCGCCCTGCTCGCGTACGAGCGCGCGCGGGGCTCCGAGCGGGGCCTCGCCGCGCACGCCTGGGGGCTGACGACGGCGGCGGCCCTCGTCTCCGTGCCCCTCTCGGGGCAGGTCCACCTCGCGCTGGGCGTCGTCCCCTTCCTGGCGCTGTACGCGGCGCTGCGCTTCGCGCCCGTCGCGGCCGCCTGGGCGGCCGGCGGCGTCCTGGGCGCGGTCGCGGCGGGGCTCGCCGTGCACCTGACGGTCGTTCGCGGCTCGGCCGAGGAGGGCGGCCGCTCGCTCCAGGAGGTGGGCGAGTTCTCCGCCGACTGGGTCGACCTCGTCAGCCGCTGGCAGCTCGGCGGCCTCGAGGAGTACGTCTACGTCGGCTGGCTCCTTCCCCTCCTCGCCGCCGCCGGGGCCGCCCTCCTCTGGCGGGCGGGGGCTCGCGCCTTCGGCGTCCTCCTCGCGGCGGCCGCGCTCCTGCCGCTCGTGCTCTCCCTCGGGACGCACCTGCCTCTCTACGGCTGGCTCTGGGAGATCTTCCCGCCGTTCCGCTACCCGCGCGTGCCGGGTCGCCTCATGCCGATCGCCGACCTCGCGCTCGCCGGGCTCGCAGCCGTGGCCCTCGCCCGCCTGCTCGCCGCCTCCGGGCGGCGCACGGCCGCCGTGGCGGCCGCGGCGACAGCCCTCGTCGCTGCCGACCTGCTCGTCTTCCCGCTCGGCTCCTCCGCGGCGGACGAGGGCAACGAGGCGTACGCCGCGCTCGCCTCCGCGCCGGCGGGCCGCGTCCTCGAGCTCCCGCTCTTCGAGCCCGGGATCCACTTCGGGAGCGCCTACGACTTCTACGGGCTGCAGGCGCGGCGCGAGCGGCCCGGCGGCTACTCGACCCTCGCCCCCCAGGCCGCCTTCGACTTCTTCTTCCTCCGCAACCGCCTCTCGTGCGGCATCTGGCTCCCAGGCGACGAGCAGGAGCTCCAGGATCTCGGCGTCGAGCACGTCGCGTTCCACCGCGGGCTCTACGAGCAGGCGGGCCTGCCCGGCGCGTGGTTCGGCTGGGGCGGGCTCCTGGACCACGGGTTCGGCCCCGTCGCCCGCGACGGGGAGGTCACCCTCCTCTCACGGGGCGGAGCGGCCGAGCTGGCGCCGCCGGTCCCCGAGCCGCCACGCGGCGGGCCCGTCTTCTGCGAGGGCTGGGAAGAGCGCACGATGCGCGAGCGCGAGGGGCCCCTCTGGGTGTTCGGCGCGGGCCGGCTCCTGCTCGAGGTCGCCGCGCCGGCCGAGACCCGGGCGAGCCTGTGGCTGAACGGCGAGCGAGTGGACGACGCGACCGTCGCGGGCGCCGCCACGCTCGCCGGCGACCTCCGCGGCGGCTGGAACGCCGTCGTCCTCGAGGTGCCGAGTCTCCTCGACGCCGAGCCGCCGCAGGGCCTGACCCTCACCGGCCTCACCCGCGCGACGTTCGCGATCGACGAGCCCTAGGCGTCGGAGAGCGCACCAGAAGGCCGCGACTTGCGGACGCCCTGTTTCGCCGGGCCGGGTGAGGAGGACCTTCGAGCCGAAGTTCGGGGCGCGGCCGCTGCGCCGGACGTCCAGCCGCCGCGGAGAACGACCTCCCTGGGATGGTCCTCGCGGGCGAGCCCTCGGACGGCGCCCGCGTGACCGTCGACCTCGTCGACGGCGACCTCGATGTCGACGTC
>DASTQA010000042.1:0-31617 GCA_035762005.1 Gaiellaceae bacterium
CACGCTCCTCGCCGTCGGCTGCGGCTCCGAGCGGAGCGCGGACCCGCCCGGCTCGGAGGGCGGCGGCGGGGAGGCCGCGCCGGGCGTCGACCTGACGGTCGTCTTCTGGCCCCGTGGCCGCGACGGCACGGCGCTCGAGGCCACGCTCACTTGCGACCCGGACGGCGGGACCCACCCTCGGCCGGGCGAGGCCTGCGCGGCGCTCGCGGAGAATGCCGACGCCCTCGCGCCGCTCCCGCCGGACGCGGTCTGCACCCACATCTACGGCGGGCCGGAGGAGGCCGAGCTCGCGGGCACGCTCGCCGGCGACGAGCTCCTTGCGACCTTCAGCCGCCAGAACGGCTGCGAGATCGACCGCTGGGACCGGCTCGCGGCCGCCCTCGAGCTCGTGCGCCCCTGAGCGCGGTTCCTCCCGGCGGGGCATCGACTCCCTCGCCCGGCCGTCGACAATGAGGCGATGAGGCTCGCTCTCTGCGACGTGTCGAGCGTCCCGGACGAGCGCTGGCGGAACGATGCGCTGCACACGCTGCACCGCGTGCAGGGGTCCGACTTCCGCGTCGTCGACACCTCGGCGCTGCGCCCCTAGAAGGGGAAGCTCGGGCGCAGCGCGATCAGCTGCGCGGCCGAGCGCCGGAGCGCGGAGAGCGTGCGGGCCTGCGCCAGGCACTCCTCGCGGCCGAGGAGCGGGGCGGACTCGCCGGCGACGGCGCGCGCGAGGTCCTCGAGCTCGAGCCGGTAGGAGTCGGCGCTCTCGACGGGGATCCGCTCCGGCGTCTCGCCGCGGCGGAGCTCGATGCCGGCCCCGCGGCAGAGCCACGGGTCGTCGACGAGGAGCAGCCCCTCGGTGCCGACCGCCTCGAGGCTCGCGCGGAAGGGCATGCGGAGGCCGCAGTCGAAGACGCCGTGCACCTCCTCGTCCGCGAAGACGAGGCTGCCGGTGAAGAGCTCGTCCACACCGGTCGGCCCGATCGCCTGGCGGCCGAAGACGGTCCCCGGCTCGCCGGCGAGGAGCCGGATCCCGCTCACGCAGTAGCAGCCGAGGTCGAAGAAGGCACCACCGTGGAGCGCCGGGTCGAGGCGGATGTTCTCCGCGCCCTGGACGGGGAAGCTGAACGACGTCCGGACGAGCTGGAGCCGTCCGATCGCCCCCTCGCGCACGAGCTCGTGCCAGCGCCTCGTCTGCGGGTTATGCCGGTACATGAAGCCCTCGGTGAGCACGAGGCCGCCCGCCTCGGCCAGGTCGAAGAGCCTCTCGGCGTCGTCCGGCTCGTCCGTGAACGGCTTCTCGCAGAGCACGTGCTTCCCCGCCTCGAGCGCGCGGGCGGTCCACTCGACATGGAGCGAGTTCGGGAGCGGGAGGTAGACGGCGTCGACCCCCGGGTCGGCGAGGAGCGCCTCGTAGCCCGAATACGGGCGCGCGATCCCGTGCTCGCGCGCGAACGCCTCGGCGCGGGCCCCGTCGCGGCTCGCGACGGCGACGACGTCGACGAGCTCCGTCTGCCCGGCGCCGGCGAGGATCCGCCCGTTGATCCGCGCAGTCGAGAGGAGCCCGAGGCGGAGCGGCTCAGCCAAGCGCTGCGATCTCGGCGGGGGCCAGCTCGAGGCGCGCGGCGCCCATGTTCTCCTCGAGGTGGCCGAGCGAGGCCGTGCCCGGGATCGGGCAGACGACCGGGGAGCGGGCGAGGAGCCAGGCGAGCGCCACCTGGGCGGGCGTCGCGCCGTGGGCGCGGGCGACCTCGTCGAGCGGGCCGCCGGCGTCGGCGAGGCTCCCCACCGCGAGCGGCCACCAGGGGAAGAACGCGATGCCCTGCTCCTCGCAGGCCGCGAGCACGTCCTCGGAATCCCGCTCGGCGACGTTATAGCGGTTCTGCACCGAGACGATCGGGACGATCGCCCGGGCCCGTTCGAGCTGCCCGACGCCGACGTTCGAGAGCCCGACGTGGCGGATCTTGCCCTCCTCCCGCAGCGCCGCGAGCGCGCCGACGGACTCCTCGAAGGGGACCTTCGGGTCGGGCCTGTGCAGCTGGTAGAGGTCGATGCGCTCGAGCCGGAGGCGGCGCAGGCTGCCCTCGCACGCCCGGCGCAGGTGCTCCGGGCGTCCGTCGGGCGGCCACCCGCCCGGCCTGTCGTCGCGCACGAGCCCGCCCTTCGTCGCGACGACGAGCCCCTCGGGGTACGGGTGGAGTGCCTCGGCGACCTGGAGCTCGTTCACCTCGGGCCCGTACGAATCGGCGGTGTCGACGAGGCTCGCGCCGAGCTCGACCGCGCGCCGCAGCACCCGGAGCGCGTTCCCGCGGTCCTCGGGCCAGCCCCTGATCCCCGGCCCGCAGAGCCGCATGGCCCCGAACCCGAGCCGCCGCACCTCGAGGTCGCCGCCGATCGCGAACGTCCCGCTCAAGGCGGGGAGCCTACCCCCGCCCCAACCCCAGAGCCTCGTGACACCGTGTCACTTGGGCTCGTGCGGGCGCTCGCGGGTCAGGCGCAGAACTCCCGTGCCACCTCCGTGTAGATCCCGGCACAGCGCTCGACGCTCGCGAGGTCGACCCACTCCTCGACCGCATGGGCGCCCTCGCCCGCCGGGCCGAGGACGACGGTGGGGATGCCGGCCGCCGCGAGGAGCGCCGAGTCCGCCCAGAAGGGGACGCCCACGACCTCCGGGTCGCCCGCGTGGCGGGCGACGAGGCGAGCGATCCCGGCGTCCGGCGCCGTCTCGAACGGCTCGCGGGCGAGGACGACGCGCGCCTCGCCGTCCACCTCGCCGACGAGCTCCGCGAGCTCGCCCTCGACGAGGTCGACGCTCTCGCCGGGGATCGTCCGCCGCTCGCCCTTGAGCAGGCACCGCTCCGGGTAGCTCGAGAACTCCTGGCCCCCCTCGACGATGGACGCGTGGAGCGAGCCGCTGCCGAGGAGCGGATGCGTCGGGCTCGCCCGAAGCCGCCCGTCCAGCGCCTCGAGGCGCACGAGGACGTGCCCCATACGCGCGATCGCGTCGACGCCGAGGTCCGGCCGCGAGCCGTGCGCCGCCCGCCCGCGCGTCTCGATCTCGAAGCCGACGAAGCCCTTGTGGGCGAGGGCGAGGCGCAGCTCGGTCGGCTCGGCGACGATCGCCGCGTCCGCGCGGTAGCGCTCGGCGACCCGCGCCGTGCCGATGCTCGCCGCCTCCTCGTCGCAGACGGCGGCGACGAGCACGTCGCCGCGCAGACCGCTCCGGGCCGCCGCGATCCCGGCCGCCATGATGGCCGCGAGCGCCGCCTTCATGTCGTACGCACCCCGCCCGCGGAGCCGCCCGTCGGCCACGACCGGCTCGAAGGGCCTCTCCATCCCGACGACGCCGACCGTGTCCATGTGCGCGTTCAGGAGGAGGGTGCGGCCGCCGCCGGTGCCACGCGCGATCCCGACGACGTTGTGGCGGCCGGGCGCGACCTCCTCGGCCTCGACCTCGAGCCCGCCGTCCGCGAGGCGCCGGGCGACGAAGCGGGCGATCTCCCCCTCGCCCGCGGCGCCCGGCACGAGCTCGGGGTTGACGGAGTCGATCGCGACGAGCGCCGACACGAGCTCGACGAGCTCCGAGGCCACGCTAGGAGCGCTGGACGAACTCGACGGGCGCGCCGTCCACCTCGACGAACGCGACGCGCACCTCGCCGAAGACGTCGAACGGCTCGGCGATCACGCGCTCGCCCGCCATCGCCTCCTCCAGGCTCTCCACGAGGTAGGCGACGTGCGGCACCGTCCGGACGAGCTCCGCCTCGGGGCTCCCCGGCTCGTACCAGAGCCACTCGACGCGGTACGGGTGCTCGGCCGGGCTCGTGAGCCAGAGCCGCTTCGACTCGAGGTAGCGCATGCCCTCGCGCTTCGCCGGCGCGGGCACGCCGATGTGGTCGAACTGCACGCGGCGATCCTAACGGCGGCCCGCTACCCGTCGATGCCCGCCGGCTCGGCGGGCGGCTCCTCCTCGAGGAACTCGACCTCGAGGCGCTCGATGCGGGGCCCGTCCACCTCCACCACCTGGAAGCGGAGCCCGTCGTGCACGACCTCGTCGCCCTTCTCGGCCGCCCGGCCGAGCGCGCCGAACACGAAGCCGGCGATCGTGTGGTAGTCCTCCTGCGGCAGGCTCAGCCCGAACTGCTCGTTGAAGTCGTCGATCGTGAACGTGCCGTGGACGCGGATACGGCGGTCGTCGAGGCGCTGGACCGACTCGTCCGGGAGGTCGTACTCGTCCTCGATCTCGCCCACGATCTCCTCGAGCAGGTCCTCGAGCGTGACGATGCCCTGGACGGCCCCGTACTCGTCCACGACGAGGGCGAGGTGCTGGTTCTGGCGGCGGAACTCGGCCAGGAGCGAAGCGAGGTCCTTCGTCTCCGGCACGACGTACGCCGGGCGGACGATGCCCTCGATGACGACGTTCTCGATCCCCCTGTCGTAGAGCGCCGAGAAGAGGTCGCGCACGTGCAGGATCCCGAGGACGTCGTCGAGGGAGCCGCGGTACACCGGGTAGCGCGTGAAGGGGGAGTCGATGACCGCCGCGAGCGCCTCCTGCGGCGGGAGGTCGATCGAGAGGGCGACGACCTCGGGCCGCGGGACCATGACGTCGTGCGCCTCCTTGTCCGCGAAGTCGAAGACCTTGTAGAGCATCTCCGTCTCGGACGCCTCGATCTCCTCCGTCTGCGCCATGATCAGCCGGATGTCCTCCTCCGTGTGCATGGCCATTCCCGCGGGAGCCGGGCGCACGCCGAAGATCCGGGCGATCCGGTCGGCCGACTTCTGCAGGAGCCACACGAGCGGGTAGGCGATCCGACCCAGCCAGTCGAGCGGGACGGCGAGCCAGACGGCCAGGCGCTCGGCGCGCTGGAGAGCGATGGACTTCGGGACGAGCTCGCCGAGGACGACGCTCAGGTAGGTGAGGATGAGGAAGGAGAGGAGGAACGCGACCGAGCGCGAGACCCAGTCGTCGAAGTACCGGGAGAGGAACGGCTCCCCGAGCGCGCCCAGGAGGATGCCGAAGACGGTGATGCCCACCTGCACCGTCGAGATGAACCTGACGGGCTCGTCGAGCATCCGCAGCGCCGTCGCCGCCTGCCGGCTGCCGTCGCGGGCGCGCTCCTCGAGCCGCGTGCGGCGGGCGGTGACGAGCGCGTACTCGGCCGCGACGAACACCGCGTTCCCCAGCACGAGCAGGAGGATGACTGCGATGCGGAGGAAGTCGCTCACGCCCCGCTCTCCGGGGCGCGGGTACTAGGCGGGATCTCGTCCAACTGTGATCCAGAGTATAGGGACGGGTGCCGCCGGATCAGCGCCCGGCGCCCTCGACGGGCTCGATCACGAGCTCGGCGATGCGGGCGTCCTCGACGGCCGACACGCGGGCTCGATGGCCGTCGAGCTCGACGACCTCCCCGGGGTCCGGGAGCCGGCCGAGAAGCTCGAGCACGTGCCCGCCTATCGTCGCCTCGTCCGGGTTCGAGATCTCGGTCCCCAGCTCGTCGGCGACGAGGTGGATGGGCGCGGCGCCGCTCGTGACGAGCGCGCCGTCGCTCCAGCGCATGAGCTGCGCCTCGTCGCGGTCGAACTCGTCGGCGATGTCGCCCACGATCTCCTCGAGGATGTCTTCGAGCGAGACGAGGCCGATCGCGGTCCCGTGCTCGTCCACGACCAGGGCGAGATGCTGGCGATCGCGGCGAAGGTCGCGGAGGAGCTCGTCCACGAGCACCGACTCCGACACACGCTTGAGCGGCCTGGAGAGATCGGCCAGATCGGGCTCGCCCCCGTCCATGACCGCCCGGAGGATGTCCTTGGCGTTGACGGACCCGACGACCCGGTCGAGGCCCCCCTCGGGCTCGCAGAGCGGCAGCCGGGTATGCCCGCTCCGCGTCGCCACCGCCGCCGCCTCGCGGAGCGACTGGTCGGTCGTGACGAAGTCGACCTCGGGACGCGGGACCATGATCTGGCGGGCACGGCGGTCGCCGAAGCCGAAGACGTTCTCGGCGAACTCGCGCTCGTCCGCGTCGATCAACCCTTCCTGGAGGCTCTGCCGAAGGAGGAGGCGGAGCTCGTCCTCGCTGTGGGGCGCGTGCCCGACCTCACGGGCGGGCGGGACGCCGAAGGGCTTGAGCACGAGGTTCCCGAGGAAGTTGAAGAAGTCCACGAACGGCCTGGTCGCGATGTAGAAGAGGCGCATCGGCAACGCGATCGCGAGCGCTGTGCGGGTGTTGCGGGCGATCGCGAGGCTCTTCGGGGCGAGCTCGCCGAGGACGACGTGGAGGAGCGTCACGACCCCGAACGCGAAGGCGAACGAGAGCGCGTACGACCAGTCCCCGAGCGGTCCGAACACAGGCTCGAAGATCGCCTCGAACGCGGGCTTGCCCACGATCCCGAGCGCGATGCTCGAGATCGTGATCCCGAGCTGGCAGGCCGCCAGGTACGCGTCGAGGTTCTCGACCGCGTGCCGCAGGGGCCGTGCGCCGGGCCTTC
This sequence comes from Gaiellaceae bacterium, assembly GCA_035762005.1. GTDB lineage: Bacteria > Actinomycetota > Thermoleophilia > Gaiellales > Gaiellaceae > JAIBJN01. The sequence continues at coordinate 6,466 of DASTQA010000042.1, forward strand.
CCGCTGCCTCGAGCTCGTGCACCTGAGTCAGGCGGATGCGAGCGATCGCGAACTCGGTCGCGACGAAGAAGCCGTTCGCCGCCACGAGGAGCAGCGACCCGACGATCCCGACGACGGTCACGCCCCGCCTGCCGGGGCGCGGGAACTGTGAGGAAGGTCCTCCACGCTGACCCGCCCAGGATAGCCAGCGGCACGTCGGGCGGGGTTCCGTCGCCCCTGGCGGGGCATACCCCGCTCATGGATCCGCGTCCGGTTGACGTCCCGCGCTCGCTGCGCGTCGCCGCGGCGCTCGGCTGGCGCTTCCTCGTCGTCGTGGCGGCGCTCGTCGTCCTCGCGCTCGCCCTCTCGCGCCTGCGTCTCGTCTTCCTGCCCGTCTTCGCCGCGCTCCTCCTCGCGACGGCTCTCGTCCCGCCCGCCGAGTGGCTCGCGCGCCGTCGGTGGCCCCGCTCGCTCGCGACGCTCGCGGTCATGGCCGGCGCCGCGCTCGTCCTCGCCGGGATCGGGGCGGCGATCGGGCCGAGCGCGCTCGGCGAGCTCGAGGACCTCGACGTCAGTGTGAGCGGCGGCGTGGACGAGGTGGAGGACTGGCTCGCCGACGGGCCGATCGGCCTCTCCGAGAGCCGGGCGGCCGAGCTCGTCGAGCGGGCGCGAGACGAGGCCGCCGGCCAGTCGGGCCGCGTCGTCTCGGGCGCTCTCGGAGGCGCCTTGCTCGCGATCGAGGTCTTGGCGGGGCTCCTCCTCACGGTCGTCCTCGTCTTCTTCTTCGTGCGCGACGGCCGCCGCCTCTGGGAGGGCGTCGTGCGGCTGGCTCCCTCGCGGCACCGCGAGGACGTGCACGAGATCGGCGTCAGGGCCTGGGAGGCGCTCGGCGGCTACCTGCGCGGGACGACCGTCGTCGCCCTCGCCGACGCGACCTTCATCGGGCTCGCGCTCTGGCTCCTCGGCGTACCGCTCGTCATCCCGCTCGCCGTCCTCACGTTCTTCGGCGCCTTCATCCCCATCGCCGGCGCGGTCGCCGCGGGCTTCGCCGCGGCCATGGTCGCGCTCGTGAGCGAAGGCTTCGTCACCGCCCTCCTCGTCGTCGGCGTCGTCGTGCTCGTCCAGCAGCTCGAGGGCGACCTCCTGCAGCCGCTCGTCGTGGGCCGGGCCGTCGAGCTGCACCCGGTCGCGATCCTGCTCGCGGTCACGGCCGGCGGCGTCCTCTGGGGCATTCCCGGCGCGCTCGTCGCCGTCCCGATCACCGCCGTCGTGGGCAAGGCGGGCGCCTACCTGCGCTCGCGGCCCGCTACGGGGACGGCAGCTCCCGCCCCTCGAGGAACGTCGTCACGGGGTTGAAATCGGCGTCGAGCACGGCGACGTCCGCCCGGTAGCCCGGCGCGAGGCGGCCGCGATCCTCGAGGGCGAGGAGGCGGGCGGGCACGAGGCTCGCCATCGTCGCGGCCTCGACGAGCCCGAAGCGCGCCATGCGCCGCACGAGCGCCGCCCCGCTCCGGTCGCCGCCGAGGAGCTTGCCGTCGCACTCGTGCGCGGGCGCGGGCACGAGGTCGCTCGTGAGCGCGATCCGGCCCGGTCCCGCCACCCGCACGGTCAGCTCCTCGACGCCGGGATGGAGGTGGCGCCCGTCGGCGATCAGCCCCAGGGTTACGCGGGGGTCGAGGAGGAGCGCGGGCACGGGACCGGTCGTCCGGGCGCGGAGCGGCGCCATCGCGTTCCAGAGGTGGGTGGCGAAGCGGGCACCCGCGTCGATCGCCGCGCGGACGGTCAGCGCGTTCGTCGTCGTGTGCCCGACCGCCGGGACGATCCCGGCGCGCCGCAGGCGCTCGACCGCCCGGAGCGCGTACGGGAGCTCCGGCGACAGCGTCACGAGGCGCACGAGCCCGCGCGAGGCCGCCCAGCGCTCCACCAGGTCGAGGTCGACCGGCGCCAGCTCCTCGACCGGGATCGCGCCGGCGGCGGCCGGGTTGAGGAACGGGCCCTCGAGGTGGAGCCCGAGGCAGCGCGGGTCGTCGACCGCGCGGAGCTCGCGCGTCGCGAGGAGGTACCCCGTCACCCCCTGCCCCGCGAGCCGCTCGGGGGCGTAGACGTGGAGGTCGACGAACCCCGGGAAGAGGAGCGGCTCCCTGGCGCCGCGCGGCGTCCGCTCGACCGCGGCCACGCGCCCGCCCTCGAGGACGACGACGCCCGGGAAGGCGCCCTCCACGGGGTCGATCACAAGTCCCTCTAAAGTGTTACGGCTCGTCACCCGATTATCATCGTGCCGTGGGGAGCCAAGCCGGAGTAATGACGAGCGAGATCACCTGCCTGATCGCGGACGACCACGAGGTCGTGCGCGAGGGTCTGCGCCTCTCGCTCTCCCGATCCCCGCAGATCCGCGTCGTGGGCGAGGCCTCCGACGGCGCGAGCGCGGTCGCCGTCGCCGAGCGGCGGCGCCCGAACGTCGTCATCATGGACGTGCGCATGCCGGGCATGGACGGGCTCGAGGCGACGAAGATCCTCGCCGAGCGCCTCCCCGGCACCGCCGTCCTCATCTTCACCGCGTACGGCGAGCGGAGCCTCCTCGGACGCGGCCTCGAGGCGGGCGCGAAGGGCTACATCCTCAAGGAGGCCCCGCACCAGACCCTCCTGCGCGCGATCGAGAAGGTGGCGAGCGGCGAGGGCTACGTCGACCCGGCGCTCATGCCGGCGCTCCTCACGCGCGAGCGCGAGGAGATGCTCACCGTGCGGGAGCGGGAGATCCTCCAGCTCCTGGCGGACGGCATGTCGAACGCCGACGTCGCCGCGCGCCTCTTCATCAGCCAGGAGACGGTCAAGAGCCACGTCCGGCACATCCTCGCCAAGCTCGAGGCGGACACGAGGACGCATGCCGTCGCCATCGCGCTGCGCGAATCGATCATCGACTGACCCGGCCGGCCCGTAGGTGAGGGTGGGCGGCCGCCTCGTCGACAACGCGCGCGGCCTCCTCGTCGCGTTCACGGTCGCCGCGGCGCTCGTCGGGGCCCTCGGCCTCGCCTTCGACGAGCCGGTGGTCGCCGCCGCCGGGCTCGTCGCCTCGACCGCGTTCTTCGGCGCCTTCGCCCTCTACCTCATCGTCAGCGAGCGGCGACGCCACGAGTTCGCCGAGGACGAGCTGCAGGAGCAGGCGGCCTTCCTCGAGTCCCTCGTGGGCTCGATCGGCTCGGTGTCCTCGACCCTGGACGCGGCGGCGATCCTCGACCGCACCTGCGAGGAGGCGCGGCGGCTCTTCGACGCCCCGAGCGCCCGCATCCTCCCGCCCGGCCGGATGCCCGAGGCGGCCCCGCCCGCGGGCGAGCGCATCGTCGTGCCCCTCGCCGTCCGCGGGGAGCACCTGGGCGACCTCGAGCTCGCGCGGCCCGAGCCGTTCCACCGCTGGGACCACATGCGCGCGACGGTCCTCGCCGACTTCGCGGCGCGGGCGGTCGAGAACGCGCGCCTGCTCGAGGAGGCGCGCGAGCGCGAGGCCGAGCGCGCGCGCCTGACCGAGCGGCTGATCACGGCCGAGCAGGACGAGCGCCGGCGGCTCTCGCTCTTCCTCCACGACGGTCCCCTGCAGTCCATGTCAGGGATCGCGCTCATGCACGACGCGGCGCTGGCGGCGCTCCAGGACGGCCGGCTCGAGGACGCCGAGCGGGTGATCGAGAGCTCGCTCGAGAAGGAGCGCGGCACGATCCGCGAGCTGCGCGACCTCTCCTTCGCCATCGAGCCGCTCGTGCTGCGCGACCAGGGGTTCCACGCCGCCGTGCGCGCCCTCGGGGACCAGGTGGAGGAGTCCCACCGGATCACGGTCGTGACCGACGTCGAGCAGGGCGAGCGCCTCGGCGAGAAGAGCCAGGTCGCCCTCTACCAGATCATCCGCGAGTCCGTGAACCAGGCGGTGCGGCGCCGGCCCGGGAAGATCGAGGTCGCGGTGCGCCAGCGGGACGACGGCGGCTACGAGACGGAGATCGCCGACGACGGCGTCGAGGAGCGCCGGCGCGCCTCGATCGAGGCGATCGACGAGCGCGTGAAGATCCTCAACGGACGGCTGTCCGTGGACGCCGGCGACGAGGGCGGGACGCTCGTTCGGGTCGTCGTGCCGCCGTACGTCGCCGCCGCACGCGGCGGCTAGACTCTGCCCCGATGGCCGCCGAGGGACGGCACCTGCTCTTCGTCTCGAAGCCCTCCGGCTACGAGCTCGTGGAGCGCGAGGGCGAGCTGCCCGAGCCCGGGACCGAGGTCGAGATCGACGCGGGCGGCCGCTACACCGTCGTCAAGCTCGGCCCCTCGCCGCTCCCGGACGACGGGCGCACCTGCGCGTACCTCCAGCCGGCCTAGCCGCGCTCGCGGCCCGGGCGCGCCACCCTTCGGAGACCACACACGCTCTCGACCTCCGTGACCCGTGAGAAGGCCATCGTGGCCGGCGGGCAGAAGAGGAGTCACGATGAGCGTTCCATCCGAGCGAACACAGAGGCTGATGCGGGAGGTCAACGACCGCATCCACGAGACGCTCGCGCAGGCGGGGGCGGAGGACGGCGACTTCCTCTGCGAGTGCGGGTGACGACGGCTGTTCCGACACGGTCACGATCACCCTCATGGAGTACCTGGCGCTAAGCACGAGCGCGGATGCGGCCGTCTTGCGGTCGGCGAGTCACGCAGCCGGGCAACCGCGGCCTCTTCCCGAGGCGTTCTAGCCGACCGCATCGTCCGCCGCCTGCCGGCCGAGGACGAGCGCGGCCGCGAGCGCGCTCGACCAGCCCCCCGTCGAGATGCCGCCGGCGTCGGCCCCGGCCGCCCAGAGGCCCGCCGCGGCGCGCGCGCGGGCGTCGACCGCGATGCCTCCCAACGTCGTCGTGATGCCGGCGACAACCTCGACGCGCGTCGTTCCCTCGCGCCGCTCCACCGGCGCCCCCGCGGCCGCGGCGGCCTCGAGGACGCCCGCGACGGTGCGCTCGCGCACGGGCTCGGCGAGCGCCTCGTCGGGGACGACGTACCAGGCGCGCGCCCCCGGCTGGCGCGCCGTCCACTGGACGACGTCGACCTCCGACCACGTACGCGCCTCGTACCGCTCCCCGCGGGCGTTCTCGACCGTCGCGTGGCGCGCGTACACCTGCGCCAGGCGCACGAAGTCGGCCGGCTCGATGCGCGGCGCGGCGGCGAGGTTGCGGCCGTAGAACTCGTCCAGCCCGGAGGAGAGGCCTGCGCCCCGCGCGAGCGCGAGGCGCAGGCCGTCGCCGCGGCTCCACGGGTTGGCGCGCAGGACGAGCCCGTCCGCCTCCGGAGTCACGTGCCGCCTGACGAGCTCGCGGTCGCCCTGGAACCCGCCCGTGGCGAGGATCGTCGGGACCCCGTCGGCGACGGCCGCCAGCGGCTCCCTAAGCCGGAGGTCGTCGACGCGGGCGGCGAGCGTCTCCGTGAGCCCGCCGGGGTCGAAGCGCACCCCCGTCGTGAGCGGGTTCCCCGTCGCGCGGGCGACGATCGGAGCCCCGAGCCTCTCGAGCCAGGCGAGCGCCTCGTCGAGCCCCTCCCAGACGACCCGCTGGAGCTCGGGGTCGCCGCCCGGGCACTCGGCGCGGAACCGCTCGAGCTCGCGGTAGCGCCAGACGACGCAGCTGGAGAGCAGCATCGAGCCGCCCGGCCGGTCGCCCGCCTCGTGCACGACGACGCGGGCGCCGAGCTCCCGCGCCCGGACGGCGGCGGCGAGCCCCGCCATCCCCGCCCCGGCGACGACGACCGTCTCAGGCATCGCCCCGACCGAGGCGCCCGCGACGACGGACGGGCCGCCGCCGGTGGAGGGCGAGCACCTGTTCCTCTAGGTGAGCGAGAACGTCGGCTTGTGCTCGACGTACTCGAGCTTGATGCGGTCGGGCCCCCAGACGAAGACTGCGTACGTGTTGGGGCCGTCGACGACGTCCGCGATCTCGAGGCCGCGGCCCTCCGCCTCGCGGAGGTGCTCGTCCGCCGACTCGACCCGCAGGCCCAGGTGGTTCAGGAGGGGCGCCTCCGTCGAGCCGGGGTCGCCCTCCTCCAGGAGCACGAGCGAGCCCCCCGCGCTGAGCGTCCCGTCCTCCGCGTGGAAGCCGAGCTCGGCGAGCTCGGCGAACGTCGCCTCCGGCGCGGGCACGCGGAACGCGACGTGATGGAGATCGTAGGCGACGCCCTCGTCGACCTCGACGAGCGCGAGCCGCAGGCCCCCGGGCGCCTCGACGAGCGCCGTCGCGTCGCGCCGCTCCACGGCCGTCTCCGCCGGCAACGCCGCCAGGGCCTCGTCCAGGTCGAAGACGCACAGCCCGATGCGCGCGAGGACGCCGGCGTCCCGCGGCCCCTCCGCGGCGAAGAGCGTGAGCTTGCCGCGGCGGGCGTCCGAGCCCACGAGGGTGAACTTGTCCGTCCTGTCGATGACGTGCATGCCGGCGTGGCCGGTGAGGAAGTCGGCGAGCGTGTCGCGGTCGGCGACCCAGAGCGCCACGTGGTCGAGCGTCTCGATCTTCATGACGGCAGCGTACCGCCCGGCATCCGGCCGCTGCCGCGCGCGTCGTAGAATCGGCCTCTTCCCGATCGCAGGAGGCCTCCCAGATGCTCACGTTCGGCGTCACCGTTCTGCCCGACCCGCCCCACACGCGGTTCCTCGAGCTGATGCAGCTCGCGGAGAAGCACGGGTTCGAGTACGGCTGGACGTACGACTCGCACATCCTCTGGCACGACGCCTATCCCCTCCTCACGCTCCTCGCCGCCTCGACCGAGCGGATGAAGTTCGGGCACTGCGTGACGAACCCGGGCACGCGCGAGCCGACCGTGACCGCGAGCTCGTACGCGACCCTCCACGCCATCTCGGGCGGGCGCGCCGTGCTCGGGATCGGCCGCGGCGACTCGGCCCGCCGGGTCATCGGCCAAAAGCCGGTGAAGATGGCCGAGTTCGAGGCCGCCTGCCGCATGATCAAGGAGCTCATGAACGGACGGCCCGTCGAGTGGAACGGGAAGGAGCTCGAGCTCACGTGGGCGAAGGACCGCGAGCGCATCCCGATGTACATCGCCGGCTACGGCCCGCGCGCGCTCGGCGTCGCCGGGCGGGTGGGGGACGGCGTCATCATCCAGCTCGCCGACCCGGTGATCGTCCAGTGGATCATGGAGCAGGCCCGCTCGGCCGCGGCGGAAGCGGGGCGCGACCCCGACGAGCTCGAGTGCCTCGTCTGCGCCCCGAGCATCGTCACGGACGACATGCGGGAGGCGCGCGAGGCCGTCCGCTGGTTCCCGGCGATGGTCTCGAACCACGTCATGGACCTGATCGAGCGCTACGGCGAGGACTCCGAGATCCCGAAGGAGCTGACCGAGTACGTGAAGGCCCGCAAGTTCTACGACTACAAGGACCACAGCCGCGAGGGGGCGGCCCACGGCGAGTTCGTGACGGACGAGATCTGCGACCGCTTCAGCGTGATCGGGAGCGCCGACGCGGTGCGGGCGAAGCTCCGCGAGCTGAGCTCGGTCGGGGTCGACCACTTCAACATCTACCTCATGACGCACGGCCAGGAGCAGGTGCTCCAGGCCTACGGCGACGAGATCATGCCCGAGCTCCGCGGGGCCGCCGTCTGATGGCGGTCCCCGGGGAGCACCTCTTCGACGTCGAGGCGGCCAACCGCCGGCTGAAGGAGGAGAACGGCGGCTACGAGGTCGTCCACTCCTCCCCGGGGCTCGAGGTCGGCGTGTACGTCCTCGTCGCGCCCGAGCCCGACCGCCAGCAGCCGCACGAGGACGACGAGGTCTACGTCGTCATCGAGGGCCGCGGGACGCTCGAGGTCGAGGGCCGCGAGGTCGACCTGGAGGAGGGTCAGGCGATGTTCGTCGCCGCCGGCGCGGACCACCGCTTCACGGGCTACGAGTCGCTCAGCCTCCTCGTCGTCTTCGCCCGCCGCGGCGCGGCCTAGGCCGGCGAGGGCTCGAAGCGCTCGTCGAGGTCCTTGGCCCGGACGAGCACCGGGCAGGGCGCGATGCGGACGAGCGTCTGGGAGACGCTGCCGAGGAAGAGCCCGCCGATCGCGCCGCGGCCGCGGGAGCCGCTCACGATCAGGTCGTAGCCGCCCTCCCGGGCGACGCGGGCGATCTCCTCCGCCGGGTCGCCGTGCTCCACGAGCATCGTCGACTCGACGCCGCGCTCCCGCAGGTACGCGTGCGCCCTCGCGACGTCGTCGTGGGCGTGGGGCGCCATGCCGACGTGGCCGCCGGCCTTCGACCCGCGCGCGTCCCGCGGGACGACGCTCAACACGGTCACCTCCGCGGTGTGCTCGCGCGCGAGCTCCGCGGCGCCGTCGAGCGCGTGGTCGCTGTGGGCGAGGCCGTCGTAGGCAACGAGGATCTTCATGTCTGCTCCTTTCGACTGGACGCAGGATCGCGTGTCCGCGCGAGGGCGCCATCCGTGATCGCCTGCACATCCGGTGCGGAATCCCCGCAGGGGGGCGCGGCCGGACCGCGCCTCGAGCGCGAGGCGCACGGCCCGCGCGAGCGGCTCGGGGACCTCCTCGGGCGGGATGGAGCTGAAGTGGCGCCAGGCCCGCTCGGGCTTGCCCGAGTGGCCGCGCAGGCCGGCGGCGGACTCGAAGTCGGGCTCGAGGACGATCGTGCGCTCGCTCCCGGCGACCTCGGCGATGAGCGCGTTCAGCGCCGCCTCGGCGGGAATCGGCTCCGAGCCCGGCTCGGCGTCGCGGTCGTGGACGACGACGAACGGGATCCGGCACGCCTGGCAGATGCGCGCGAACACGGGGATGTTCGACTTGCCGCCGCACTCGACGACGGAGACGCGCTCCCGGTCGACGTCGCGCCCGAGCGCGGCGAAGACCGACGGCAGCACGAGCTTCTCCGTGCGGCCCTCGACGAGGATGACCGAGCGCGCGAGGAAGAGCTCGCTCCGCTCGGCGTCGAACTCGCTCACGACGCGGAACGCCTCGTCGGCGTCGAGCGGCTCCGGGCGGACGATCCGCGTGCCCCGCTCGGCGTCGTGCGCCACGAGCGCGAGCTCCTCGAGCCGCGCGACGTTGAGGAACGCCGGGGCGTGCGTCGAGTAGAGCACCTGGTTACCGGCCCCGGCGAGCGCGCGCAGGCGGCGGTAGAGGTAGCGCTGCGTCTGCGGCCGCAGGAAGAGCTCGGGCTCCTCGACGAGGAGCACGACGCCGCGCACGCCGGCCTGGCAGCAGGCGTCGACGGCCGCCACGAGCGCGCCGGCGGAGGCCGCGTCGGCACCGTCCGCGGGCACGCCGTGGAGGGCGTCGCGGAAGAGCGCGAGCGCCGCGGCGGCCTCCTCCGGCACGCGGTCGGCGTCGACGAGCGACCCGGCCCGTCGCGCGGCCGGCAGGAAGAGGATCGGCGGCGCGCCCTCGCGCGTCGCCCGGACGGCGTGCGGCGGCCGGGCCTCGAGGGCGAGCCGGCGGCCGTCCGCGAGGCTCGCCTCGACGATGATCGTCTCGACGTCGTCCCGGCGGAGGTCTTCCCTCCCGAGCGCGGGGGCTCCGGGCTCGAGCAGCGCCCGGACGGCGCGGAGGACGTTCGACTTCCCCGAGCGCGACTCGCCGACGAGCGCGGTCACGGGGCCCAGCTCCAGCTCGACGTCACCGGCCGAGCGGAAGCCGCGGATCCTGACGCGGGCGAGGAGGCTCACGGGAGCACGATCGTGCCGGCGGGGATCAGCCTGCGCGGCCGCTCACTTGACCGCCCAGCTGGCGCGCGGGTCGGGGAGCGGCGTCAGCACCTGCTCGAGCCGCTCGCGGAGCGGCTCGTAGTTCGGGGGCAGCGAGAGCGCCTCGCCGAGGCTCTCGAGCGGCTCGTCCGCCGTGAAGCCGGGGCCGAGCGTCGCGATCTCGAAGAGGACGCCGCTCGGCTCGCGGAAGTAGATCGAGCGGAAGTAGAAGCGGTCGATGACCGGCGTCGGCCGCATGCCCGCCACCGCGACGTGGTCCCGCCAGGCCTCGTGCTCCTCCATCGTCGCGGCCCACGCGACGTGGTGGACCGTGCCGGCGCCCCCCACTCCCCGGTGCGCGGGCGGCTCGTCGTAGGCGTAGAGGGATCCCCTGCTCTCGCCCCGCACCTCCCACGCGCTCTCGCCGCGCGGCTCGAAGGCGAGCGTCTGCTCGAGCAGCGCCCGACTCGCCTCGGGATCCGGCGCATACGCGCGCACCGCGTCGAAGCCCTGGAGGGCGAGCTCCGACGGGATCTCCGGGTGGCGGGCGACGAGGGGCTCGTCCTCGGTCTCGCGGGCGGCGATCTCGAGCCCCATCCCCTCCGGATCGGCGAAGAGGACGCGGTCGGCGGCCCGCTCCACGTCGATTCCCTCGGCGGCGAGCCGCTCGGCCCAGAAGGCGAGCGCATCGTCCGAGCCCACGCGCCAGACGACGGTGTGCACCATCCCCGCCCCCGCCTGCCCGCGCTGGAGGCCGGGGTACTCGAAGAACGTGAGGTCGGAGCCGGCGCTGCCCCGCTCGTCGGCGTAGAAGAGGTGGTAGACGGTCGGGTCGTCCTGGTTGACGGTCTTCTTGACGAGCCGCAGGCCGAGCACGCGGGTGTAGAAGTCGACGTTCCCGGGCGCGTCGCCGGTGATCGCGGTGACGTGATGAATGCCCTCGAGCTTCATGTCCGTCCTTCCTTCGCTTGCTCCTCCGAGGTCGTGTCTTCCCTAGTTTGCAGGACCGCACCCTCTGACCGTCACGGCGGCCGCGGGCGCTCACGGCGTGGCGGGCGCGAGCTCGTCGTAGCGGAAGCAGGAGACGACGTGGTCGTTCACGAGGCCGGCCGCCTGCATGAAGGCGTAGCAGACGGTCGGGCCCACGAAGCGGAAGCCCCGGCGCCTGAGCTCCTTGCTCATCGCCCGCGAGACGGGCGTCTCGGCGGGAACCTCGGCGAGCGTGCGCCGCCGGCCCAGGAGCGGCCGGCCGTCGACGAAGCCCCAGAGGAGCGCGGCGAAGCTCCCCAGCTCGGCCTGGACGGCGAGGACCCGGCGGGCGTTCTCGACCGCCGACTCGACCTTCAGCCGGTTCCGGACGATCGCCGGGTCGGCGAGGAGCTCCTCGACGCGCCGCGCGTCGAAGCGCGCGACGGCGGCCGGGTCGAAGCCCGCGAAGAGACGGCGGTATCCCTCGCGCTTGCGGAGGACGGTGATCCACGCGAGCCCGGCCTGCGCGCCCTCGAGCGTGAGCAGCTCGAAGAGCGCCCGGTCGTCATGCACGGGGACGCCCCACTCCTCGTCGTGGTAGGCGACGTAGAGCGCGTCGTCCTCGGGAACCCACCCGCAGCGCGCGACCACGGTGCCAGCCTAGTCGGCCGGCGCGAAGCGGCCCGACCGGGAGCGCGTCAGGCGACCGCGACGAAGTCGACGCCCTCGCGCCTGCCCAGGGCGGCGGCCTCCCGGCGGATCTCGCCGCGCGCCGTCTCTCCCGCCACGGCACCGAGCACGAAGGACGCCCCGTAGCGGCGGACGTCCGCGAGCGGGACGACCGGGGCGCCGTCGATCTCGTGACCGAGCTTGCGCGGGTCGACCTCGGCGAACGCGGCCACGGTGACGCCGCACCGGCGGAGCTCGCGCGCGAACCCCTTGCCCACGGGGCCGGCGCCCCAGACGACGACGCTCTCGAAGCCGCAGAGGAGCGTCGCCCGCAGGTGGTGCACCTTGCAGCGGACGAACGCCTCCTGCGCGTACGCCGGCTCGTTCCGCGAGCGCCTGCCCGCGTGCTCGCGCCAGCGGAGGACGACGGCCTCGACGTTCCGGAACCGGGCGCCCGCGGCCCAGAGCCGCAGGACGAGGTCGTAGTCCTCGGGCCAGCCGGCGTCGCGGTAGCCTCCCACCGCCTCGACGGCGTCACGGCGGACGAGGAGGGCCGGGTGGGCGAGCGGGCACTCGACGAAGACGTCTCGAGCGGCCAGCTCCGGCGTGACGAGCCCGTTGAGCCAGCGCTCGTAGCGGCGGCGCCCGTCGCGGACGGCCGCCCGGGGGAACGACTCGACCCGCCCGCCGCACGCCGTCAGGCCTTCCTCCTCGAGCGCCTCGACCTGGGCGGCGAGCCGCCCGGGGAGCGCCACGTCGTCGCCGTCGAGGCGCGCGAGAAGCCGGCCTCTCGCCTCGGCGCGCCCGCGCTCCAGCGCAGCGACCAGGCCCTCGGACGCCTGCCGGACGACCCGGAAGCGCCCGTCGTCCCGCGCGTGGGCCTCGGCGATCTCGGCCGAGCCGTCCGAGGAGCCGTCGTCGACGACGATCGCCTCGAAGTCCGGGAACGTCTGGCCGGAGACGGAGGCGAGCGCCTCGCCGAGGAACGACGCCTCGTTCCTGACCGGCACGAGGAACGAGACGGGCGGAGCGGCCGGTGCGGCCCCGGGCCTCACGCTCAGCTGAACGTCTCGAGCGGCCCCTCGCTCGCGCGCACGCCCGCGCGGCAGGCTCGCCGGCTGGCCGCGTCCGGGGCGGCCGGGCAGCCGAAGCGCTCGAACCTCCCGTCCGTCCTCACGGCGAGCACCTTGGCGAGCCAGCGGTAGCAGGCGAGGCGGGTCTCGTCCGGGAACCCGTCGCACAGCCGCACGAGCGCCACGAGGTCCTCGGGCGGCGCCGCGAGGAGGTTCTGCACCTTCGTGCCTCGGATGCAGGCGACGGCGTCCGCCCCGCGCAGGGCGGTGCAGATGCCGAGCTGCCCTCTCGGGTCGGGCGGGCCGACGACCGCGGCGGCCGTCACGCACGCCTCCCGCTGCAGCCCCGCGAGCCCGGCGCAGAGCGCCTCGATGTCCGCGGCGTCGTCGACGGGCTGCTCGGGGCGATCGTCGACGTAAGCGCGGTACCAGCAGGGCCGCACGAACCGCTCCGGCTGACCCGCGCAGAGCTCGCGCGGGTCGTCCAGCACCGTCGCCGGCCGCTCGGTGTCGTCGGCCCCGCTGCCGGCGAACCGGCAGACCTGGTACCCGCCCTGCGCGCAGTCCGGGGCGACGTCGGCCCCGAGGGCCGTGCAGAGGCGGAGGCCCTCCGTGAGCTCTTCGCGGACGAGCCGCATGAACGCGTGGCCGAACCCGTGGACGCAGCTGTAGCGCTGGTAGCGGGTCTCCGTCTTGTCGCAGACCGAGGCCGCCGCGCGCGGCCGGCGCAGGTCGACCTGGGGGGCGACGCCGGTGACGAGCCCGTGGGCGAAGCCCGCCGAGCACCCCGGCTCGTTCGTCTGCGGCAGGTAGGTCATGAGCGTCCCGAGGGTGACGGCGCGCTCGCGCGCGTACTCGCGCCCGACCGTGTGTGCATGAGCCCGTGGCAGTCGGCGAGGAGGCCGCTCTCGGGCCGCCCGTACGCTTCGGCCGCGATCTCCTCGAGGGCGGCGTCGGCGTCTCCGGTGGAGCGGACGAGCGCCGCGAGCTCCTCCCCGTAGCACACGGTGCGCGCCTCGTCCGCGAGCCCGAAGCAGCGGTCGAGACCCCCGGACCGGGGCTCGCTCGCCGCCGCCGAGCCCGTCCCGGCTGCGATCCCGTCCCCCTCCCCGTCGCCGGTGGACAGGACGACGGCGCCCGCGGCCAGGAGGGCGGCGAGCGCTGCGACGGCTAGGACGGCGAGAAGACGCCGGCGGCTCGTCACGGTCCGGGGCCGAGCGGTGGGATGGAGGCCATGCTAGACCGGCGCAGCGCCGTCGTCCCGCGCGTGCGGGGAGCGGGCGCGGACCCACCACAAGCCCGCGCCCGTCGGCCCGCGGTGGATGCGGGCCTAGCTGAGCACCTCGCAGAACGCGGGCAGCGCGTCGGCGAGGGTCCCGTCGTCGGCTGCCTCGCGTGCCGGATGCGGGCCCGCGGCGAAGACGAGGTCGAAGCGGCCGCCCCCGAGCGGCAGGAGGACGACGCGGCCGACGTCCCGCAGCTCGTTGCCCACCCTGGCCTGAAGCCCGACTGCGGTGATGTGGTCGATCGTCAGGCCGTTCTCGGCGAAGTAGGTCGTCTGGATGAGCGAGTCGGGCCCCTCGCGGAGCGTCAACCCGGTCACCGTGTTCGTGATCGTGTTGTCCTCCTTCAGGTGGACGACCTGGCGGACGCGGACGCCGTCGGCGTCGAAGAACGTGAAGACGTCGGCGGTGATGGTGATGTCCCAGACGACGCCGAAGTCGCCGCATGCGGTCGGGTTCGAAACGACGTTGTGGACGACGACGTCGCGCAGGATCGTCGGCTCGGCGGCGCTGGCCGCGGGCGCGAGCGCGACGACGGCGCAGACGGCGGCTGCAAGCGCGATGAGACGCCTCATTTCCCCCTCCTCCTTCGCTCGTGACCACGAGGCACGCCCCTATTCCAGGCTAGAATAGGTGCGGTTGAACCACACTAAACTGCCTGGCGACGCGGGTCAAGCCTCCACGGACGAGGACGTGCCGCTGACGGCCACCGAGGCGGCGATCCTCGGGCTGCTCGGCCTCGGCGAGTCCTCCGGCTACGACCTCAGCAAGCGCGTGGAGAGCGGCGTCGGCATGTTCTGGGGGCCGGCGCGGAGCGGCATCTACGCCGTCCTCCCCCGGCTCGTCGCCCGCGGCTACGCCACCGCGAGGGCCGTCCCCCAAGAACGCCGGCCGGGGAAGAACGTCTACCGCAGCACGGAACGCGGGCGGGAGGCGCTCCGGCGCTGGATCGACGTGGGACCGCCCGAGCCGGATCCCGCCTCCAACCCGTTCCTCCTCCGGGTCTACTTCGGCGCCGAGGCCGGGCCGTCGGCGGTCGCGCGCCACGTCGAGGCGCGCAGGCGCGAGGCGGAGGAGCGGATCGCGCTCCTCGGCGGGCTCCTCGCCGCTTCGGCCGAGCCCGGGGCGAGGGCGCCCGAGCCGTACCGGCGCCTCGTCCTCGACTGGGGCCTCGAGTACTACGAGGCGGTCGTCCGCTGGGCCGACAGGACGCTCGCGGAGCTCCGCGCGCTGGAGGCCTAGCCCGCTGCCGCGAGCACGACCGCCGTCCCGGAGGGGTCGCGGACGAGGACGCCGCCGTCGTGCCCCTCCGGCGCCAGCCCCGCGTGGGCGACGCGCTCGGCGAGACGGTCCAGCTCGCTCCCGTCCGGCAGGACGATCGTCACGCGCCGGAGCGCCGCGGCGCCGGGCGGCGGCGGCGAGGCGCCGAGGCTCTGCCACGTGTTCGCGCCGACGTGGTGGTGGTAGCCGCCCGCGCCGAAGAACGCCGCCGAGCCGAAGAGCTCGGCCATGAGCCCGAAGCCGAGCAGGTCGCGATAGAAGGCGACCGCGTCCCCGAGGTCCGCCACCCGGAGGTGGACGTGGCCCATGACGGTTCCGTCCGGAAGCCCTGCGAAGGGCCCGGCGGCGGGGTCGCCGAGCTCCTCGAGCACCCCGGCGACGTCGAGCGGCTCCGTCGTCATCCGCGCGCCGACCTGTCCCTCCCAGACGTCGCGGGGCCGGTCCCGGTAGATCTCGATCCCGTGCCCGTCCGGATCCGTGAGGTACACCGCCTCGCTGACGAAGTGATCGGACATGCCCGCGAGCGGCACGCGCTCGCGGGCCGCGTGCGCGAGCCAGCGCGCGAGGTCGGCCCGCTCGGGCACGAGGAGCGCGAAGTGGTAGAGGCCCGTCGAGCCCGGGGCGGGCCGGGCGCCCGGCTCCTCCACGAGGACGACGAGCTCGCGGTCGCCGACGCCGAGGGAGGCCCGCCCCGCGCCTCGCTCGCGCACGGCGAGCCCGACCGAGCCGCCGTAGTAGCCGAGGGAGCGCTCGAGGTCGGCGACGGTCAGGTGCACCGGGCCCACGGTCGTCGCCGCCGGGAGCGCGTCCGTGCCTTCGGGGGCCACCGGCCCACGATACCGGCGCGCGCCGGCCGTCCGACCGCCGCCCCGCGGCGAGGGCACGACCGCGCGGACGCCCGTTTACGAATCGTTCACAGGACCCGTAAGAGACCCTCATACCGCCGTCGTACGGTTCCGGGCGATCTCCCACACCCGGGGGATCGAGCAAGCCCAAGCCCCCTCCGATCAACCCGAGGAGCCGCCGCCCCCATGCGTCTACGCCGTTTCCTGCCTGCACTGCTGCTCGTCCTGTTCGCCCTGCCCGCGCCCGCCGGAGCTACGAGCGCGGAGAGCGTCGAGCTCCGAAGCGCCGCCGCCTCCGCGTCCGCCGCCGCGCCGGCGCCGGGGCGGGTCATCCACACGCGCCGAAGCTGGCAATGCACCGGCGCGCTTCGCCGTTACGGCCGTCTCCCGATCAAGGTCGTGTCGCGGATCCCGAACCCGGGCCGCGGCGACGCGATCAGGCTCATCGGCTGCCGCGGCGACGGCGACCCGAAGACGGTCGACCTCATCCTCGACGTCCGCGGCAACGGCCGCGGCGTCGGAACCGCCTACGACGCCGTCAAAGTCGGCCAGAGCTCCCACGACCTCGTCATCACCGGCCGCGCGAACTGCGGGCGGTCCGGCGCCATCCACCAGGACGCCGTCCAGGTGATGAGCGGGGAGCGGATCAAGTTCGTGAGGTTCCGCTCCGGCAACCCGCGCGAGCACCGGTGGACCTGCTGGGGCGCGGGCGGCGGCTTCTTCATCTCGCACGTCAACGGCACGAGGCCGAACCGTGTCGTGTGCGTCCGCTGCCGCATCGCCGCGTACAACCAGAGCATGCGCGTCCACAGCTCCGTGCGCTCGGGCGCGCGACGCTCGATCTTCGGGTTCGTCCGCTCCCACGGCATCGTGATCATGCGCGAGGCCGTCCGACCGGTGAACGAGAGAAACCGCGTCATCCGCTTCCGCTGACGACGGCTGAGCGGCCCCGGCCCTCGACGGGGCCGGGGCCGCTCGCCCATACCGAGAAGGGGTCCAGGCCACGAGGCCTACTCGTGCTTCCCGTCACGCTCCTCGCCCTGCTCGTCGCGCCGCCGGCTTCCGCGGGCGTCACCACCGTCGCCGCCGCCGGCGAGGCCTTGGGTTCTTCGGGGCCGCGGCCGAGAGACCTCGTGGACAGCGGCAACCGCGTCGTGCGCGACTGAGCGCGGAGGCCGGGGAGGGCCCGCCCGCGGGGGCCCTCCCCTTTCGCCACAATCGGGGCATGGCGAGCCCGGCCCTCACGCCGGCCGAGACGGAGGTCGAGAGCCCGCGCGGCGAGGAGCGCGCGGAGCGCGAGCGCCCCTGGATCGTCATCGTCTGGAACGACCCCGTGAACCTCATGTCGTACGTGACGTTCGTCTTCCAGAAGCTCTTCGGCTACTCGCGCGAGAAGGCGACGAGCCTCATGCTCCAGGTCCACAACGAGGGGAAGGCGGTCGTCTCCGGCGGCACCCGCGAGAAGGCCGAGCACGACGTCGCCCGCCTGCACGCCCACGGGCTCTGGGCCACGCTGCGGCAGGACTGAGGTGCTCGTCCCGCGCCCCATCGAGCCGACCGGCGAGGGCGACTTCCGCCTGCGCCTCTCCGGGGCCGAGCGGACGCTGCTCCGCTCGCTCCCCGCGGAGCTCGCCGAGCACATCGGGGCCGACGCCGACGACCCGTCGCTCCGCCGGCTCTTCCCGCCGGCCTACGAGGGGGACGACGAGGGGGAGGCCGAGTACCGGGGACTCGTGGGCGACGAGCTGGTCGAGGGCCGGCTCGCCGCCCTCCGGGTCGTCGAGGAGACCGCCGACCGCGACCGCCTGAGCGCCGAGGAGCTCGATGCCTGGCTGCGCGCGCTCACGGACCTGCGGCTCGTCCTCGGCACGCGACTCGACGTGACGGAGGAGACCTACGTGCAGGCCCTCGACCCGGCGGGCCCGCAGGCCTACGAGCTCTCCGTCTTCACGTACCTGAGCTGGCTCCAGGAGCAGCTCGTCGAAGCGGCGGCGGGCGGGCTCGGCCCGGGCTAGTCCGGCTTGCCCGCCATCGCCCAGACGGCGACGACGTAGGCGAGCAGCGCGATCGTGGCGAGCACGGTCGACGCGCGGAGCAGCGCGCTCGTCTCGCCGCCGTCGCGCCGGAGCCTGCGGACGCCCAGGCCGCCGAGGACGATCGCCACGAGCAGGAAGAGGCCCCCGCCCTCGGAGGTGATGTAGCCGACGTCCAACCAGGCGGGCGTGCTGGAGACGTCGTCGAAGCCCTCGCGGCGGGAGATCCACTCGGCGCTCACCCGCATGATCCACCAGGCCGGGAAGGCGACGAGGAGGAGCGAGAGGAAGGCCACCCGGCCGAAGGCGAGCGTGTCGGCGCTGGGCTGGCGCCTCCAGCCCAGGAACTGCGCCACGACGGCGGTGAAGAGCCCGCCGACGAGCAGCACCGCCCCGAGGACGTGCACGAGGAGGGGGAAGTTCCAGCTGTCGGGCCGGATGGCGGCGAGGACGCTCATGCTCCGGGCTTGTAGATCATGTCGACGAGGAGCGCGAGCACGAGCACGATGGTCGCGGCGTGGAACGCGAGGCCCGCCGAGGAGCGCAGGAGCACGCCCAGCTCGGGGTCGGGCAGGTCGCGGCCCTCGGCAACGAGCGCGCGGGCGCGGTCGCGGGCGGCGTTGTAGACGTTCCCGGTCCGGCGGCCCGTCTCCATCGAGAGCGCCCAGAGGACGATCGCCGCGATGATCCAGCCGTCCCAGACCTGGTACTCGTCGGCGTCGATCGCGAGCCAGATCCCGAGGACGAGGACGCCCACGGAGCCGACGCCCGTGGCGACGTCGCCGACGCGCGAGAGCCTGAACAGGCGCGAGACCTCGCTCGGCAGGGTGAGGCCGCGCCCGGCGGCGATCACGACCGAGTAGAGGACGAGGGCGGAGACGAGGGTCCCGGCCGCGAGCAGGTGGAGCGCGAGGAGCCAGTCGTACAGGGCCACGCGCGAACCCTAACCCGGGCGAACGACGGCCTTCACGACCACCAGCCCGGGACGGTCTCGGCGTCGCCCGAGTCGGTGTGGGCGCCGAAGGCGAGCAGCTCGATCCCCTCCGGGCCCGACTCGAAGCACCGCATCGTCTCGGGAGCCACGCGGACGGCGTCCCAGGGACGAAGCTCGACGACGTCGTCGTCGAGCTTCACGCGCCCGCTCCCGCTGACGACGACGTAGACCTCCTCCTGCACGGCGTGCCGGTGCCCGAAGGGCTGCCGCGTCCCCGGGGCGAGCCGCTGGTAGCTCAGCCCGAGCGTCTCCCCGCCGAGCGGCCGGCGGGCGAACCGGGACTCGAGCTGCGGCGAGAGGCCGAAGCGCGTCGCCGAGTCCTCGAGCTCCTTGAGGTTCGCGACGGTGTAGGCGGGCACGTCCGCTTGTCTAGCAGAGACGCCGCCCGGACGCCCGTCTTGCGACCGGGGCGGTGGGTACGCGGACCCTTCCCGAGAGGCCACGAAAGGGGACACCCGCCGCCGGCCTCTACCATGCCCGGCGTGAGGACCGGGGTCTTCGCCCTCGCCACTGCCGCGGCGATGCTCGCCGCCGGCTGCGGCACGTCGGGCGTCGCGGACGAGCGCGACGTCCAGGGGCCCGGCGGCGGGCTCCCGGCGTCGGTCGAGGGCGGCGGGTCGCTCGTGGCGCTGCGCGCCCCGGCGCAGTGCCGCCGGGGCGAGTCCCGTCTGGGCGACCGCCGGGTCGCCTACGCGGCGAGCGCGAAGGGCAGCGTCGCCGCGTTCCGCCGGCCGGGTGGGGAGCGCCTCGAGCTCTTCGAGCGCAGGAACGTCAACGGCGTCCGCACCGTCTTCGGCGTCCTCGCGGCGGTCCGGGACGGCCGCTGCCGCCCGCGCTGGTACCGGGTGCAGCTCCCGGTGCGGCCGAACGGGTCGACGGGCTACGTCCGGGCGACGGACGTCGAGCTCTCCCGGGTGCGAACGCGCATCGAGGTGGACCTCTCGGAGCGGCGAGTCGACTTCCTGCGCGGCGGCCGGCGCGTCCTCCGCGTCGCGGCCGCGATCGGCGCGGCCGGCACGCCGACGCCGGTGGGGCGCTACTACGTGAACCAGCGGCTGCTCGCGGCCGATCCGGAGGGCCCATACGGACCAGGTGGCATCGGCATCAGCGCCTTCTCCCCGGTCCTCACCGGCTGGACGCAGGGCGGCCCGATCGCCATCCACGGGACGAACGACCCGGCCTCGATCGGACGCGCGGCCTCCTACGGCTGCCTGCGGATCGAGAACCGGCACCTCGAGCGGATGCTGCGGGCGAACCCCGAGGGGACGCCGGTCGTCATCAGGGCGTAGCGGGCGCGACACGGGAGGAGCGGGACCGCTCCTCCCGTGCGGGCGCGGCCGCTAGATGCGGGCCACGCCGCGGCAGACCTCGCCGCTCGACAGGCTCACGGCCCGCCCCACGATCCGGTTCGTGCCGGCCGTGTTGTTCGTCCGTCGCTCCACCGAGAACGAGCCGCTCGGTGCACGCGTCGTGCGGATGCCGCGGAAGAAGCGGACACCGTCGCGCTTGAGGACGACCCGCCAGCGCTTGCCGACGCGGTTCTGGTCGACCTCGAACTCCGTCTCGATCCGGCCGTCGTCGAGCTTGAGCTTGAGCTTCCAGTCGGTCGCTCCGGAGCAGCTTCCCCTCCGGATGACCTCCCTGTCGCCTCCGCCGGCCGCTGCGGGCAGCGCCGACACGAGGATGACCGCCGTCGTCAGGACTGCGAGGCCGAGGGCTACGAGCTTCCGCATTTCCATTCCCTCCTTGCCGTCGGGTTGACGGGACGGTCCGACGATACGGAGGGCCCGCTTGGGAATCGCCCCCGCCGGGGCAAAGAACGCGGTGCCGTTCGGTTAGGAGTCGGTAGGCGGGCGCTCCTCGCGCCTCCGCGCGACGACGACGAGGATCTCGTAGGCGTACTCCGAGGGACCCGCGGCCTCGCCCCGGTTCGCCCGCGTCGCGAAGTCGAGCAGGTCACGGTCGAGCGCCGCCGCCCGCTCGGGCTCCCCGGCCAGGAGCGCGAAGAGGCCGACGATCGGCCCGAACGTCGCCTTGTAGAAGTCGACGTACTCCCGCGGCCCGCCCTCGATCCGCTCGACCGCCTCCTTGCGGGTCAGCTCGAGCGAGGCGACGCGGTCGCCGAAGAGCTCGCGTACGTGCCTCTCGCTCCCCCAGAGGATGGGCGGGAGCGCACCCGGCGGAGGCGGCGGCGCGTAGCGCCCGACGAGCTCGAAGAACTCGCCTCCGAGGCCCTCGGGCGTGAACGCGATCAGGCCGATCGTGCCGCCGGGGCGGCAGACGCGCAGCAGCTCGTCGGCGACCGCCTGGTGGTCGGGCGCGAAGATCGCGCCGGCCGAGGAGGTGACGACGTCGAACTCGCCGTCGCCGAACGGGAGCGCCTCGGCGTCCGCCTCGACCCACTCGAGCTCGACGCCGCACGCCCTCGCCTCGCGACGGCCCACGACGAGCTGCTCCGGCGTCAGGTCGGAAGCCACCACGCGCGCCCCGGCCTGCGCCGCGCGGATGGCGGTATTTCCCGTGCCGGCGGCCACGTCGAGAACCCGCTGGCCGGCGGAGATCCCGCAGGCGGCGACGAGCTCCGGCCCGAACCCCCAGACGAGCTGCTTCGCGAACCGGTGGTAGTCGCCGAGCGCCCACAGCGCCCGCTCGGCCGCCTTGGCCTCCGCGGTCGCGCCGATGCCGGCCGCCCGGGGCTCGGAGACGTCCTGTGGAGTCATCTGGCTCCTCCTTTCCCGCTCGGGGTCGCGCTCGCCGATCCTCGCGAGCGCCGCCGTCTCCGCCAGGGCTCTCCTCGGGGCGGTCGGGCGATCCACGGGGCCACGGTACGCCTGCGGGCCGGCTCCGGCTTCGCCCGGACCGGCCATCTGGGGAAGCCGGGGGGTGGCCGGTTCCGGCTAGGCGTCGCGGCCGTCGAAGAGGCCGGAGCGCGCAGCCTGGGCCACGGCCGCGGTGCGCGAGCGGACGCCGACCTTGCGCAGGATGTTCGTCACGTGCCGGTGGACCGTGTGCTCGCTCAGCACGAGCCGGGCGGCAATCTCGTGGTTCGTGAGGCCGTCGGCGAGCAGGCGGAGCACCTCCTCCTCCCGCGGCGTCAGCGGCGACTCGCGCCCGCCAGGGCCCTGGGCGGCGCGCCGGAGCTCCGCCAGGAGCGCCTCAGCACGCGATGCCTCGGGCTCCGCGCCGAGATCACGGAGGCGGTCGCGCGCCGAGGCCGCCTCCTGCTCGGCCGTCTCGGCGCGGCCGAGCGAGACGAGGCTCGCGGCCAGGTCGAGCCGTGCGAGGGCCGCCTCGAAGGGCGCTCCGCAGCGCCGGAAGCCGTCGACGGCGTCCTCGAGGAGCCGCCGGGCCCGCTCGTGGTCGCCGCGGGCGGCCGCGAGGACTCCCTCGGCCCGGTCGGCGCAGGCGCGCAACCCCGCCGTCCCGACGAGCCCGTCGACCTCGCGCAGGGCCGCGGCGGCGGCGCCCGCCCCCTCGAGCTCGCCGCTCGCGACCCGGGCCCGGACGAGAAGCTCGAGGGCCGGCGCGCGGTCGAGCCTGTTGTGCTCGGGAACCCCTCGCAGGAGGCGCTCGAGGAGCTCGGCCGCCTGCAGCGCGTCGCCGCGGTCGAGGGCCAGACGGGCCCGCACGAGCTGCTCGGCGCGCACGGGGCCGGCACGCTCGAGCAGCTCCTCCGCCTCGGCGGTTCTCCCTTGCCGCCGCCACAGCTCCGCCAGCTCCACGAGCGGCCCGCCGGCCCAGGCCGGACGCGAGCAGGAGAAGTCCTCGGCCGCCGCCGCGAGCTGGGCCTCCGCCTCGGCCCACCGGCCCCGCCAGAGGTGCACGGCGCCGTACTCGGCGCGGCAGAACGCGAGCATGTAGCGGCTGCCGTAGCGCTCGGCAAACTCGGCGATCCGGTCGCACCACTCGAAGGCGCGCTCGTAGTCGAGGACCCGGGTGCAGGCGGAGACGAGCATGCAGCACGTCCACGCGCTCGAGATCGGGATCGAGGGGCTGCGCGCGAGCGCGGCGACGGTGGCCTCGTCGAGGCAGCGCATCCCGTCCTCGATCTCGGCGACAGAGACGAGGGAGGCGCCTTCGAGGGCGAGGCCGAGCATCTCGAGGTCGGCGACGCCCAGGCGCCGGCCGAGCTCCGCAACCTCGGCCGCGAGCGCTCGTGCCCGGTCGGTCTCTCCCCGGGCGTGGGCGAGGTAGCCCTCGTGGAAGGCGAGCCAGCCGTGGTCGGGCCCGGGCTCGAGCGGCTCCAGGAGGCGCCTCGCGCGGGCGAGCCAGCCGTCCGCCACGGCCCACGCGCCGTTGAAGTCGAGCTCGTCGACCGCCAGCCAGGTCGCCATGCGGGCGGCGGCGGCAGGCTCTCCCCCCTCGTCGTAGAGGCCGAAGGCCCGCTCCCGGCAGGCGAACACGGCCGGCGCGTCGTCGAGCCACCAGGCCGCCCAGCTCAGCCCCTCGAGCGCCTCCGCGCTCTCGCCGGCTGCGACGGCCTCCTCGAAGAGCGCGCGCGCCTCCCGCCAGCGACCCTCCGCGAGGGCGGCCCAGCCGCTCTCCGTGCCCGGTGCGTCCTCCGCCATCGACCCATTCTCGCGCCTGGAGCGCGCGCCGATCCAGCCCGGGAGGCTAGTCGACGAGCTTCCGCGTCATCGCATGGATGGAGATGCGCCACATGACGAGCGCGAAGAGGAGGAGCGCGCCGACGCTGGCGATGTCCGCCCAGCCCTCCCAGCCGAAGGCTGCGTGGCGGACGAGCTGAACGGTGTGGTAGAGCGGGTTCAGGTTGGCCAGCCACTGGATCCACTCCGGGAACTGGTCGAGCGGGAAGAAGGTTCCGGCCACGAGGAAGAGCGGCGTCAGCACGGCGCTCACGACGTAGTTGAAGTTCTCGAACGACTTGGCGAAGCCGGCGATCGAGATGCCGAAGCATGCCCAGCCGAGGCCGGCCACCCACGCGATCAGGGGAACCGTGAGCATGCCCCACGCCGGGTCGAGACCGAAGACGATGGCAACGAGGAGAGGCACGCAGCCGTAGACGCCGGCGCGCGTGGCGATCCACAGCGCCTCCGCGGTGACGAGCTCCTCGGTGTCCACGGGCGCGGCGAGGATGGCGTCGTAGGTGCGCTGGAACTGGTACTTCACGAACGTCCCGAACATGGCCGGGAAGGCGCTCGAGAAGAGCACGGCCGTGGCGACCGTGCCCGTGCCGACGAACTCGACGTACTCGTAGCCGCCGATCGTGCTCACGAGCGAGCCGAACCCGAAGCCGAACGCGAGCAGGTAGATCGTCGGCTCGACGGTCGAGGAGAACGTCGCCGAGCGCCAGTAGGAGGAGAAGTTGACGACCTCGCGCACGAGGACGCCGGTGAGGGCGGGCCGCTCGAGCCGGCCGAGGCGGCGCGGACGCGACGCGGTGGCGACGGCCATCAGCCGATCTCCTCGCCGGTGAGGAGGACGAAGACGTCCTCGAGGTTCGCCGGGCGCCGCTCCCCCTCGAGCGGGAAGCCGTCGCCGCCGTCGAGGCCGAGGACCGAAACGCTCGTGCCGGTGCGACGCGTCCGCCGGCCCGCACCGAGCGCCTGGGCCTCGACCTCGGCCAGGCGCGCCGGCGGACCGTAGACCTCGAGCGCCTCCCGGCCGGCGTGCTCGGCGACGAGCGCCGTGGGCGGCCCGGCGGCGACCGCCTTGCCGTGCGACATGATCGTCACGGTGTCCGCGAGGCGCTGCGCCTCCTCGATGTAGTGCGTCGACATGAGGATCGTCGTCCCCTCGCTCCGGAGGGCGTCGACGAGCGCCCAGAGCTCCTGCCGCACCTGCGGGTCGAGGCCCACGGTCGGCTCGTCGAGGAGGACGAGCCGCGGGCGGTGCACGAGCGCGCGTGCGATCAGCAGGCGGCGGCGCATGCCGCCCGAGAGCTTGTCGACGCGCGAGTCGCGCCGGTCGACGAGCTTCGCCATCTCGAGCGCCCGCTCGATCGCGCGGCGCCGGTCCGCACGGCCGATCCGGTAGAGGTGGGCGAAGACGAGCAGGTTCTGCTCGACCGTCAGCGTGACGTCGAGGTTGTCGAGCTGCGGGGCGACGCCGCACTGCGCGCGGGCCGCCTTCGACTCCTCCGGCAGGCGGAAGCCGAGCACCTCGAGCTCGCCCTCGTCGGCGATCGCCTGCGCCGTGAGGAGCCGCATCGTCGTCGACTTGCCGGCGCCGTTCGGCCCGAGCAGCCCGACGCACGTCCCCTCGGGCACGACGAGATCGAGCCCGTCGACCGCCGTGATGGCGCCGTAGCGCTTCACCACCCCGCAGAGACGGATCGCCGGCTCGGCCATGCGCTCAGCTTGCCAGGGGCGGTCGGCTCGGCGCGC
>DASTQA010000043.1:0-12758 GCA_035762005.1 Gaiellaceae bacterium
TCGCGTGCAGCGTCTCGTCGTCGGACAGGATCTCGACCCGCCTGTGCGGCGCGTCTCCGATGACCTCGCCGCCGCCGCGCGGAACCAGGACCGGCTCGCTCACGAGGGCGCAGTATGCCCTTCGGGCGCGGGCAGACGTGCCGGTCGGCGCGCCGCCGCCACTCCTTGTCCTGCGGGATGCCGCAGGACCCGTGCGCCCGTCCCCGGATGCCGGGGCTCCGCCTCCTCCCGATGCTGAGGAGAAACCGATCCTGGAGAGCCCACATGAAAGCCATCGCCCTCGCGTTCCTCGTCCTCGCTGCCATCGCCGGGACGACCACGACCGTCGTCTCCGCCGACGTGGCCCAGAAAGACAGGCGGACGCGGAGCGGGCAGGGCCCCGCCGCCGACCACGGCGCCGCTCCGGCGACAGCCGACGCGGAGCCAGGGCTTCGTCGGCTACGCCGGTCAGACGGGCAAGGACGCCGAGCAGGCCGCCGCCGCGCGCGTCTCCCACTCGTTCGCAAGCGTGGACATGGGCCAGGTCGGGATCCTGCAGGTCGGGAACCCGACCGGGTCAGCGGGCACGGGGCCCTCTCCCGAGCAGCGGCCCGGGGCCCCGAGGGGCTCCGGGCCGTAGGCTTCCCCCCGTGGGCGCGGGCATCCACGAGGCCGCCTCGCGCGGCTTCGCGCGCGCGGTCGCCGACTACGAGCGCGGGCGCCCCGGCTATCCGCCCGGCGCGGTGGCCCGGCTCGCGGAGTCGCTCGCGCTGGGGCCGGGGAGGACGGCGCTCGACCTCGCTGCGGGGACGGGCAAGCTGACCCGCGCGCTCGCGGGGACCGGGGCGACGCTCGTCGCCGTCGAGCCGGTGGCGGAGATGCGGGCCGCGCTCGCGCGCGCCTGCCCAGACGTCCGCGTCCTCGCCGGGACGGCCGAGGCGATCCCGCTCCCCGCCGGCTCCGTGGACGCCGTCGTCGTCGGCTCCGCGTTCCACTGGTTCCGCGGCGGAGAGGCGCTCGCGGAGATCCACCGCGTCCTGCGGGAGGGAGGGCGGCTCGGGCTCGCGTGGAACGCGAGGGACGAGTCGGTGCCGTGGGTCGCGGAGCTCACGGCGATCATGGAGCCGCACCGCGGGACGGCGCCCCGCTACGCCTCCGGCGCCTGGCGCGAGGCGTTCGCGGGCACGCGCCGCTTCTCGCAGCTCGCCGCTGCGTCCTTCGCACACACGCAGCTCCTCGAGCCCGAGGCGGTCGTCGCCCGCGTGGCCTCGGTCAGCTTCGTCGCGGCGCTCGGCGACGAGGAGCGCGCGACCGTGCTCGCCCGGGTTCGCGACCTGCTCGCGGGCGACCCGGCGACGCGCGGCCGCGAGCGCGTCGAGCTGCCCTACCGGACCGACGTCTTCTGGTGCGAGCGCCGCTAGTCCGCGCGGCGGCGGACGACCGTGATCCCCCAGGCCTCGCCGCTCGCGAAGAGCTCGTCCGGGTCGACCTCCCCGAGCCAGCCGAGGAAGTGGCGCTCGGGCTCGCCGTCCGTCGAGCCGTAGACGGCGGCGCGATCGGGCGCGGCCTCCTCGGCGGCGCCGCGCTCGGCCCGTTCGAGCTCGGCGAACCGCTCCTCGGCCGCCGGCCCCTCGGCGTAGCCCTTTCCCATGGGCCGAATCGTACGGGCCGCGCGCTACGGCCGCGGCGCGCGCTGCGCCCACTCGGTGAGCGAGTACCAGTAGGTGTCCTGCAGCGCCGCTGCCACGCGCGGGTCGGTGTGCGAGGGGTTGAAGACGTTGTGGTCGAGGTCGGCGCAGATGGCGACCGCCTCCTGGGGGACGTCCGGGAGGTTCACGAGCACCTCGGCGGGGAGGCGCGCCTCGGCGATCGTGTAGTGCTTGAAGTGCAGGTCGGGCGCCACCTCCAAGAGGGCGGGCCAGTCGGGGCAGCTCCGCGTGCTCATTTCGGTCCGATTCGCTCTCGCTCGCCCGAGGCCTGCCTCACGAGCTCGGCGAGCCCGCGCACGAAGCCCGGGTCGGCGTTCAGCGACTCGATCCGGTCGAGCTCGAGCCCGAGCTCGGCGGCCTTCTCACGTGCCTCGACGTCGAGGTCCCAGAGGATCTCGAGGTGGTCGCAGACGAAGCCGACGGGCGCGACGAGCACCCTGCGGACCCCGGCCGCGTGCAGTGACTCGAGCTCCGCCAGGATGTCGGGCCCGAGCCACGGCTCGCCGGTCGGGCTCTCGCTCTGGAAGGCGAAGGACCAACGCTCGATGCCCGCGCGCTCGGCCACGAGGCGCGACGTCTCGAGCAGCTGGTCGCGGTAGGGGTCGCCCTCGGCGAGGATGCGCTCCGGGAGGCTGTGGGCGGTGAAGACGACGTGCGCGTCGGTGCCGCGCACCCGCCCGGCGACGACGTCGAGGTACGGCTCGTGGTCGTGCCAGCTCTCGACGAAGACGAGCTCCGCGCGGCCGGCGACCGCCCGCTCGAGGCGCTCGCGGTACCCGCCGATCGAGAGTCGCGAGTAGTGCGGCGCGAGCACGAGCCCGACGAGCCTGCCGGCGCCGCCGGCGAGCGCCTCCTCGACCGCGTCCGCGATCCAGG
Source organism: Gaiellaceae bacterium (assembly GCA_035762005.1). Lineage (GTDB taxonomy): Bacteria > Actinomycetota > Thermoleophilia > Gaiellales > Gaiellaceae > JAIBJN01. Next base: position 2,565 of record DASTQA010000043.1, read on the forward strand.
GCGTCCAGTGCTTCATGCCCACGCGGACCGGGAGGCCGAGCTCGCGCTCGAGCGCGGCGCGCTGGGCCTCGGTGATCTCGTTCAGCGGGGAGCCGCCGATGCGGCGGTAGCGCTCGGTCAGCTCCGCGACCGCCTCCGGCCGCGGCGGGCGCCCGCCGCGGATGTCGGCGAAGTAGGCCGGGATGTCCTCGACGCGCTCGGGGCTCCCGTAGGCCATGAGGACGACCGCCGTCGTCGCGTCTTCCGTCACGCTCCGGCTCCCTCTCGCCACGATTCGCACACCACGCGCGCGGAACTCGCCGGTACGCTCGGAAGCGGGTGGTGGGCCGGGGTGCCCCAGACGGGCGCCGTGGACGGTGCCGAGCCCGGAGGGGCGCTCACGCCGTCACCTCGACGCCCGTCCGCTCGTGGACGAGCCGAACGAGCTCTCGCAGCCGGGCCGGGTCGGTCGCGGGGAGGACCCCGTGGCCGAGGTTGAAGACATGGCCGCGGCGGCCCGCGACCGCGTCGAGGATCCGCACGGTCGCCGCCTCGACGCGCTCCGACGGCCCGAGGAGCAGCGCCGGGTCGAGGTTCCCCTGGACGCCCCGCCCGGAGCCGACAAGCTCCCAGCCGACCTCGATGGGGATCCGCCAGTCGAGTCCGATCACGTCGCCTCCCGTGGCCGCGAGGTCCCGCAGGAGGTGGGCCGTGCCCGTGCCGAAGTGGATCGTGGGCACGTCGACGGCCGCGAGGATCCGCGCGGAGTAGGGCGCCACGAACTCGCGGTAGTCGTCGACCGAGAGCGCCCCGACCCAGGAGTCGAAGAGCTGCACGACGTCCGCGCCGGCCCCCGCCTGGGCGCGCAGGTAGGCGGCGAAGGTGTCCGTGAGCTTCTCCATCAGCCCGTGCCAGACGCCGGGGGCCGCGTACATGCAGGCCTTCGTCCGCAGGAAGTCGCGCGACGGCCGTCCTTCGAGCAGGTAGCCGGCGACGGTGAACGGCGCTCCGGCGAAGCCGATGACCGCCCGCTCCGGGTCGAGCTCGGCGCGGAGGAGCGCGAGCGTCTCGAGGACGAACGGCACCGCCTCCTGCGGCTCGGGAACCCGCAGCCGCTCGACGTCGGCCGCCGTCTCGACCGGCCGGCGGACGACCGGGCCGACGTTCTCGACGAGCTCGACCTCGACGCCCATCCCGAGGACGGGGAGCATGATGTCGGCGAAGAGCACGGCGGCGTCGACTCCGTGGGCCAGCACCGGCTGGAGCGTGACCTCGGCGCAGAGCTCCGGTCGGCGGCAGATCTCGAAGAGGCCGAAGCGCTCCCTCACCCGGCGGTACTCGGGCAGCGAGCGGCCGGCCTGGCGCATGAACCACACGGGCGTGCGCTCCACCGGCTCGCGGCGGCAGGCGCGGGTCAGGAGCGGCTCGGCCACCGTCCTAGCGTAGCCCGCGGCGGGCGGGCTACCCGCCGACGACCAGGGCGAGGTGCGCGCCGTGCAGGTCCCGGGCGCGCATGCCGTCGAGCGGCGCTACGTGCCGGATGCCGACGTCGTGGCCGAGGCGCCTCGCCTCGCCGCGGAACCCCGGCCGGTAGATGACGACCGAGCGCGCGAAGTCCGTGTGCGGCGCATTGCCGGTGCCGGCGACGACGTAGCTCCTGGCGCGGACCCGCTCGGCCGCGGCCGCCGCCGCCCCGGCGAGGCCGTTGCCGTTGAGGACGAGCACCGACGTCTTCCCGCGCTCGAGGAGCGTGGGCTCCGCCTCGGACGGCGCCGGCCCGCTCCCCTGTCCGTCGCGCGCGTCCGCGGCCCGGGCGACGGTGACGGGATCGGTCGCCTTCTCGACCTCGCCGGCGAAGAGCTTGCCGAAGAGGAACACGCCCAGGACGAGCAGGAGCGCGAGCTCGACCGCCGCGACGGTGGCCGCGATCAGGGCCGCCGAGCGCCACGGCTGCGGCGCGGGGAGCTGGCTCGTGTGATCCACGGGGCGACCTAGTTCGCCCCGCGGCCGTCCTCTCCTTCCGTCCCGATGGAGTCCCAGGTCGCCGCGATCCCGGCGGGAAACGGCGTCCGTGCGCGGAAGCCGAGCGTGCGCTCCGCGAGGCCGGGGTCGAGCACGCTCCGCTGGAGCTCGCCGAGGCGCGGCGGGTCGAAGATCGGCTCCACCGAGGAGCCGGAGACGCGAAGGCACTCCTCGAGGAGATCGAGGACCGACGTCGCGACGCCGGTGCCGACGTTGAAGACGCCGGCGGGGCCGTCGAGCGCGGCGACGGTCACCTCCGCCACGTCGCCGACGTAGACGTAGTCGCGCTGCTGGCTCCCGTCGCCGAAGACGTGCGGAGCCGTCCCCTCCGCGATCCGGCCGAGGAAGATGGCGACGACGCCCGCCTCCCCGTGCGGGTCTTGCCGCGGCCCGTAGACGTTGCCGAGGCGAAGGGTCGTGTGCGAGCTCGCGTAGAGCCGGTTGTACATCGCCAGGTACTCCTCGCCGGCGAGCTTCGAGGTGCCGTACGGCGCGAGCGGGGCACGCTCGGCGGTCTCCGGCGCCGGCTCCTCGCACTCGCCGTAGATCGCCCCGCCCGTCGAGGTGAAGACGATTCGCGTGCCGAGCTCCCGGGCCGCCTCGAGGAGGCGGATCGTCCCGAGGACGTTCACGTCGGCGTCGAAGGCCGGCTCGGCGACCGAGACGCGGACGTCCGCCTGCGCCGCCAGGTGCAGGCACGCCTCCGGTCGTGCCTCGGCGAAGACCTCGCCCACGGCCGCCTCGTCGCGGATGTCGGCGACGACGAGCCGGGCGCCGGGGTTGACGTTCTCCCGCTTCCCCCGCGAGAGGTCGTCGAGCACGACCACGGCGTCGCCCCGGGCCACGAGGGCGTCCACGACGTGCGAGCCGATGAACCCCGCCCCTCCGGTGACGATGGCCCGCACGCGCGTATCCTACGGCGCTCGCATGTTCGTCACCTTCGAAGGGGTGGACGGCTCGGGCAAATCGACCCAGGCGCGGCTCCTCGCCGAGCGGCTCAGGTCCGAGGGTCGCGACGTGGTCCTCACGCGAGAGCCGGGCGGGACCGCGCTCGGCGAGGAGGTCCGGCGCCTCCTCCTCCACGGCGGTCACGTCGCGCCCTGGGCCGAGGCGGCGCTCTTCGCCGCCGCGCGCGCCCAGCTCGTCGACGAGGTCATCCAGCCGGCGCTTGCGCGCGGCGCCGACGTCGTCAGCGACCGCTACCTCGACTCCTCCCTCGCCTACCAGGGTCTCGCGCGGGGCCTCGGCGTCGAGCGGGTGCTCGAGCTCAACCTGCTCGCGATTAGCGGTCTCCTCCCCGACCGCACGTTCGTGATCCGGATCCCGCCCGGGGAGGCGGCCGCGCGCGGCGACGGTGAGCCCGACCGCATCGAGCGCGAGGGAGCGGGCTTCGCGGACGAGGTCGACCGCGCCTACGGCGAGCTCGCGCAGGCGTTCGGCCGGCGCGTGGTGGTGGTCGACGGGACGGGGAAGCCCGAAGATATCGCCGAGACGATCCATGGACGCGTTCGAGACCTTTCCTGAGCAGGACGAGGCGAAGGGGCTCCTCCGGGCGGCGCTCGCGGAGGCTCCGGCGCACGCATACCTCTTCCACGGGCCGCGGGGCGTCGGCAAGCGGCGCGCCGCCCTCGCGTTCGCCGGCGAGCTCCTGCGCGACCCGGACCGTGTCGCCCGCGGCGTCCATCCGGACCTCTACGTCCTCGAGCCCCTCGGCGACCAGATCCGGATCGACCCGATCCGCGACCTGCGGCGAGACCTCCACATGCGGCCCTTCGAGGCCGAGCGGCGGGTCTACGTCGTCCTGCGCGCGCACCTCCTGAACGAGGACGCCGCGGACGCGCTCCTCAAGGACCTCGAGGAGCCGCCGCCGTACGCGGTCATCGTCCTCGTCGCGGACGAGCTCGGGCTCCTGCCGCCGACGATCCGCTCGCGTTGTCAGCTCGTCCCCTTCCGGCGGCTCTCGCAGCGCGCGATCAAGGCGTTCCTCTCGGCGCGGGGGCTGGCGGGCGAGCCGCTCGACGCGCTCGCGCGCGTCGCGGCCGGCCGGCTCGACCGGGCCGAGCGCCTGCTCGACGCCGAGGCGGGCGAGCGCCGTTCCGGGCTGATCGAGCTGGCGCGCTCCGTCTACCTCGACCCCGGCTTCGACCCCGGGGCCGCCTCGCGCCGGGTGACCGCGCTCGCCCAGGAGCGGGCGGCGAAGGCCCGCGCGGCCGCGGAGAAGGAGACGTGGCCCGACGAGACGGCGCGCGAGGCCGAGCAACGCAGCCGCCGCGCGGGCCGGGGGGCCGAGCGGGAGGAGATCCTCGAGTCCCTCGACCTCCTCTCGGGCTGGTACCGCGACCTGATGGTCGCGGGCGCGGGGGCCGAGGCGGCCGTCCTCAACTCGGACCGACTCGCGGAGCTCGCGGCCGACGGCACGCCCGAGCGGGGGCCCGCGGCCGAGCGCGCCGCCGAGACGGTCCGGGAGGTGTGGCGCTCGTTCGAGTTCAACGTCCAGCCGGGCCTCGCGCTCGAGGCGCTCTTCGTCCGTCTGCGCCGGGAGCTGGGAGGCGCGAGGCCGTGACCGCCGCCGTCGGCGTCGTCTTCTCCCCGGGCGGCAAGGTCTACTCCTTCGACCCGGGCGGGCTCGAGCTCACCTGGAACGAGCGCGTGATCTGCCAGACGTCGCGCGGGCAGGAGCTCGGGCGCGTCGTCGAGGCGAACCACGAGCTCGAGGGAGAGCCGGCCCCGCCGCTCAAGCGCGTCGTCCGTCGCGCCACCGAGGTGGACAAGGAGACCTGGGCGGCGAACCGCGAGGAAGCCCGCCGCGCGCTCCGCGTCTTCCGCGAGGTCGTCCGCGAGCAGGGGGAGACGCTGAAGCCCGTGGCGGCCGAGCTCGTCTTCGACGGCTCCCGCCTCGTCTTCTCCTACGAGGCCGACGAGCGGCCCGACTCGGCGCGGCTCCAGTCGGCTCTCCGCGACCGGCTCCACCGCCGGGTCGAGCTCCGCTCCGTCGGACCGCGCGAGTGCGCGCGCCTCTGTGGCGACAACGGCCTCTGCGGCGGGAAGATGTGCTCGCGCCGCTTCCCCTCGCACGAGCAGCCGATCACGCTGCGCATGGCGAAGGAGCAAGACCTCTCCATGAGCTCCGGGCGCATCACTGGACTGTGCGGGCGCCTCCGCTGCTGCCTTGCCTTCGAGCACCCGCTCTACAAGAGCTTCCGCGACCGGGCGCCGCGCGTCGGCCGCCGCGTCGAGACGCCGCACGGCGGGGGAGTCGTCACCGGCTACAAGGTGCTCGAGGACCTCTGCACGGTCACCCTCGAGGGTGGGGACGACGGCGTCGACGTCCCCGTGGACGAGTGCCGCGAGGTGGGTTCGGGCCGGTGAGCCACGGCAATGATGGAGATGGCTTCCCGAAGTGGACTTGAGCATTGAGAGCCGAACGCCGACAATCTGCCTATGGCCGTCGCCCACGAAGCGAGTAGCGCCGTTCGCCTCGAGCCGGCCGTCTCCGAGACGGCCGAGCGGCTCTTCCAGGAGCACTCGGGCTGGGTCTACGGCTACTGCCTGCGGCTCCTCCGCTCCCCCGAGGAGGCCGAGGACGCGCTCCAGGCGACGTACCTGAACGCCTGCCGCGGGCTCAAGGACGGGGTCCGGCCCGAGGTCGGCTCGGCCTGGCTCCTGCGCATCGCCCAGAACGTCTGCCTCACCCGCCTTCGCTCGAGCGGGCGCAGGGCACGGCTCGAGCGGGTGCAGGACGGAGATCTCATCGAGGAGACGGTCGCGGCGCCGGAGCGGCGCGGCGACGAGCTCATCGGCCTCGTCGACGCGCTCGCCAGCCTGCCCGAGCAGCAGCGCCGCGCGATCCTCCTCCGCGAGTGGCAGGGGCTCTCCTACGCGGAGGTGGCCACGCGCCTCGGCCTGACGCAGGCGGCGGTCGAGACGCTCATCTTCCGCGCGCGGCGCTCGCTCGCCGCCGCGCTCGAGGACCCCGGCAAGCGCCGGCGCCTCCGGCTCGCGCACGCGTTCGACGTCGCGGGGCTCGTCGCAGCCGTCAAGGGCTTCTTCGCCGGCGGCGCGAGCGCCAAGGTCGCCGCGGCGCTCGTCGTCGCGGCCACGAGCGCGACGGTGGCCGCGACCGATCCCGCCGGCGTCTGGCGCGACCGCGCAGCTCCGCCGGCAGAGGCCGAAGCCGCCGTCGAGACGGCAAGAGAGGACTCGGCGCCGGGATCGGCGCCGGCGAGCGTGCCCATCACCGGCCCGAGCGACCGACCCGGCGACGTGAAGGCCTTCCGCTCGGGCCCAGCGGCCGTCGGGGAGCGCGCGGCGGCGCCCGGCCGGGAGAAGGCCGAGCGGAAGGGCAAGGCCTCCGGGCAGGAGCGGGCCGAAGGGGCGGGGGCGAACGGCAAGGCCAAAGGCAAGGCGACCGCGCCCGGGCAGGCGAAGGCCGGGAAGCCCGAGAAGGCGGAGAAGGCGAAGAGCGGAAAGGGCCAGCCCCACGCCGCCGAGACCGGCAAGCCGGTGTTCGCGGACACGACCGGCCCGCCGCCGCCCGCCTCGAGCCAGGCCGCCGGCTCGGACGAGAAGACGCTGCCGCCCCAGGCGAGCTCGAGCGCCACCGAGAAGGCGTCCAAGAGCTCCCAGGGCAAGTCGGGCAAGTAGCCCGCCGCTTCGGCTTTTCCGCAGCCGGTCCTCCCGTTCCCCGCAGCCGCGATCGGTACGGCCGCCGATGCTCCCCCGTGCGCGCGGGCGGACGATGTGCTCGACGCATCAGGAGCTGATCGTGGTGAAACGGAACGGAAACGTCACCGTGGCCGCGACGCCGACGACCGACGGGGGCCCCCGGCTCAAGCGCTCACTCGGCCTCTGGATGGCCACGGCACTCGTGGTCGGAAACATGGTGGGCTCGGGGGTCTTCCTCCTGCCGGCCGCGATGGCCGGCACGGCGGGGCCCGTGTCCATCCTGGCGTGGGCCTTCACCGGGCTCGGCGCCATGCTGCTCGCGCTCGTCTTCGCGACCCTCGGACGGGCGTATCCGAAGACCGGCGGCCCGTACGTGTACGCCCGCAGGGCCTTCGGCGACTTCATCGGCTTCCAGACCGCCTGGAGCTACTGGATCAACGCGTGGGTGGGGAACGCGGCGATCGCGATCGCGTTCGCCGGCTACCTCGCCGTCTTCTGGGGCGACGCCTCGAAGAACTGGATCGCGGTCGTGGTCGCGATCTCGCTCGTGTGGATCCTGACCCTCGCGAACGTCCTCGGGGCCCGTGAGGCAGGTCGGATCCAGGTCGTCACGACGATCCTCAAGTTCGTGCCGCTGCTCGTGATCGGCGTCGTCGGGCTGTTCTTCATGGACACCGGCAACTTCGAGCCGTTCACGCTCTCGAGCGGCTTCGACTGGGGCATCAGCGCTGCCGCCCTGCTCACCCTCTGGGCCTTCATCGGACTCGAGTCCGCCACCGTCCCCGCCGAGGAGGTGAAGGATCCCGAGCGGACGATCCCGCGCGCCACCATTCTCGGCACCGCGGCCGCCTCGATCCTCTACCTGGTGGCGACGCTGGCGCTCTTCGGGATGATCGCTAGCTCGGCGCTCGCCGAGTCCTCGAGCCCCTTCGCCGACGGCGCCAACGTCATCTTCGGCGGAACCTGGGGCGGCAAGGCGATCGCCGTCGTGGCGATGATCTCGATCTTCGGCGTCCTCAACGGGTGGATCCTGCTCCAGGGGCGCGCTCCGCTGGGAGCGGCCCGTGACGGGCTCTTCCCGAAGCAGTTCGCCCGCCTCCACGGCGAGCGCGGGACGCCGGTCTTCGGGCTCGTCGTCTCGTCCGTGCTCATCACGGGGCTGCTGCTCCTGAACCTGCAGGGCTCCGGGACGATCGTGGACATGTTCACCGACATCATCATCATCGCGACGCTCACGGCTCTCGTGCCCTACACGTACGCCGCGGCCGCGCAGCTCTACCTCTTCTTCGCCGATCGCGCCTCGTTCTCCGGCGTCCACCTCGCCCGCTACTCGGTGATCGCGTTCCTCGCGCTCGCCTACTCGTCCTGGGCGATCTGGGGCGCGGGCTACGAGTACATCGCGAAGGGGTTCATGCTGCTGATCGCCGGCATCCCGGTCTACATCTGGGCCAGGTGGCGCGCGAGCAAGACCGCACCCGACTACCCGCCGCTTCCGGTCGAGCCGACGACCCCGCTCGCCGAGCGGCCGAGCTTGACGGCTCCGCTCTCGTGAGCCGTCAGGAGGAGGCCCGCGCCGCGGCCGGCGCGGGCCCACCCTCGCCCGAAAGGAGACGCGATGCGCAAGGTCATCATCATGGGAGCCGGAGGCCGCGACTTCCACAACTTCAACGTCGCCTTCCGCGACGATCCCGAGGTCGAGGTCGTCGCCTTCACCGCGGCCCAGATCCCCGGGATCGACGACCGCAGGTACCCGGCCTCGCTCGCCGGCGACCGCTACCCCGAGGGCATCCCGATCCGGCCGGAGGACGAGCTGACGGCGATCGTCGAGCGCGAGGCCGTCGACGAGGTCGTCCTCGCCTACTCCGACCTCTCGCACGAGGACGTCATGCACAAGGCCTCGCGGGTCCTCGCCGCCGGGGCGGACTTCCGCCTCATGGGCCCGAAGGCGACGATGCTCCGGAGCGAGAAGCCGGTCGTCGCGGTCTGCGCCGCGCGCACCGGGTGCGGGAAGAGCCAGACGAGCCGGGCCGTCGGGCGGCTCCTGCTCGACGCGGGGCTCCGCGTCGCGCTCGTCCGGCACCCGATGCCGTACGGCGACCTCGAGGCGATGCGCGTGCAGCGCTTCGCCACGCTCGCGGACATCGACGCGTCGAACCCGACGATCGAGGAGCGCGAGGAGTACGAGGCGCCCGTCGAGATGGGCATGGTCATGTACGCCGGCGTGGACTACGAGGAGATCCTCCGCCAGGCGGCGGAGGAGGCCGACGTGGTCGTCTGGGACGGCGGGAACAACGACCTGCCGTTCTTCGCACCCGACCTCATGATCACCGTCGTCGACCCGCTCCGCCCCGGTCACGAGCTGCGGTACCACCCGGGCGAGACGAACGTCCGCCTGGCGGACGTCGTCGTCGTCAACAAGGTCGACAGCGCCCGCGGCGAGGACGTCGCCACGGTCGTCGCCAACGTCCTCTCCGTCAACCCCGACGCGACGGTCGTCAAGGCCGCCTCGCCCGTGACGCTCGACGCCGGCCCGCCCCTGGCGGGGGCGAAGGTCCTCGTCGTCGAGGACGGACCGACGATCACCCACGGCGAGATGCCGTACGGCGCCGGCACCGTCGCCGCCCACCAGGCGGGGACGACCGACCTCGTCGACCCGCGACCCTTCGCGGTCGGGTCGATCGCGGACACGTTCCGCAAGTACCCCGGGATCGGGACGGTGCTCCCGGCCATGGGCTACGGCGAGAAGCAGCTGGCCGAGCTCGAGGAGACGATCAATGCCGCCGAGTGCGACGCCGTCATCACGGGCACGCCGATGAACCTCGCCCGCCTGATCGACATCCGCCATCCGGTGCGCCACGCGACCTACGGGCTGGCCGACCACGGCCGCCCGACCCTCGCCGACGCCCTGGAGGCGTTCGTCGCCGAGCACGAGCGACGCCGGGAGCCGGTTCTCGCCTAGCCGCGCGCGGCTCCGGGCGCTCTCCGCGGGCGCCCGGGGCCGGCGCGTTTCGCGCAGGCCCGAAGCGGTATTCCTTGCACATGATCTCGCCGAGGCCGGAAATGACGCGGGCGCCGGCCGGCCGTTGGCGCGTCGAGCGGATCTCCGGTCTCCTGCCGCCCCGGGGCGTGCGGAAGACCATCGGCCCGGAGAGCGGCACGACCCGCATCGGCCCGATCCCGGTCGCACCGTTCCGCGTGCGGGGCCGGACGCTCGCCTACCGCCTGCTCCCGGTCCGGGACGAGCTCGAGCCCGTCCCCGGCGGCTGGGAAGGGCGGGGCCTCCTCCTCGGCCGCGAGTTCTGCCGCTTCCGCCTCGTGCCCGAGCGGACGGAGGACGGGGCGGGGAGCGGGGCTATACTCGAACGTGGCTCCTCGGAGCCCCCGCCGACGTAGCTCAGCTGGTAGAGCACTTCACTCGTAATGAAGGGGTCCCCGGTTCGAGTCCGGGCGTCGGCTTTCTGGCCTATTTGCAGGGAGTTTTGTCGGATCAGGCAACCCCTGCGCGGCGTTCACCCTCCTGAGCGGCTC
>DASTQA010000044.1:0-5487 GCA_035762005.1 Gaiellaceae bacterium
CGAACGAGATCTGCTGCGTCATGGCGTTGCCTCCTCAATGCGCCCGTGCCAAACCCGGGCCGCGGTTGCTCATTCGGCTCCACGGTAGAAGGCGACCCGCGCGAGCCGCATCGCCCGCACGTACCAACCTTGCTCAGCCCGGCTAGTGGTCCGTTCGTGCCACGGGCTCGTCGGGGACGAGCTCGTGCCGGAGCGCGTAGGCGGTGGCGGCGGCGCGTGAGGACACGCCGAGCTTGCGGAAGACGTTCTGCAGGTGCCGCCGGACCGTGTGTGGGCTGATGACGAGCACCGTCGCGATCTGCCGGTTCGTGCGGCCGCCCGCCACGAGCGCGAGCACCTCCAACTCTCGTGCCGTCAGCCGCCCGTCGGCAGCGGCCGTCGGTCTGCCCAGGAGCCGCTCTACCCGGTCGAGATCGGGAGCCGCGCCGAGCTGGGCGAACGTGCTCCGAGCGGCCTCGAGCTCCATGGCGGCAGTCTCTTCGTCGCCGAGCTCCCGGCAGACGAGCCCCAGCGCGACGCGCGTCCGTGCCGCCTCGTACGGCACTGGCAGCTCCTGCCACTCGGTCGAGGCCCGTCGCAGGCTGGCGAATCCCGCCCGTGGGTCTCCCTCGGCGAGCAGCACCGCGCCCTCGACCTCGGCGGCGACGGCGTGGAGGAGCAAGGCGTCGCGATCCGCGGCGATCGCGGCGAGCTCGTCGGCCGCGCCGCGCGCCAGCGCGGTGTCGTCGTGGGCCAACGCGATCTCGACGTAGGCGGGCAGAAGCTTCGCTCTCGCGCTGCCGTCCCGCGCCTCCTCGACGGCACGCCCGATCATCGCCGCCGCCGCCTCCGGGTGACCCTGAGCCAGCCGGAGCAGGGCACAGCCGGGTTGAGGCTGCCGTCCCAGTGCGCTCGCGGCGCGAAAAGCCTCGTCCGCCTCGGCGAACTCGCCGCGCAGCCGGTGGAGCTCGCCCAGCTGATAGTGGGCACGGCCCGCGGCCGGGCGGCCGGCGAGCCACTCACAGGCCCGCCGCGCCTCGGCCAGCGCCTCCGGCCACTCCCCGCGGGTCTGCAGGACCTCGGCCCGATGGACGAGGCACTCACCGCGGAAGGGAACGAGATCCTGCTGGGAGTCGCACCAGCGCTGCAGCGCCGCCGTCCACTCCTCCGCGCGAGCGAGGTCGAAGGTGCTCTGGCACGCGAGGAGAACGGCGCAGTACACGAGGCCCGCGGCGATCGGTGACACCTCGCCGGCGGTGACGGCGACCATCGCCTCGTCGAGCAGCACCACCCCCTGTGCAACCTCCCCGAGCGCGATCAGCGCCTGTCCACGACCGAGGTGACCGAAGGCCAGCACGTCGCGATCGTCGAAGCGCTCGCCCAGCTCTTCCACCCGGCCGCACGTCTCCAAGGCACTCGCCGCATCGCCCGCCGACAGGGCTCGAAGCGCGACGGGAACCAGCAGCAGGCCGATCTCGGCGCAGTCGAGCTGCGGCTCGTCCACGAGTCGCGTGGCGCGCGCGAGCCACCCGCCGCCGCGAGCGGACTCGCCCTTGAGGAGCAGCGGCAGGCCGAGCCAGAACGCGCAGCGGGCGGCCCGGGGCCGATCTCCCCGGCCGAGCCAGGCGCGATAGGCGCGGCCCCAGAGGACTTCGCACTCGTCGTCCTTCCCGGTGAGGTATGCGGCAAGCGCGGCACCCTCGAGATCAGAAGGCTCGAGCCCAGCCTCGCGACCCACGGTCGTGAACTCGGCGAAGGCCTCGCCCCACTCCTGCCTCCGAAGTGCTTCCCGACTCCGAACGAGCGGACCGCCCAAGACCGTGATCGGCCTCCCTTCCGTCGCCGCCCAGACTAGAGAATCGGGCTGACCTGGACATCTCTTCCGGCGAGGTCGAACGCTGCCACCGTGCCGGCGACCGCCTCGGCCAGCGCCGCAGGCTGATCGGTCCGATGGTTCGCTACTCGGCCAACGACCGCATCCCGCACACATCCCGCGCGAGGTCGCCGGAAGCGCCCGCCCCGAAGCCGGCACTCCCCGCAAGGCGCTCGCCGAAGGACCCTGCTCTCGGGCGGAATCCCCGCCCATACCCGTCCAGGCCGGATACACAAGACCGGCCCGTCACGCCGGAGGTCACGGGTCGAGTCCCGTCGCTCCCGTTCAGGACCCCTCGTAAGCTTCAGCCTTGACCTGCGCCGCGATCTCGGCGGCCCAGCGGTTGATCTCGCCCCAGTCGCGGAAATCGCCCTCGCTCGCATGCGCGGCGCGCACGGCGGTCTTCTCGAGAAGGCCGAGCTTGCTCTTGTCGAGCTTGCCGGCGAAGAGCCTGTGCTCGCGCGCGTGTGCGCTCTCGAGAGCGCGCTGCCCGGCCGCCTCGTCGGCGGGGTCGGGCCTGGGCGGGTCGCCGACGATGGGGCCGCTCGAGAACAACCAGGTCTTCCGCTCGGCGAGCGCGTTCCCGTGCCGCTCGATGAACGTCCGCGCCGGCTCGAGCCACTTCCCCATGTAGACGGCGCTGCCGAGGACGACGGCGTCGTAGCGACCGAGGTTGCTCACCTCGTCGATGGGGACGAGCTCGGCCGAGACTCCCTGCTCAGCGAGCACGCGGGCGATCGCCTCGGCGATCTCGAGAGTCGCACCGTGCTTGCTGGCTGCGGTAACGAGGAGCGTCATCTTCCACGTCTTTGCCTCACCCGAGCTTCACCGCGGTCCCGCAGGCGGCGACCATCAGCATCTCGTCGCCCACCTTCTCATAGTCGAGGGGCGACGGCGATGACAGCGTCGGCACCGAGTGCCTCGGCCGAGTCACGCAGTTCGTCCTTCGCCTCGCGGACGGCCTTGGCGAACTCCGCCTCGTAGGTGCCGGATCGACCACCGACGATGCTGCGGCCGAGCGCCTTCTTGTCCCGGCCGATGTGGACGCCCATGATCGCCTGGGCCGTGACGACGTCGAGGTACTGCTCGACCGGCCGCCCTTCGACGGCCATTCCGGTTGTCAGGATCATCGCGTTCTCCTTTCGTTCAGTGCTTCAGCCCTGGCGGGCGATGCGCCAGGCCGCGCGGGCGCCGAGGCCGGGGCCGGCGTGGAGGAGGCCGTGGGCGTAGACCCGCCCGGCGAAGCGGACGAGCGCGTAGATCGAGGCAAGGACGAGGACGAGCGCGAGCGCGTGCTCCCAGAGCGGCACGCCGACGAGGGCGCTCCGGGCGGGGAGAACGAGCGGCGCGGTCAGCGGGAAGACGGTCAGCACGTTGGCAAGGGTGCCGCCGGGGTCGGCGGAGACGGCGACGTAGCCGGCGAAGTAGGCGGCGAGGAGCGTGTACGTCACCGGCTGACCCGCGGTGTCCGCGTTCTGCTGGCGCGAGGCCAGCGCGCCGGCTGCTGCGTAGGCGACCGCGTAGAGCGCGAAGCCGAGAGCGAACCACGGCACGACCAGAGCGAGGCTGGCGCCGAGCGCGGCCGGGGCGTCGAAGACGCCTGCGGCGAGCAGCGCGGCGGCCAGGCCGGCGACGAGCGCGAGCTGCGCGAGGCCGAGCAGCCCGATTCCGATCACCTTGCCCGCGAGAAGGTGGCGCGACTGAATCGTGGCCAGGATCAGCTCGACGACGCGGTTGTTCCTCTCCTCGACGACGCCGTTGACGACCCACTCGCCGTACACGGCCAAGGACATGAGCAGGAGCAGGGAGCCGGCGACCGCCACGAGGATCTCGGCGTCGGTGGCTTCGGCGTCCGGCCGCTCGAGCGTCGACGCCGTCAGCTCGGGCGCGGGCGGCAGCTGGCGGCGGAGCGCCCGGACGGCAGTGTCCGTGACCGCAGCTAGCTCCGTGTCGACGTTCGCCCGGAAGACGATCCGGTCGTCACCCAGGAGCAGGAGCGCGTCGACGTCCTCCGCCGTGAGCGCCTCACGCCCGGCGGCCGGCGAGGCGACCATCTCCAGCCGCACATTCGCGTCGAACGGCTCCGCGGCGCGCTCGAGGGCCGCCTCGAGCCCGGGCGGCGCCGGCGCAGTCACGGCGACGTCGTACGTCGCCTCCTTCGAGAGGGCTCCGTTCAAGGCGGTCGAACCGCCGACGAGCAGGACCAGGACGAGCGTCGAGGCGAGGAACGCGCGGCTGCGTACACGCTCGCGGATCTCGCGCCCGGCGACGAGCGCGATCGCGCGCCGCCCGCTCATCGCCCCACCAGCTCCAGGAAGAGCTCCGCGAGGGACGGCGGCCCGTAGGTGAACTCGACGACCCGCCCCGCCCGCCCGGCCTCGGCGAGCACCTGCCCCGGATCGACGTCGCGGGGCGCGCGCAGGCGCAGGACGCCCTCGCGGCGCTCGACGAGCTCGACCCCGGCGACGGCCGGCACCCACTCGTCCGACGCGCTTTCGAGCCGGAGCTCGATCCGCCGCCGCTGCGACGCGTTTCTCAGGTCGTCGATGTGCCCGGTGGCGACGATGCGACCGTGGTCGATGATCGCGACGTCCTCGCAGACGTCCTCCACGAGCTCGAGCTGATGGCTCGAGAAGAGAACGGCGGCACCGCGGGCCGCCTCGCCGCGGAGCACCTCGGCGAGCGTGCGCACGGCGAGCGGATCGAGTCCCGCGAACGGCTCGTCGAGCACGAGCAGCTCGGGCCCGTGCAGGAGCGCCGCCGCAAGCTGGGCGCGCTGCTGGTTCCCATGCGAGAGCTCCTCGACCTTCGCGCCGGCGCGGTCGGCGAGTCCGAGCCGCTCGAGCCACTCGGACGCCGCCGCGCGTGCCGCGGCCGCGGTGAGCCCGTGGAGCGAGCCGAAGTAGACGAGCTGGTCGCCCAGAGCCATGCGCGGGTAGAGGCCGCGCTCCTCCGGCATGTAGCCGAAGCGCAGGCGCTCCGCCAGCACGACCGGCCTCCCGTCCCAGACGACGTCGCCGGCGTCGAGCTCGACGAGTCCGAACACCGCGCGCATCGCCGTCGTCTTTCCCGCGCCGTTCGGGCCGAGGAAACCGTGGACGCGCTCCGGCCGGACCTCCAGGCTCACGTCGTCGAGGGCAACGATCTCGCCGAATCGCTTCGCCGCCCCGACCAGCTCGAGCCCCCTGTCCTCCGCCGGCGGGCCGGCCAGGTCTCCGACTCCGCCCGTCGTCACCGGCGCGGCCTTGCGACGCCGATCCCGCACTCGGGTCTCCGTCACTGTCGGGGGCTCCTCTCGACGGTCAGCGTCCCACGGCGACCGCGGGGAGGCATCGGGGACGGCGCTGATTCTGGTGTGGTAAGCCCGCAGCGGGTGTCGGCAGAGGGACGGAGTGCTCATGACTAAGCCACTTTGACAATAAGAAGATATCTTCCTATTCTTGACCGATGTCGCGCCGCAAGCCTGGAACCCTGCTGCCTCTCGAGACGGAGATCCTCGAGGTGGCGCTGTCGCTGCTGCGTTCGGGACACGCCACCTTCCACGGATTCGCTCTCGCCCAGACCATGCGGGAGCAGAGCGGGTCACGCTCCTTGACGGCCCACGGAACCCTCTACAAGGCCCTGAGCCGGCTCGA
>DASTQA010000045.1:0-23457 GCA_035762005.1 Gaiellaceae bacterium
GCGGGCGATTACGTGCTGCCCGTGGGCGAGTGGGCCAAGGTCTTCAGCGCGCCGACGTTCCGGCGACGCCTCGATCCTGATTATCTCGCCCGCGCTCCCGAGTACCTCGACGAGTACCGGCGAGCCCTTCAAGCAGCAGGCCAGTCCCTCCCCGCCCCAGACAGGATTCTCTCGACCGTGCTGTTCCCGGACATTGTCGACTCGACACGACAGGCTGCCGAGCTCGGCGATTCCGAATGGCGGGCGCTGATCCGGCGTCATGACGACATCGTGCGCGGCCAGCTTCAACACTTTGGCGGCAAGGAGATCGATCGGACGGGCGATGGGTTCCTGTCCGCCTTTGAGAGCCCAGCCCGGGCGATTCGATGCGCGCAGGCAATCGGTGCGGCAGTCCAAAGCCTCGGACTACGCGTGCGCGCCGGCGTGCACTCAGGAGAGTTGGAAATTCTGGGCCACCATCTTGGCGGGATCGCCGTTCACATCGGAGCCCGGATCACCGCGCTTGCCGGGCCCGACGAGGTACTCGTCTCGCAGACCGTCAGGGACGCCGTAATAGGTTCAGGTATCGCCTTCGAGGACCGTGGCGCCCACGAACTGAAGGGAGTTCCCGGCCAATGGCAACTGTACGTCGCCACGTCCTAACGGGAAACGGAGTGATCGCGCAGCCCCACCACCCGGTTCTCGGGTGAGGGTGGATGGGTCAGGCGTGTAAATCAACGAGCGAGAGCAATCCGGGCTCCGAACCCGCCTTCGGTTCCAGTGTGTGTCGCGCGGGCCCTCTTGCCCCTGCGGGGGCAACGCGTGCCGGCCGCGCCACATCAGGGAGCCCGGGCAGCTGTCGGCCCCCGTGTGAACGTCGCGAAGGCCTCCTGGTCCTCGTCCTCGATCCGAGGCATCGGGACGTAGCCGCGACTCGCGGCCCACACGACCCGCGCCAGTCGAGCCAGCCGGCATCGACGCGCCGGCATTCCTCGGAAGACACCGGTTCGAATCCGGTCCGCGCCTTCCCGGCATCCCGTACGGCGCCCGGACCGGGACCGGCCACCCCGTGCGGAAGGACCGTTCGGAAGTCGGGGGACAGATGCTCGCCCGTCGACCACCATCCGGGGTAACCCATTCGGGGGTCACCTGCGGTCGAGGAGGGGTAGATGAACGAGGACTTCATGTGGGGCGGGCTGCGCACGCGGCTCGAACGGCGGCTGGCTGCGGAGGCGCGCCCGGCCGTCCGCGCCGAGGAGCCGCGAGCGGTCGAGCCCAGGCTCGCGCCCGTGCGCCCCGCGGCCGCTCCGGCGCGCCGGAGCCGGGGGCAGGTGCCCCTGGCGACGGCCGCGAGCCGGTAGCCCGCGCGGCCCCCGCGACGTACACTCGGACGAGTGCGGGCGGCGATCGGCTCCCTCGAGCGGCTCCTGGTCGGGGATGTGCAGCCCGGCGACTCGCACGACGAGCGGATCCGCAAGGCGACCCTCGTGCTGGGCGCGAGCCTCATCTCCGTGCTCGCCGTCGTCTGGACGGGGACGTACCTCGCGCTCGGTCTTCCCCTCTCCGCGGCGATCCCGCTCACGTACCAGGTCGCCACGGTCGTGACCGTCGTCTTCCTCCGCACGACACGCTTCCAGGTCGTGTGCGTCGCGCACCTCGCGCTCATGCTCGTGCTCCCGTTCCTGCTCCAGTGGAGCCTCGGCGGCTTCGTCGAGTCGAGCGCGGTATCGGTGTGGGCGTTCGTCTCGCCGCTCTGCGCGGCGATGTTCTTCGGCGCCCGCGCCGCCGTCCCGTGGTTCCTCGCCTTCCTCGCCCTGACGCTCGTGTCCGCCCTCGTGGACGGGAGCCTGCCCAGCCGCGCCGACGAGATCCCCGAGTGGCTCGCGCTCGCGTTCTTCGTCGTGAACTTCGCGGGCGTCTCGACGACCGCGTTCGTGCTCGTCCAGCACTTCCTGCGCGCTCTGGCGCACGAGCGCGAGCGCTCGGAGCGGCTGCTCCTCAACATCCTCCCGAGGCCCGTCGCCGAGCGACTCAAGGCGACGGGCGAGACGATCGCGGACGCGGCCGACGAGGTGACCGTGCTCTTCGCCGACCTCGTCGGGTTCACGGCCGTCGCCGACCGGACCGAGCCCGCGGACGTCGTCGAGCTCCTGAACGAGGTGTTCACCGCCTTCGACGACCTCGTCGACGAGAGCGGGCTCGAGAAGATCAAGACGATCGGCGACGGCTACATGGTGGCGGCCGGCATCCCGGCGCCTCGGAGCGACCATGCGGAGGCTGCCGCCGAGCTCGCGCTCGCCTTCGCGCGGACGCTCGCGGACCTCCCCGGCGCGGCGAGGGCGGGCCTGCGGCTTCGCATCGGCATGGACAGCGGCCCCGTCGTGGCGGGCGTCATCGGCCGGAGGAAGTTCTCGTACGACCTCTGGGGCGACACCGTCAACACGGCGAGCCGGATGCAGTCGCACGCGGAGCCCGGTGAGATCCAGGTCACCGAGCGGACGCGCGCCCGCCTGGGCGAGGGGTTCGAGCTGGAGGCGCGCGACCTGCTCGAGGTGAAGGGCAAGGGCTCCATGCGGACCTACGTCCTGCACCGGCGGGCGGGCAAGGCGCCCGAGTCGACGCACGCGGTGGGGGAGCCCGTCTCGGCCTGAGCGCCGTCCGCGCGCTCAAGCACGGTCGCGCAGGTGCCGATAGACCCCTCGAGGTCCTCTCCTCCTGGGCTCGGGGACGACGGCAAATCACCTCTCGCGCCCAGTCTCGCCCGGAGCGGCGACGGCCCCCGTCGCCGCTTCTCTTTCGTCGGCGCGGAGGATCCGGCCCTACGCCGCGGACTGGACGCCCGTCCGCAGCTGTGCGGGGGCGGAGGCGCGGACGTCGGAGTCGCCGTGCCAGCGGGCGACGCTCGCCGCCCAGGCCTGGCGCGCGTGGTAGTC
Organism: Gaiellaceae bacterium; assembly: GCA_035762005.1. Lineage (GTDB taxonomy): Bacteria > Actinomycetota > Thermoleophilia > Gaiellales > Gaiellaceae > JAIBJN01. The sequence goes on from DASTQA010000045.1 coordinate 2,913, forward strand.
GCAGACGAGGTAGGAGCCGTCGTCCGCGGCGGTCACCGCGCGAGCCCCGGTGCGGTCGCACCGGCGGTTCTCGAGTCTGTAGTAGCCCTCGCAGCGCTCCATGGGAGCTGTTTTCGACAGCAGACCGGCGCTTCCCTAGTCCTGATTCGGGTGAAGCCGCCGGCGCCAGGCCTCGCCCGCCGCGCGCCCTTCAGGCGTGGCGAGGAAGTGCTCGAGCGGGACGTGGAGGAAGGCTCCGCGCGACTCGGCCACGACCTCGCCGCCGTCGCGGAGCTCCGCCTCGATGTGGATGCGGCGGCCGCGGCTGTCGGTCACGCGCGCGGAGAGCGCGAGCTCGCGGTTGATGAGCGCCGGGCGCCGGAAGCGGACGAAGATCCGCCCGGTCACCGTCGGGAAGCGGTGCCAGGTGGCGAGGAGGCCTGACGCCTCGTCGAGCGCGGCGGCGACGACGCCGCCGTGGACGATGCCGGGCCCGGCCTGGTGGCGCTCGCCGAAGGTGATCGCGGCCTCGTACCGCTCGATCGCCTCCTGCGTCGGCTGGGGGAGGTGCAGGCCCTCCGGGTTGTCGCCGCAGCCCCAGCAGGCCGGGTCGTGGTGCGGCGGGATCGGAGAGCCGCTGCCCAGCGCCCCTCCTAGCGCAGGCCGCCGCGCTCGAAGTGCGCGCGGTAGAAGTTCTCGGACCCGGCGGTGGCCATGGCCGCGGAGGCGGAGATCTCGAGCGAGAGGGTCGCCGCCGCCACGATCTGTGCGAGACGGTAGACCTTCCCGGGCCCGTCGCAGCCCATGAGCCGCAGCCACGAGCGCGCGTACGGGAGCGTCGTGCCGCCGCCCACCGTCGCCACCTCGAGAGCCGGCAGCCGCATGGCGACGTGGAGCCCGCCTTCGACCCGCAGCGCCGTCCCGTGTGCCATCGAGCTCGTCCCGACCATGCCGATGTCCTGCCCGGTCGCGGTGAAGAGCGCCGCGATCGCCGTCGCCGGCGTGAACGCGACGGACTGCATCCCCGAGGCGACGGCGCCGTGCGTCCCGACGTACGCGAGCTCGAGCAGGTCGTCGATCGTCGTCTTGAGGACACGGCGGACCGCCTCCTCGCGGAGCGTGCACTCGGCGAGGACGGTCTTCCCGTGCCCGCCCCGCTCGAAGTAGCGCGCGGACGGCTTCTTGTCGCCGCCCATGTTCCCCTCGAGCATCGCCCGCCGCGGGCGGACGGGCGCCCGCTCGAGGACGTAGCCCTGGTTCAGCGCGTAGGCGTTGCGGGTGATCATGTTCATCCCGCACGCGTCCCCGGTCGTGAAGGCGTACATGACGTGGCACATCGAGCCGACGACGTGGGTCTCGATCGCCCGCAGCCGTGCGTGCTTCGAGAGGCCGGAGACAGGCTCCGAGGCGAGCCACTCGCGCATCGGATCGGGCTGCTCCTCGATCCAGGTCGCGAAGGCGACGGCCTCGGCGGTGTCGTCGAAGAGGAAGGCCGAGGCGCGCGTGATCCGGTCCGCGAGGACGTGCGTGCGGAAGCCGCCCGATTCGCCCACGGCCCGCGCGCCGCGGTAGAGCGAGACCGAGAGGCCCCCCTCGGTGTTCGCGAGCGGGACGTAGACGCCGTCGCGCGCGCGCCCGCGCTCGGCCACGCGCCCGTCGGGCTCCTCGAGCTCGTACTCGCCCAGCTCGACGTCGATCGGCCCGACGACGGCGACGGGGACGACCGCCACGCCCGTGAGCGCCTCGGTCGCCCCGGCGAAGGGGGCGAGGTCGTGGGCGAAGATCTCCCCGTCGGCGTCGAGCCGCGGCGCGAGCGCCTCCTGCCGGGCCCGGATCGAGTCCGGATCGTTCTTGCGCGGCCAGCGCCGGAGCTCCACGGCGGCAGCCTAACTCCCGCGTGTCCCGTTTCGTTACGCTCCTGCGGCCGTGGCGGCGACCCTCATGGACGGCAAGGCGCTCGCGGCCCGCGTGCGGGCCGAGGTCGCGCGCGAGGTCGCGGAGATCGAGCGCCCGGTGGGCCTGGCCACGGTCCTCGTCGGCGAGGACGAGGCCTCGGCGCTCTACGTCCGGCGCAAGCAGGAGGCCTGCCGGGAGGTCGGCATCGAGCCGATCCACCACGAGCTCGCCGCGGAGACGCCGGAGGAGGAGCTCCTCGCCCTCGTGGCCGACCTGGACGCGGACGAGCGCGTGACCGGGATCCTCGTCCAGCTCCCGCTCCCCGAGCACATGGACGAGGCGCGCGTGATCCGGACGATCGCGCCCGTCAAGGACGTCGACGGCTTCCACCCGGCGAGCGCGGGCCACCTGCTGCAGGGCCAGCCGACCTTCGTCGCCGCGACGCCGGCCGGGATCATGGAGATCCTGCGCGCCTACGAGATCCCGCTCGAGGGCGCGCGGGCCGCGGTCGTCGGTCGGTCGAACATCGTCGGGAAGCCCATGGCCCTGCTCCTCCTCGCCGAGAACGCGACCGTGACCGTGTGCCACAGCCGGACTCGCGCCCTGGCCGACGTCCTCCGCGAGGCCGACGTGATCGTCGCCGCCGTCGGACGCGCCGGCATGGTCACACGGACGATGGTCAAGGAGGGAGCGACCGTCGTCGACGTCGGCATCAACCGGGTCGAGGGCAAGGTCGTCGGGGACGTCGCCGAGGACGTGCGCGAGGTGGCGGGCCACCTGACCCCGGTTCCGGGCGGCGTCGGACCGATGACGATCGCCACCCTGCTCCGCAACACCGTTCGGGCCGCGCGCTACCAGGCCGGACTCCTTGCCTTCCCCGGCGGCTGATGTATACGCTGATCGCGCCGCGCGCGACGCGGCCGAGAGGATCGGACGCGACGGCGCCAGGCCGGGCCGTCGTTGCTTGTGAAGGAGGACGTTTTCGTTGGCAGAGGGCACCGTGAAGTGGTTCTCGAACGAGAAGGGCTACGGGTTCATCGAGCGCCAGGGCGGGCCGGACGTGTTCGTCCACCACAGCGCGATCGAGATGGACGGCTACCGCAGCCTCACCGAGGGTCAGCGCGTCCAGTTCGACGTCGAGGAGGGCGACAAGGGCCTGCAGGCAAGAAACGTTCAGCTGCTGTAGCCGGCGAGGGTCCCTGTGCCTCGACGGGCCCCTGCGAGGGGCCCGTCTCATTTCTAGACTGACGGAGGCCGTATGGCGATCACGAGGGAAGACGTGCTCCACGTGGCGAGCCTCGCGCGGCTCGAGATCCCGGAGGAGGAGGTCGAGACGGTGCGCGAGCAGCTCGGCGCGATCCTCGAGGCGGTCGGGAAGGTTGCCGAGCTCGACCTCGCCGGCGTCGAGCCGACCTCGCACCCGCTCGACCTCGTCAACAGCTGGGCGGAGGACGAGCCGCGGCCCTCGCTGCCGCGGGAGGAGGCGCTCGCCAATGCCCCGGACGCCGAGGGCGGGAGCTTCCGCGTGCCGGCGGTCGGCGGATGAGCGACCTGCGCGGAGGACCGGCACGCACTCGGCACAGTTCGCGACCCACCCGCGCGGACTCCGGCGCTACGCTCGGAAGCGGGTGGTGGGCCGGGGTGCCCCGAAGGACGGACGCGTGATCGACACGCTCCGTCTGACCGCCGAGGAGGCGGCCGGGCTGCTCGAGCGGGGCCAGGTCTCGGGAGCCGAGCTCGCGGGCGCCTACCTCGAGGCGATCGAGGCGCGCGATGCCGAGCTCCACGCCTACCTGCACGTCGCCGGCGAGGAGGGCGAGGGCGTCCCGATCGCGCACAAGGACGTCATCACGACGAAGGGCATCCCGACGTCCGCCGGCTCGAAGATCCTCGCGGGCTACACGCCCGTCTTCGACTCGACCGTCGCGGCGCGGTGCAAGGAGGCCGGCCTGCCGATCCTCGGGAAGACGAACCTCGACGAGTTCGCCATGGGCTCCTCGACCGAGAACTCCGCCTTCGGGCCCTCGCGGAACCCGTGGGACCCCGAGCGCGTCCCCGGCGGCTCGTCGGGCGGCTCGGCGGCGGCCGTGGCCGGCGGCCTCGCCCCGTGGGCGCTCGGCACGGACACGGGCGGCTCCGTGAAGCAGCCGGCCTCCCTCTGCGGCGTCGTCGGCCTTCGCCCGACCTACGGGACGGTCTCCCGCTACGGCATCGTCGCTTTCGCCTCGAGCCTCGACCAGGTGGGGCCGATCACGAAGACGGTGCGCGACAACGCGCGCCTGTACGAGGTCATCGCAGGCAAGGATCCCTGCGACTCGACGACGGTCGAGCTCCCGCAGCCGGTCGCGATCCCGGAGGGCGAGGACCTGCGCGGGCTTCGCATCGGCGTCCCCAGGGAGCTGAACGAGGCGGAGGGCATCTCCCCCGGGGTGAGCGAGGCCGTCCAGGCGGCGATCCGCCTCGCCGGGGAGCTCGGCGCCGAGATCGAGGCGGTGAGCCTGCCGCGCTCGGTCGAGTACGGGCTCGCCTGCTACTACCTCGTCGCCCCGGCCGAGGCGAGCTCGAACCTCGCCCGCTACGACGGCGTCCGCTACGGCCACCGTGCGGAGGTCGACGGCGACCTGACGGCGCTCTATGCACGCACGCGCTGGGAGGGCTTCGGGGCCGAGCCGAAGCGGCGGATCCTGCTCGGGACCTACGCTCTCTCGGCCGGCTACCACGAGGCCTACTACGGCCAGGCCCAGAAAGTGCGCACCGTGATCGCGCAGGAGCACGCCGCCGCGTTCGAGCGCTTCGACCTGCTCGTGAGCCCGACCTCGCCCACGGTCGCCTTCCGCCTCGGCGAGAAGGCCGCGGATCCGCTCGCGATGTACCTCTCGGACCTGCTCACGATCCCGGCGAACATGGCGGGGCTCCCCGGCCTCTCGATCCCGTGCGGCCTCTCCGAGGGCCTCCCGGTGGGGCTGCAGCTGATCGGCCCGCAGTATTCGGAGAACACGCTCTTCCGGGCCGGCCACGCGCTCGAGCGCGCGCTCGCATTCGACTACGTCCCGGAGCGCCTCAGGTGAGCGCGAACGGCTGGGAGCCGGTCGTCGGCCTCGAGATCCACGTCCAGCTGAAGACGCGGACGAAGATGTTCTGCCGCTGCAAGAACGTCTGGGGGGCGGAGCCGAATACCCGGACATGCCCGGTCTGCCTCGCCCACCCGGGGACGCTGCCCGTCCCGAACCGGACGGCGATCGAGTGGACGGTGAAGCTCGGGCTCGCGCTCGGGTGCGGGATCGCGGGGCGCGCGCTCTTCCACCGCAAGAACTACTTCTACCCCGACCTGCCGAAGGGCTACCAGATCTCCCAGTACGACATCCCGCTCGCCGCCGACGGGGTCTTCGTCGTTCCCGGGCCGGAGGGCGACCGCGAGATCGGCATCGTGCGGGCCCACCTCGAGGAGGACGCGGCGAAGACGGTCCACGTCGGCGGCGCGGCCGGGCGCATCCACGGGGCGGACCACTCGCTCGTGGACTTCAACCGCGGCGGCACGCCGCTCGTCGAGATCGTCACCCGTCCGGACGTCCGCTCGGGCGAGGAGGCGCGGCGCGTCCTCCAGCTCCTCCGGCAGACGGTCGTCGAGCTCGGCATCTCGGACGCCGAGATGGAGAAGGGCTCGCTCCGCTGCGACGCGAACGTCTCCGTCCGCAAGGCCGGCGAGGCCGGCTACCGGACGAAGACCGAGCTCAAGAACATGAACTCCTTCAAGTTCGTCGCCGACGGCGTCGCCGCCGAGGTCGAGCGCCAGGTCGGCCTCTACGAGAGCGGGGGGGACGTCGTCCAGGAGACGCTTCACTTCGACCCCCAGCGGGGGACGATCGCGCCTCTCCGCTCGAAGGAGGAGGCGCACGACTACCGCTACTTCCCCGAGCCGGACCTCGTGGCCGTCGAGCCGCCCGCGGAGCTCGTCGAGGCCGCGCGCGCCGGCATCGGCGAGCTTCCCGGCGCCCGCATCCGCCGGCTGGAGGCCGAGGTCGACTTCGACCTCGCCTACGGCCTCGTCACCGGCGGGCGCGACGAGCTCTTCGCGCGCGTGCCGGGCGAGCGGCGGGCGGTCGCCAACGTCCTCATGAACCAGCTCGCGGCCGCCGGGGTCGATCCTGCGGCCGTGAACGGCGAGGAGCTCGGGAAGCTGATCGAGGCGCGCGACCGCATCCCGCGGCAGGCGTTCCTCGACGCGCTCGCCGCGAGCGGAAACGGCGACTTCAGCGCGGAGCGGTACCTCGCCGAGACGACGGTCACGGACGCCGCCGCGCTCGACCCCGTCATCGACCGGATCCTCGCCGCCAACCCGGCCCAGGTCGAGGCCTACCGCGGCGGCAAGGAGGGCCTCCTGGGCTTCTTCGTCGGCCAGGTGATGAAGGAGACGCAGGGCAAGGCCGACCCGCGGGCGGTCAACGAACGACTTCGAGAGAAGCTGGACGCTTGACCGCCGAGGCGGTGCGTCTGCTCTGGGAGCGCCTACCCTCCCGCGACTGGGAAGGCGTCGCGGAGCTGCTGCACCCCGACGTGGTCGTCGACTGGCCGAACACGGCGGAGCGCATGCGAGGTCGCGACAACGACCTCGCCGTGCAGCGGGCCTTCGGGGAGGGCTGGCACGTCCAGGTGCTCCGGATCGTCGACGGGGGCGAGACGGTCGTCTCCGAGGTGCGGGTCGAGCGAGAGGACGAGCGGTACTTCGCGGTCTCCTTCTTCGAGCTCGACGAAGGAAGCGTCGTTCGCGCGGTCGAGTACTGGTCGGACGGCGAGCCGGAGCCGGCGGCCGAGTGGCGAGCGCGCCGGACGGAGCCGCTCTGAGCGAGCTCGAGATCCGCCAAGCCGAGCCGGCCGACCACGCGCGCGTCATGGCCGTCCTCGACGAGTGGTGGGGCGGGCGGCGGATGCGCGACATGCTCCCGCGCCTCTTCTTCGTCCACTTTCACGACACCTCGTTCGTGGCGGAGCGGGACGGCGAGCTCGTCGGGTTCCTCGCGGGGTTCCTCTCCCAGACGGAGCCGGAGGAGGCGTACGTCCACTTCGTCGGCGTGGCGCCGGGCGAGCGGGGCACGGGGCTCGGCGGCGAGCTCTACGAGCGCTTCTTCGCCGCCGTCCGCGCCCTCGGGCGGGCGCGGGTGACCTGCGTCACGTCGCCCCTAAACGAAGGGTCGATCGCGTTCCACCGTGCGCTCGGCTTCCACGTGAGCGACCCGCAGCCCGACTACGACGGCCCGGGCGCGGCGAGGGTCGTGTTCAGCCGCCCGCTCTGAGCGGCGCCGTCGGGCTCGGGGGCCAGCCGCCCGTCGAGCATGCGGACGATGCGGTCGGCGCGGCCCCGGATATCGTCCGGGCCCGCCGCAGTCCGGCTACGACGGGCCCGGCGAGGGCAGGGTGGTCTTCCCGCGAGCCCGCCGACGGCGTCGCGCCGAGTCGGCGCTCACGCCAGGCTCGCGAGCGCCCACACGAACAGTGGAACGGCCGCGGCGCTGTAGGCCACGAAGAGCGTCGTCCAGAGCTTTCCGAGCATCGAGGTCCTTTCGGAACGAGAGTCGAGGCGGTGTGTCGTGCCTCCAGGCTGCCCTCCGCGCGGGGGCGGGACAATGAGGCGGGCCCCCGTCCCGCGGTGCGGCTAGCCGAAACGTCCGCGTACGGACGACCGCCGTCGCCGACGCCACGCGTCTACGCTGGCGCGGTGAGGCACGCGACCGACTACCTGACGTTCGAGACGCCGAACCGACGCGACTACGTGAACATCACCGGCCGCGTGGAGGACTTCGTGCGCCGGTCGGGCATCCAGGAGGGCCTCGTCCTCGTGAACCCGATGCACATCACCGCCGCCGTCTACGTCAACGACGACGACGCGGGGCTCATCGAGGACCTCGACGACTGGCTCGAGCGCCTCGCTCCCCACGCACCGACGGACCGCTACCGGCACAACAACGGCGAGGACAACGCCGACGCTCACCTGAAGCGGCAGCTCATGGCGCACCAGGTCGTCCTCCCGATCACGGAGGGGCGTCTCGACCTCGGCCCGTGGGAGCAGGTGTTCTACGCCGAGTTCGACGGCCGCCGGCGCAAGCGCGTCGTCCTCAAGGCGATCGGCGAGTGAGCCGCTCGAGGGCGCGGCGCGCCGGGGCGAGCGCCTGCGGCTCCGTGAGCACCGGCGCGAAGAGGTCTCCGTCCCGCTCGAGCCGGGCGAGCGCCTCGGCCATGCCGAAGTCGCGCGGCGTGATCTCGTCGGTGAGCTCGTCCCAGCGGAGCGGCGTCGAGACGGGGGCGCCGGGCTTCGGGCGCACCGAGTAGACGCTCGCGATCGTCTTGCCCCAGCCGTTCTGGCGGGCGTCGAGGAAGACGCCGCGCCGCTTGGCCTTGCGCCACTCCGTCGTCACGAGCCCCGGGTGGCGCGCCTCGAGGAGGCCGGCGACGCCCTCGGCGAACTCCCGCGTCCGGTCGAACGTCGACCGCCGTGTCACGGGGACGAGGACATGCACGCCGTCAGCACCGCTCGTCTTCACGTGGCCGCGCAGGCCGAGCTCGTCGAGCACCTCGCGGACGAGGTGCGCCACGCGCACGCCGAGCCGGAACTCCCCGTCGGGCGGGTCGAGGTCGAAGAGGACGAAGTCCGGCCGCTCGGGCCTGTCCACGCGCGAGTACCAGGCGTTCATGTCGATGCAGTGCATCTGCACCATCCAGAGGACGGCGAGCTCGTCGTTCACGAGCGGGAAGTCGACGAGCCGGGAGCCGCCCTCGCGCGGCCAGGTGCGGAAGCGCTTCGTCGGGATCCACGCCGGCATGCCCTTGGGCGCGTCCTTCTGGAAGAACGCCCGCCCGGCCGCCCCCTCCCGGAACCGCTTCATCGTGAACGGCCGGTCGCGGAGGTGGGGGACGAGCGCCGGGGCGACGGCGGCGTAGTAGTCCCAGAGGTCGCCCTTCGTCACGCCGTCCTCCGGGAAGAGGACGCGATCCGCGCTCGTGAGGCGGACCTCGCGGCTGCCCCGGCGGGCGACCCGTTCGCTCCGGGCGGTCACCCGTGCAGCATGCCCTGTCGAGACGCCCGCCGCCGTCGTCGCTGCGAGCGCGCCCGCCGGCTCGCTACCCGCCCGGCGCGGTCGAGGGGCGTCGCAGGGCGGCCCGGGGCGGGGCGACGAAGCCGGCGTAGAGGAGGACCGCCGCGGCGGCGACGAAGAGCGCCGTCTCGGCGACGCCGAGGCCGGCGAGGCCGCTCCCGGCGGCGGCGACGGCCACACCCGCGACGATGAGCGCGTTCCCGAGCGGACGGCGTCTGATCGTCAGGAGGGCGACGGCGACGACCGCGAGCGTCCCGAGCGTGTTGCCGAGCACGGCGAGGAGCCGCGCGGGCAGGAAGTCGAGGTGCTCCTGCGCGTCCGGGATCGACTCGCCCGTCACGGGCGCGGTCAGCGGTACGGCGACGGCGATGCCGACGGCGAGGCCCGTGTAGAGGAGCCCGAGCGGAGCCGCCCACCTCCGGCCCGCGAGAAGGAGCGAGCCGACGCCGAGGAGCGGCGCGGTGAGGAGGCCCCCGAAGAGGTAGTAGACGCGAAAGGCCTCGTCGCCCCAGCCGGAAGCGGCACCCCAGGCGAGCGCCGCGGACGCGACGGCATAGGCGCCGAGCGACGCCGCCCAGGCGGCGAGCTGGGGCGGACCGCCCTCGCGGCGGCGGCGGACGAGCATCCCCGCGAGCCGGAGCGAGAGGAGCGCGGCGGCGAAGGCGAGCAGGGCTTCCACGGGCTCGGCGTCAGTTAACCTCACGCGCATGCCCGAGAAGCGCTACCTCGTCACGCCGGGGCCGACGCCGGTGCCGCCCGAGGTGCTCGCCGCCACGGCCCTGCCCATGATCCACCATCGCTCCGCCGAGTTCCGCGGGGTCTTCGCCGCCGTGCTCGAGCGGCTCCGCACCCTCTACCGGACCGGGAACGACGTGCTGCTCTTCACCTCGGCCGGGACGGCCGCGATGGAGAGCGCCGTCGCCAACGTCTGCTCGCCCGGCGACCGCGTCCTCGTCGTCTCCCACGGCTACTTCGGCGAGCGCTGGGCCACGATCGCGACGGGCTACGGCCTCGAGGTCGACCACCTCCGCTACGAGTGGGGCGAGACGCCGGACCCCGACGAGATCGGCGCGCGCCTCGAGGAGCTCGGCGGCGCGCGGGCCGTCTACCTCACGCACTCGGACACGTCCACCGGCGTCGTCGCGGACGTGCAGGCGACGGCAGCTCGGCTCGAGGGCTCCGGCGCCCTCGTCGCCGTCGACGCGATCTCGAGCCTCGCCGCCGTGCCCCTCGAGACGGACGACTGGGGTCTCGACGTCGTCATCACCAGCTCGCACAAGGCGCTCATGTGCCCGGCCGGGCTCGCCTTCGCGGCGGTCTCCCCGGCGGCGCTCGAGGCGACCGAGACGGCCTCCTGCCCGCGCTTCTACCTCGACTGGCGCCGGACGCTGACGGCGCAGGCGAAGGGCGAGAGCCCGTTCTCCGTCGCGATCTCGCTCGTCCGCGGCCTGGACGTCGCCCTCGACCTGATCCTCGCGGAGGGCCTCGAGACCGCCTACCAGCGCCACGTCAGGCTCGGTCGCGCCGCACGGGCCGGGGTGAAGGCGATGGGGCTCGAGCTCTTCTCGCCCGACGAGGACCGCGCCGCCGTCGTCACCGCGATCCGCATGCCGGAGGAGGTCGACGGCCAGGCGGTCGTCGCGGGCATGCGCGAGCGCTCGGGCGTGACCGTCATCGGCGGCCAGGGCCACCTCCGAGGCAAGATCGTCCGCGTCGGGCACATCGGCTACGTCGACGCGATGGACGTCGTCGTCGCGCTCTCGGCGCTCGAGCTCGAGCTCGCCGAGGCCGGCGTCGACGTCGAGCGGGGCGCGGCGGTGCCCGCCGCGCTCGAGGCGTACGCCGAGCCCGTCGCGGCGTGAGGGTCCTCGTCCGCGAGCCGATCGCGGAGGCCGGGATCGAGCTGCTCAGGAGCCGCTTCGACGTGGACGTCGACGCCGACGGGGACCTCGCCGAGCGCATCGGGGACTACGACGCGATCATCGTCCGCAGCGGCACGCAGCTCACCGCCGACGTGATCGGACGCGGCTCGCGCCTGAAGGTCATCGGCCGCGCCGGGGTAGGCGTCGACAACGTCGACCTCGAGGCCGCCTCGCGCCAGGGGATCGTCGTCGCGAACGCACCCCAGTCGACGGTCGTCTCCGCGGCCGAGCACACGATCGGCCTCCTCCTCGCCCTCACGCGCCAGATCCCGCAGGCGCACCGCGCCCTCAGCGAGGGCCGCTGGGAGCGGAGCCGGTTCGCCGGGCTCGAGCTCGCCGACAAGACGCTCGGCCTCGTCGGCTTCGGCCGCATCGGCCAGCAGGTCGCACGGCGGGCGCGCGGGCTCGAGATGCGCGTGCTCGCCTACGACCCGTACGTCTCGCCGGAGCGGTTCCGCGAGCTCGGCGTCGAGCGCGCGGAGACGCTCGAGAGCCTGCTCGCGGACGCGGACGTCGTCTCGCTGCACGCGACGCTCACGCCCGAGTCCCGCGGCCTGATCGGGCGCGAGGAGATCGCGCGCATGAAGGACGGCGTCCGCATCGTCAACGTCGCGCGGGGCGAGCTCCTCGACGAGAGGGCGCTCGTCGAGGGTCTCCGGAGCGGCAAGGTGGCCGGCGCGGCGCTCGACGTCTTCCCGGAGGAGCCGTACGGGGGCCCGCTCCTGGCCCTCGAGAACGTCGTCGCCACGCCTCACCTCGCCGCCTCGACGCACGAGGCGCAGGACCGGGCGGGGCTGATCGTCGCCGAGCAGGTCGCCGCCGCCCTCGAGGGCGGCGTCGTCACGAACGCCGTCAACCTCCCGGCCGTGGCGGCCGAGGACCTCGACGTCCTCGGGCCGTACCTCCCGCTCGCGGCCAAGCTCGGCGCCCTCGCCGTCGAGCTCGCCGGCGGGAGCGCCGAGCGGCTCGACCTCCGCTACCACGGCGAGCTCGCCGAGCGCGACACGCGCCTCCTCACGGTGGCGGCGCTGAACGGCGCCTTCCAGGGGCGCGTGGAGGAGCCGGTCAACTACGTCAACGCGCCCCTCGTGGCGAAGGCCCGGGGGATGGAGGTGCGCGAGGAGCGCCGGCCCGCCTCGCGCGACTTCCGGAGCCTCGTCACCGTCACCGCGGTCGCGGGCGGGCGGGACTTCGCCGTCGCCGGCACGGTCATGGGGCCGGAGCACGAGCTGCGGCTCGTGCGGGCGCTCGGCTACGAGGTGGAGATCGTCCTCGAGCCCCGGATGCTCTTCGTCGTCAACGACGACCGGCCGGGCATGATCGGCCGGATCGGCACCCTCCTCGGCGAGGCCGGGGTCAACATCGCCAACATGGCCGTGTCCCGCAACCGACCGAGCGCGCGGGCACTCATGGTGTTGACGCTCGACAGCCCGATCCCGGCGGAGGTGATCGAGCGGATCGAGGCCGAGTCGGGACTCGACGACCCGCGCGCGATCTCGCTCGATCCGGAGGACGATGCCTGACTGGCCCGAAGCCGTCCGGCGCGTCGCCGGCGTGCTCAGCGAGGGCCGCGTCGAGGCGCGGATCGAGGAGTTCCACGAGGGGACGCCCACCGCGGCCGACGCCGCGAAGGCGACCGGCGCGCCGGTCGCCTCGATCGTGAAGTCGCTCGTGTTCTCCTGCGACGGGCGCGCGATCGTCGTCATGGTCCCCGGCGACCGGCGCGCCGACACGGCGAAGATCGGCGCCGCCGCCGGCTGCGAGCGGGTGAAGGCGGTCGGGGCCGAGGCGGTCGAGCGCCTGACGGGGTTCCCGGCGGGCGGCGTGGCGCCGTTTCCGCTCCCCGGGATCCAGACGGTGCTCATCGACCGGGGGCTCATGGAGCACGAGGTCGTCTGGGTCGGGGCGGGCTCGGCGCGGCACATGGCCGCCCTCACGCCCGCCGACCTCGTCCGGCTGGCCCGCGCACGCGCCGTCGACGCGGCCGTCGAGTAACCTTCGAGCGATGCGCGAGACCGAGAAGATCTGGATGAACGGGGAGCTCGTCGACTGGGCCGACGCGAAGGTCCACGTCGGCGCCCACGGCCTCCATTACGGCTCCGGCGTGTTCGAGGGGATCCGCTGCTACGAGACCGACGCGGGCCCGGCCGTCTTCCGCCTGACGGACCACCTCGAGCGGCTGCACCGGTCGGCAGGCCTCCTCCACATGGAGCTCCCGTACGGGGTCGAGGAGCTGCGGGCGGCGTGCCACGAGCTCATCGGGCGGAACGGGCTCGCCGAGTGCTACCTGCGCCCGATCGCCTTCTACGGCTACGGCGAGCTCGGCGTCCACCCGGGCACGAACCCTGTGGACGTCGTCATCATGACCTGGCCCTGGGGCGCCTACCTCGGCGAGGACGCCCTCGCGAAGGGCATCCGCGCGAAGGTCTCCTCGTGGAAGCGCGTCGGGCCGAACACGATCCCGCACGCCGCCAAGGCGACCGGCATCTACCTCAACTCGATGCTCGCCGTCATCGAGGCCACCCGCGCGGGCTACGAGGAGGCGATCCTCCTCACGGACGACGGCTACGTCGCGGACGGCTCGGGCGAGAACGTCTTCGTCGTCAAGGACGAGGTCATCTCGACACCCGACCTCTCCGCCTCCATCCTCCCGGGGATCACGCGCCAGGCGGTCGTGGAGATCGCCCAGGCGCTGGGCTACGCGGTGCACGAGCGCCAGCTCATCCGCTCCGACCTCTACGTCGCCGACGAGCTCTTCATGTGCGGAACCGCCGCGGAGGTGACGCCGGTGCGGTCGGTCGACGACCACGAGATCGGCGCGCCGGGGCCCGTCACGAAGGCGATCCAGGACGTCTTCTTCGCGGCCGTCCGGGGCCGGGACGAGCGCTTCCTGCGCTGGCTCGAGTACGCCGAGAAGACGCCCGCCGCGCCGGGCTCCTGAGCGCCGCGCGGCCGATCCCGCTCTCCGCGCCCTGGATCGACCGGCGCGAGGAGGAGCTCGTGCTCGAGACCCTCCGCTCCGGGCAGCTCTCGCTCGGCCCGATGGTCGACCGCTTCGAGGCCGCGCTGGCCGAGCGGACCGGCGCCGCCCGGGTGGCGGCCGTCTCGAGCGGGACGGCCGGCCTCCACCTCTGCATGCGGCTCGCCGGCGTCGAGCCGGGCGACGAGGTGATCACGACGCCGTTCTCCTTCGTCGCGTCGGCCAACTGCGTCCTCTACGAGGGCGGAACGCCCGTTTTCGCGGACGTCGACGCGGCGACCCTCGACCTCGACCCCGCCGCCGTCGAGGCCGCCATAACGCCGCAGACGAAGGCGATCCTCCCGGTGCACGTCTTCGGCTACCCGTCGGAGCTCGACGAGCTCGAGCGCATCGCCGGGGGCCACGGCCTCGCGCTCGTCGAGGACGCGGCCGAGGCGCTCGGCGCCGAGTACCGCGGCCGCCCCGTGGGCTCGTTCGGACATCCGGCGGTGTTCGCCTTCTACCCGAACAAGCAGATGACGACGGGCGAGGGGGGCGCGGTCGCGGTCGCCTCGGACGAGGAGTGGGAGCTCCTGAAGAGCCTCTCGAACCAGGGGCGCAGCGACTCCGGCGAGTGGCTCACGCACACGCGGCTCGGCTACAACTACCGCCTCGACGACCTCTCCGCCGCGCTCGGGCTCGCTCAGCTCGAGCGGCTCGACGAGCTCCTCGCGGCCCGCTCGGAGGTCGCCGCGCGCTACGGCGGACTCCTCGCCGGCGTGGACGGCGTCGAGACGCCGCTCCCCGACGACGCCGACCACCGCCGCTCCTGGTTCGTCTACGTCGTGCGGCTGGCGGCCGGCATCGACCGGAACGGCGTCGTCGCGCGCCTCGCCGGGGAGGGGATCGCGAGCAAGCCGTACCTGCCCTCGATCCACCTGCAGCCGTACTACCGGGAGCGCTTCGGGTACCGGGAGGGGATGCTCCCCGTCTCGGAGGACGCGAGCGCCCGCTCGCTCGCGCTCCCCTTCCACGCGCGGCTGCCCGCCGCCGACCAGGAGCGGGTGGCCGAGGCGCTCGCCCGCGCGCTGGAATAATCCCCCCGTGGCGGACGGTGCGCCCCGGATGGTGTTCCTCGGCTTCGGGAAGTACGCCCGCGCCGACAGGATCTACGCGCTCGAGCCGCTCCGTGGCGACGAGCGCGGCGGCGGCAGGCGGACTCGCGTCTGGGTGGAGGGGGTGGCCGACCCGATCGTCGCCTCGCGCACCGAGCGCACGATCCTCCACGACATGGGCCAGGACGCCGCCGTGGGGTCGCGGCTCCTCGACGAGGCGCTCTCCTTCGCCGAGCGGATCGCCGTGGACGCCGAGAGCGGGCGGGTCGACCTCGGCGACCTCGGCCGCCGCGCCCGCCGGCTGCTCGAGGCGAGCGCGCGCCCGCCCGAGGGCGAGCAGCTCTTCTAGTGGCCCCGCTCGAGCGGGATTTCTTCGGGCGGAGCGTGCACGCGGTCGCGCCCGAGCTCGTCGGCGGCACGCTCCTCGCCGACGGCGTCGGCGGGCGGATCGTCGAAGTGGAGGCCTACGACGGCGAGGACCCGGCGAGCCACGGCTTCCGCGGCCGGACGGCCCGGAACCGCTCGATGTTCGGCCCGCCGGGCCGCGCGTACGTCTACCGCTCGTACGGGATCCACTGGTGCCTGAACCTCGTCTGCGCCGAGGAGGGGGTGCCCGAGGCCGTGCTCGTGCGCGCCCTCGAGCCGACGCACGGGCTCGAGGCTATGCGTGCGCGCCGCGGGGTGGGAGAGGACCGTCTTCTCTGCTCCGGCCCGGGGCGGCTCTGCCAGGCGCTCGGGCTCGCCGGGGCCCACGACGGCCTCCCGCTCGACGCGCCGCCCTTCGAGCTTCGCGCCGCCCCGGCTCCCGTCCGGGTCGTGCGCGGTCCCCGGGTCGGCATCACGCGGGCCGCCGAGCTCCCGTGGCGCTACGCCCTCGCCGGCTCGCCCTTCGTCAGCCGCCGTCTCGCGGCGGCGGAGCCCGCCTGACCGGCGGGCGAGGACCAGCCCCCTGGGCCCCGGTCGCTAGCCGCGCGAGACGACGAGCCTGACGGTCATGTTCCGCGCGGCGGCGCGGCCCGGTCGCGGGATCTGCGTGAGGACGACGCCGCCGGGCTCGGCGTCCGCGTAGGCCTGGACCCTGCCGGCCAGGCGTCGGGCCGCGAGCAGCCGGCGCGCCCGCTCGAGCGTGAGCCCGACGACGTCGGGAACGCGGCCGTCCTGCGCGCGCGGAAGGACGATCCGCACGGGGCTCCAGGACGAGAGCGTCCCGCGCGCGGGGATCTGCTTCGTGACGACCCCGAGCCGCTCGCCGGGCTCGGCGGGCTCCCAGATGATTTCGGGCGTGAGCGGCATCGAGAGCAGGCGGCTCTCCGCCAGGGCCCGGCGGGAGCCGACGACGTTCGGCACATCCACCTCGTTCGGCTTGCAGGGGGCGAGGTCGTCCGGCCCGGAGCCCACGAAGAAGACGATCTCCCTCGCGTCCCGGCAGTTCCCGTTGTCGACGAGCCAGCGGCTGTCCCGGTAGACGACCTGCCGCGGCTCGACGGACTCGTAGACCGGGGCGGGGAAGGCCTCCGGCGGCTCCTCGAGGTGCGCGAGCGCCTTGCGCGCGAACGCGCGCCAGATGAGCGCCGGGAACGTTCCCCCGGCGACCGCCTCGCCGTCGAACTCGGTCTCCATCGGCTTGAGCTTGTTCGGATAGCCGACCCAGACGGCCACCGCCAGCTGCGGGGTGTAGCCGACGAACCAGGCGTCGCCGTAGTTCTCCGTCGTCCCCGTCTTGCCGGCGACCGGCCGGCCGGCCAGCTGCGCCCGCCGGCCCGTGCCCTCGGTGACGACGCGTTGCAGGATCGAGCTCATGATGGCCGCGTCGTTCCCCTCGAGCACGGGCTTTCGCACCGGATCGTTCGAGTCGACCCTCCGCCCGTCCTCGACGCGGAGGACAGCGCGGGGGATGTTGCCGAGCACGGTCCCGTCCACGCGCTCGCCCCCGGCGGCGAGGGTGGCGAACGCGCGGGCCATCTCGAGCGGGCTGACCGCCTCGACGCCGAGGCCGATGGCGAAGTAGTCGTCGAGCGGGCGCGTGACGCCGAGGCGGCGGGCCGTGCTCGCGACGTTCTTCGGGCCGACCTGCGCGGTCAGCTGCGCGTAGACGGCGTTGTCCGAGTGGATCGTCGCCTCCTCGAGGTTGATCGCGCCGAGGTACGAGCCCTCGTAGTTCGCCACCGACCACAGCTTGTCGCCGAGGTTGATCACGGTCGGCTCCGACTCGAAGACCGTCTGCGGCGCGATCCCCTGGTCGAGCGCGCTCGCGAGCACGAACGGCTTGAAGGCCGAGCCGGTCTGCCGCTGCCCCTGCACGGCGAGGTTGAACTGGCTCTTGCGGAAGGCCTTGCCCCCGACCATGGCGAGCACGCGGCCGTCGCGGGGGTCGATCGCCACGAGCGAGGCCGTCGGCCCCTTGGGGTCGCGTAGCCACCTGTCGATCGCCTCGGTGGCGAGCCGCTGCAGCTCGAGGTCGATGGACGTGTAGACCTTGAGTCCGCCGCCGAAGACCTCTCCGGAGCCGTAGTAGGGGACGAGCTGCTGCTTCACGTACTCGGCGAAATGGCTGCTGCGGCTGCCGCCGGGGAGGCCGATCTTCCGGCGCGGGGGAAGCGGCGCCGAGTCCGCCGACCGGTAGTCGCTCGCCGTGATGAGGCCCTGCTCGAGCATGAGGCCGAGGACCGTCGCCCGCCGTCTGACGGCGTCCTTCCTGTTCTGGGCCGGGTCGTACGCGGCGGGGTTGGCTGGGAGGCCGGCGAGGAGCGCGGCCTGGGGAAGGGTCAGGCGCTCGGCGGACGTCCCGAAGTAGACGCGCGCGGCCATCTCGATCCCGTAGGCCCCGTTCCCGAAGTAGATCGTGTTCAGGTAGGCGGTGAGGATGCGGTCCTTCGACCAGCGCTGCTCGAGCTGCCACGCGAGTGCGGCCTCCTTGAGCTTGCGGCTGACGGTCCGCTCCTGCTCCGTGTACTGGTTCTTGATGAACTGCTGCGTGATCGTCGAGCCGCCCTGCACGATCTCCTGCGAGCGGAGGTCCGCCAGGACCGCGCGCGCCATCCCGCGGATGTCGATGCCGCGGTGCTCCCAGAAGCGGCGGTCCTCGACCGCGACGATCGCCTGCTTCATGACGGGGGCGATCTCCTCCGAGGAGACGACGACCCGGCTCTCCGAGCCGCGCAGGACGGCGAGCACCGTCTTGCCGTCCGAGGCGTAGATGTAGCCCAGGCGCTCCGTCCGGCTCTCGTTCCCCGGCTCGAGCTCGGGCAGCTCGCTCGCCACGGCGCTCACGAGGCCGTAGACGAACGACGCCGCCCCGACCGAGGCCAGGAGAACGAGGAGCGCGAGGGACCTGAGCTTGCGAATCCGGCGCCGGCCCGGCGGCCTGCGCCTGCGTCTTCCGAAGACCACGAAGCAGGGGAGTCTAGCGGCGACGCCGCGCGGCGATCACGCCGACCGGGACGGGACGAACGTCGCCATTCCGTCGGGGCCCGGCGGCTCGGCACGTAGGATTGGGGCGCCATGCTCCACCGCAGCCTCATCCAGGCGTGTGTGGGAGACGAGGTCGCGGCCCGGCGGGGGCGCGCACGAGCCCCGGCGGCGAGCCGCTACGCCCTCGCGGCCTTCGGCCCGCTCGCCACGCACCGGCGCTGAGCGCAGCGACCTACAATCGGCCGGCGATGACGGCGGTCGAGGAGCTGACGCGCAACGCGGTCGACGTGCTCCCGGAGGGGGAGCTCGAGCGAAAGCTCGCCCTCGGCCGGCCGCTGCGCGTCAAGCTCGGGATCGACGTCACCGCGCCCCACGTCCACGTCGGCCACGCGATCCCGCTCCAGCGCATGGCCGCGTTCCAGCGCGCCGGCCACCTGGGCGTCCTCATCATCGGCGACTACACGACGCGGATCGGCGACCCCTCGGGCCGCTCGAGCGAACGCCCGCTCCTCTCCGACGCCGAGATCGACGCGAACGCGGAGACGTACCTGGCCCAGGCCGCCCAGGTCGTCGACACGAGCCCGGACCGGCTCGAGGTCCGCAAGAACGGCGAGTGGCTGAAGACGCTCGACTTCGCTGAGGTCGTCCGCCTGACGCGGACGATCACGGTGGCGCGCCTGCTCGAGCGCGACGACTTCCGCAAGCGCTTCGAGGCGCGGACGCCGATCTCGGTCTCCGAGCTCCTCTACCCGTTCATGCAGGCGTACGACTCGGTCGCGGTCGAGGCGGACGTCGAGCTCGGCGGGACGGACCAGCTCTACAACCTCCTGGCGGGCCGCGAGGTGATGGACGCCTACGGCCTGCCGCCCCAGGTCGCCCTGACGACGCCCCTCCTCCTCGGCCTCGACGGCCGCAAGATGAGCGCCTCCCTGGGGAACTACATCGGCCTCACCGACGCGCCCGAGGAGCAGTTCGGAAAGACCATGCGCATCTCCGACGAGCTCCTGCCCGAGTACTTCCGGCTCGTCATGGAGTCGGAGGAGGACCCGACGGGCCTCGACCCGCTCGAGGCGAAGCTCGCGCTCGCGCGCTTCGTCGTCGCGCGCTCTCACGGGAACGAGGCGGCCCGAGCCGCCGAGGCGCACTTCACCCGCGTCGTGCGCGAGGGCCGGGAGCCCGAGCACGTGGCGGAGGCCGTGCTGCCGCCCGGCGACCCCGTCCATCTGCCGGCGCTCATCCGCGAGCTCTTCGGCCTCTCCACGAGCGAGGCCCGGCGCCTGATCGGGCAGGGAGGGGTGAAGCTGAACGGCGTCGCGACGGGCGAGCTCGACCTTCCGCGGGAGGCGCTCGCGGGCGGTGTCCTCCAGGTCGGCAAGCGCCAGTTCAAGCGCCTTCGCAGCACCTGAGCGCCCGGCTCGGCGGCCGTCTTGACACCCCTCCCGCCCCTGCTATCATTCGTCGGCCGCCTGAACGGCTGCGCACGAAACCGGTCAACCCTCGAGACAACGGAGAGCCCTTCGACGAAGCCTGATACGACGCGTATCGTCTTCCCGAGGGCCTCCCGCGCGAGTCGGAGGCCTTTTTCGTGAGCAGCCCGCAACGGCCCGGTCTTTGAAAACTCAACAGCGTGAACGTCGAGAACCTCTCGCGCCTCGGCGCGTGAGGTCAGAATGAACCCGTCTCCTCTCACCGAGGGGACTTTGAGCTCAAGCTCGATCTGAACCCGTTTGCAGCCGGCCTTCGGGCCGAGTGCTACAGGTCTTCACGGAGAGTTTGATCCTGGCTCAGGACGAACGCTGGCGGCGCGCCTAACACATGCAAGTCGAGCGAGAACCAGGGCTTCGGCCCTGGGGACAGCGGCGAACGGGTGAGTAACACGTGGGTAACCTGCCCTCGGCACCGGGATAGCCCGGGGAAACCCGGATTAATACCGGACAGTCTCACGAGCTCTCGGGCTCGTGAGAAAAGGTGGCTTCGGCTTCCGGCTGAGGATGGGCCCGCGGCCGATTAGCTTGTTGGTGGGGTAACGGCTCACCAAGGCGACGATCGGTAGCTGGTCTGAGAGGACGATCAGCCACACTGGGACTGAGACACGGCCCAGACTCCTACGGGAGGCAGCAGTGGGGAATCTTGCGCAATGGGCGAAAGCCTGACGCAGCGACGCCGCGTGCGGGA
>DASTQA010000046.1:0-25606 GCA_035762005.1 Gaiellaceae bacterium
CCGTCCGGCGCGGGCGCACCGCGGTGGAGATCATGTCCCGGCCGCCCCGGTTCGTCACTCCCGACGAAACCGTCGCGCGCGCGATGGTGCTGTGCCAGCGCCATCGCCAGAGCGGGATCCTCGTCGCCGAGGAGGAGCGCCTGGTCGGCCTCGTCACGCGCGAGAACCTCGACCAGGCGATCGGGCACGGCCTTTCGCACGCGCCCGTGAAGAGCGTCATGAGCTCGGAGGTCGTGCGCTGTGCCGAGGACACGCCCCTGCCCGAGCTCACGCGCCTCCTGCGCACGTCCGACGCGGGCCGCGTCGCGGTCGTGCGCGACGGGCACCCCGTCGGCGTCGTCACGCGGAGCGACGTCCTCCGCGCGCTCGGCGAGCCCCTTGCCGAGGAGGCGCCGTCCCCGGGGCCGGACCTCCGCGAGCAGCTCCTCGCCGTCCCGGGGCTCGAGCGGGTCTTCGAGGCAGCGCAGGCGGTCGGGGAGGGCTTCGAAGGCGTCTACCTCGTGGGCGGCGCCGTCCGCGACCTGCTCATGGACGAGCCGAGCTTCGACGTCGACGTCGCGGTCGAGGGCGACGGCATCGCCTTCGGGCGGGCGCTCGCCGCGGCGCTCGGAGGCCGGGCCGTCCCGCACGACAAGTTCGGGACGGCCATCGTCGTCTACGAGGGCGGCCGCGTCGACGTCGCCACCGCCCGCACGGAGTTCTACGACTACCCGGGGGCGCTGCCCGCCGTCGAGAAGGCGACGATCCGCCAGGACCTCTACCGGCGCGACTTCACCATCAACGCGCTCGCCGTCTCGCTCAAGGGCGAGGACTTCGGCCGCGTCGTCGACTTCTTCGGCGGCCTCCGCGATCTCGAGGCGGGCGTCGTCCGCGTCCTCCACAACCTCTCCTTCATCGACGACCCGACCCGGCTCTTCCGGGCGCTTCGCTACGAGAACCGCTACGGCTTCCGCATGGACGCCCACACGCTCGGCCTCGCGCGTGCGGTCGTGGAGATGGACCTCGTCGGCGAGCTCTCCTCCGCGCGCCTGCGGGACGAGCTGCAGGCGCTCCTCTCCGAGCACGAGGTCGGCGACCTCCTGCGGCGCATGGCCGAGCTCCGGCTCGACCGGGCGGTGCACCCGCGCCTCGCCGCCGGGGAGGATGCCGTCGCGCTCGTCGCCGAGCTCGACGCGCTGCGCGAGCAGCTCGCGCCCGAGACCCCGTCGTGGCGGCTGCGGCTCGCCGCCCTGGCGCGCCACCTGACCCCCGACGAGCTGTACGAGTGGTTCGAGCGCCTGAAGCTCCGCCGGCGGGACGCCGACCGGATCGCCGACGCGGTCACGGTGGCACCGAGGCTGCGGGAGCTGGCCGCGGGCACGGCCGAGGCGGCCGCCCTGCGCTCGCTCGCCGAGCCGCACGACCCGGACGGCGTCCTGCTCGCCCTGGCGGGAGCCGGCGAGCCGGCGCGCTCCCGGCTCGTCCGCTACTTCGAGGAGCTGCGCGCCGTGCACCTGGAGATCTCCGGCGGCGATCTCGCGCAGCTCGGCCTCACGGAGTCGCCGCGCGTCGGGGCGGTGCTCGAGGAGCTCCTCCGCAGGAAGCTGAACGGCGAGCTGGACGGTCGCGCAGCGGAGCTCGCGGCCGCCCGGGAGCTGATCGGCGCGCCGTGAAGGTCCTCGAGGCGGACCTCGGCGCGCCCTACCGCGTCGCCTTCTCGACGCGGCTCGGCGGCGTGTCCGACGGCGCCTACGCGTCGCTGAACCTCGGCATCCTCACGGAGGACGCCCCGGACAACGTCGTCGAGAACCGCCGGCGGCTCTGCGCCGGGCTCGGCGTCGATCCGGAGTCCGCCACGATGGCGTGGCAGGAGCACGGCGCAGAGGTCCGGCGGGCGGACGGCCGCGGCGTCGTCCGGCCGGGGACGCCGCTCGAGCGCTGCGACGGGCTCTGGACGGACGAGCCCGGCCGCGGGGTGATGCTGCTCGCCGCCGACTGCGTCCCGGTCGCGCTCGCGCGGGCGAACGGCAGGCCAGCGCTCGCGGTGCTCCACGTCGGCTGGCGCGGGCTCCTGGCGGGGATCGTCGCCGCCGGCGTCGAGGCGCTCGGCGGCGGGCCGGTGGCCGCCGCGGTCGGCCCGGGGATCGGGCCCTGTCACTACGAGGTCGGCGACGAGGTCGCGGCGCCCTTCCGGGAGCGCTTCGGCGCGGACGTCGTCGCCGGGCGGCGCCTCGACCTGCCGGGAGCGACCGAGCGTGCGCTCGCCGCGGCCGGCGTCGACCGCGTCCGGCGCATCGAGCTCTGCACGTACTGCGAGGAGGGCCTCTTCTTCTCGCACCGCCGCGACCGCGGCGTGACCGGCCGGCAGGGGGTCCTTGCCGCTCTCCGCTGAGACCGTTCGCGCGAGCTACGCCCGGATCCGCGAGGAGGTGGGCTCGGGCGTCACCGTCGTGGCCGCGACGAAGTACGTCTCCGTCGACGAGATCGAGGCCCTCGCGGAGGCGGGCGTCGAGGTCGTCGGGGAGAACCGGCTCCAGGACCTCGAGGCGAAGCACGCCCGCTACGGCGACCGCTTCCGCTGGCACTTCATCGGGCACCTGCAGTCGCGCAAGGCGCGGGACGTCTCGCGGCTCTGCGAGCTCTGTCACTCGCTCGCGAGCCTGTCGGCCGCCCGGCGCCTCAGCGTCCCGGCGCTCGTGGAGGTGAACCTCTCCGGCGAGCCGTCGAAGTCCGGCATCTCGCCCGGCGACCTCCCGTCCTTCCTCGCGGAGGCGGAGGCGCTCGGCGTCGACGTCCGGGGGCTCATGACGATGCCGCCGCTCGCGGCCGACGCCGAGGCGTCCAGGCCCTACTTCCGCCGGCTGCGCGAGCTGGCCGGCGAGCACGGGCTTCCGGAGCTCTCGATGGGCACCTCGCAGGACTACCGCGTCGCCGCGGAGGAGGGGGCGACCCTCGTGCGGGTCGGCGCCGTTCTCTACGGCCGCTAGTATCGTTTCGCGTCGAATGGGTGTCGCAGACGTCTGGAGCCGAGCGCTCGTCTACTTCGGCATCGTCGAGGAGGACGACTACTGGGACGAAGAGGCCTACGCTGCCGAGGAGGAGCTCGAGCGGACGTACGAGCGTGACCGACAGAACGTCCGCCGCCTGAACCCGCGGACGCGCCGCCGCGACGAGTTCGACGACTGGTCGGAGCCGGACGCCCAGCCCGGCGCGCGCACCGCGGTGCTGCGGCCCTCCGGGGGGCGCCGTCCGCTCGAGGCCGTCGCCTCGGCGTCCGTGCGCGTTCACCTGGTCGTCCCGCAGAGCTTCGCCGAGGCGCAGTCGATCGCGGACAAGTTCAAGGACGCCGTGCCGGTGATCGTCAACCTCCAGAGCACCGACGCGGAGCTCTCGAAGCGCCTGATCGACTTCTCGAGCGGCCTCACGTACGCGCTCAACGGGAGCATGCAGCGGGTCGCCGACAAGGTCTTCCTGCTCACGCCGCGGAACGTCGAGGTCTCCGCAGAGGAGCGCGCGCGCCTCATCGACCGCGGCTTCTTCAACCAGTCCTAGCGGCGGAGACCGCGCCCCGCGGCCGCTGGGCGGGACGTGCTGTGCCGTCGCCGGCCCCTCGGCGTCACCGGCGGGACGCGCGGTGACGTCGCCGGAGCGCTCGGAGTCCGCGGGGATGGAGGCCGCTCACGCGCACGACGGGGCCGGTGCGAAGCGCGCAGGCGTGTCACCGAGCCGGCGCGCCTCGCGCGCGGCCGCGCCGCACCCCCGCCCGGGAGGGCGCCGCACGGACAAGTGACACGGTGTCACGTGGCTCGGGGCGCCCGCGGCCCCGACGATCGGTCGACGCGCCGCGAGGCTCGCCGAGCCGGACGCCCGCTTCCGAGCGCCGGAGCGCGCAGCGACGTCACCGAGAGGTCCCGTCTTCCGCACGCCCGCGGCGCGACCCCGCACGGCGTCGCGCCCGCCCTGCAAGTGTCACCGTGTCACTTGGCAGGCGTCCGGGGCGGCGTCTCGTGGCGCGCTTCTCGGCGGCGGGAGGCTCGCTCACCGGCCGCGCCGCGCTGTAGGTTTCCGCGGATGCCCTACGCGGATGCGATCTCGACGATCAAGGACTTCGTCTACTACCTCTACCTCGTCTACCTGATCTGCATCATCGCGTACATCATCGCCAGCTGGATCCCGCTTCCGTACAACACGGCCCTGAACCGGGTGCAGCGCTTCCTCTACGACGTCGTCGACCCGTACCTGCGCCTCTTCCGGCGCTTCATCCCGCAGCTCTCGCTCGGCGGCCTCGGGCTCGATCTCTCGCCGATCGTGGCCATCATCACGCTCACGATCGTCCACTCGCTCGTCCAGCGGGGCCTGAGCGCGCTCTAGCGGACGCAGGAGAGCCGGCGCCGGCGGAGAAGGAGCATCGTCGGCATGTCGCTCACCCCTGTCGAGATTCGCCACGTCGCGCTCCCCCGGCGCGTGCTCGGCTACGACCGGGCCGCCGTCGACCGCCTGCTCGCGGAGGTCGCCGCGAGCTTCGAGGACGCCTGGCGCGAGCGCGCCGACCTCCGCGACGAGCTCGAGCGGCTCGAGAGCGAGCTCACGCGCCAGCGCGAGATCGAGGAGGCGCTCCGCAGCACGCTCCTCTCGGCCGAGCGCATGGCCGACGAGCTGCGCGCCCGCGCGCACCGCGAGGCGGACCTGATCGTCGAGGAGGCGCGCGCGAAGGCGCGCGACGTCGCCGCCTCGGCCGAGGGCGAGCAGGAGCGCCTGCGGGCGGAGATCCGGCGCCTCCGGCGGCTCGAGGCGGACGTCCGGGCCGAGTACCGCGCCTTCCTCGCCTCCGCGCTCGACCGGCTCGACGGCGACACCGCCGGCGGGCTCGACGAGCCGGAGCAGGGCCGCCACCAGGCCGCCTGAACCCCCGGTGAGAGAGGGGCCCAGGGATATACTCGGTCGGTGGACACCGAGCGTTTCCGCAAGCTCCTCCTCGACGAGCGCGGCCGGCTGTCGGCGACCCTCGAGCACCTGCACGAGACGAACAGCGTCTCGCTCGAGGAGGAGACCGAGGAGGAAACCTACGACAACCACCTGGCGGACTCGGCCACCGCGACCCTCAATCGCGAGATCGACTACACGCTCGAGGAGAACTCGGAGCAGGTGCTGAGCGCGGTCGACCAGGCGCTCGAGCGGATCGAGAACGGGACGTACGGGACCTGTGCGCGCTGCGGGAAGCAGATTGCCGAGGAACGCCTCGAGGCCATCCCGTACGCCACGAGGTGCATCGACTGCCAGCGTCTCGCCGAGAGGGCCTAGTCAACCCGTCCTCC
Source organism: Gaiellaceae bacterium (assembly GCA_035762005.1). Lineage (GTDB taxonomy): Bacteria > Actinomycetota > Thermoleophilia > Gaiellales > Gaiellaceae > JAIBJN01. The sequence continues at coordinate 5,295 of DASTQA010000046.1, forward strand.
CGGCTGATCGACGTTCGCGTCGGATCGGCCACCGACGGGCGCATCCCGATCTCGATGGTCGAGCGGTCGCTCTCCGCGACGCCCTTCCACTGGTTCGGGCTCCTCGCCGTGGGCTTCTCCGCCGTCCTCGCCGACCAGGTGACGAAGCAGATCGTCGTCAGCCAGCTCGACCTGGGCGACTCCGTCCACATCGCCGGGCCGCTGGAGATCCGGCACGTCACGAACCCGGGCATCGCCTTCGGCCTCTTCTCGAGCTGGGCGACCGTCGTCACCGGGCTCACCGCGATCGCGGTCGGGTGGATGCTCTTCTACTTCGCCCGCGCGGGCGCGCGTCATCCCGTGCTCCCGGTCGCTCTCGGCCTCCTCGTCGGCGGCAGCCTCGCGAACCTCATCGACAGGCTCCGCCTGGGGCACGTCACGGACTTCCTCGACCTCCGCTTCTGGCCCGCCTTCAACCTGGCCGACACGTTCATCGTCGTCGGCGTGGCGATCCTCCTCGCCGCCCTCGTCTCTGCCGAGCGCCAGCCGCGGCTGCGCCGCACCGCGCCCAAGACGAGCGGATGAGGCTCGTCGTGCCGCCGGAGGCGGCCGGCGAGCGGCTCGACCGCTTCCTCGCCGCCTGCGGCGACGTCGGCTCGCGGGGGGCCGCCGAGCGCCTGCTCTCCCACGGCGCGGTGACGGTGGACGGGGCGGCGCGGCCGAAGAGCCACCGCCTCGAAGGCGGGGAGGAGGTGGACGTGGCGCTGCCGGAGCGCCGCGAGAGCGCGCTCGCGCCCGAGCCCGTCGAGGGCCTGCGCGTCGCCTGGGAGGACGAGCACCTGCTCGTCGTGGACAAGCCCGCCGGCGTCGTCGTCCACCCGTCCGCGGGACACGCAAGCGGCACGCTCGTCCACGGGCTCCTCGCGCACGCGATCGAGGGCGGAGAGGAGCCGGAGCGGCCGGGCATCGTCCACCGCCTCGATCGCGACACGTCCGGGCTCCTCGTCGTCGCGCGCTCCGAGGAGGCCCACCGCCGCCTCCAGCAGCTCCTCCGCAGGCGCGAGCTCACGCGGGAGTACCTCGCGCTCGTCCGCGGGCGGCCGCGCTCGCGCGCCGGGCGCATCGAAGCCCCGATCGGCCGCGACCGGCGAGACCCCGCGCGCCACTCCCTCGACACGGCCTCGCCCCGGGAGGCGGTGACGACCTTCGAGCTCGTCGAGCTCCTGCGGGCCCGCGCCCTCCTGCGCGTCCGGCTCGAGACGGGGCGGACGCACCAGATCCGCGTCCACCTGGCAGCCGTCGACCTCCCGGTCGCGGGCGACCCGGTCTACGGCGTGGGCGGCGACCTGGGGCTCGCGCGCCAGTTCCTCCACGCCGCCCGGCTCGCGTTCCCGCATCCCTTCGACGGCTCTCCGGTCGAGGTGGAGTCCGCTCTGCCGCCGGACCTCGTCCGCGCCCTCGAACTCGCCCGAACGGGGGATGAAACCGTCCGAAACGGCCGATAGCGTTCACCGGGGTCGTCTTCCTCTGCGCACTCTCCGCTCACTTCGTCGCACGCTCGTGCCCGTGTTCGCCCTGGGCGCGCTCGCGCTCGCCTCGGGTCCGGCCGGCGCCCAGGCCGACCGGCGAGGCGGGCCCGACCCGCGTGACCGGCGCGAGACACGCGAGGCACCCTTCTTCGACGCGCGCGCCGCGGACGACGCCGCCGGACGCGGCGCGAACGCCGCGCAGGAGGCTCTCCGCCGCTCGCTCGGCGTCCACGGCGTCGTCGACGTCGACCCCCGCACGGGCACGCCGCGCGTCGTCGCGAGGCTCGACGGCTTCCTGACCGGCCCGTCCGGCCGCGACGCGCAGGACATCGCCCTCGAGTACGTGCTCGGGCACCGCGACGTGTTCCGGCTCGACGAGAGCGACCTCGCCGGCCTCCGGCTCGTGCGCGACTACACGGACGTCGCCGGCGTCCGACATCTCGTCTGGGCGCAGACGTCACGCGGCATCGCCGCCTTCGACAACGACCTCCGGGCGAACGTGACGAGCGACGGGCGGCTCCTGAACGTCCTCGGCTCGCCGCTGCCGGACCTCGAGGCGCCCGCGACGGGCCTCTCGCTCGGCGCGGGCGGGGCGCTCGCCGCCGCTCTGCGCGACGCGGGGCACGACCCGCCGGAGCCGCGAGTCGTCGCGCGCGGCCGGGGAGCGGCGCAGGCGACGCGGTTCGCCGGCGGCCACCGCGCCGATCTCGTGCTCGTCGCCGACGGTGACGGCGTCCGCCTCGCCTGGCACGTCACCGCCCACGCGGACGCCGACGAGGTCTACGACTCGCTCGTCGATGCCGAGAGCGGCGAGGTCCTGCGGCGGGCCAACAAGGTCGAGTCCGTCACGGGGAAGGCGTGGGACTACTACCCCGGCGCCCCGGCAGGGGGGACGGCGAACGTCGTCGACTTCACCGCGAACGGCTGGCTGGAGGCGGCCGCGACGACGCTCAACGGGCCGTTCGCGCGCGTCTACAAGGATCTGAACGACAGCAACAGCGTCAACACCGGCGAGGAAGTCCCTCCGGCGGCGGGCAACTGGAACTACGACCTCAACCCCTTCACGCACGCCGCCGGCTTCTGCTCCCCGAATCCCGGGCGCCCGAGCGTGTGCAGCTGGAACAGCTACGCCCCGCCCCCGGGTTTCGGCTGGGCCACGAACGCGAACCAGAACGGGACGCAGCTCTTCTACCTCGTCAACAACTTCCACGACCATCTCGAGGACGACCCCGGCATCGGCTTCGACGAGGACTCGGGAAGCTTCGAAGGCGCCGACAAGGTCGTCGCTCACGCGCTCGACGGCGCGGCCGTCGGCGGCGGGTTCCTCGGCGACAACATGCCCGACGAGCTCCATCTGAACAACGCGAACATGCTCACGCTCCCGGACGGGCAGCGGCCGACGATGCAGATGTACCTCTTCACGTCCTCCACGGCCGACTTCGCCACCGACCCGACCCCCGACGTGAACGGCGGGGACGACGCCGCCATCGTCTACCACGAGTACACGCACGGCCTCTCGAACCGGCTCGTCACGTACGCGAGCGGCGTGGGCGCGCTCGACGCGCACCAGTCGGGCTCGATGGGCGAGGCCTGGAGCGACTGGTACGCCCTGGACTACCTCAACGCCCAGGGCTTCGCGCCCGACACGGCGACCGCGGGCGACGTCACGATCGACCGCTACGCCGGCAACGGGCAGCCGACGATCCGCACCATGGGCATCGACTGCCCGGCCGACGTCGCCTCGGCGAGTTGCCCCGGCGGCGGCTACACGTACGGCGACCTGGCCACGATCTCGGAGCTCGGGGCGCAGGTGCACGCGGACGGCGAGATCTGGGCCCAGACGCTCTGGGACCTGCGGCAGGACCCGGACGTCGGGGTCGCGGCCGCACGAGCGCTCGTGACCGAGGGCATGCGGCTCTCGCCCCCGAACCCGTCCTTCCTCGACATGCGGAACGCGATCCTGCAGGCCGACACCGCTCTCGCCCTCGACCTCGACGACGACATCTGGGCCGTCTTCGCCGCGCGGGGCATGGGGTTCTTCGCGGCGACGTCGGGCGCGCAGGACACGTCTCCCGCGGAGAACTTCGACCTCCCGCCCCCGCCCGGCCAGGTCGGGTCGGTGAGCGGCATCGTCACGGACCCGGACACGGGCGCGCCGGTCGCCGGCGTCCGGGTCGCGATTCCCGGGAACCCGGCGGACGTGAGCGACGTCACCGACGCGCTCGGCCAGTACTCGATCCCGAACGTGCCGGTCGGCACCTATCCGCTCCTCCGCGCGACGAAGAGCCTCTACGACCCCGGCGACGGCACCGGCATCACCGTCCAGAACGGCCTCGACACCGTGGTGAACCTCGAGATCCGCCGCGACTGGTCGGCGTTCGCGGGCGGTGCCCGGGTGACGTCCCTGACGGGAGAGGACTACAGCAATATCGGCTGCGGCCCGAAGGGCGCGATCGACCAGTCCCTCGCCAGCGGCTGGAGCAGCGACGCCCCCGGCCCGGGATTCCCTGTGCCCCAGATCACCGTCAAGCTGCCGCAGTTCGTCGACGTCAAGGCGTTCGCGCTCGACCCGAGCGCCACCTGCGGGGACCCGGCGGACGCCGGGCTCGCGCACTTCAGGCTCTTCGTCTCCAAGGACGGGAAGACCTTCACTCAGGTCGAGGACGAGACGTTCGACGCGACGCACAGCGGCCGGCTCAACTTCCTCGACGTCCCCGACCGCAATGCCATCCGCTACGTGCGCCTGAGGATGCTCTCGAACCAGGGCAATCAGGCCTTCATCGACATGACGGAGCTCTCCGTCTACGGGAAGCTGCGCCCGGGCTGCCTCGGGCTCGCCGCCACGAGGCTCGGCACGGAGGGCGTGAACACGATGTCCGGGACGAACGGGCGGGACGTCTTCGTCGGTCTCGGCGGCAACGACCGCTTCGACGGCAAGGGCGGCAACGACGTCATCTGCGGCGGCAGCGGCAACGACACCCTCATCGGCGGCGGCGGTACCGACAAGTTCGACGCGGGTGCCGGCGCGGACACCGTCAAGGCGAAGGACGGCCGTCGCGAGACGGTCATCCGCGGCGGTGGGGGGAACGACCTCCTCGTCGCCGACCCGAGCGACCGGGCCACCGGCTTCGAGCGCCGCCGCGGCTAGCGGCGCCTAGGCGGCGCGGGCCCGCTTGTCGGCGTAGAGGCGCCTGTCGGCGGTCGCGACGAGCTGCTCGGCGGCCGAGCACTCGCCGGGGAGGTGGGCGGCTCCGGCGCTCACCGAGAGCCCGTCCGGGAGCGCCTCGCGCAGGCGCGCGAGGAAGCGCTCGACGTCGGCGGCCGAGGCCTCGAGGAGGAGCGCGGCGAACTCGTCGCCGCCGGTGCGGCCCGCGACGTCGGTCTCGCGCAGCGTCCCGACGAGGGCGGCGGCGAACGCGCGCAGGACGCGGTCGCCCTCGAGGTGACCCTCGCGGTCGTTCCTCTCCTTGAAGCGGTCGAGGTCGAAGGAGACGAGGGCGATCGAGCCGCGGTAGCGCCGTGCGCGCGCCGCCTCGGCCGCGAGGCGGGCGTGGAAGGCGCGGTGGTTGAGGACGCCCGTGAGCGGGTCGCGCCTCGCCGTCTCGGCGAGGTCCGCGGTGACGCGGCCGACGTAGGCGACGACGGCGTGCTCCACGCGTGCCCGGGCGTCCGCCTCGCCGTGGCGGTCGAGCACGTGCGCGAGGACGAGCAGCTCCGCGGTCACCTCCGCCGGGGCGAGTCCCATGCTCTCGCGCTCCCGGGCGAAGTCGGCCGCCGGAGGCCCCGGGTCGTCGTCCTCGCCCAGCGCCGCGATGAAGGACGGGAGCGAGCCGAGCTGGCCCAGCCGCCCGAGCCGCTCGAGCGAGGGGACGGCGCCCGTGGCGAGCGCCTCGTCGAGGCTCTCGACCGCGAGGTCCCACGCGGATGTCCGCACGACCCCCTGCACGAGTCCCAGGGTATGGACCGGGTCGGCTAGAATGTCGGCGGTTCTTGCACCCGACCCGGCGGACCTCGCGGGTGGCGGTGCCGGGCGTTCCTGCCCGGTTCCATCCGCTCCCGTCGGCACCGAAACGAAACCGAGGAGGAAACCCGTGTCCGTCGTCTCCATGCGCGAGCTGCTGGAGGCCGGAGTGCACTTCGGCCACCAGACCCGCCGCTGGAATCCCAAGATGCGCCGCTTCATCTTCACGGAGCGGGGCGGGATCTACATCATCGACCTCCAGCAGACGCTGGCGCTCGTCGAGCAGGCGGCCGCGTTCGCGCGCAACGTCTCCGAGCGCGGCGGCTCGATCCTGTTCGTCGGCACGAAGAAGCAGAGCCAGGACGCCGTCTCCGAGCAGGCGGCCCGCGTCGGCATGCCGTACGTGAACCACCGCTGGCTCGGCGGCCTGCTGACGAACTGGCGCACGATCTCCGAGCGGATCCAGCGGCTCCACGAGCTGCGCCGGCTCCGGAACGAGGGCCAGCTCGAGCTGCTCCCTCCGAAGGAGCGCATCTCGCTCATGGGCGAGGTCGAGAAGCTCGAGACGAACCTCGGCGGGGTCGCCGATATGAAGTCGCTGCCGGATGCCGTGTTCGTCGTCGACCTCCGCAAGGAGCAGCTCGCGGTCCGCGAGGCGCGCAGGCTCGGGCTCCCGATCATCGCGCTCGTGGACACGAACTGCGATCCCGACGACGCCGACTACGTCATCCCCGGGAACGACGACGCGATCCGCTCCTGCAGCCTCGTCGTGCGGGTGATCGCCGATGCCGTCGAGGCCGGCCGGGCGAAGGTCACCGCCGAGGAGATGGCCCCTCCTGCGCCCGCCGAGCCGGCCGCGACCGCCGAGCCCGCCGAGCCCGCCGCTCCGGCGCCCGCCGAGCCGGCCGCGCCCGCCGAACCGGCCGCAACCGCCGAGCCCGCCGAGTCCGCGCCGGCCCCGCCGGCCGAGCCCGCGGACGAGGGCGCTGCGGCCCCGGAGGAGCCCGCCGCGGCCGAGGAGCAGCCCGAGGCTTCCGCGGTGGCGAGCGCGGGGCCGCCCGACGCCGCCGGCGAGACGCCCGCACCCGAGGCGCCGGAGGAGGGGCGATGAAGACGGCGATTCCCGCCTCGCTCGTGAAGGAGCTCCGCGACCTGACCGGCGCGGGGATGATGGACTGCAAGCGGGCGCTCGTCGAGACCGACGGCGACCTCGACGCCGCCCGCCGGCTCCTCCGGGAGCAGGGCCTGGCCCAGGCGGGCAAGCGGGCCGACCGCGAGACGTCCGAGGGCCTCGTCCTCGCCCGCATCGAGGACGGCCGCGGCGCCATCGTCGCGGTCGGCTGCGAGACCGAGCCGGTGTCGGGCAACGAGGAGTTCCGCGCGTTCGCGCAGCGCCTGCTCGCCGCCGTCTCGGCCGAGGGGCCGGACGCCGCGGCGAGCCTCGAGGACGAGCGGGTCGAGCTCGTGGCGAAGCTCGGCGAGAACGTCGTCGTCGTCGGCGGCGAGCGCTACGAGGCGGGCGACGGGAAGGTCGTCGCCTCGTACATCCACCCGCCCGCGGCGAAGATCGGGGTTCTCGTGCTCGCGGAGGCGAGTCCGGACCTGGCCCGCATGGTGGCCATGCACGTCGCGGCCGCGCGGCCGGCCTACACGTCGCGCGAGGAGATCCCGGAGGCGGAGATCGCGGCCGAGCGCGAGCTGTACGAGAAGCTGCCCGAGGTGGAGGCGAAGCCGGAGGCGGTCCGTCCGAAGATCGTCGAGGGGATGCTGGCGAAGCGGTTCTTCGCCCAGACGGTCCTCCTCGACCAGCAGTGGGTGCACGAGCCGAGCCTGACCGTCGGCCAGGCGCTCGCCGAGCACGGAGCCCGCGTGGAGGCGTTCGTGCGCTACAACGTCGGCCGCGAGTGAGCGCGCAGCCGGAGCACGGGATCGCCGAAGCCGCCCCTGGCGGCGCCGTCTTCCGCCGCGTGCTCCTGAAGCTCTCGGGCGAGGCGCTCATGGGCGACCAGCCGTACGGGATCGACCCCGAGCGCGTGGACGCCCTCGCCCGCGAGGTGAAGCTCGTCCAGGAGCGCGGCGTCGAGACGGCCCTCGTGATCGGGGCGGGGAACATCTACCGCGGCATGGCGGCGGCGGCGGAGGGGATGGACCGCGCGACGGGGGACTACGCGGGCATGCTCGCGACGGTGCTCAACTGCCTGACGATGCAGGACGCGCTCGAGCGCCTCGGCGCGCACACCCGCATCCTCTCGGCGATCACGGTGAGCGAGGTCGCGGAGCCCTACATCCGCCGCCGCGCGATCCGCCACCTGGAGAAGGGGCGCGTAGTCATCTTCGCGGCAGGGACCGGGAACCCGTTCTTCACGACGGACACGGCCGCGGCGCTCCGTGCCCTCGAGGTGGGCGCCGAGGCGATTCTCATGGGCAAGAACGGCGTGGACGGGGTCTACGACGGCGACCCGCGGGACGATCCGGACGCCCGCTTCCTGCCTGAGCTCACGCACCTGGAGGCAATCGAGCGCGGCCTCAAGGTGATGGACACGACGGCGCTCACGCTCTGCATGGACAACGGGCTGCCGATCTACGTCTTCGGCCTCGACGACGCGCGCGCGATCGAGCGCCTCGTCGCGGGCGAGCGGGTCGGCACGATCATCTCGACGCCCCGGAGGGACGCATGATCGAGGAGCTGCTCGACGACGCGAAGCGTCGCATGGACAAGTCGGTCGAGGCGACCGCGCACGAGTTCAACACCGTCCGGACGGGCCGGGCCGCGGCCTCCCTGCTCGACCGGGTGAAGGTCGACTACTACGGCACGGAGACGCCGCTCAACCAGCTTGCGACGATCAACGTCCCCGAGGCGCGGATGCTCACCGTGCAACCGTACGATCCCGGCTCGATCAAGGCGATCGAGCGCGCGATCCAGGAGTCGGAGCTCGGCCTCACGCCCTCGAACGACGGCAAGATCGTCCGGCTGCCGATCCCGCAGCTCACCGAGGAGCGGCGCAAGGAGCTCGTGAAGGTCGTGCGCCACATCGCCGAGGAGGGACGCGTCGCCGTGCGCAACGTCCGCCGCGACGTCATGCACCACCTGAAGGAGCTCGTCCGCGACGGGAAGGTGGGCGACGACGAGGAGCGGCGCGCCGAGGAGCGCGCGCAGAAGGTCACGGACGAGCACGTCGCCCGGATCGACGATCTGCTCAAGCGCAAGGAAGAGGAGATCATGGAGGTCTGAGGCCGCCGGCCTCCGCGATCACCGTGAGCCTCCTGACCAGACTGCGGACGCTGCGGGCGCTCCGGCCCGCGTACGAAGGCGATCTCCCCGACGTCGCGCGCTCCGTCGCGATCATCATGGACGGCAACGGGCGCTGGGCCCGCCGGCGGCGGCTGCCGGTGGCCGCCGGGCACCGGGCGGGCACGCGCGCGCTCCGGCGGACGGTGGAGGCGGCGATCGAGCTCGGCGTCGAGTCGCTCTGCGTCTACGCCTTCTCGACCGAGAACTGGTCGCGGCCCCCAGACGAGGTGGACGCGCTCATGGAGATCTTCGTCGAGACGATCGAGCGGGAGCTCCCCGACCTCAGCCGGGAGGGCGTGCGGACGCGCTTCATCGGCCGGCGCGACCGCGCCACGCCGGAGCTGCGGGCGAAGTTCGAGCGGCTCGAGGAGGAGACGGCCGCGAACGAGCGGCTCCAGCTCTGGAGCGCGTTCGACTACGGCGGCCGCGCCGAGGTCGTCGAGGCGGCCCGGCGGCTCGTCGAGGAGGGGGTCGACGCGCGGGACGTGGACGAGAACGCGCTCGCGGCCCGCCTCTACGCGCCGGACATGCCGGAGCCCGACCTGCTCATCCGCACGTCGGGGGAGCTGCGCATCTCGAACTTCCTCCTCTGGCAGCTCGCCTACACCGAGCTCGTCTTCGTCGAGACCCTCTGGCCCGACTTCGGAGAGCGCCAGCTCCGGGAGGCGCTTGCGCAGTACGCGAGCCGCCGCCGGCGCTTCGGCGGGCGATGAGCTCGCTCCTCAGCCGGATCGCCGTCATCGCGGCGGGCCTGCCGATCGTGCTCTTCGCGGCCTACTACGGCGGCTGGGCGCTCCTCGTCCTCGTCGCGCTCGGCGCGGTCCTCGCTCTGCACGAGCTCTACCGGCTGGCCCGCTCGCTCCGGCCTCTCGTCCTCGCCGGCTACGGGGGCGCGCTCGCGGCCATCGCCGGGGCCGCCGCCGGCGGCGCCCGCTGGATGCTCGGCGGGTTCGTGCTCACGTTGCTCCTCGCGTTCCTCTTCGCCGCCGTCTCGGAGACGCGCCAGTCGACGACGGTCGCGGTGGGCGCGACGGTCCTCGGCGCCGCGTGGGTCGGCCTCGGGCTCGCGCACCTCGTTCTCCTCCGGGACGAGCCCGACGGGCGGCTGGCGGTCATCACGGTGCTGCTGACCGTGTTCGTCGCGGACACGGCTGCCTACCTCGGCGGGCGGCTCGCGGGGCGGCACCGGATGGCGCCCGGGATCTCGCCCGGGAAGACGTGGGAGGGCTTCGTCGCGGGGGTCGCCGCCGGGATCCTGACCACGTGGTTCGCGACGTACGACCAGGAGCTCTTCGCCGACTCCTGGCGGCCGTTCGTCCTCGGAGGGACGATCGTGCTCGCCGGGGTGGCCGGCGACCTCTTCGAGTCGATGGTGAAGCGCGACCTCGGCGTGAAGGACTCGGGCCGGCTCCTCCTCGGCCACGGCGGCGTGCTCGACCGGATCGACGCGCTCGTCTTCGCCGGGCCGGCCGCCTACTTCGCCTTCGTCGCGCTCGCGCAGGGCTCCTAGACTTGGCCGGAATGAAGCGCATCGCCCTGCTCGGCGCCACGGGCTCGATCGGGCGCCAGGCGCGAGAGATCGTCGCAGAGCGCCCCGAGCTCGAGCTCGTCGCCGCCGCCTCGGGCTCCCGGCCGGTGGACGGCCTCGCGCCGCTGACGCAGGTGGGCGGCGACCTGACGGAGCTCCTCGAGCGGGCCGAGCCGGACGTCGTCCTGAACGCGGTCGTCGGCTTCGCCGGGCTCCCGGCCACGCTCTGGGCGCTCGAGCGCGGAGTCGACCTCGCGCTCGCCAACAAGGAGAGCCTCGTCGCCGCCGGCGACCTCGCCCTCGCCGCGCAGGCGCGGGGCGGGGGGAGGATCCTCCCGGTCGACTCCGAGCACTCGGCCGCCTTCCAGCTCCTCGAAGGACGGGCGCTCGAGGCCGTCGAGTCGCTCGTCCTCACCGCCTCCGGCGGGCCGTTCCGGGGCCGCAGCCGGACGGAGCTCGCCCGGGTGAGCTCCGCCGAGGCGCTGGCTCACCCGACCTGGAGCATGGGCCCGAAGATCACGATCGACTCGGCGACGCTCATGAACAAGGGGCTCGAGCTGATCGAGGCGCACGTCCTCTTCGGCCTGCCGTACGAGCGGATCGAGGTCGTCGTCCACCCGACCTCCGTCGTCCACGCGCTCGTGAGCCTGCGCGACGGCGCCTCGCTCGCGCACCTCGGCTACCCCGACATGCGCGTCCCCATCTCGTTCGCGCTCACGTACCCGGAGCGGGCGGCGACCCCGGTCGAGCCGCTCGACCTCGCCGGCGGGCTCATCCTCGAGTTCTCGGCGCCCGACGGCGAGGCCTTCCCGTGCCTCTCCCTCGCGCGCGCGGCCGGGGAGTCGGGCGGGACGGCGCCGTGCGTGCTCAACGCGGCGAACGAGGTCGCCGTCGCCGCGTTCCTCGACGGCGAGCTGCCTTTCCTCGCCATCCCGGAGGTCGTCGAGCGCACCCTCGCGCAGGTGGACTCGGCGCCCGCCCGGGATCTCGACGACCTTCTCGCGACGGACGCCGAGGCACGCCGGGCCGCGACGACGCTCACCCGCCAGCTGGTTCACTAAGGGGTGTCGTGAACCTCGCGGTCGCCATCGGAGGCCTCGCCTTCCTCATCCTCATCCACGAGGCGGGCCACTTCCTCGTCGCCCTCGCCGTCCGGATGCGCCCCCGGCGCTTCTACATCTTCTTCCCGCCCGCGCTCGTGAAGTGGAAGCGGAACGGCATCGAGTACGGCATCGGCTCGATCCCGCTCGGGGGCTACGTGAAGATACCCGGGATGCACAAGCCCGCGGCGGGCGACCTCGACGCCTTGCTCGAGCCTGCGCGCAAGGAGGACCCGCCGCTCGCGGACGCGGCCGAGCCGGTCGAGCGGGCCCTCGCGGAGGAGCGGTTCGCGGACGCGCGCGCCGCCCTGCCGGCGCTCAGGAGCGCGATCGAGGGCTCGGAGGCCTCGGATGCCGCGAAGAACGCGGCCGGACGCGGGCTGAACGACGTCGAGGACGGGCTCTCGTCCGACGCGTACTGGCGCGCACCGGCCTCCAAGCGGATCGCCGTGATCGCGGCGGGCCCGGGCGTGAACCTCGTCTTCGCGATCGTCGCGCTCGCCGCGGTCTTCATGCTGGGCGTGCCGACGCGGGCCGACCGCGCGGTCGAGGAGGTCTCACCCGGCTCGCCGGCCGCGGCCATGGGGCTGCAGGCGGGCGACCGCATCCTCGCCGTGAACGGCAGTTCCGGAGACCCGGCCGCTCTCGCCGAGGCGATCCGCGAGAGCGACGGCCGGCCCGTGACCCTGACCGTCGAGCGCGAGGGCGCCCGCCGGACGCTCGAGGGGACGCCCCGCCTCGACCCGGAGGACGAGGTGTACCGGCTCGGCTTCGCGTTCACGCTCGCGTACGAGTCGTACGGCCCGCTCGAGTCGGTCGGGCTCGCGTTCGAGACGACGTGGGAGGTGACGAAGGCGATCGGGGCCTCCCTCGGCCGCATCGTCACGGGGGAGGGCCGCGACGAGGTCGCGAGCGTCGTCGGCATCACCGCCGTCTCGAGCGAGTCCCTCGAGGCGGGCTTCCGCTACTACCTCCAGGTGCTCGCGTTCATCAGCCTCTCGCTCGCGCTCCTGAACCTCCTCCCGCTCCTCCCGCTCGACGGCGGCCACATCGCCTTCTCGCTCGCGGAGCGGATCCGCGGCCGCGCGATCCCGCGCGTCGCCTACGAGCGCGCGTCCGCGATCGGGATCGCGCTCGTCCTCCTCCTCTTCTTCATCGGTCTCTCGAACGACATCGACCGCCTCCGCGGCGGGTAGCCGAACGCCGGGATACACGGCGTCCGCGTGACGGGACCGTCACAGCTTCCGCATACCGGCGACCGCGCGCCCCGGCGAGAGCACGAGCAGAGCGCGTCTCCAGCCGGCGGGGAGCCACGTGACACGGTGTCACTTGAGCTCGTCAGCGGCGGAGTCGGGCGCGGCCGGGCACGCCAGGCGACCGGCCGGTGCCGGCCCGGCCTCCCGAAGCCGCACGTGGCGCATCGGCGGCTGCCGCCCACCACGGCCGGAGCCCGGAGCGCGCCCCGTTACACTTCCGCGGGATGGCGAGCGAGCGCCAAATCAGGGTCGGCGGCGTCCCGATCGGCGGCGGCGCGCCCGTCGTCGTGCAGTCGATGACGCTGACGAAGACGCATGACGTCGACGCGACGATGGCGCAGATCGGCGAGCTCGTCTCCGCGGGGTGCGAGCTCGTGCGGGTCGCCGTGCCGAAGAACGAGGACGCCGAGGCGCTCGCGAAGCTCGTCTACCTCTCGCCCGTCCCTCTGATCGCGGACATCCACTTCAACGCCTCCCTCGCGCTCAAGGCGGTCGAGGCGGGCGTCGCCGCCGTGCGCATCAATCCTGGGAACATCGGCGGAGCGGACAAGACCGCCATGGTCGTGAAGGCCGCCAAGGCGAAGGGCATCCCGATGCGGATCGGGGCGAACTCGGGCTCGCTCCCGAAGCACCTCCTCGAGCTCGCCCGCGAGGACACCGCCGCCGCCCTCGTCGAGGAGGCGCTCGAGCAGGTGCGCCTGCTCGAGAGCATGGACTTCTACGACTTCAAGATCTCCGTGAAGTCGAGCTCCGTGCCGACCATGATCCGGGCCTACCGGCTGCTCGCCGAGCGCGCCCCCTACCCGCTCCACCTCGGGGTCACGGAGGCCGGCCCGCCCTCGACCGGCGCGGTGAAGAGCGCGGTCGGCGTCGGGAGCCTCCTCATGGACGGCATCGGGGACACGATCCGCATCTCGCTGACGGCCGACCCGGTCGAGGAGGTTCGGGTCGCCTGGGAGATCCTCAAGTCGCTCGGCCTGCGCGAGCGCGGCCCGGTGATGATCGCGTGCCCCTCCTGCGGCCGCGACAACGTCGGCGTCTGGCACCTCGCCGAGGCGGTCGAGGAGCGCCTGCGCGACTACCGGCAGGCCTTCGAGGTCGCCGTCATGGGCTGCGCGGTCAACGGTCCCGGCGAGGCGGGCGACGCGGACTTCGGCATCGCCGGCGGGCGCGACACGGGCTTCATCTACGCGCACGGCCGCGTGCTCCGGAAGGTCGAGTCCGACGTGCTCGTCGAGGAGCTCTTCCGCGAGATCGACCACTGGATCGAGGGCGGCATGGTGCGGCCGAAGCGTCTGAAGCTGGCCAAGCCGGCGGCCCTCATGATGGCCGAAGCGGCTCAGCGGCCGTCGTAGGCAGGAGGCAGGGTGAAGGCCTCCAACCTCTTCCTCCCGACGCTGCGGGAGGATCCCGGCGACGCCGAGGCGGTCAGCCACAAGCTGCTCGTCCGCGGCGGCTACATCCGCCAGGTGAGCGCCGGGATCTGGACCTTCCTGCCGCTCGGCTGGCGCGTCCACGAGAACGTCGTTCGGATCGTCCGCGAGGAGATGGACGCGATCGGCGGGCAGGAGATGCTCATGCCGGTGCTCACGCCCGCGGAGCTCTGGCAGCTGAGCGGACGCTACGAGATCCCCGAGGTGTTCAAGTTCGCCGACCGGGCCGGGCGGCCGCTCGTCCTGCCGATGACGCACGAGGAGACAGTCACGTTCCACGCCCGGGAGATCAGCTCCTACCGCCAGCTTCCCCAGATCCTCTACCACTTCCAGACGAAGGAGCGCGACGAGCCGCGCCCCCGCGGCGGCCTCCTCCGCGTCCGCGAGTTCATCATGAAGGACTCCTACTCGTTCGACCGCGACGAGGAGGGCCTCGAGAGGAGCTTCCGGCTCCACGAGGCGGCCTACCACCGCATCTTCGAGCGCTGCGGCATCGAGTACTCCGCCGTCCAGGCCGAGAGCGGGATGATGGGCGGGAGCGCGAGCGCGGACTTCCTCGCGCCCGCCGGCTCGGGCGAGAACACGCTCGTCACCTGCGAGGAGTGCGACTACGCGGCCGACCTCGAGATCGCCCGCGGCGTCCCGCGCGCGCCCGAGTGGCCGCCGCGGCTCGACGCTCCCGAGGAGGTCGAGACCCCGGGCGTGACGACGATCGAGGGTCTCGCCGGCTTCCTCGATCTCGACGCGGCCGCGACGTCGAAGGCGATGCCCGTCGTGACGACGGACGGGACGCTCGTCCTCGCCCTGATCCGGGGGGACGACCGGCTGAACGAGAGCAAGCTCGTCGGCGTGCTCGGCGCCGCCTTCCGGCCCGCGAACGACGAGGAGATCCGCGCCTCCTTCGGCGCGGCGGGGGGCTCCCTCGGACCGGTCGGCGTCGACGTCGAGGTCGTCGCCGACGAGACGCTGCGGGACGGACGCTTCGTCGCGGGCGCGAACCGCGACGGCTTCCACCTGCGCGGGGTCGAGGCCGGGCGGGACTACGAGGCCCGCTTCGCCGACCTGCGCGAGGCGAGGGAGGACGACCGCTGCCCGCGCTGCGGCGGGCGCCTGCGGTTCCAGACGGCCATCGAGGTGGGGCACATCTTCAAGCTGGGGACGCACTACTCCGTGCCGCTGCAGGCGACCTTCCTCGACGAGAAGGGGACCGAGCGTCCCCTCGTCATGGGGAGCTACGGCATCGGGCCGGGGCGGATCATGGCCGCCGCGGTCGAGCAGCGACACGACGAGCACGGGATCGCGTGGCCGCGTTCGCTCGCCCCGTACGAGGTCGAGGTGGTCGTCATCGGCGCGGCGGGCCCGGAGGCCGCGGCGACGGCCGAGCGCCTCGCCGCCGAGCTGGAGGCCGCCGGCCACTCGGTCCTCCTCGACGACCGGGATCTGCGCCCGGGCGAGAAGTTCGCCGACGCCGACCTGTTCGGCGCGCCCGTCCGCGTCACGGTGGGGAAGAAGACGCTCGAGGACGGGCGGGCCGACGTGCTCGTCCGCCGCGGTCGCGCGGAGGAGCGCGTCCTCGTCGACACCGTGGCCCACCACGTGAAGGAGGTCCTCTGATGGCGAGGAAGCGGCGCTTCTCGACCGAGCCCTTCGGCGTGACGGTCGCGTCGCTCATGGCGGAGCGCGGCGTCACCTACCGCGGGCTCGCCGCGAAGACCGGTCTCTCCGCGGGCTACCTCAACCACCTCGTCCACGGCAACCGGCCCGTGCCGTCGGACGAGGTGATCGAGACGCTCGCGAAGGCGCTCAAGGTGGAACCGGCGCACTTCCGTGAGTACCGGATCCGGACGATCACCGCCCGCCTCGAGCGGATGCCCGAGCTCGTCGACAGGCTCTACCGCCGGCTCGAGGGCTGAGCCCGAGGCCCGACCTCGGGTGGAGGGCCAGGTCCTCCCGCCGTCAGAGGCGGCCGGGCCGCGTCGAGGAGACCCACTCGACGACGGCGACGATCGTCCAGGCGAGCGCCATCGCGAGCGCGATCGCGGCCACGGGCAGCTCCGCCTGCCACACGCCGACGGCGACGGCGACGATGAAGGCGGCCTCCAGCAGGAACCGCTTCGCACGGGAGGAGTGTCCCCGCCGGGGAGCGGCGGGAGCCGGCTGGGCGTCGGCGGCGGCCGGCGGCGAGGCCGGCGGCATCGGACGCGGGCCGCCCGAGCTCGGCGCGGGCGCGGACGCTGCCTGCGGCGGCAGCCAGATCTCCCGCCTGGCGAGCTCGTCCACCTGCTGCGAGAGCTCGCTCACGCGCCGGCCCAGGTCGGTCACGGCCGGCGCTGGGGCGGAAGCGTGCTGCTCCGCGGAGGCCTGCGGGCGACCCTCGAGCTCCGCGAGGCGCACGCGCAGGTCGGCGAGCTCGTTCGTGAGGCGCAGGCTCTCCGCCTGCACGGTGAGCGCCCGGAACTGCGCGATCTCCTGGGACTGCCGCTCGAAGCGGTCGAGCACCTCGCGGAAGAGCGTCGCGAGCATGTCCTCGGGCCGCTCGACCTCGGCGAGCTCCCCGCCCGTCGCGGGGCGGGGGAGGGGCGGGGACGCGGGGGCGCTGCGCGGGGGCCCTCCGGCCGCCTCCGCGACCAACCCGGCACGGACGAGCTCCGAGCGGGGGATGCGCCGCCGGCCGTTTCGCACGACCGAGCGCAGCGAGCCTCGCTCGACCCGTCGTGCGATCGCCTTCCGGCTCATACCGGTGAGATCGGCCGCCTCGCTGATCGTGTACGTCCGCATCGTGCGTCCCCGGACGGTGGATTCTGCCGCAGCCGCCGCAGGGGGGCAAGCCGCGGCCGTTCCCCGGGGGCGCCCCGCCGGGGTCGCGAGGCGGGGACGGCGGGGTGGCCGGCGGGTACCCCGCGGCCTTCGCCGGCCCCGCGGCGCGGCGGCCGGGGTCTCTGGGCCCCGGCTCTGTGCGACCTCCGGTCGGGGGACTTCCGCCTGTCCCCGCGCAGGCCGAGCCGGCGCTAGGATGGGGAGATCGCGGGGCGTGGCGCAGCCTGGTTAGCGCGCTAGTCTGGGGGACTAGAGGTCCCCGGTTCAAATCCGGGCGCCCCGACCAAGAGAAACCCCCGCTTCCGCGGGGGTTTCGTGTTCTCGGGCTCGGCCGGTGGGCGGGCCGGGCGCGCCCAATCAGCGCCCGTACGACTCCTCGCCGCCGGCCGCGCGTGCGTCAAAGGCGTCCAGGAGGCCGCGCTCGTGCTCGGCCGCGTCCGGGAGCAGGTGCCCGTAGGTGCGGTCGATCTGCTCAGTCGGTCGACGAGAAGGCGCGCCGCTACCTCAGCGAGGGGCGGATCGCGGTCGAGCTCGCGGACGCGGAGCCCGTCCATGCGACCGCGCGGGTCGGACGCGGTGTACCGGATCGGCTCGACGGCGGCGTGTGGGCGTGCGGACTGCCCCAAGGCCGGGCGGCCCGGCATAATCGTCGGCGACGTGCCAAGAGAGGGCCTGCCCACGGTCAGGATTCGCACCCTCGACCACGCCGGGAACCCGACCGGCGAGGTTCTCCTCGACCCGGACGCCGCCCGCCTGGTGCCGGGAAACGTGGAGGTCGCACTAGAAGGGCTCGGCACCGTGATCGACGCAACCGGCGGTGTTTCGCACGGCGGCTTGGCCCGCTTCGGCACCGAGGACGGCTGGGTGGAGATCGGCTGGGTCCCGGACGGTACCTTCGAGAGCTTCGGGCGCACGACTGACCTCTAGGCGCTCGGTGGCAGCCCGAGGCTCCCGCCTGCTAGTGGTCGGCACAGGCTTGTTGTGCTGGTCTTCCGAGGCTAAGCTTTACGTCAATGAGCGACGGCTTCGAGCGCGGCGGTCGGCGCTTGATCCGCCCATGCCAGGGATGACCTTCCGGAAGACCGAACTCGGCCGCCATCCCGAGCAGCCAGTCGTCGTTGCTCGAGACGACGTTGCTCGTCGGGTCTTCGAGACGCTCCCATCGCAACGACGGCGACCGGGCCAGAGTGCGGAAGCCAAACGGCACGAACGTCGACACGTGCTCCTCCAGCGGCGCCGGCAGCGCCGTCAACTGCTGACCTATGGCCTGGGGCTTCCGCAGGAGCAGGAAGATCGGGCCGTTCCACGATCAGCTTCCGGATTAGTCGCCGCCGCGATTTGCGGCACCGGAGTTACGTGGGTCGCAGTCAATGGTCGGGTAGATCGCGGACCCGCGTCCGTGCCACGAACGAGGAGCTGACGAAGAGCGCGACCGCCAGGGTTTCCATTGCATCCCTTTCGCTCGAGGGCGGGGTTCGAGGTACGCCGTCAAGTGGCGCTGGTCGCCAGGCAGCAGGCACCCTGTGATGTGGGAGCCGGCATACCCGACCCCAGGGTTAGAGCATTGGGCAACCTCCTGCCTGCTTGGTTGTCCTCTGCGGCGCCGGCTCCCTTCTTGAATGTGACGGATGCCGGGCCGCCCCCGAAGCCGGGCCGGGGAGCGCGGTTGCCGACCGCGAGCCGACTCCCTCGAACTCGTTCTACTCCTCGCCGACGATCCGAGGGCCGCGGCGGGCGCGTTGGTCGAAAGAGTGCACAGGCCGCCGGGACGCAAGACGCCAGTCGAACGCGGCTCGACCGCCGCGAAGACCTGGCGCAGGCAGGCCGAGCGGGACGAACCGCTGCTACCGAAGCGTGAACGGCCCGACGTGGACGGGCGCGCTCCAGTTTCCGACGTTGTCGCGCGTGCGGAGGTGGAAGAACCAGCGGCCCTTTCCGAGCCGCGGGCTGCTCGCGCGTCTCGCCTTCTGCTCGCGGTCCTTCACGCGATCGGGAGCGGAAGTTGCGCGCTTCGTCCATGAGAACGAGAACCCGTCGACACCGCTGCCGGCGTCTTTTCCGGCGCCGAAGGCGACCGTGATCCGCCGGTCGCCCGAGGGATGCCCCAGTCGATGGTCCGTGCTCCTGATCCGCTTGGGATTGGAAGGCGTCTTGCGATCGACCTTGTTTCCGCCCACGGGCCCTGCGGTGGCGCAGAGGCCGGCGCCGTTGCAGACCTCACGCGTCCCCGTGGCCGCGTTCACTGTTTCGACGCCGCGGGGCACGGACGTGGCCAGCGTGAACACCCGGTCGCCCGGATCCGGGATGCCTGACTCTGGATCGTCGGCGGTGCAGTTGATCGCGACGTTCCTGCGGTGCCACGCGCCGTCCGCCGAGTCGCAGGCGATCTCGAGAGGGGTGACCTCGCGGACGAGTCTCTCGACGAAGGCCGGCCGCGGATCAACGGCGGGGTCGTAGTACGCGGTGTCGATTCCGGGGCCTCCGTTCAGCCGTAGATCGGCTTCGCCGTCCGCGGCCCGGAAGGTGTCGTCGCCGTCGACGCCGACGAACGAGTCCGCGCCGGGCCCGCCGATGACGGTGTCGTTCCCGCCGCCCGCGCGCAGGACGTCGTGCCCAGGGCCGCCGTCGATGACGTCGTCTCCGTCATTCCCCTGGATCTGGTCATCGCCGCCCTCGCCGAGCAGGACGTCGCCGGCGAAGCTGCCGCGCAGGAGTTCGTCGTCGCCTGGGCCGCCGTCGATCATGAGCGAACCGAGGTACGCGAGCCCGGCGCCGAAGCCTCCGCGGCCGTTGACGTAGTCGACGCCGCCCAAGGCATGGATTTCGAGCGAGGACGTCTCCGGGGAGAACATCACGTCCGCGTCACCGTCGGGATTCAGGCCGACCCCGTTCTGACCCGCCGCGATCGTGTCGTCGCCCTCCGTCAGGTACATCACGACGGTGTCCTCGGGGTCGCCGAGTGTGGTCTCGATCTCGATTTCCGGGAACGTTCCGTTGTCCGACGATGCTCCCGGCGCGAAGAGGCCGCCCCGCTGGTCGAGTACGAGCCGCTCGACCGACCCCACGCCGCCCTCGATCGTGATCGTGTCGGTGTTGGACGTCGTCGCCGTGCTTTCCATCGCTTCGTCGAGGCAAGGGACCGGGCTCAGCCCGAACCACAGCTCGCCGCCTACGACCTGCAGCGTGGCGCTCGCTCCCGGGGCCACCTTCGCTGTCACGATCCTCGTCGCGCCGTCGAAATGGCACTCCTGCGCCGCCGCGCTCCCGGCCTCCACGAGCGCGAACACGCAGACCGCGCCGAGAATCGGCAAGAGCCGAAGCCGACGGTACGCAAGAGAGGACGAACGCAAGAGCCACCCCCCGATGGACGCAGTATCTCTCTGTAAGTAGCAGGCCCGGCCGTCGCCCGGGGACCCC
>DASTQA010000047.1:0-31177 GCA_035762005.1 Gaiellaceae bacterium
TCCGGAGCTTCGCCGACGCGGTCGCGAGCGACACCGAGCGCTACGCCGCGTGGTTCCGGCACCTCCTGGAGCGGGGGATCTACGTCGCTCCCTCGCAGTACGAGGCGCTCTTCGTCTCGACGGCCCACGGCGAGGCGGAGACCGAGGCGACCGTCGAGGCGGCGCGTGCCTTCTTCGGCGGCTGAGCTGCGCGTCTGGGGCACGATCGCCCGTGAGGCCGAGCGGGAGAGCGCCCTCTGGGCGGCCGCCCTCCGCCCGCCCGGGGAGCGGGAGGAGACGCCTGTCTTCTCCCCCCTCGCCCCCGTCCGGCTCGCCCTCGGGCTCGAGTCGATCTACGAGGGCTACCTGCTCCACTACGGGCGGCCGAGGCTCTTCGCTCCCTCGGACGCCGACACGGCCATCCTCCTCGGCGACTACCTCTACGCCCACGGCCTCGTCCGCGTGGCGTCGCTCGGCGAGGTGGGCGTCGTCGCCGACCTCGCAGAGCTCATCTCCCTCTGCGCGCAGCTCCGCGCCGAGCGCCGCGACGGCGACGGGGCCGCCTGGGCGGGGACCGTGTCGCTGCTCGGCTCCTCCGACGCGCGGCTCGACGCCGGGCGCGCCGCGCTGCGCCTCGACGCCGACCCGACGCCCCTCACGGCGCTCGCGGAGCTCGAGGCCGGCACGGACGTGGTCGCGCGCGCCCTCGCCCTGCACGCCGCACGGGTGGACTAGGATTCGGGGCCGATGAGCACGCTCGCCGCCGCCCTCGTCCTCGCCGCGGAGAAGTCGACCGCCGAGGAAGGCCGGGACATCATCGTCTCGATGCTCGTCGTCGGCCTCATCTTCGTGAGCGTGATCGCGCTCGGCCAGCTCGGCCGCTGGATGAGCCACCGCCGCCGCGGCCACTAGGCGTCACGCGCGGCTCCCGGCGGCGCGCCCGCCGCGGGCGTCGCCGGCCCGCGACGCCTCCCTCGCGCGCGCGAGCAGGGAGAGGACGCGCTCCTCGGAGACCTGGCCGAACTCCTCGTACCAGAGACCCACGGCCCCGAACGCGGGCGGCGTCTCGAGGCAGACGACCTCGTCCGCCTCGTCCCGGAGCACGGCGAGCGTCTCGTCGGGGCCGACCGGCACGGCGACGACGACGTGGGCGGCGCGCGCCTGCCTCGCCCAGCGGGCGGCCGCGATCATCGTCGCGCCGGTCGCGAGCCCGTCGTCGACGAGCACGACGGTCTTCCCGGCCGGATCGAGGGCGGCGTGCGCGCGGTGGAGCCGCTCGTCGAGCTCCACGGCGGTCCGCCGCGTCGCCACGACCGCCTCGCCCACCGCCTCGGGAGAGACTCCCTCCACCTCCCGCACGAAGGCTTCCCCGGGGGAGACGGCGCCGATGGCGTACTCCGCCTGGGCGGGGTGCCCGACCTTGCGGACGGCGAGGACGTCGAGCGGGAGCCCGAGCTCGGCCGCGACCTCGGCGGCCGGCTCCACGCCTCCCCGCGCGAGGCCGACGACGATCCCCTCGCGAACGCCGCGCGCCGCGAGCTCGCCCGCCAGGCGCCTGCCCGCGTCGGCGCGGTCGCGGAAGATCGGCCCCTCCGCGAACGGGGCTGGCGACGTCATCCCTTGACCACCCCGAGCGGCCGGAGGCGCGCGACGCGCCGGGCGAGGCCCGCCCGCTCCACGACGTCGACGACCCGGTCGACGTCCTTGTAGGCGAAGGGCGCCTCCTCGGCCAGACCCCGGTTCGACGGGCAGCGGACGACGATTCCCTGCGCCTCGAGCTCGGCGCGCAGGGCGGCCCCGGTGATCTGCCGCCGCGCCCCCGTCCGGCTCAGCCGCCTGCCCGCCCCGTGGCACGTCGTCCCGAACGAGCGCTCGAGCGAGCCCGGCTCGCCCGCCAGCACGAAGCTCGACGTGCCCATGCTCCCCGGGATGAAGACGGGCTGGCCGACCTCCCGGTAGGCCGGCGGGATCTCACCGGAGCCCGCCGGGAAGGCGCGGGTCGCGCCCTTCCGGTGGACGCAGACCTCCCGGCCCTTGTGCCGCTCGACCTTGGCGACGTTGTGGGCGACGTCGTACACCTGCCGGGTTCCGCCCGCGGCGCTCTCGCCGAGGACTCGGCGGACCGCCTCGCGCACCTCGTGCGCCATGGCGTGACGGTTCGCCCAGGCGAAGTTCGCGGCCGCGGCCATCGCCGCGAGGTACGCGCGCCCCTCCGGCGAGGACTGGGGCGCGCAGGCGAGCTGCCGGTCGGGGAGCAGGATGCCGTACCTCCCCTGCACCGAGTCCATGAGCCGCACGTAGTCGGTGCACACCTGGTGGCCGAGGCCCCGCGAGCCGGAGTGGATCAGGATCGTCACCTGGCCCCGGCGCAGTCCGAAGGCCTCGGCGGCCGGCGGGTCGAAGACGTGGTCGACCCGCTGCAGCTCGACGAAGTGGTTGCCGGAGCCGATCGTGCCCACCTGGCCTGAGCCGCGCAGGCGCGCGCGCTCCGAGACCGCTGCCGGATCCGCCCCCGGCAGGCGCCCCTCCGACTCCGTGCGCTCGACGTCCTCCGCGGTGCCGATGCCCTGCTCGACGAGGCAGCGCGGACCGTCGACGAGCAGCCGCTCGAGCGTCTCGCCGCCGAAGCGGCGGCGGCTGTCCTTGCCCGCTCCGGCCGGGATCGCCCGGGAGATCTCGTGCACGAGCGGCTCGCGGCGGTCGCCGAGCTCGTCGGCCGAGAGCGGGAGCGCGAGGAGCCGGACGCCGCAGTTGATGTCGTAGCCGACGCCGCCGGGCGAGACGACCCCGTCGGGCGCCTCGAGCGCCGCCACGCCGCCGACGGGAAAGCCGTAGCCCTGGTGGATGTCCGGCATCGCGAGCGCCGCGTCGACGATCCCGGGCAGGGTCGCGACGTTCTCGAGCTGCTCGAGGGACCGGTCGCCCGCGAGCGCGTCGAGCAGCTCGCGGTCGGCGAAGATCCTGGCCGGGACGCGCATGTCCTCGCGCGCGCTCGCCGGCAGCTCCCACTCGACCTCGCCGACGCGGCGGAGGGAGGACGCCGGCCCGCGGCTCCCGGTCGTCACGTCGGGCGCTCCGGATGGTGGCGGGAGCAGGCGCGCGCGATCCTCACTCGACGAGGAACGTGATCTTCAGGTCGACGCGGAAGCTCGCGATCTCGCCGTCTGCGATCGTGACCTGCTGCTCCTTGATCCAGGCCGCCCTGACGTTCCGCAGGCTCTCCCCCGCCTTGGCGATGCCCTGGCGGATCGCATCCTCGAAGCTCTCGGACGACTCCGCCGTCAGCTCGATGACCTTGGCCACGGACATGGGAACCTCCATTCGTGAGACGTCGGCGGATCGTCTCGGAGAGCTCGCGCGCGGCCATCGGAGCCGGCGCTGATCCCGGGTTCGGGCAACTACTGATCACGGCGAGCGGCTGCGGGCGGAGGACGGTCGTCGAAGCCGGTTGCGCTTGCGGCCACTTCACCGGGGGAACCTTCGGCTTCCTCCTGCGTGCCTTCCCGGAAACCCTACCCCGGGCGGGCGGGCGCATCCACTCGACTCCCCCGGTCCCACGGCGGCCGCCCCGCCTCCCGGGCGCTTGCGCGGTCCCCGAAGCGCTCGATCCGGGCATCCACCGATGCGCGTCCCGCCGATTCGAGGGACGCTCTCCGCGAGAGAGAGGTGAGCACATGTTCGGACTGAGCGAGTCGGAGATCCGCGACGGCCTGCAGGAGGAGCTGATCCGGGCCATGCGCGTCGAGGGCGAGGCGCCGACGATCCACGCGTTCGCCCACAGCGTCGCCCGCATCCTCGAGGAGGATCACCTCCGTATGGCCGAGCAGCTCGAGCGCGCCGGCGTGCGCGTGGAGGCGCCGACGTCCCGCCGGGACTGAGGCGCGCGAGTCGGTAGTTCGCCCCCGCCGGAATCGGCGTCTTCCCCGATGGCCGGCGGCCCGACGGTCGGCAGTGTGGGGTGGATGGTCGTCGCAGACGTGATGAGCACGGACGTCGCGTACGTCGGGCCGGAGGCGTCGCTGAAGCAGGTCGCGGAGCTGATGGTCGAGCGCCGGATCTCGGGCGTGCCGGTCGTCGACGCGGAGCACCGGGTCCTCGGCGTCGTGTCCGAGGCGGACATCGTCGTCAAGAGCGTGACCCGGCCGGCCGCGGGGGACCTCGTCGCCCGACTCTCCGGACGCGAGACGGCGGACGAGCGGCGTCTGAACGCGACGACCGCCTACGAGGCGATGACGGAGCCGGCGCTCACGATCGCGCCCGACCGGCCTCTGAGCGAGGCCGCGCGCGTCATGCTCGACGCGGGCGTGAACCGGCTGCCCGTCGTGACGGGCGCTCGGCTCGCGGGCATCGTCACGCGCGGGGACCTCGTGCGCGCCTTCGTCCGCCCCGACGGCGACATCTGGGAGGAGCTCCGCGCCGAGGTGGCCGCCCGCCGGCTCGCCGCCTCGCCCGATGCCCTCGAGATCGACGTCCGGGCGGGACGGGTGACGATGCGCGGGCCGGTTGCCGCCCCCGAGGCCGTCCCCGCCCTCGAGGCCCTCGCCCGCCGCGTCCCCGGTGTCGTCTCGGTGGACTCCTCCGGCGTCGCGGCGACGAGCGGGGACGCGGAGGAGGTCGGGCGACGATGACTGCTCGGCGTGACAGCATCCGAGTCGACTCGCGCGCGGTCGGCGGCGCACGAAGGGCCGGCGAGATCGTCGAGGTCCTCGGGAGTCCCGACCGGGTTCGCTACCGCGTGCGCTGGGAGGACGGGCACGAGACGATCGTCTATCCGGGGAGCGACGCCTCGTTGTCCCTGCCGCGGGAGGCGCCCGCCGCCCGGGGCGGCCGGGCCCGCGCAAAGAAGGAGCGGGCGCCGAAAGCCGGCGCAGGCGCGGGCGAGCAGCCGGCGCCGTCGGCCGTGCGGGCCGCGCCGGGCGACAGGCTCGTCATCCACGCGCACAGGGTCGGCGAGCCGACGCGCGACGCCGAGATCCTCGAGGCGCTCGGCGCCGACGGGGGTCCACCGTTCCGCGTCCGCTGGGAGGACTCCGGCGCCGAGACCCTCTTCTTCCCCGGCAGCGACGCCGCCGTCGAGCATCTCGCCCGCGCGAAGACCCGCCGCAGGCGCCCGGCGCCCGGCGCCGGGCGGCGCGCTCCCTAGGCGGCTCCCCTCGGCGGCGCGCCGTCCCGCGCGAGGCGCTTCACACGTCGAGGACGATGCGGGCGAACCACCCGCCGCCGCGCTCCTCGAGAACGAGGTCGTGGTAGGTGATCGCCTTGACGAGGTGCCGCGGCGTCGCCGTGCGACCGCTCGCCGTCGCGCTCAGCGACCCCTCGGCGAGCTCGAGGTCGCCGATCTCCTCGGCGACGAACGCATCGGTCTCGGCGAGGAAGAGGAGCTCGCTCAGCCACTCGACCAGGAGCGCCGCCCGGTCCGGAGCCTCGACGCGGAGCCGGCGCGTCGCCGCCTCGCCTCGCCCGCCGTCGATCAGCTCGGCGAGCGCCAGCGCCGCGTCGGCGAAGACGGCGGCCTCGGTCGCCGCCTCGATCTCGATCTGGACCTCGCCCGTGTGCGAGACGAACCTGTGCACCTCTCGCGCATCCTCCTCGACCGCGCGGCGGGCCGCCGCTCGTCCCCGGTCGCGCGGGATAGACTCGAATCGTGGCGCCTGCGAGCGACCTGCGCTCCTGGATCGACCTGCTCAGGCGGGAGGGCGAGCTCGTCGAGGTCGAGGCCGAGGTCGACCCCTACCTCGAGGTCACGGAGATCACGGATCGCGTCGTGAAGCGGGGCGGCCCGGCGCTCCTCTTCCGGAACGTGAAGGGCTCCGAGCACCCCCTCCTCATCAACCAGTTCGGCACCGAGAGGCGCATGTCGCTCGCCTTCGGCGAGCCGAGCCTCGACGCGGTCGCCCGCAAGCTCGAGGAGGTCGTCGAGATGCAGCCGCCGCAGGGGCTCGTCGAGAAGGTGAAGGGCCTCGGGAAGCTCAAGCGCCTCGCCGACTCCCTCCCGAAGACCGTCTCGCGCGGAGCCTGCCAGGAGGTCGTCGTCGAGCCGGACCTCGACTCGCTCCCGATCCAGCATTGCTGGCCGGGAGACCCGGCGCCGTTCATCACGCTCCCGGCGGTGTTCACGAAGGACCCGCGCACGGGCGTCCGCAACGTCGGCATGTACCGGATGCAGAAGATCGACGCGCGCTCGACGTACATGCACTGGCAGGTGCACAAGGACGGTCGCGCCGACTGGCTCGCCGCGGAGGGGTCGATCCCGGTCGCGGTCGCGCTCGGCCTCGACCCGGTGACCGCGTACTCCGCGAGCGCGCCGCTGCCGAAGCACATCGACGAGCTCATGCTCGCCGGCTTCCTCCGCGGGGAGGCGGTCGAGCTCGTCAAGTGCAGGACGGTCGACCTCGAGGTGCCGGCGAACGCGGAGATCGTCCTCGAGGGGCGGATCGAGGCCGGCGACATGGGCGTCGAGGGCCCGTTCGGCGACCACACGGGCTACTACTCGCCGCCCGAGCCCTTCCCCGTCTTCCGCCTCACGGCGATGACGATGCGCAGGGACGCGATCTACCCCTCCATCGTCGTCGGCGTGCCCCCTGCCGAGGACGCCTGGCTGGGGAAGGCGACCGAGCGCATCTTCCTGCCCGCGATCCGCTTGACCGTGCCCGAGATCGTCGACTACGACCTCCCGGTCGCGGGCGCGTTCCACAACTGCGTCATCGTCTCCATCCGCAAGAGCTTCCCGGGGCACGCGCGCAAGGTGATCCACGCCATCTGGGGCCTGGGGATGCTGAGCCTCTCGAAGTCGGTCGTCGTCGTCGACGACTTCGTCGACGTCCACGACTACGAGCAGGTCTTCTTCCACGTCTGCGCGAACGTCGACCCGAAGCGGGACGCGATCCTCACCGAGGGCCCGCTCGACCAGCTCGACCACGCGGCCATGCTGGCCTGCTACGGCGGTAAGCTCGGCCTCGACGCCACGCACAAGTGGACCGAGGAAGGGGCGCGGGAGTGGCCGGAGCGGATCGAGATGACGCCGGAGGTCCGCGACGCCGTCGACCGGCGCTGGCAGGAGTACGGCATCGACGCCGAGCCCTCCGGGAACGGCCGCATCGCCCGTGTCTTGAAGCAAACGGTACGTCGTTGACAGGAGCGAAGGCACCCGGGAAGAATGCCCGCGCCCGCAGGAGCAAGGCGCTGACGGAAGGAGCCGCGTGGCGGACGAGCTAGAGCGGCCGGGCGAGGGCCCGGAGCACGAGGAGCCGGAGCCTCATCTCCCCTCCCCGACGATCTGGCCGTTCGCGTTCGCCGGCGCCGTCGCGCTCATCCTCCTCGGCCTGATCGTCAGCCTGACGGTGACGGCGATCGGGGTCGTGCTCGCCGTCGTCTTCGGCTTCCTCTGGATCCGGCTCGCGGCCAGGGAGCTGCGCGAGGAGCCCGAGCCGGTCGAGGCACCCCCCGCCGAGGCGGTCGTCGTCGAGGAGGAGGAGGAGCCGGAGCGCTACACGCGCTCGAAGTTCCTCGAGGCCTCCACGCTGGGCCTCGGCGCCGCGATCGGGGGCATCGTCACCGTCCCCGTGCTCGGCTTCGCGGTCGCGCCCGCCTTCGTCGGCCAGGAGTACCCCGACGTCGACCTCGGCGCCCTCGACAACTATCCGGAGGGCGAGTGGGTGATCGCGACCTTCACGGGCGACGAGGCGGACGGGAAGATCTCGCGGCGGACGGCCTTCGTCCGCTACAACGGGCTCAAGAACGAGGTCCCGAGCTTCACGATCATCTCGAACCGCTGCGTCCACCTGGGCTGCCCGACCCAGCCGCAGGGCCCTCCGGGCGAGCCGGCGGACGTCGAGACGTCCCAGCTCCCGGTCACGCTCCAGCCCACGCAGCCCTCGGGCTTCGGCTGCCCGTGCCACGGCGGGGCCTACGACATCGAGGGGAACCGGACGGCGGGCCCGCCCGTGCGCGCGCTCGACCGCTACGAGTACTCGATCATCGACGGCAGCCTCTGGCTCGGGACGCCCTACAGCGTCGGGGAGGTCGAGGGCCAGGGAGCGGACGCCCTCGTCGTCCGCTACGACGCGAGCGACCCGGGCGTCCACGTGGACGGGCCCGAGCAGATCTTCTACCCCTACGTGCCGTGAGGACGGCCCGGCGCTGATGGCGCGCACCCGGTCGAGACGGCGGCACCAGCTGGAGCGGGCCGTCACGTATCCGCTCGACTGGCTCGAGGAGCGCTCCGGGCTCGTCGGCGCGGTCAAGTACTTCCTCTTCCGCAAGGTCCCGCACGACACGAACTGGTTCCACACGCTCGGCTCGGCGACGCTCACCGCCTTCATCGTCCAGCTCGTCACCGGCGTGATCCTCGCCTTCTACTACAAGCCCTCGCCGGACGAGGCCTACGCCTCGATCCAGATGATCACGAACGACCTCACGCTCGGGTGGCTCGTGCGCGGGATGCACCGCTGGGGCGCGAGCGTGTTCATCATCCTCCTCTTCCTCCACATGGGGCGCGTCTTCCTCTTCGGCGCCTACAAGTACCCGCGCGAGCTCAACTGGCTGCTCGGCGTGCTCCTGCTCGTGCTGGCGATGCTCGAGGGCTTCACCGGCTACCTCCTCCCCTGGGACCAGACGTCCTACTGGGCCACCGTCGTCGGGATCAACCTGAACGCGACGGCGCCGTTCGCGGGGCCGTTCCTCTCCGACTTCCTGCGCGGAGGTCAGGAGATCGGCACCGAGACGCTCTCGCGCTTCTACTCGCTGCACATGCTGCTCATACCCGGCGGGCTGATCGGGCTGATCACCCTGCACGTCTACCTCGTCATCCGCCTGGGCGTCACCTCGCCGCCCTGGTCGAGCGACCCGGCCGGGATGGAGCGGACCGAGGTCGTCACCGCCCGGCGCGGGCTCGTCGAGCCCCGGTCGCGGGGGAACGGGCCCACCGGCGTGAGAGGGCGGCCGCAGCTGTGAGCAACGAGCGCGAGCGCGCCTACTTCAAGCGGTACAAGGAGGACGTCGAGACCCGCGGCAAGCCCTTCTACCCGTACGCGATGTTCCACGACACCGTCATGTCGCTCGTCGTCGTGTCGGTGATCGTCGGGCTCGCCTGCGTCTGGTACTTCACCTCGGGCGAGGAGGCAGGCGACGCGGGCATCCTCGGCCCGCGCTACACGGAGGAGGCGGATCCGGGCACGACGTCCTTCATCCCGCGGCCCGACTGGTACTTCTACTTCCTCTTCTACCTCCTGCGTATCTTCAAGTGGCCCGAGTCGGTCGTGCTCGGCACCGTCGGGATCCCGACGATCGCGCTCATCCTCCTCGTCATGCTCCCGTTCCTCGACCGCCGGCGCGAGCGCCGGATCGTCCGCCGCCCCGTCGCCGTCGTCGCCGCGCTGCTCGTCATCGCCTCCATGGGCATCCTCACCTACAAGGGCGCGACCGCCGAGGAGTCGCTCGCCTCGGAGAACGTCGAGCTCGTGGACGAGTGGGTGCAGGTGCAGGGCCTCTCGGAGGACGGCAGGCAGGGAGCCGAGCTCTTCGCCCAGTCCGGCTGCCAGAGCTGCCACACGTACCTCGACTCGGGCTCGGCGAACCTCGGCGCGCCCGACCTCTCGGAGATCGGCGCCGCGGGCCAGAGCCCGGAGGAGCTCGCCGCCTACATCGCCAACCCGGCGGAGTTCGGGAACCAGGTGATGCCGGCGTACGCAGACCTCGGCGAGGAGAACCTCCGCCTCCTGGGGACCTTCCTCTCCGAGTCGAAGGGCGAGGGCGGCGGCGGGTAGCAGCCCGCGGGCCCGTGAACGTCTTCCTCGGCATCACGGGCGCGTCGGGCGCTCCGTACGCGCGCCGTCTCCTGCAGGCGCTCTCGACCGCGGGCGCCGACGTCGGCGTCTGCATCTCCGACGCGGGCGTGCAGGTCTGCGCCGTGGAGCTCTACGGCGACATCGCGCTGGGCCGCGAGGAGGTGACCGCCCGCCTCACCGAGGGGCTCGACCGGGTCACGGTCGTCGGGCTCCGCGACTACACGACGCCCTACGCGAGCGGGTCGGCGCGCGTGGACGGCTACGTCGTGTGCCCCTGCTCGATGTCGACCGCGGCCAGCATCGCGGCCGGAGCGATGGCGAACCTCGTCCACCGGGCCGCGTCCGTCGCGCTCAAGGAGGAGCGCAAGCTCGTGCTCGTTCCCCGGGAGACGCCGCTCTCGGCGATCCACCTGGAGAACCTCCTCCGGCTCCGCCGGGCAGGCGCGACGGTCGTCTTCGCGGCGCCGGGCTTCTACCATGCTCCCCAGACCGTCGACGATCTGGTGGACTTCGTCGTGGCCCGATGTCTCGACCAGCTGGGAATCGACCAGACGCTCGTGCGCCGGTGGGGTCAATGAGCACCGGGACGCTCGCCCCCGCCGCCGTGGAGGCGATGTTCGACCGGATCTCGCCGGTCTACGACGCCATGAACCGGCTCATGACCGCGGGCCTCGACGCGCGCTGGCGGCGGGCGGCGGCGGCGGCCGTCGTACGGCCCGGCGACGACGTCCTCGACGCGTGCTGCGGGACCGGCGAGCTCGCCCTCGCGGCGGAGCGCGCCGGCGGGCGCGTGACCGGCCTCGACTTCTCCGAGCGCATGCTCGCGCGCGCTCGGGGGAAGTCCGCCGCGGTGCGCTGGGTGCGGGGGGACGTGCTCGCTCTCCCCTTCGCGGACGCGAGCTTCGACGCGGCCACGGTCGGCTTCGGGATCCGCAACGTCGACGACCTCGAGGCCGGCCTTGCTGAGCTCGCCCGGGTCCTGCGCCCGGGCGGGCGGCTCGCCTGCCTCGAGATCACCCGCCCTCGCGGGCTCCTGCGGCCGTTCTTCCGCCTCTGGTTCGACGGGCTCGTCCCGCTCGCGGGGAAGGTCCTCCCGGGCGGGGCGGCCTACGCCTACCTCCCGGCGAGCGTCCGCCGCTTCCCCGGCCCCGAGGACCTCGCCGCGAGCCTGCGCCGCTCGGGCTTCGGCGACGTGGGCTGGCGTCTCTTCGGCGGCGGCATCGTCGCCCTCCACGTCGCGACCGTCCCGTCTCGGGAAGGGGGGCGCGAAGAGTGAACGCCCTCGCGACCGTCCGCGCCGCACCCGGTCTCGACGAGTACCTCGACCGCCTCGAGGACCGTCTCCAGGAGGCCGTCTCGTCCCACCCGGGGCTCGTCGGCGAGATCGGGGCGGACACGCTCGCGGCGGGCGGCAAGCGCCTGCGGCCCGTGCTCGTGTTCCTCTGCACGCCGCCGGAGCTTCGCGGCGGCGACCGGGCGGTCGCCGGCGGGGCGGCCGTCGAGCTCGTCCACATGGCGACGCTCGTGCACGACGACCTCCTCGACGGGGCCGACCTGCGCCGCGGCCGCCCGACGGCGTGGGCGGAGCACGGCAGCGGCGCCGCCAAGGCCGCGGGCGACTACCTCTTCGCGCGCGCGTTCGCAGAGCTCTCCTCGACCGGCGACGCGGCCGCCGTCGCCGTCCTCGCCGAGGCCGCGCTCGCCCTCGCCCGCGGCGAGGCCCTCCAGCGCCGCCAGGCGTTCCGCCCGGACACGACGGTGGAGGACTACCTCCTGCGCTGCTCGCTGAAGACGGCGAAGCTCTTCGAGGCCGCGTGCCTCCTCGGCGGCGGCCGGCCCGAGCTGGGCGCGTTCGGCCTCGCGCTCGGCGTCGCCTTCCAGATCGCCGACGACATCCTCGACTGCACCGGCGACTTCGACACGACGGGCAAGGCCCCCGGCGTCGACCTGCGGGACGGGACGCCGACGCTGCCTCTCATCCTCGCCGCGCGCCGTGATCCCGGCGTGCGGAGGGCGCTCGCCGGGGCGGACGTCCCTGACGCGCTCGAGCGCGTCGCCTCCTCCGACGCGATCGACGTCGCCCGGGGGTTCGCGCTCGAGTACGCCGCGCTCGCCCGCGCCGCGCTCGACGGCGAGCCGGACCATGCCTCGCTCGAGGCGCTCACGCACCTCGTCGTCGACCGGGACGGCTGATGGCGGTCGCGGCCCGCACCGGTCTCGAGCGCATCCGGGAGAAGGTGGAGGCGAACGAGCGCCTCGACTTCGAGGACGGCCTGCTCCTCATGGAGTCCGACGACCTCCTCCAGCTCGGGGAGCTCGCCGACACGGCACGGCGCCTGCGGGGCGGGACGGAGGACGCGTACTTCGTCCAGAACCTCTACCTGAACCAGACGAACGTCTGCCGCGTGAAGTGCAAGTTCTGCGCCTTCGCCGTCACGCGGAAGCAGGCGGACGCCTACACGCACACGCCCGAGGAGCTCGTCGAGGACGCGCTCCGTCAGCGCGAGCTGACCGGCTTCACCGAGATCCACATGGTCGGCGGCGAGAACCCCCACGTCGACTTCGCCTACTACGTCGACATCGTCGCCCGCCTGCACGAGGCGATGCCCGACGTCCACCTCAAGTGCTTCACCGCGAGCGAGATCCACCACATGACGACCCTCTCCGGGCTCACGCACGAGCAGGTGCTCGTGGAGCTCCGGGCGGCCGGCCTCGGCTCGCTGCCGGGCGGAGGCGCCGAGGTCTTCGCCGACCGCGTACGGCGGCTCGTCGCGCCCGGGAAGGAGCATCCCGACCTCTGGTTCCATACGCACCGCACGGCGCACGGGCTCGGCATCCCGACGCACTGCACGATGCTCTACGGCCACGTCGAGACGTACGAGGAGCGAGTCGACCACCTCCTGCGCCTCCGCCGGCTCCAGGACGAGACGGGGGGCTTCCTCGCCTTCATCCCGCTCGCCTTCCATCCCGAGAACACCGTCTTCGAGCGGCGCGGCTGGACGCACACGGCCGGCTCGGACGACCTGAAGATGATCGCCGTCTCCAGGCTCCTCCTCGACAACGTCCCCAACGTCAAGGCCTACTGGATCATGATGGGCATGCCGCTCGCGGCCGTCGCGCTCCACTTCGGCGCGAACGACGTGCAGGGCACGGTCGTCCGCGAGGAGATCTTCCACGCCGCGGGCGCGACGACGGCGACCGAGCAGAAGGTCGAGGAGCTCGTGCGCTTCGTGCGCGAGGCCGGCCGCGTGCCGGTCCAGCGGGACACCCTCTACAACGAGCTTCGCCGGTGGGACCCGTGAGTGCGCAGGCCCCCGAGCTGACGCCGACGCAGCAGGCCGCCGACGCGCGCGACTGGAGCTTCGGCGGCACGTGGCCCTACGAGCCGTGCTGGCTCTTCACGGACGAGTCGCGCCTCCACTACGTGGACGAGGGGCCGCGCGACGGCGAGCCGATCCTCCTCCTCCACGGCAACCCGACGTGGTCCTACCTCTACCGCGGGTACCTGCGCGGGCTGACCGAGGCCGGGTACCGCGCCGTCGCCTACGACCAGCTGGGGTTCGGCCGCTCGGACAAGGCGCAGACACGCCGCGAGTACTCCCTCGAGCGTCACGGGCGCCACCTCGCCGCCCTCGCCGAGGAGCTCGAGCTGGACGGCGTCACCCTTGTGGTCCACGACTGGGGCGCGCCGATCGGGCTCGCCTGGGCCGCCGCCCGGCCGGAGCGCGTCCGCCGGCTCGTCGTCCTGAACACGTTCTCGGGCGAGGCGCCCGCGGCCCGCGGCCCGTTCCGCTGGCCCGTCACCCGTGACCTCCTCGTCAGGGGAGCGCACCTCTACGTGCGCGGCTTCCTCTTCCGCGGCGGCCTCAGCCACCCGGAGCGCCTGGGCAAGAACGAGCGCGCCGCCTACCTCGCGCCACACCCGAGCTGGCCGAGCCGGAACGGGATCCTCGCCGCCACCCGCTTCCGTCCCGCCCAGCCCGATCTCACGCCCCTGCGCGGCAAGCCGGTGCTCTACGTCTGGGGCCTGCGCGACCGGGCGCTCGGCGAGGCGGGGCTGCGCCGCTGGCAGGAGCGGCTCCCGGGGGAGGCGGTCGAGCTCGACGACTCGGCGAGCTTCGTCCCGGAGGACGCGCCCGACGAGAGCCTCGCCGCGATCCTCGACTTCCTTCGCCGGACGTGAGCACGGTGGCGAGCCTCAGCCAGACGATCCCGGCGCTGCCCGTGCGGGACGCCGGCCGCGCGGTCGGGTTCTACCGCGACCGGCTCGGCTTCGACGTCCTCCACCACGACGGCGGCTTCGCCGTGCTGGGGCGGGACGAGGCGGTGCTCCACCTCTGGCAGGCCGGGGACGAGAGCTGGCGCGGGCGCGGGACGCTCGAGCGTCCCGTTCGCTCGGGCGCGGAGTCCTTCATCGCCGGCACGGCGAGCTGCCGGATCCGGGTCGTGGGCGTCGACGAGCTCTTCGCCGAGCTGCGCGAGGGGGACGTCCTTCACCCCGTCTCCCGCAACGGGGTCACGGCCACGGACTTCGGGACCCGCGAGTTCGCCGCCCTCGACCTCGACGGGAACCTCGTCGCCTTCTTCGAAGAGGTGTCGGCGTGATCCGTCTCGGCCGTATCTCCTACGTGAACATGGCGCCCGTCTTCCACCGGCTGGCCGCCGACGTCGAGGAGGTCGCCGGCGTGCCGACCGAGCTGAACGCCCGCCTCCTCGCCGGGGAGATCGACGTCGCGCCCATCTCCTCGATCGAGTACGGGCGCAACGCCGAGCGGCTGCGGATCCTGCCGAGGCTCTGCGTCTCCTCCGAGGGCGCCGTCGACTCGATCCAGCTCGTCTCCCGCGCCCCGCTCGACGAGGTGCGGTCCGTGGCCGTCACCGCCGAGAGCGCGACGTCGGTCGTCCTCACGAAGGTGCTCCTCCCCGACGCGGAGCACGTGCCTCTCGGCGAAGAGGCCGAGGCGACGCTCCTGATCGGCGACGCCGCCCTCCGCAGCGCCTTCGAAGACCCGACGCCGCACCACGACCTCGGCCGGCTCTGGCTCGAGCGGACGGGCCTGCCCATGGTCTTCGCGGTCTGGGCCTGCCCGGACCCGGCGCCGGTCGGCGTGAGCGAGCTCGAGGACGCCCTCGTCGGCTCCGTGAGGCTCGCCCGAGCCGAGCCCGAGGTCCTCGCCCACGAGGCGAGCGCGCGCTACGGCTACCCGGCGGGCTTCCTCGCCCGCTACTTCGAGAAGCTCCGCTACCGCTTCGGCCCGCGCGAGCGGGCGGGGCTGATCACGTTCTTCGAGCTCGCGCGCGACGTCGGCGAGCTCGAGCGGGTCCCCGAGCTTCGCTTCGTCGTCCCCGAGGCGGTGTCCGCGTGAGCGGCAACGGGAGCCGGAACGGCCGCGCCGGGGAGGTGCTGGCGCGCGCGCTCGCCGGGGAGCGGATCGGCGAGGAGGACGCGCTCGCGCTCCTGCGCAGCCGCGACCTCGTCCGGGTGGGCCGGGCCGCCGACGAGCTCCGCAACCGGCGGGTCGACCCGTCGCGGGTGACCTTCGTGATCGACCGGAACGTCAACTACACGAACGTCTGCCACACCGACTGCGACTTCTGCGCGTTCTACCGCCGGCCGGGCGATCGTCGCGAGGGCTACCTCCTCCCGAAGGCCGTCATCTTCAAGAAGATCGAGGAGACGCTCGCCCTCGGCGGGACGGCGCTGCTCATGCAGGGCGGCCACCACCCGGACCTCGGCATCGAGTTCTACGAGGATCTCTTCCGCTCGATCAAGGAGCGGTACCGCATCCACCTGCACGCGCTCTCGCCGCCCGAGATCCAGCACATCGCCCGCCGCTCGAGGCTCTCGATCCCGAGGACGCTCACGCGCCTGCGCGACGCGGGCCTGGACTCCGTGCCCGGCGGCGGGGCCGAGATCCTCGTCGACCGCGTCCGCACGCTGATCGCGCCGAAGAAGACGACGACCGCCGAGTGGCTCGGCGTCATGCGCGAGGCGCACCGGCTCGGCGTCTCCTCGACGGCGACGATGATGTACGGCCACGTCGAGACGCTCGCGGAGCGCGTCGAGCACATGCGCAGGATCCGCGAGCTCCAGGACGAGACGCACGGCTTTCGCGCCTTCATCTCGTGGACCTTCCAGGCCGACGGCAACCGCCTCTCCGCGCGGATTCCCCAGGAGTCGCTGCCGACCTCGTTCGACTACCTCCTCACGCAGGCGGTCAGCCGGATCTACCTGGACAACGTCGACCACATCCAGTCGAGCTGGGTGACGCAGGGGATGAAGGTCGGCCAGGTCGCGCTCGGCTTCGGGGCCGACGACATGGGCTCGATCATGATCGAGGAGAACGTCGTCTCCGCGGCCGGGACGACGCACCGCGCGACGACGGACGACTTCGTCCGCGCGATCCGGGCGCTCGGCAAGACCCCGGTGCAGCGCGACACGCTCTACCGCGAGGTGCGCGTCTGGTAGCGGGCAGGCCGGGCCGCTTGTCAGGCGGCGGTTCGTGTGATTTCGTCTCGAAGGGGTGCTGAAGAGGGGTCTTCTGCCCGCCGCGCTCGCGGTCGCTCTCGCATCCCCGGCCTTCGCCGGGGCCGCCACGCTCATGCCCGGCGTCACCTACACGCGGGACGTCCGCATGGTCGGCTCGAAGCCGGTCGTCGTCCACGTCGTCCGGACGCCCCGCCACGGGGGCAACCACCGCCTGCGCCCAGTCCTCTCCCACGGCACCGTCCTCGGCCGGCAGACCGTCCCCGACATGCAGCGCGACCTCTCCCGGCGGGCGACGACGGTCGGCGTGAACGGCGACTTCTTCCGGCTCGACCGGGGCTGGCCCTCCGGCCTCTTCCTGCGCGACGGCGTCATGGCGACGAGGCCGAACAAGGGCCGCTCGGCGCTCGGCATCGCCTTCGACGGGAGCCTCCTGGTCGACCGCTTCGGCTTCGCCGGCTCCTGGCGGACGGAGGCTGCCGGCGGGAACCGCGTCCACCAGGTCAACCGCGCGCTCGAGGTCCCTCACGCCGTCGGCCTCTTCACGCCCGCCTGGGGCGGGCAGACGCCGCGCCGTCGCCGCGCCGTCGAGGTCGTCCTCAGGGGCTTCCCGAAGGCGCTCGTCAACGGCTTCCTCACGGGCACGGTCACCGCCGTCAGGCGCGGCGGCGGCACCTGGGTCCCGCCCGACGGGGCCGTCCTCCAGGCGCGCGGCCGCTTCCGCCGCGACCTGCGCCGGGAGGCCCCGCGAGGGACCGCGGTCACGGTCAGCCTGCGGGTGCCCAACCTGCCGGACGACGTCGCGGACGCGATCGGCGGCGGCCCCGCGCTCGTGGCGAACGGCGCCCCGCTCCGCCAGACGGACGAGTGGTTCACGCTCTCCCAGCTGCTCCCGCGCCACCCGCGCTCGGCGGTGGGCCAGCTCCCGGGCGGGCGCATCATCTTCGTCGTCGCCGACGGGCGGAGCCCGATCAGCTACGGCCTCACGAACTGGGAGCTCGCGCGGCTGATGGCGAGCCTGGGCGCGGAGACGGCGATGGCCTTCGACGGCGGGGGCTCCGCGACGCTCGCGTTCGACGGCCGCGTCCTCAACCGCCCGTCGGACGGGCCGGTGCGGCCCGTGGCGACCGGGCTCTTCGTCCACTACTACGGCGTCTACGCGCCCCCGGTGCCGGCCCCGCCGCTCTCGCCGAACGGCGACGGCGTCGCCGACTCGAAGGTCCTCGCCGCGAAGCTCGTGCGCCGCTCGAGCGTCGTCGCTCGGCTCCTGCGACCGAACGGGAGCGTCGCCTGGCGTTTCGAGGGCGTCGTCCGCCGCGGACGCATCCGCCACGCCGTCGGGGGCCCGCGGATGGCGGAGGGCGCGTGGCGCTGGGTCGTGGACGCGACGGAGGTGCGGAGCGGCCGGACGAGCACCGCGAGGCGCGGCTTCAGGGTCAACAAGACGCTCGGGCACCTGCGGCTCTCGCGGGAGCGTCTGCGGATCGGCAAGGGCCGGCGCGGCACGCTCGGCGTCCGCGTCCGGCTCGCCCACGCCGCCTCGCTCGCGGCCACGGTCCGCTCGCCGTCGGGCCGGACGGTCCGCGTCCTCGTCCGCGGCGACGCCGCCGCCGGCGCGAAGTCGTGGCGCTGGAACGGGCGCAACCGGGCGGGCCGCCTCGTCGGGAGCGGGACGTACACGGTCCGGGTGGCCGCCCGAAACGGGCTCGGCCGGGTTCAGCTCGCGCAGCGCCTGCGGGTCGTCCGCGTCCGCCGCGGCTAGCCGGCGGCGCTGCCGCGGCGGGGAGGGCCCTGGGTAGACTCGCCGGGTGCACGCCATCACCGAGGCCGTCACCGCCGTCATCGGCGACTACGGCCTCTACGCCGTCTTCATCCTCATGTTCGTCGACGCCGTGCTCCCGGCGGCGAGCGAGCTCGTCATGGTCTACGCGGGGGCGGTCGCGGTCGGCGCCTTCCCGGGCTCGAGCGTCACGCTCCTCGGCACGGAGATCGAGTCCACCGCGTGGGGCTACGTCGCGATGGCGGGCGCCGGGACGCTCGGCTACACGCTCGGCTCGGTCGCGGGCTGGGCGATCGGACTCTACGGCGGCCGGCCCTACCTCGAGCGCCATGGACGCTGGCTCCACATCACCCCGGCCAAGCTGGACAAGGCGCACGCCTGGTTCGAGCGCTACGGAGACGCGGCGGTGTTCTTCGCGCGCATGCTCCCGGTCGTGCGCTCGTTCATCTCGATCCCCGCCGGCGTCGCGGAGATGCGCCTCGGCCGCTACACCGTCCTGACGTTCCTCGGAACGATCCCCTGGTGCTTCGGCCTCGCGGGCGTCGGCCTCGCGCTCGGGACGGGCTGGGAGCGGTTCCACGAGAGCTTCCGCGTCGCCGACTACGCGATCCTCGCGCTCGTGGTCGCCGGGATCGCCGCGCTCGCCTACCGGGCCCACCGGCGGCGTCTCCGGCGCCGCGCCGTCGAGGAGTCGCCCGAGGGCGTCGGGCGGTAGAGTGGTCGGCCCGATGGCGATTCCGCACGTCGACGTCCGGGCGCAGTACGCCCCGCTGCTCGACGAGCTGAAGGAGCGCCTCGGCGCGGTGCTCGACTCGGGCGTCTTCATCCTCGGGCCGGAGGTGCGCGCCTTCGAGGAGGAGGCCGCCGCCTACCTCGGCGTCCGGGAGACCGTCGGCGTCGCGAACGGGACGGACGCGCTCGTCCTCGCGCTCGAGGCGCTCGGCGTCGGCCCGGGGGACGAGGTCGTCTGCCCCGCGTTCACGTTCTACGCGACCGCCGAGGCGGTCTCCCGCCTGGGGGCGGTCCCGGTCTTCTGCGAGATCGACCCGGCGACGCTCAACCTCGATCCCGCCTCGGCCGCTGAGCGCGTCGGCGGGCGCACGAAGGCGATCGTCGCCGTCCACCTCTTCGGCCGGCCGGCCCCCCTCGAGGAGCTCCCGGCCGGCGTGGCGGTCCTCGAGGACGCGGCCCAGGCCTGGGGCGCGAGCCGGGGCGGCGTCCGGGCCGGCGCCGCCGGGGTCGCGGGCACGTTCAGCTTCTTCCCGACGAAGAACCTCTTCGGCCTCGGCGACGGAGGGCTCGTCGCCACGAGCGACGAGGCGGTCGGCGCACGCGTCCGCCTGCTCCGCTTCCACGGCTCGACGGACAAGGAGCGCTTCGAGGCGACCGGCTACAACTCGCGCCTGGACGAGATCCAGGCGGCCGCGCTCCGGCTCTTCCTCGGCCACGTGGACGGCTGGAACGAGGCGCGCCGGGAGGCGGCGGCCCGCTACGCGGAGCTCGGTCTCGGCGAGCTCGTCGAGCTGCCGGAGGACGACCCCGGGCACGTGTACCACATGTACGTCGTCCGCTCGCCCGAGCGCGACCGGATCGCGGCGGCGCTGCGCGCCGAGGGGATCGGCTGCGCGACCTACTACACGAGGCCGCTCCACCTCCAGCCGGTCTACGCGGGCCTGGGGTACGGGCCGGGGAGCCTGCCCGAGACCGAGCGGGCCGGGCGCGAGACGATCGCGCTCCCGCTCTGGGCAGGGATCGCGCCCGAGCAGCAGGAGCGCGTCGTCGCGACGATCCGTGCGGCGGTCCGCGTGGGGGCGCGCGCGTGAGCATGAAGAGGCTCAGCCGGCACCGCCTCTGGCAGCTCGTCTTCGACGGCGGCCTCGTCGCGCTCGCGTGGTACCTCTCCTTCCAGCTCCGCTTCGACAAGGGCGTGCCCTCGCGCTACGACGAGTTCCTGCAGCCCGAGATCTTCCTCATGGTCGTGGCGACGACGACGGTCGTCTTCGTGCTCTTCGGCCTCTACGAGCACTGGTGGCGGTACGTCTCCATCCGGGACATGTGGCGCTCGTTCCTCGCCGTCAGCGCCGCCTCGACCGCCGTCGTGCTCCTCATCTACCTCTGGGACCCCGTCGAGGGCCTGCGCCTCCCGCGCGGGATCGTCGTCATCGACTGGATCCTCGTGCTCGCGCTCGTCACCGGCGTCCGCCTCGGCGCCAGGACCCTCATCGAGCGCCCCGGGCGGCGCGGGCTCGTCGCGCGCGGGAAGGAGGCCCTCATCGTCGGCGCCGGCGACGCCGGCCAGCTCGTCATCCGCGAGATGCTCAGGAGCAGGGCGCTCGGCTACACGCCGATCGGGCTCGTCGACGACGATCCGCGCAAGAAGAACATGCGCCTGAACGGGATCCGCGTCCTCGGGAGGACCGACGACCTGCCGCGGCTCCTCTCCGACAGGCAGCCCGACGAGGTCATCATCGCCATCCCGTCGGCGGCCGGCGACGTGCGGCAGAAGATCGTGAACGCCTGCCGGGACGCGCACGTGCCGGTGAAGACGCTGCCCGCGGTGCACGAGCTGATCGCGGGCGACCTCAACCTCGCGCAGCAGCTCCGCGAGGTCCAGGTCGAGGACGTCCTCGGCCGCGAGGCCGTCGAGCTCGACATCCCGTCGATCGCCTCCTACATCACCGGCTCGACGGTGCTCGTGACCGGCGCGGGCGGCTCGATCGGCTCGGAGCTCTGCCGCCAGGTGGCCGCCCTCGGCGCCGGACAGATCATCCTCGTCGACCACGCCGAGAACTCGCTCGTCTCGATCGACCGGGAGCTCCAGCACGAGCGCCGCTACACGGCGACGGTCCCCGTCCTCGCGGACGTGAAGGACACCGCGAAGATCCGGCGCCTGTTCGAGCGCCACCGGCCTGACGCCGTCTTCCACGCCGCCGCGTACAAGCACGTCCCGCTCATGGAGGCGAACCCGCTCGAGTCCGTCCGCAACAACGCCCTCGGCACGAGGAGCCTCGCCGAGATCGCCTCCGAGGCCGGGGCGAAGCGCTTCGTGCTCGTCTCCACCGACAAGGCCGTGAACCCGAAGAACGTCCTCGGCCAGACGAAGGCGCTCTGCGAGTGGATCGTGGCCGCCTCGGCGGCCAGGGGCGGCAACGGGACGAGCTTCATCTCGGTCCGCTTCGGCAACGTCCTCGGCTCGTCCGGGAGCGTCATCCCCCTCTTCCGCCGCCAGATCGAGCGCGGCGGCCCCGTCACGGTCACGCACCCGGACATGGCGCGCTACTTCATGACGATCCCCGAGGCGGTGCAGCTCGTCGTCCAGGCGGGAGCGATCGGCGAGAGCGGCGACGTCTTCGTCCTCGACATGGGCGAGCCCGTGAAGATCGTCGACCTCGCGCGCAACATGATCCGCCTCTCGGGCAAGGAGCCCGAGCGCGACGTCGCCGTCGAGTTCATCGGCGTGCGCGCGGGCGAGAAGCTCCACGAGGAGCTCTGGGCCGAGGACGAGGCGGTCGAGCCGACGGCGCACCCGAAGATCCTCCGCGCCGGCGGCCCGCCGGTCGATCCCG
This sequence comes from Gaiellaceae bacterium, assembly GCA_035762005.1. Classification (GTDB taxonomy): domain Bacteria; phylum Actinomycetota; class Thermoleophilia; order Gaiellales; family Gaiellaceae; genus JAIBJN01. Next base: position 21,598 of record DASTQA010000047.1, read on the forward strand.
GCTGGCTGGACGCGGAGCTCGCCGAGCTCGAGCGGCTGACCGCGGCCGGCGAGACGGTCGAGGTCGTCGCGCGCCTGGCCGAGATGATGCGCGCCCCGCGGCGCGTCCGGACGAGGACCGCCGAGAAGGTCTAGCGACGGGAGGAGGGCCGGGCCGGCCCTCCTCCCGTCCGCGCGTCTACTTCCCGAAGCTGCCCGAGATCGCGAGCACGCGGCTCGGGTTGCCCTGGAGCGAGAGGTAGAGGACCTTGCCGTTCCGGTGGAACCACGGCCCGGTCGGCTCGGCCGGCGTGTTGGCGAAGCGGTACATGTTCTCGAAGCCCTTCTTGCCCTTCGGGAGCACCCACACGTCCTCGCCGGCGTTGATCTCCGGGTGACCCGCCCGATCGGCCGACCCGTGGTCCTCCATGACGTAGAGGTCGCCGTTCGGCGCGTAGCGGAGGTTGTCGGGGCGGCTGAAGTTGATCCAGTCGCCCTCGGCGAGCACCTCGCCGCGCACGGTCTTGCCCTTGCCGACGAGCCGCCACACGCGACCCGCGTCCATGACGCCCTCGCCGGACTCGGTGAAGGCGATCCAGCTTCGCTGCGGGTTGGCGACGAGGCCCTCCGCCTTGCTGAAGCCGTCGACCGTGGGAACGTACCCGCGGGCGACCATGTCCGCGTGCGGGTCGAACGGGTCGAGCGGGCCGACCCAGCGGCCCGTCTGCGTCTCGCGGTCGAAGTCGAGCCCGTAGAGCTTCCCGTCGGCGAGGTCGCCCTTGCGGTCGGCGACGAAGCGGTAGATGAAGCGCCAGTCGCCCTGGTCGTCCGTGAGGTACCACAGGCGCTTGTTCAGGTAGTCCGCCTGCTCGTGGCTGAACCAGCCCATGCCGGTGGCCCTCGTCGCCTCACCGGTCATCGGGTTGACCTCCCAGACCCAGCCGGAGCGCTGCTCCGGGTCGTTCGAGACGAGCCTGCGCCCGAACGGGAACTCCTCGTTCGTCAGGTACGTGCCCCACGGCGTGGGGTTGGCGGCGCAGAGGTTGTGGAGACCGGTCGTGATCAGCTCGCTCGCGAGCACGGTCGTGCCGTCCTTCGCGAGGGTGAGCCGCGAGACCGAGCCCCAGGCGTCCGAGTCGCCGTCGTCCGTCGTGGCCTGCTCGTCGACGGTGCACTTGGTCGCGTCGCCGGTGAAGTCGCCGGGCCGCGGCTCGGTGAGCTCGTGGTTGTTCAAGAGCCAGAGCTTGCCCTTCCCCGCGGGGAAGAGGACGTTCGCGTCGAAGTCCTCGGGCATCGGGAACGTCGCGCCAGACTCGGTCGACGTCACCTCGTCCACGCACGAGGTGGAGAGGATGTCGTAGCTGTACCCGGACGGCAGGTCGATGATCCCGGCCGGGTCCGGGATCGGCGGGCCGGGCGGCGTCCCGCTGCCGGCGGCGGCGAGGCCCGCCGTCGCCAGCGCCGCCACGACCGCGGCCGCAGTGATGAAGCGTCGTCTCATGGAGCCCCTTTCCTCCTGGGAGAACGATTTGACGGGCCAGTTTAGACCGGCAGGAGGAGCCGCAGGAAGTCAGCCGGGTCGCGACGGACGCGCTCGCCGCTCGGGGGGCGCTTCACGAGCTCGAGGTCCGCGGGGTCGTCGAGGAGCCGGAGCCGCCCCTCGCGCACGAGCGCCTCGTCCACGGCGCCGAGCCGCCCGCCGAAGGTCGTGTACACGGGCACGCCGAGCGCTGCGGCCTCGCGGTTCATCGTGCCGCCCGCGGCGACGACGAGGTCGGAGCAGGCGATGAGGCTCTGCGCGTCGAGCGCGCGCTCCGGGAGGACGAGCGAGGTCAGTCCCAGGCCGCGGACCGCCTCCCGCTGTGCCGCGGTCCGCGGGAGGACGACCGTCTGTGCCTCTTCGCTGCGGCCGAGGCGCTCGAGGAGCGCGGGAAAGACGGCGCTCGGGTGGCGGTGGTAGGCGGCGTAGTCCGACGGTGTCCGCACGACGACGAGGACGCGCTCCGCGTCGAGGCCGAGCTCGGCGACCACGGCCGCGTCGGGCTCGAAGTCCGCGAGGTAGTACTCCTCCTTCAGCCCCGGATACCGGCGGAGCTTCGGCGGGCGGGCGCCGTAGCGCTCGAGCCGCCCGGCCGGGATCGCCTCGGGCACGAGGACGACGGTGGCCGCCCGGCAGGCGAGCTGGTGCTGGACCGTGGCGAACTCGTAGTCGAAGGTCGTCGAGCTCGGGATGCCGAGGGCGCGGGCCGTCAGGGGGAGGTGGTGCGAGGCGGCCGCGAGCGCGACGTCGAAGCGCCGCCCGCGCGCCCAGCGCGCGAGGCCCGCGAGGCGCGTCGCCATCGTCCCGAGCTTCCCGGCCGCCGAGCGCCCGCCGTGGCGGCCGATCACCGTGGCCTCGATCCCGTGGAGCCGGAGGAGCCCGACGATCTCGCCGTGCTCCCGGGCCGTCACCTCGACCTCGTCGCCGCGCTCGCGGAGGAGCCGGACGAGCGGCCGGAAGACGAGCACGTGGGGCGGCGCGGTGATGTCGACCCAGACCCGCATCGGAGGCGGAGTCTAGAGTCCGGTCCGAGCGCGGCGAGCACGGCCCGGCGGCGCCGGCCGTCCCCACCGCCTCGTCCGCGCGGCCTCGCTCGCCGCCCGCGCGCTCGGCTCCCTTCGGCGCGCGGGCGCGGAGGTGGGCTCCCCGGGCCGTTCGCCTGCGTCCTGAGGAACTCGCACGTATAAGATTGTCTTATGGACACACGTCAGCTCGCCGCTTTCTGTGCCGTCGTCGACCGGCGGAGCTTCTCGCAGGCGGCCGAGCGCCTCGGGGTGACGCAGCCGGCGGTCAGCCTCCAGGTGCGCGCGCTCGAGGAGCGGCTCGGCCAGCAGCTCCTCGACCGCTCGGGCCGCCGCGTCGAGCCGACGGAGGCCGGCAGGCGCCTGTACCGGAGCGCGAGGAGGATGCTCCAGCTCGAGGAGCAGCTGCTCGAGGACGTCGCCGCCGCCGACGGCGGCCCCCTCGCCGGACGGCTCGCGATCGGGGCCTCGACGGGGCCCGGGGCGCACCTCGTCCCGCTCCTCCTCTGCGAGTTCCAGCGCCGGCACCCGGACCTCGCCGTGGCGCTCTCGATCTGGGACACGCACGCGGTCGGCGAGCGGGTGGCCGAGCGCGAGGTGGAGCTCGGCGTCGTCGGCGCGAGGCGGCGGCACCGGTCGCTCGTGTTCGAGCCGCTCGCACGCGACGAGATCGTCCTCGCCGTGCCGCCCCGCCACCCCGCCGCGGGCGGCCGGCTCGCGCTCGAGGACCTCCGCGGGGAGACGCTCGTCGTCATGCAGGAGGGCGCGGGCGTGCGCCAGGTCGTCGACGAGGAGCTCCGTCGCGCAGGTCTCAAGGTGCGCTCGCTCGGCTCCAAGCTCGAGCTCGGCCTCCAGGAGTCCGTCAAGAGCGCGGTCGCCGCCGGCTACGGCGTCGGCTTCATCTCGCGGACGGCGATCGAGGGCGAGCTCGCGGCGGGGACGCTCGCGGCGGCCCGCGTCGCCGGCCTGGAGCCTTCCCGGCAGCTCTACGTCGTCCGCGCGAAGGGCCGCCCCGCGAGCCGCGCCGCGGCGGCGTTCCTCGCCTTCGCCGCGGAGCGCCTCGGATGATCGTCCGCTGGGGCCTCGAGGCCTACGCCGAGCTCCTGGCCGCGCTCGGCGTCGAGAGGCCGCTGCTCGTGACGACGAAGCGGTGGAGCGGGATCGACCTGCCCGTCGAGCGTCGTTACGACGGCGTCCGCCGCCACGTCCCCCGCAGGACGGTCGAGGAGGCCGTCGCAGCCGCGGAGGGAGCCGACGGGCTCGTCGCGCTCGGCGGCGGGAGCGCCATCGACACGGCGAAGGCGGTGAGCGCGGCGACGGGGCTGCCCGTCGTCTCCATCCCGACGACGTACGCCGGGGCCGAGTGGGCGCCCGGCTTCGGCATGCGCGACGAGGAGCGGGGCGTGAAGGTCGGCGGCACCGGCGCCCGGCTGGCCGGGATCCTCTACGAGCCCGAGCTCACGCTGAGCCTGCCCGAGGGAGAGACCGGCGGCACGGCGCTCAACGCTCTCGCGCACTGCGCCGAGGCGCTCTACGTCGCGGGCAGGAATCCCGACGCCGACGAGCACGCCCTCGCCGGGGCGCGGCTGATCGCCGCCTCGCTGCCGCGGGTCCTCGCCGACGGCGGCGACCGGGCGGCGCGCCGCTCCCTCCTCGAGGGGGCGATGCACGCGGGCGCGGCGCTCGGGTCGGCCGGCCTCGGGCTCGGTCACGCGATGGCGCAGGCGCTCGGGGGCCGCTACGGCATCGCCCACGGGGCGCTGAACGCCGTCTGCCTGCCCCCTGCGCTCCGCTTCAACGAGCCCGTCGCCGGAGCCGAGGTCGAGCGCTTCGGGGAGGCCGTCGGGGCGGAGGCCGACGCGGCCGCGAAGGTCGAGGAGCTGGCGCGGCTGGCGGGCTTCGAGCGCCTGCGCGACCTGGGCGTGCCCGAGCCGGAGCTCCCGCTCGTCGCCGCCGCCACCGTCGAGCGGGCCGGCGCGAAGGCGAATCCCCGCCCGGCCTCGCCGGGCGAGGTCCTCGAGCTCCTGCGAGGCGTCTGGTAGGCGGCCGCGGCCGGGCGACGAGGTCGCGCCTCGTGACGGCGAGATGCGAGCGAGTGCTGCCTTCGGCCGGCATAGGGCAGAATGCCGCTCGTGGACGACTGGCGGATCACCGTCGACTTCGACGACGAGGGCGACGGCACGCAGCTCGCCGAGTGGCTCGGCGCGTTGCGCTTCGAGGGCGACGAGCGCGACCGCCTCGGGAGCCGCATCGTCGTCAGTCGCGACGGCCCGCGGGTCTTCCTCTACGCGGACACCGAGGCCGACGCGAGGGACGCCGACGGGGTCGTGCGGGCCCGTCTCTCCTCGCAGGGGCAGACCGCTCGCGTCGCGCTCGAGCGTTGGCATCCCGTGGCCGAGGAGTGGCAGGACGCGGCGCTCCCGCTGCCGCAGACCGAGCAGGAGACCCTCGTCGAGCACGAGCGCCAGCAGGAGCGCGAGGCCGCCCACTCGCGGGAGCGCGGCCACGCCGAGTGGGAGGTGCGCGTCTCGCTGCCGAGCCGTGAGGCCACGTCCGAGCTGGCCGCGCGGCTCGAGGCGGACGGCATCCCGGTCGTGCGCCGGTCGACGTTCCTCCTCGCCGGCGCGGCGAACCACGACGACGCCGTCGCGCTCGCCGAGCGCCTGCGGGAGGAGGCGGCCGAGGGCGCGCGGGTCGAGGTGGAGCCCGGCGGGGGGATGGTCTGGGAGGTCTCTCCGCAGAACCCCTTCGCCGTCTTCGGCGGCCTCGGCGCCTGACAAGCGTCTGGCGGTCGGCTAGGCTGTCGCCGTCCCGGTCCGCGACGAGAGGAGGGCGATGATGCTCGAGAGTGCGCCAGCCGCCTTCCCGCGCGGTCCGGCCGACCCCGGCTAGCTGAGCCTCCCGAGCCCGGCGCGACCGCGCGGCGTCCCGCGTCGTTCGCCCCTGTCGAAGCAAAGGAGCCTCATGCCGACCGATCGGCTGCAAGGGCTCGGGTGGAGCCCGAGCCGAAGCGAAGAGTTCGTCCCCTACGCGGCCGAGGGCTGCGCCCCGGCGCGCGTCGTCGCCCAGCACCGCGGCGCCTACGTCGTCGCCGCGGAGGCGGCCGACCGGCCCGCGGAGATCGCCGGCCACCTCCGCCACTCCGTCTCCGGCCCCGCCGACCTCCCGGCAGTCGGCGACTGGGTCGCCGTCAAGGACGCCGCCGGGGCCGCCGCCGCGACCGTGCACGGCGTCCTCACGCGCCGGACCGTCTTCGCGCGCAAGGCGGCCGGCGAAGGCGCCGTCGAGCAGATCGTGGCCGCCAACGTCGACGTCGTCTTCCTTGTCGGCGCGCTCGGTCCCGACCTGAACGTCCGCCGGCTCGAGCGCTACCTCGCTGCCGGCTGGGAGAGCGGCGCCGAGCCCGTCGTCGTCCTCAACAAGTGCGACCTCGAGGACGACCTCGTGGGCGCCCTCGCCGCCGTCGAGGCCGTCGCCTTCGGCGTCCCGGTGCACGTCGCAAGCGCCGTCGAGGGCACGGGCGTCGAGGAGCTCGCCCGCTACCTCGCGGGCAATCGGACGGTCGCGCTCCTCGGCTCGTCGGGGGCCGGCAAGTCGTCCCTCGTCAACCGCCTCCTCGGCCACGACCGCCAGGACGTCGCGGAGGTCAAGAGCGACGGCAGGGGCCGCCACACGACCACACGGCGCGAGCTCCTCCCCGTCCCGGGCGGCGGCCTCGTGCTCGACACGCCCGGCATGCGCGAGCTCGGGCTGTGGGAGGCAGGCGGCGGCGTCGAGCAGGCCTTCGCGGAGATCGCCGACCTCGCGGCCGCGTGCCGCTTCCGCGACTGCGCGCACGAGACCGAGCCGGGCTGCGCGGTGCGTGCTGCGATCGAGGACGGACGCCTCGATCCCGACCGCCTCGCGAGCTACCGCAAGCTCCTCCGCGAGCTCGCGCGTCTCGAGGTCAAGACCGACGGGCGCGCGCTCGCCGAGCAGCGGCGGAAGCGACGCCGGTTCGCCCGCTCGCTGCGGAGGAGCGCCTACTAGGGCTCGGCCGTGGACCTGAGGCCGACAAGCGACGTCGACCGCCGCGGGCGGCTGCCGCGGCTCGGCATCCTGCGCCCGCTCCGGATCCGGGACTTCGCCCTCCTCTGGGCCGGCGCGACCGTCTCGCTCGCCGGCGACGGGGTCTACGTCGTCGCGCTCGCGTGGCAGGTCTACGACCTCTCCGACTCCCCGACCGCGCTCTCCCTCGTCGGCGTCGCGTGGACCCTGCCGATCGGCCTCTTCGTCCTCCTCGGGGGCGTCGTCACGGACCGCGTCGAGCGCCGGCGCGTGATGATCGCCGCGGATCTCCTGCGCGCGCTCGCGGCCGGGACGATCGCGGTGCTCTCGCTCACGGGGGCGGTGGAGCTCTGGCACCTGATCGCGCTCGCTGCCCTGTTCGGCGTCGGCGAGGCGTTCTTCGGGCCCGCGTTCACGTCGATCGTGCCCCAGATCGTGCCTCGTCACCTGCTGCTGCAGGCGAACTCGCTCGACCAGTTCGTCCGGCCGCTCGCCTTCATGCTCGTCGGCCCCGCGCTCGGCGGCTGGATGGTCGCGACCGTCGGGCCCGGCCAGGCCTTCCTCGTCGACGCGGGCACGTTCCTCGTCTCCGCGGCCGCGATCACGCTCATGCGGCCGCGCCCGCTCGAGCGGACGGCCGACGGAGGGGCCTCGCTCCTCCGGGAGCTCCGCGAGGGTCTCGCGTTCGTCCGGGCCCGGGCCTGGCTCTGGGCGACGCTCCTCGCCGCCGCCGTCTTCCTGCTCGCCTACTGGGGGCCGGTGGAGGTGCTCGTCCCCTTCCGCGTGCGCCACGAGCTCGGCGGCGGGGCGGACGACTTCGGGCTCGTGCTCGCGTGCGGCGGCGTCGGGTCGATCCTCGCCGCCGTCGTCATGGGGCAGCGAAGGCTGCCCCGCAGGCACATCACGTTCATGTACTGCGCCTGGGGGATCGGCTCCCTCGCCCTCGTCGGGCTGGGGCTCGCGACGTCCGTGTGGCAGCTGATGGCGATCACGCTCGTCGAGGGCGCGCTCTTCACGGCCGGGATGGTCGTCTGGGGGACGCTCGTGCACACCCTCGTCCCCGCGGGCCTGCTCGGACGGGTCACGAGCCTCGACTGGTTCGTGTCCACGAGCCTCGTCCCGGTCTCGTTCGCGCTCACGGGCCCGGTCTCGTCCGCCGTCGGCGTGCAGACGACGCTCGTGGCCGCCGGCCTCGCCGCCTCGGTCGCGACGCTCCTCTTCCTCCTCGTCCCCGGCGTGCGGGACACCGAGCGCTCGGACGCGCTCCCCGCCGCCCTGCGGCGGCCTGCGCCCGAGGGGTAAGGAGGAGGACTCGCGGCCGCGTTGCGACGGGGGCCTCTCGCCTCCGCTCGCGTATTAGCGATGCAAATGCTTAGGATTAGCAACAGGCTGGTATAGTCAGTCCGCCGTGGCCACGACCGCCCACGTCGACGTGCTCGTCATCGGAAGCGGGGCCTCCGGGCTCGCGGCCGCCGTGTCGGCGGGGCGGGCCGGCGCGAGGGTCGCTCTCGCGACGAAGGGCGCCCTCCAGTCCTGCAACTCCGCGAAGGCCCAGGGTGGCATCCAGGCGGCGTTCGGCGAGGACGACTCGCCGGACCTCCACGCCGAGGACGTCTGGCGGAGCTCCCACGAGACCGCCGACATGCGTCTCGCCCGCATCCTCACGTCGGAGGCGCCGGACGTCGTCCACTGGCTCGAGGAGGCGGGCGTCGAGTTCACGCGGGAGGAGCGCGGCTACAGGCTCGCCCGCTGCGGCGGCGCGAGCCGGCGGCGGCTGCTCCAGGTGGGGGACCGCACGGGCAACGCGATCACGAAGGCTCTCCGCGACGTTGCCGAGTCCGCCGGCACCGTCACCATGCCGAAGTCGCCGCTCGCCGAGCTCGAGCGCTCGAACGGCGGCTGGAAGGCCGTGTGCGGCGACCGCCTCGTCGAGGCCGGTGCCGTCGTCCTCGCCGCGGGAGGACGCTGCTACCGGGAGGCGAAGGAGCGCGGCGAGCTCTCCACGAACCACCCGGGCGCGACGGGCGAGGTGACGCGCATCGCGCTCGACCTGGGCGCCGAGGCGCGCGACCTCGACGCGCTCCAGTACCACCCGAACGGCGGAGCGTGGCCGGCGAGCATGCAGGGGTACTCCATTCCCGAGACGACGCGCGCCTACGGCGCCGTCCTCCTGAACGCCGACGGCGAGGAGTTCACCGACTCGCTCGGCCCTCGCGACGAGGTCTCGGAGGCGATCTTCGCCGAGGTCGAGAAGGGCAAGGGCGTGAAGACGCCGGACGGCCGGCCCGCGGTCTGGCTCGACACGACCCGCATCGCCGCGGAGGACGCGGAGATCTCGCTCCCGTACATGCTCCGCCGCTACCGGGCCGCGGGCATCGACCCTCTGGCCGAGCCGATCCTCACCTACCCTGTCCTCCACTATCAGAACGGCGGCCTCACCATCGACGAGCACGGCGAGACCACGGTCGAGGGGCTCTTCGCCTGCGGCGAGATCGCCGGCGGCACCCACGGACGGAACCGCATGATGGGCAACTCCCTCCTCGAGTGCTGCGTCTTCGGCCGCCGCGCGGGCCGGGCCGCCGCCGAGAGGGCGAGGGGCTAGGGATGGCGATCGCGACCGACCTGCGGAAGGTCGTCGAGGACGCCGCCGCCCACCTCTACGTCTGGGCGCTCAAGGACATCCCGCAGGACCTGCGGGACGCGCTCGCCGCCGCGGCCGAGACGGAGACGTCCGTCCCGGGGCAGCGCGTGCTGCGGACGATCCTGCGCAACGTCGAGGTGGCCGAGGAGGAGCGGAACCTCGTCTGCCAGGACACCGGCATCCCCGTCTTCTACTGCCGCGTCGGCGAGGCCTTCCCGCTCCATCCGGCGCGGATCTACGAGGCGCTCCGCGACGGGACCGAGCGCGCGACGGTCGAGCACCCGCTGCGCTCGAACACCGTCCACACGCTCACGCGCGAGAACACGGGCCAGAACGTCGGCTACCGCGTCCC
>DASTQA010000048.1:0-116202 GCA_035762005.1 Gaiellaceae bacterium
CGCGCGAGGACGAGGACGTACTCGGCGGGAACGAGCAGCCCGCCGTCCGCCGACTCGTTCCGGCGCTCCATCATCCCGACGATCTCCTCGCGACAGCCCTCCCAGGTGCCCTCCGCGCACAGCCGCTCGCGCGCCTTCAGCATCGGTCCGTAGTTCGTCTCCATGAACGCGGCCCAGTGCTCGGCCGAGTCGAACGCAAACGGCGTCGTCGCCCGCTCGAACTCGAGCTCGACGTCGTCGTCCGCGAAGAGCGCGCGGACGTGCTCCTCGCTCCCCCAGAGCGGGGGCGGCGAGGCGTACCCGGGGGGCGGCGGCAGGGAGCGGCCGAGGATCGCGAGCAGCTCTCCGATGGCACTCTCCGGCGTCCAGTTGCAGAGGCCGATCACGCCGCCGGGCTTGCAGACGCGCACGAGCTCGCGAGCCGTGACCTCGTGCCGCGGCGTGAACTGGACGCCGAAGGCCGAGAGGACGCGGTCGAAGCCGGCGTCCTCGAACGGAAGCTGCTCGGCGTCGCCCACGACCCACTCGACCTCGACGCCCAGCCCGCCGGCGCGCCGCCGGCCGATCTCGAGCAGCTCCGGCGTCAGGTCGAGCCCGATCGTCGGCGCCCCGGCCGCGGCCGTGCGGACGGCGACGTTCCCAGTCCCGGTCGCCACGTCGAGGGTTCGGTGCCCCGCCCTGACGCCGGCCCGGTCGACCAGGTGGTCCGGCGCCACGACGTCGACGACCTCGGCGACGGCGGCGTAGTCGCCGGCCGCCCAGGTCGTCCGGTGAACCGCCTTGAGACTCTCCACTTCCAGGGTTGCCATGTTCCTCCTTCACTCGCGGTGCGATGGCAGCAGTCTGCGACCGCGGGCCGCCACGCACATCGGCAGACCTCCCTATTCGCCTGCCTATTCGGCGGCGCGTTCCGCCGGCGTCTCGAGGCGCGCCGCGTACGCCGCGGCCTCGGCTCTGTTCCGCACGCCGAGCTTCGAGAGGATCCTGCTCACGTGGTGGCCGGCCGTCTTCTCGCTGATGAAGAGCGTGCTGGCGATGCGCGCGTTCGTCATCCCGTTCGCGACGAGCGCGAGCACCTCGCGCTCGCGTGAGGTCAGCTCGCCGTAGCTGCGCGCCCCGGGGAACGGTCCGGCGCCGGCGTCGCGCAAGACGGCGGCGGCGGCGTCCATCCCCCGCGTCGCGCCCAGCTCCTTGAAGGTCGTGAACGCGAGTCGTGCCTCGTCCCGGGCGAGCTCCGGGAGCTCCGCCACGAGCGTCCGGGCGAGCTCGAGGCGCGCCTCGGCCGCCTCGTGAGGCATGCCGAGGCCGCCGTAGGACGCGAGCGCCGCGCGTGCGCGCTCGCGCGCCTCCTCGAGCTTCCCCTCGGCGAGCTCGACGCGCGCTCCGGCCAGGTCGGCCCGGCCGCGGACGAGCGGCCGCCCCGAGGCCGCCGCCAGCTCGTCGAGCCGCCGGCCTGCCTCGCGCGCGACGTCCGGCGCCCCCGCCGCCAGCCGCGCGTCGACGAGCGGCACGAGCAGCCGCGACGCCGCCAGCAGGTCTCCCTCGGCGGAGGCGAGCGCGCGCTCGAGCAGCGCCGCGGCGACACGCGGCTCGCCTTCGGCGAGGCGAAGCTCGGCGAGCGCGAGCAGCGACGGCACGCGTTCCTCGCGTTCGGCGAGCAGCTGCTCCGCCTCGGCGAGTCGCCCCTGGCGAATCCGGAGCGACGCGAGCGTGGAGACGGTGGAGCCCGCCATCGCGGGGTAGTGGCGCGCGTGCGCCGAGAGCGCGTCCCCGAGCGCGGTCTCGGCCTCGCTCCAGCGGCCCGAGGCGACGAGGACGTCGGCGTGGATCGTGCGGCAGGCGCCGTAGAGGGGCGCGATGCCGCGCCGGAGCGCGAAGTCGTCGATGTGCTCGCACCACTCGGCGGCACGCTCCCAGTCGCCGGCGCTCGCGCAGGCGACGACGAGGTTGCAGTACGCCTCGCCGAGCGTGTGTGGGTTGCGAACGCGGCCGGCCGTCGCGGCGGCCATGGCCTCCTCGAGCATGCCCATCCCCTCCTCGAAGCGACCGGCGCTGATCTCCGCGCGCCCGAGCACGCTGAGGGAGAAGATCTCGAGGTCCTCGTCGCCGGTCGCGCGCGCGATCTCGAGCGCACGGCGCGCTCCCGCGGCGCAGTCCTCGACGCGCGCGGCGCGGCGCGCGCGCTCGACCGCGACCCAGCCGTGACCGGCGCCGGGGCCCGCCCCTTCGAGCGCCCGCTCGGCGCGGGCGAGCCAGCCGTTCGCGGCGGACGCGCGCCCCGAGACGAGGTACTGGTGCGAGAGCCAGATGGCGACGCGCGCGGCGCGGTCGGAGTCGCCCTCGTGTGCGTACTCGGCGCACGCGCGCTGCCGCAGCTCCATCCCCTCGTCGATCTCGCCGAGGAACCAGAGCGCGAGCCCGCACCCGTCGAGGGCCTCAGCCGACTCACCGGTGGCGAGCGCGGCCTCGAAGGCCGCCCGCGCCGCGACCCACTCACCCGCGCCCAGAGCGCGGCGACCCTCTGCGAGCTCGTCCGACGGTTCGTCGTGCATCTGCCGATGATCGCCCTTCCCCCGGGGCGACGGCAAGCGACCTCGACCGGCCCGTTGACTCGCTGCCGCGACGCGCGCTCTCATTCCTGTCCTCGAGTGACGACCGACTCGTCCACCGAGAGGGAGGGATTGTGATCGACCTCTCCGCGCTCATCTGCCGCAACGGCCGGGCGAGCCCCGGCGACTGGGGAGGCGGCCGCACGCTCGACCGCCGTCGGCGACGGCGCCATGTCGGCGGACGTCCGCTGGATCCGGAGCTACGTCCTCGCGGGGTCCGGACGGCTCGGCACGGTCGGCATCTACCCGGGCCTCGAGCCCGGAGGCGACAGGCGAGCATGCCTCCCGTGCCGGAGCTCCCCGTCGACGACGTGATTTCGATCGCCGACACGTGCTCGTGCGACCGGACGCCGAGCCGGTCGCCTAGAAGCCGTTCCCTCTAGACGGAAGCCCCGCCGAGCGCGGGGCTTCCTCGATAGCGGGGGCAGGATTTGAACCTGCGACCTCCGGGTTATGAGCCCGGCGAGCTACCTGACTGCTCCACCCCGCGTCGCTCGGGCAAGGATAGCATCACGCCGATGCCCTGGTGGACGTGGCTCGCCCTCGGCGCGTTCGCGCTCGCGCTCGTCGCGACGGCGGTCTTCGCCGTCTACGCCGTGGGGCAGGTCAAGCGGGCGCGCGCGGTCGGCGAGCGGCTCCAGGGCCGGGTCGACGAGCTCGCCCGGGCCGCCGAGGAGGTCGAGCGCCGCCTCGCGCACGTCCAGGAGCGCGCCGAGGAGCTCGAGCGCGAGCGGACGCGGCTGCAGGGCTCGCTCGACCGCCTCTCCGTGCTCACGTGGGCGGCGGCGGACGCGCGGAAGAGCGTGACGCGCCTGCGGAACGCCTACCTGCGCAAGTGACGCGCGTCGGCGTCGTCGACCTGGGGACGAACTCCACCCGCCTGCTCGTGGCGGACGTCGACGACGGGACCGTGCGGGAGCTCGACCGCCGCCTCGTCATCACCCGGCTCGGCGAGGGCGTCGACGAGCGCCGCCTCCTCCTCCCCACCGCCCTCGCACGCGTGCGGAACGTGCTCGCCGAGTATCGGCGGACGATCGAGGGTCGCGGCGCGAAACGGACGCTCGCGGTCGCCACGAGCGCCGTCCGGGACGCGGAGAACGGCGAGGCCTTCCTCGGGGAGGTCGAGTGGAGCTACGGCTTCGCCACGCGCCTCCTGAGCGGCGACGAGGAGGCGCGCCTGACCTTCCGCGGCGTGGCGGCGGGGCGCGAGCTCCCCGGCGAGACGCTCGTCGTCGACGTGGGGGGCGGCTCGACCGAGCTCGTCCTCGGGAGCACGGCGGGGGTCGACTGGCACGAGAGCCTCGATCTCGGCTGCGTGCGGCTGACGGAGCGCTTCCTGCACTCGGACCCGCCGGCGGCGGCCGAGCTCGACGCCTGCGCGGAGCACGTCCGCGCCGTGCTCGCCGAGCGCGTCCCGGCGACCGTGCGGCCGGCCCGCGCGATCGGGGTCGCCGGCACCGTGACGACGCTCGCGCTCCTCTCGCTCGGGCTCGAGGAGGAGGATCCGGAGCTCCTCCACGGCCATCGCCTCGACACGGCCTGGGTCGCGGCCCAGGCCGAGCGCCTCGCGGGGCTCCCCGTCGCCGGGATCCGGGAGCTGCGCGGCATGCACCCGGACCGCGCGCCGGTCATCCTCGCCGGAGCGGTCGTCGTCGCCGAGACCCTGCGCCACTTCGGGCTCGAAGGGCTCGAGGTGAGCGAGCGGGACCTCATGCACGGCGCCGCCCTGGCTGCCGCCGAGCTGCCCGAGGGCCCGGAGCCCGACGCGCCGCCCGGCGCCTACACCTGCTGCTGAGCGGCGCCGTCCGGGTCTGGCGGCGGCTCGTCCTCGGCCAGGCGGCGGAGCACCGGCTCGCGGGCGAGGACTCCGAGCAGGCGGCCGCCCTCGACGACGGCGAGCCGCTCGAGATCGCGCTCGGCCATGAGGTGGAACGCCTCCTCGAGCGGCGCGTCCGGGCCGACGGTCGTGACCTCCGCGTCGGCGACGTCGGCGGCGGTCAGCGAGCGGAGGTCGCGGCCCTCGGCGACGGCGGTCACGATCCCGCTCGTCGTCACGCAGCCGACGAGCCGGTCGCCGTCGGCGACGAGGACGCTCTCGACGCTCGGCTTCGCGAGGAGCTCCGCCGCCTCGCTCACGGGCGCGTCCGGCGCGAGCACGCGCGGGTCGGCGACGAGCGCCTCGCGCACCCTCACGGATGGATCCCCCGCGCCTGGAGGGCCTTCGCGACCTCCCGGATCGAGAGCACGAGGGCGGCCCGGCGCAGCGGCATGCGCTCGCGCTCGGACAGGCTCCAGACGCGGTCGAGCGCTCCGCGCATGAGGTCTCCGAGCCGGACGCGGATCTCGTCCGCGCTCCAGAAGAGGCGCTGGATGTCCTGCACCCACTCGAAGTAGGAGACCGCGACGCCGCCGGCGTTCGTGAGGATGTCCGGCAGGACGGGGATCCCGCGCTCGGCGAGGATGTCGTCCGCCTCGAGCGTCGTCGGCCCGTTCGCCCCCTCCGCGACGAGGCGGGCGCGCACGCGCCCCGCGTTCTCGCTCGTGAGCTGCTCCTCGGTCGCTGCGAGGACGAGCACGTCGCAGGGGAGCTCGAGCAGCTCGGCGTTCGTCACCTCGTCCGCGTCCGGAAACCCGGCGAGGCCGCCGTGCTCGCGCAGCCAGGCGTCGATCCGGTCGACGTCCAGGCCGGCCGGGTCGACGACGCCGCCGTCGATGTCCGAGACCCCGACAATCCGCGCGCCCCGGGCGGCGAGCTCCCGCGAGACGACGCCGCCGACCTTGCCGCAGCCCTGGACGACGAACGAGAGGTCCGCGAGCGTCCAGCCGAGGCGGCGCACGGCCTCCTCGACGACGATGACGACCCCGATCCCCGTCGCCTCGGGCCGAAGGACGGAGCCGCCGACCGAGAGCGGCTTCCCGGTCACGATCTCGGGCACGGCGTAGCCCATCTGCATGGAGTACGTGTCCATCATCCATGCCATCGTCTGCTCGTCCGTGGCCATGTCGGGAGCCGGGATGTCGCGCTGCGGGCCGATGATCGGCAGGAGCTCGGCGGTGAAGCGCCGCGTGAGGCCCTCGAGCTCGGTCCGGGAGAGCGCGCGAGGATCGCAGCGGACGCCGCCCTTCGCGCCGCCGTAGGGCAGGCGCAGGAGCGCGCACTTCCACGACATCCACATGGCGAGGGCGGCGCACTCGCCCAGCGAGACGTTCGTGTCGTAGCGCACGCCGCCCTTCGTGGGGCCGAGCACGCTCGAATGCTGGACGCGGTAGCCGGCGAACACGCCGACCGAGCCGTCGTCGAGCTTCACCGGCACTGCCACGGCGAGGGCGCGCTCCGGGTAGCGCAGCACCTCCGCGACCGTGTCCGCGACCCCGGCCCGCTCGGCCACGCTGTCGAACTGGCCGACCGCCTGGCGGAAGAGCGGCTGGTCGAGCTCCGGCGGCAGCTTCCCGGCCGCGGCCGCCGGGGCGGGGGCTGCCCTGGTCATCGGCTCAGTCTACGCAGCGCGCTCGACCACGAGCGTGAGCCCGTCGAGCGCCAGCACGAGCACGCGCTCGCCGACCTCGGCGCCCTCGTCGCAGCGCGCCTGCCAGAGCTCCCCGTGGATTCGCACCCGGCCGAGCGGCCGGCACGGCGAGACGACCTGCGCCGCCGCGCCGACGAGGGTCTCCGGCCCCATACGGACCTGCCCCCGCCGCGAGAGCCAGACCCAGAAGAGCGTCTCCGCGACCTCGACGATCGCAGCCGCGGCCACGACGGGCACGTCCCACGGGTCCGGGAGGACGAAGACGGCAAGGAGGACGGCGCCGACGAGGAGCATCGGCGCGATTCTCCCTCGCGCGGCCCCGGCCGCGCCTGCGGCCTCACCGGCGGAGCCGGAACGAGAGCACTCGGTGGCCGGCGACGACGGCGTCCAGCTGCCTGCTCGCGGTCGCACGCGACGTGTCCGACCGGCCGAGCCACAGCCGGGCGGAGACGACGTCGCCGCGGGGCTGCTCCTCGAAGGCGGCGAGCAGCTCGTCGAACGTGAGGCCCCCGCTGGGCCCGCCGCACTCGTCCTCGAGCCCTTCGAACTCGCCGAAGAAGCAGGGGATCTCGGGCCCCGACGAGGCGCCGCCCGTGACGGTGACGTAGCCGTTCCTCCTGGCGCCGGCCGGGACGCGAAGCGCGAGGTCGACCGTCCTCGTGCCCGCGCGATGCTCGGCGTCGAGAACCGCGCGGAGGCGGACGACCTTGCCCGCCTTGCCGCGAACGACCTTGCGGGCCGCGTACTTCGTGCCGTTCCAGACGAGCACGCGCCGGAGGCGGTACTGCTCGAACGCCTGCTCGACGTCGAGCCGCGGCACCTCCATGCTCGTGACGACGATCTCCTCCCCCTGGAAGCCCTGGAGGATCTCGGCGGTGTACGCCGGCTCCCACACCGACTCGAAGGAGATGTCCCAGGGCGAGGCGTAGCGGGAGCTCCGCACGAGCTCCCAGGGCGCGCCGCCGCCCCGCGTGCCGCGGATGACGTACTCGAGCTCGGCGCTCCCCGGCCCGATCCGGTCGATCGTCACGTCGACGTTCGTGAACAGGTGCTCGAACGAGAGGAAGGGCAGGAACTCCGGCATGATCGCCTCGCTCGTGCCCGTCCGCGTCCGGCCGGTGGCGAGGTCGGTCACGGTCGAGGTGATCGGGGAGGTCGGCGGTGCGACGCCGATCCTGCCCATGATCCCGGCCAGGCGGTCCTGTGTGACGACGCCCACGCTCTCGGCGATGTTGGCGAGCTTGTAGGAGCCCCAGAAGGGATCCTCGACGATCGTGATCGTGTCCGCCGCCCGGGCGCCCAGGGTCGTCTCGCCCGTCCAGCTCATCGGATGGCCGAACGCGAGGACGCGCCCGTCGCAGACGAGCGTCGTCGTGCCCACGCCGCCGACCGTGACGTCGCCGATGGAGAGGACGGCGGCGAACGAGTCGCCCGCGCGGAGCTTCCCGGTCGGGGCCGGCGGGTTCTCCGTCGCGGAGGAGCCGACGTACGCGAGGTAGGGAAGGCCCTGGCGGTCGATCGCCTGCTGCATCCGCCGGAGCCCCCGGTCGGTGAGCCCGGAGGCCGAGAGCGGCGTGCGCAAGCGCGTCAGGGAGGCGACCTGGGCGAGCGAGAGCCCGCTCGCTGCCGACATGCGGGCCGCCAGCCGGCGCGGAACGGCGATGCTCGCGGCCGCCGGCGGGGCGGCGTCGCCGAGCGCGAGCAGCTTCGTCATCTCCCCGGCCGGCGTGAGGCCGGCGAGGGTCGAGGCGCCGCCGGCGAGGCCGTAGGCGATCGCGCCGGCGAGCTCGTACCTCCCCGTGGCGGCGTCGCGGAAGAAGACGGGCGAGCCGGAGGCGCCGTACCAGAGGCCGCCGGCGGCGTCGACCGCGCTGCCCGAGAGGTTGACGACGATGACGTCGCGGCCCGGCCCGACCGCGTCGCGGAGGACGCCGAGGGCCTCGACGTCCAGGGTGACGGGATTCCGCCCGCTCGTGACCGAGAGCGCCGTTCCGCGCAGCCCGGTCGCCACGTCGGCGAGCGGCATGACGGTCGGGCACTCCCCCTGCAGCTCGCTCGGCGGGGGCGCGGCCGCGGCCGAGACCGCCGTCGACGCCGCTGCCGTCGCGACGACGAGGATGCCCACGAATCTCCTCGCTCGGCGAACGCTCATGACTCGTCCTCCCCTTGGGTCGCGGCCCGCTCCGAGACGTGCCGCTGGCGCTTTCAGCATGCGCCTTCGACGAAGCGATTCCAAGGGCCGGACGCGAGGTCCGGCCGAATGGCGAGGTTCGAGTGCCGGGGGTGAGAGTCGAACTCACACGCCCTTGCGGGCAGAGGGTTTTAAGCCCCCCGCGTCTACCGTTCCGCCACCCCGGCCGCCGGAGAGACTAGTTCGAGCCCTGCTGTAACGTGTCGAGCGGGAACTTCTCGGGCGCGTCGCCCTGCGGCCCGCGGTAGTCGTCGACGAAGTCGTCGAACGCGTCCTCGTCGAACGCCGCGCACGTCAGCTGGTGGGTCCACGCGCTCAGGACGAGCTTGTTCGCGAGCGCCGGCTCGCCCTCCTCCGTCTCCGCCGGGAGCGGCGAGACGATGAGCCCGCGCGGGTCGTCGTCGTACCAGGTGCGGAGCTCGTCCACGGAGGCGTCCGGCACCTCGCTCCCGTACTGCACGACGACGCCGCCGTGCTCGAGGTTGTGGACGTAGTTCAGGGGCGGCACGGGTTGGTCGTAGAGGTTCCAGATCGCGGTCTGGGGACTGTGGAGGCCGCTCGTCGGCGGATCCGAGTTGTAGTCGTAGTCCTCCGGGAGCTCCCCGACGTGCCGGGCCTCGAGCGCGTCGAAGGTCGCGAGCGAGCACCGGCCCGGGCCGTCGCCCACGGCTCCGGCGCTGTCGTCGTCCCCGCCCGCGACGACGAAGCCGATCCCCACGGCTGCGGCAGCGAGGACGATCACCGCCGCGATGACGACGAAGATGAGCTGCGAGCGCCGCGCGTCCCGCTCCGGGCGGTATGCCTTCGGAGCCTGGACCGGGCGCTTCGGAGGGGTCGGGACACGATCCTTCTTGGCCACGCACGGAAAACGGTATCAGCCAGCAGCGCGCGCCCTCGTGCCGAGGAAGCTCGCGACGGCGTCGAGGTCGGCGGCGAGCGGCGCGGGCGGAAGGGCGTCGAGGAAGCGGCGGCCGTACGCCCTCGTGCGGAGGCGGGGGTCGAGGACGGCGACGACGCCGCGGTCGTCGTGCCCGCGGATGAGGCGGCCGAAGCCCTGCCGGAGCTGGAGGATCGCCGAGGGGAGCGCGTAGCCGGCGAACCAGTCGCCGCCGAGGCGGGCGATGCGCTCGCAGCGCGCCTCGTGGAGCGCGTCGCCGGGCGCCGAGAACGGGAGCTTGTCGATCACGAGGAGGGAGAGGGACTCGCCCCGGACGTCCACGCCCTGCCAGAAGGTCTGCGTCGCGAGGAGGACGGAGTCGACCTCGTCGCGGAAGCGCTCGAGCAGCCGCTCTCGCGGCGCCTCGCCCTGGACGAGCACGGGGAAGGGGATCCGCGGGCGGGCGCGCTCCGCGAGCTCCTCGAGCGCCCGGTGGGAGGTCGTCAGCACGAGCGCGCGTCCCTCCGAGAGGCGGCAGAGGGCGACCACCTCGTCGGCCACGCGTGCGTCGTAGCCCGGCGAGCGCGGCTCGGGGAACGCGCGCGGGACGTAGAGGAGCGCCTGCTCGCGGTAGTCGAACGGCGAGTCGAGTCGCACCTCCCTCGCCTCGTCGAGCCCGAGGCGGCCGCGGAGGAAGCGCGGCTCGAGCGTCGCCGAGACGAGGATCGAGACGACGTCGCGCTCCCAGAGCCGCTCGCGCAGGAGGCCCGAGACGTCCACGGGCGCCCACGCGAGCGCTCCCCGCTCGGCCCACGAGACGGCCTCGTCGTCGTCGACCGCCAGGCACGCGTCCAGGTCGTCCACAACCGTGCGCGTGCGGCGGGCGAGCGCGTCGGAGTCCTCTCCCCCGCCCTCGAGCGCGCCGGCGAGCCGGACGAGCGCGGTCCCGAGGGCGGCCGCCGGCCCGGCGGCCGCCTCCGCCTCCGCCGGCGTCAGGCGCCGCCGGCCGCGCCCCGGGTCGAGCCCGGCGAGGAGCTCCTCCCCGCGGCGGTCCACCTCCCCGAGGGACCGCGCCGGCACCGGGCGCCCGCTCTCGCGGCACATGCGCTCGACGTCGCGCAGGAGCTGCCTCAGGCCCCCCGTCGACACGCGGCCCCCGAACCAGGAGGCGGCCGCCTCCTCGAGCCTGTGCGCCTCGTCGAAGACGACCGCGTCGTGGTCGGGCAGCACCCCGGCGCCGTCGCCGGTCCTCCCGCGGAGAGCGAGGTCGGCGAAGTAGAGGGCGTGGTTCACGACGACGAGCTCGGCCTCCCGGGCGCGCTCGCGCGCCGCCTCGGAGAAACACGTTCCGACGAAGGGGCAGCGACGGCCCGCGCAGCGGTCGGGGCCTACGGCGAGCTCGGTCCACAGGCTCGGGCGCGGCTCGAAGGGAAGCTCCGCGCCGTCTCCCGTCTCAGTCGTCTCGAGCCAGTCGCGCAGGCGCTCGAACTCGCGCGCGTCCTCCGCGGAGCGGAAGAGGGCGCCGGCCGAGCCGCTCAGGAGCGCGAGGCCCTGGAGGCTTCGCCGGCAGAGGTAGTTCTGCCGGCCCTTGAGGACTGCGACGTCGACGTCGCGTCCGAGCGCCTTCGCCGCCGCCGGCACGTCCTTCGTCAGGAGCTGCTCCTGGAGCGCCTTCGTCGCCGTGGCGACGACGACGCGCTTGCCGGACGAGAGCGCGGGCACGAGGTACGCGAGGCTCTTGCCCACCCCCGTCCCCGCCTCCGCGAGGAGGTGCTCGCCCCGCTCGAGGGCGTCCGCGACCTCCTGGGCGAGGGCGGCCTGCTCGATCCGCGGCTCGAAGCCGGGAAGCGCGGCAGCGAGCCGCCCGCCGTGACCGAAGAACGCGCGCATGAGGGACGCGGAGCGTAGAGCGCCCGCCGGTCAGCATAGCGAACGGACGTTCGATCGGCTACGCTTGCGCGGATGGAGCAGCGCGTCAGCCTCGTCACGCTCGGCGTCGCCGACCTCCCTCGCGCCCGGTCGTTCTACGAGGCGCTCGGGTGGACGACCGGCGCGGAGCCCGGCGACGACATCGTCTTCTTCCAGGCCGGCGGGCTCGTCCTGGCGCTCTGGGACCGCGAGCGGCTCGCCGAGGACAGCGTCGTCGAGGACGGCGGCGGCTGGGGCGGCATCACGCTCGCCCACAACGTCCGCTCCCCCGACGAGGTCGACGCCGTGCTCGCCGAGGCCGAGAGGGCCGGAGCGACGGTCGCCCGCGCCGGCGCCCCCACCTTCTGGGGCGGGTACTCGGGTGTCTTCCTCGACCCGGACGGCCATCCCTGGGAGGTCGCTCACAACCCGCACTGGACGCTCGCGGAGGACGGCTCCGTCCGCCTCGCCTGAGCGCCGCGGCGCGCTCAGCGGCCGCGAACCGCGGGCGGGACGTCCCTCGCGCGTGTAGCCGAGGACGAGCGGCTTCCCGGTCGTGCCCGAGGTCAGGTGCACCCGGATCACGTCCACGAGGGCGGCGCGGGCGACGTCGCCGAGCGGCGGCTCGGCCTCCTGCGAGGCGCGCAGCTCGTCCTTCGTCGTGAAGGGAAGCCGGCGCAGGTCGTTCGCGCCGCGAAGGTGCTCCGGCCGGACGCCCGCGGCCGCCAGCTTGCGCGGGTCGAAGGGCGCGTGCTCGTAGCAGCGCTCAACCTGGTCGGCCAGGCGCTCCTCCTCCAGGCGGCGGATCCAGGCGCGCGGCATCGTCTCGACCCGCTCGTCGAAGTAGCGGGCCCACTCCACGGGCGAAGCCCATGCTCTACATCTCGGGCGGAGGAAGCGGCCGTCCCCGTCGGCGAGCGCCAGCGCTCGCGCCCGCGCTCGCGACCGTGACGCAGAGGACGGCGAGCGCCTCGAGGGCGCCGGGCACCTGGGCGAGGGCGAGCGCGCCGACGAGCGCCGCGACGGCGGGCTCGAGGCTCAGGAGGATGCCGAACGCGGCGAGCGAGAGGCGACGGAGCGCCGCGAGCTCGAGCGTGAACGGGATCACCGAGCCGAGCACCGCGACCGCGAGGCCGGTCGCGAGGACGCCGCCGTCGAGCAGGTCGCGACCGCCCGCGGCCAGCGCGGCGGGGGCGAGCAGCAGCGCGGCGACGGCGAGCGTGAGCGAGAGGCCGGTTCCCACCGACCAGTCGCGCAGCAGGCGCTTCCCGAGGACGATGTAGCCGGCCCAGCCCGCGGCCGCGCCGAGGGCGAACGCGAGCCCCGCCGGGTCGAGCTCCACCCCCGGGCTTCCGAGCAGGGCGACGCCCGCGCCCGCGAGCGCGACCCAGACGAAGTCGAGCGCGCGCCGGGAGCCGGCGACGGCGACCGCGAGCGGCCCGAGGAACTCGATCGTGACGGCGAGGCCGAGGGGGATGCGGTCGATCGCCTCGTAGAAGCACGCGTTCATGAGCGCGACGACCGCTCCGGCGCCGAGGACGAGGCGGAGCGGAGGCGTTCCCGAGCGTCCGAGCGTGCGGGCGTTGAGCGCGAGGAGCAGGAGCGCCGCGAGCCCGACGCGAAGCCAGACGAACGCCAGCGGGCGGACGGCGTCGAACGCGCTCGTGGCGAGCGCGGCGCCGAGCTGCACCGAGAGCGCGGCGCCGACCACGAGCGCCGGCGCGGGCGCGTCGGCCAGCCGCCGGCGAAGCGTCACTCGCCGCCGGGCGCGTTGACCTCGAGCCTGAAGATGTCGGGCCGGTGGTAGTGGCCGGCCGGGTCGAACCGCTGCCGCTCCTCGTAGAGCCTCGCCGGATCGAGGTCCGCGTAGAGGATGCCTTCCTCGCCGTAGAGCGGGCCCGCGAGGTACGAGCCGTCGGGCCCGAGGATCGCGCTGCCGCCGCGGCCGATGACCTCGATGCCCGCGAGCTCCTCGAGGAGCGGGAAGTCCGCGGGGTAGGCCGCCGTGCGCTGGAAGTGGCACGGGGCGATGACGAACGCGCGGGACTCCCGGGCGATGTGGACGAGCGTCGCCTGCCAGCCGTCCGAGTCGTCGGCGGTCGAGGCGACGTACATCTCGACGCCCGACTCGTAGAGCGAGAAGCGCGCGAGCGGCATGTAGTTCTCCCAGCAGATGAGGCCGCCGAGCCGCCCGAGGCCGGTCTCGATCGCGCGCAGGCCACGCCCGTCGCCCTGGCCCCAGACGAGGCGCTCGTGGTTCGTGGGGACGAGCTTGCGGTGGTGGAGCGCGAGCGCGCCCTCGGGATCGTGGTAGAGAAGCGTGTTGTAGAGCGTGCCCGGCCGGTCGGGGTCGACCTCGGTCACCCCGGTCACGAGCCAGACGGCGTTCGCGCGCGCGACGTCCCCGAGCCGGTCGGCGGCCGGGCCCGGGATCGCAACCGACTCCGCCGCCAGGCGCGCGAACGCGGCCTTGGCCCGCGGGTCGGCCCAACCGGCGAGGAACTTCGCCCAGACGGAGGACGGGTAGGCCGGGAGGAACGCCTCGGGGAAGACGACGAGCTCCGCGCCGGCCCCGGCGGCCTCCGCGGTGCGCTCGGCGAGGCGGTCGAGGGTCGCCTCGCGGTCGAGCACGACGGGCTCGATCTGGGCGCAGGCGACGGTGACCGGGCGGCGCACGAGCGGGGTTCTACACGAAAAAGGCGCTCTTTGCGGATAGTTCGTCGCCGGCCCCTTGCACGGGCCGCACCGTCCGCTGTAAGCTCGCACCTGCCAGATCCGGTAAGCCCTCGGGCTCGCCGGATTTGGCGTTTAAGGAGGCGGGGGGTTGGCGGGTCCGTCCGACGTGCGGGCTAGCGTTCGTTGGTCCATGGCCGAGACCGCTGTCCTCCTCCTCGTCCTCGTCGCCGCCGGCGCGGCCGGCGCCGTCTGGCTCGCGCGCTTCCTCCGGGCGGAGCTCTCGCGGCTCCGGGCCGAGTCCGGGACCCAGCTGACGGAGCGGACTGCGGACGTCGACCGGCGCCTGGCCGGCATCTCCGAGACGATGGACCGCCGGCTCGGAGAGCTGGACACGAAGGTCGACCGGCGCCTCGGCGAGCTGGACACCAGGGTCGACCGGCGCCTGGCCGGAATGACGGAGACGTCCTCGAGGATCCACGACCGGCTCGGGAAGGTCGACGAGGCGACCGCTCAGATGAACGAGAGGGCGAAGGACTTCCAGCGCTTCGAGCAGCTGCTGCGACCGCCGAAGGCTCGCGGCGGCGTGGGAGAGCTCCTGCTCGGGAATCTCCTCGCCGACCTGCTCCCTGCGGCCCGGTACACGCTCCAGCACGGTTTCCGGACCGGCGAACGGGTGGACGCGGTCATCCGGCTCGACGACGCGCTCGTCCCGATCGACGCCAAGTTCCCGCTCGACAACTTCCAGCGCTTCGTCGAGGCCGACGGAGAGTCGGCGCGCGAGCTCTACGCCAAGGCTTTTGCCCGCGACGTCAAGGGGCACGTCGACGCGATCGCGGAGAAGTACATCCGCCCGGACGAGGGAACGTACGAGTTCGCGCTCATGTACCTGCCGGCCGAGGCCGTCTACTACGAGCTCGTCTGCAACCGCATCGGAGGCGATGCGAACCCGCTCGCATACGCGCACGAGCGGAAGGTCATCCCGGTCTCGCCGTCCACGTTCCATGCGTACCTCCTCGTCCTCGTGCAAGGCCTCAGGGGCCTGCAGATCGAGGAGCACGCCCGCGAGGTCATGGCGTACGTCGCCGACCTGAACCGCGACTTCGCGAGGTTCAAGACCGACTTCGACCTCGTCGGGAAGCACCTGGGCAACGCGCAGACGAAGTACGGCGAGTCGGAGAAGCGCCTCTCGCGGTTCGAGACGAAGCTCGAGCGGGCGGCCGAGTCCGAGCTGCCCGAGGGGACGACGGCGGTCGAGCTCGCCGAGCTCCCGCGCGCAGTCGACGCGGCCTGAGCCGCCGCTCCGGCGCGGCGCGCCGGTGCCCCGCCCGCCCAGTCGCTTCCTATACTCGCTGCGAGACCGCTCGTGGAAGTCGTCGCCTGGTTCTTCCTCTGGCTCGCGATCGCCCTCCTCGGGCTGGGCGTCCTCCTCCTGCGGAGCTGGTGGAACGAGCGTCCCTTTGCCGGCGCACCGCTCAGGCTCTCCGCCGGCCTGCTCCTGGTCGGCGCGTCGGTCCAGCAGCTCATCCTCTTCGCCGTCCGCCTCGGCGACGGGAGCGTCGTCGACTCGGTTCCCTTCCTCACCGCCTCGATCGTCGCCGCCCTGCTCGCGACCGTGGTGTGGATCGCGCTCGCGAGCCGGCGGGGCCGCGAGAGCCTCCGGCGCGACGCGGAGCGCCCGCGGCGGATGCGGGAGCTCGAGGTGCTGGGCGCGATCGGCCGCCTGAGCTCGCAGCGCGGGTCCCTGGAGGAGGTGGGCGGGGCCATCCTCGCCGCCGCCGCCCCGGCCCTCGGCGCCGACTCCGCGGTGCTGCTCCTGTACGACGAGGAGCACGGCCTCCTCACGGCCCGGGCGGCGAGCGGCATCCCGGAGCAGGCGTGGCGGAGCTTCGAGGTGCACGCCTCGGACGACTTCAACCGCAGGCTCCTGCACCACGGGGGGCCGATCGTCGTCGACGTCGACAGCGAGGGGCGCCTGAAGATGCAGCTCGCCCGCGCGATCGGCGCCCGCAGCGCGCTCGTCGTCCCCATCCGTCACGAGGGCCGCCCGGTCGGCACGCTGACCTTCTACGCCGTCCGGGCGCCGAGGCGGTTCGACGCGGTCACGGTCGCGGTCGCCGAGCTGGTCGGGAACGAGGCCGGAGACCTGCTCGAGCGCACACGGCTCGAGGAGACGCTGGCAGAGGAGCGCGAGCGGGCCGAGCAGGTGCTCGCCCACGTCGGCGACGGCGTCTTCCTCGTCGACCGCGAAGGCGTCGTTCGCCTCTGGAACCCGGCCATGGCGGCGATCACGGGGCTCCCAGCCCAGGACGTGCTCGCGCGCCGGCCCGAGGACGTGCTCTCCGGCTGGGCCGCCATCGCCCCGCTCGTGCCCGTCACGAGCGCGCCCGCGTTCGCGGCGAAGCACTCGGAGACCCTGCCCCTCGACGTGGGCGGCCGCGAGCTCTGGATCTCCATCTCGGCCGTCGAGTTCCCGCACGGGACCGTCTACGCCCTCCGCGACCTCACGGAGGAGCGCGGGATCGAGAAGCTCAAGAGCGAGTTCGTCGCCACCGTCTCCCACGAGCTGCGCACGCCGCTCGCGGCCGTCTACGGCGCGGCGATGACGCTCCGGCGGGCCGACGTCGACCTGGGCGACGAGCGCCGCGCGCGCCTGCTCGCCGTCATCGCGAGCGAGGCCGACCGCCTCGCCCGGATCATCGAGCAGGTGCTCGCAGCCAGCCGGCTCGAATCGGGCGGCTTCGCGCTCTCGGTGGAGCGTTGCGACGCCGGGGCGCTCGCGCGGCAGGTGGTCGAGGCCGCCCGCGCGCACCTCCCGGAGGGCGTCGCCCTGGAGCTCGCCGCGCCCGACGGTCTCCCGACGGTCGCGGCCGACCCGGACATGGTCCGACAGGTGCTCACGAACCTCGTCGAGAACGCCGTCAAGTACTCGCCCGCGGGCGGGCGGGTGGTCGTGACCCTGGAGAGCCACGAGACGCGCGTCCTCTTCGCCGTTCGCGACGAGGGCCTGGGCATCCCGCTCCGCGAGCAGGACCGGATCTTCGAGAAGTTCTTCCGGCTCGACCCCAACCTGACGCGAGGCGTCGGCGGCACGGGCCTCGGGCTCTACATCTGCCGCGAGCTCGTCCGCCGGATGG
The DNA here is from genome assembly GCA_035762005.1 of Gaiellaceae bacterium. Lineage (GTDB taxonomy): Bacteria > Actinomycetota > Thermoleophilia > Gaiellales > Gaiellaceae > JAIBJN01. The sequence continues at coordinate 16,923 of DASTQA010000048.1, forward strand.
GCGGTCGCATCTGGGTCGCGTCGAGGGAAGGCGAAGGATCGACCTTCTTCTTCGAGCTGCCGGTCTCGGAGGCGACCGACCCTGCCGCCGAGGCGACCGCAGACGGCCTCGAGGCGCCTGCCGCGGCCGGCTAGAAGCGGAGGATCGCGCCGATCCCCTCGACCGGATCGAGGTCCTGCCCGTGCCGGACCGGCCAGACCGTCCCGCCGTGGGCGAGCGTCTGGTGGACGGCGAGATCGAGACCGTCGTCGGAGCGCTCGAACGGCGTCCCGTCGAGCGGGCAAGTCTCGCCCTCGAGCGCCAGCCGACCGCAGGCGGGGCACCGTCTCGCCGGACGGTTCGCGCCCGCGCCGTAGAGGAGGACCTCGACCCTCGCGTCGGAGGCGGCCGCGAGCGTCGCCGCCCAGCCGGCCGCGGCCCGGCCGTCTCGCCCGGCCTCCTCGCGCCAGCGCGAGACGAGCTCGCCCTCCCGCTCCGCATGGCGGCGCTCGAGCACGGGCGTGGCGGCCCGGAGGAGCTCGCCGGCCTGCGCGTGCGCCTCGGCCGCCGCCACGCCTGCGATCGCGGCCCTCGTCTCGGGCGCGACCAGCTCGAGGAACTCGGCGCCCGCCTCCTCCGAGGCCACGACGACGACCTGCGTCCCGCCGTGCCTGCGCACGCGGCGGTCGAGCTCCTCGGCGACGCGGCGCAGGTGCTCCTGGGCGAGCTCGTCCACGTGGCGCTGCATCCGGGCCTGGGCCCAGCCGCCCTGGTCGTGCCGCCGCGGCTGCTCCTCGAAGCGGTCGATGACCTCCTCGAGCCGCCCGCCGCGAAGGCGGTAGAAGCGGCCCTGCTCCCGGCCGACGACGACCACGAGCGCGCCGTCGCCGCGGCCCACCAGGGGCACGAGCGGGGCGAGGTGGAGGAGCGGGCCGACGGTGACGCGGTCCGGCACCGCCTCCATCAGGGGGCGCGGGCGCCAGACGCCGTCCAGGCTCGAGCAGAAGACCGCCAGCCCGCGCGTCCCGTCGCGCTCGAACTCGCTCTCGAAGTAGTCGCGAATGCGGCCGACGTCCTCACGGAGCGCTACCCGTTGGTCGTGCGTGAGGTCTTCACGCGAGCCGCCGTTTCTCTTCGATGCGCCGTCGAGCAGCGAGTGCAGGCGGGTCTCTGCGTCGCCGGCCGTCGCGGCGACGCTGGGATCGAGGCCCAGGTAGAGGCTGATCGCAAGACCCCGGCGAGCCTCGAACGAGGCGAGGTCTCGAAGCTCGTCCCATGTCACGGTTCGCGCCATCGCCGGCCCCTTGTAGGTTTCCGCGCGGGGCTAGAAGCTACACAATCGGAACACGGGTCCGCAGCCTGGCGTTTAAGGAAGCGAGGCTCGGGGAACTCGAGACGAGAGGAGCTGCGTGAACGCGAGCGACGTCCGTGAGGTGATCGTGATCGGCGGAGCGGTGGCGGGCTACACCGCTGCGCTCTACACCGCGAGGGCCAACATGCGCCCCCTCGTCATCGAGGGCGTCAGCTGGGGTGGCCAGCTCATGATCACGAGCGACGTCGAGAACTACCCCGGCTACCCGGCCGGCGTGCTCGGGCCCGAGATGATGCAGGACTTCCGCAAGCAGGCGGAGCGCTTCGGGGCCGAGTTCCTCACGGATGACGCGACGAGGGTCGACTTCTCCGAGCGGCCGTTCCGCGTGTGGGTCGGAGACGACGTGTACCGCGCCGAGACGGTCATCGTCGCGACCGGGGCGAACGCGCGCCAGCTCGGGCTCGAGTCGGAGCGCACGCTCCAGGGCCGCGGCGTCTCGTACTGCGCCGTCTGCGACGCGGCGTTCTTCCGGGAGAAGGAGGTCGTCGTCGTGGGCGGTGGCGACTCGGCCATGGAGGAGGCGACGTTCCTCGCCAAGTTCGCCTCGAAGGTGACGCTCGTCCACCGGCGCGACGTCTTCCGCGCCTCGCCGATCATGGTCGATCGCGCAGCGGCGACCGAGAAGATCGAGTTCGTCACCGACTCCGTCGTCGAGGAGGTCCTCGGCGAGGGTGTGGTGACCGGCGTCGTCGTCCGGAACCTGAAGACGGACGAGCGCACCGAGGTCCCGGCGGACGGGCTCTTCGTCGCGATCGGCCACGACCCGAACACGGCGCTCTTCAAGGGCCAGCTCGACATGGACGAGGCGGGCTACCTCCTCACGAGGGACAAGACGTCCGAGACCAACGTCCCCGGGGTCTTCGCCGCCGGCGACGTGCAGGACCACGTCTACCGGCAGGCCGTGACGGCCGCTGGCTCCGGCTGCATGGCCGCGCTCGACGCCGAGCGCTGGCTCTCCGCCGAGCGCGGCCGCCTGCTCGACGCGCTCGCAGCGCCGCGCGCGTAGCGCCGCTCGCTAGCTTTTCGGCGTGCCCTACTTCATCTGCCCGAACTGCCGGCGGCGGTCGCTCGACGAGGACGGCCTCGAGGGCCTGACGGGCCGGCCGGTCTCCTGCACGAGCTGCGGCTTCGGGTTCCTCTTCGAGATCATGGACGACTACTACCCGGCGCCCGGCACCGGGCTCCTCGTGTGCGACGCGAAGGGCCGCGTGATCGCCGTCGGGCAGGGGGTCTTCGAGCTGACGGGCTTCCGCGAGCGCGACCTCATCGGCCGAGACGTCATGGAGGCCCTGTTCGAGCCGGAGGAGAACGGCCCCACGCCGGCCGCGCTCGCGCTCGAGTGGGGCGTCCGGCGCTTCGACCAGAGGCTGACGCTCCGCACGCGCTCGGGCCGGACGAAGGGCGTGCGCGCGGACTTCTTCCCCGCCTACGACGAGGACGGCGGCCTCCTCGTCGCCGTCGCCCCGCGCTAGCGCGGGACCGGCGCCGCCCACCCACGCGGCCCGCACGCCTCGCCCCGCGAAGCCCCGCCCCGCGACCGGCGAGCGCACCCGGCCGCGACCCGGGTCGAGACGTGGGCTCGCCGGAGCCGGAGTCCTGCCCGGCCCCCCGTCGAGCAATCGTGTCGAGACCCGCACGGGACCGCCTCGGCCGGCGGGCCGGGAGCCTCGTGACACGGTGGTACTAGCGCTCGGAACGCCTTGGACGAGCCGGCCGGGAGCGAGCTCGAGGCCCTCGAGTCGCCGCGCACGTGACCCGCCGCACGACCATGGCGCGTTCGTGCCGAAAGGCGCCATCCGGCCCTTTTGTCACAGGAGCGAAGCCACGTGACACCGTGTCACTTGGTCTCGGAGGCGCCGGGCGCCACGCTCACCGCGATGCGGCTGGACGGGCAGAGATCGGCGAGGACGCAGGCCTCGCACCGCGGCCGGCGGGCGAGGCAGACGCGGCGGCCGTGCCAGATGAGGAGGTGCGGGAAGCGCGCCCAGTCGGCGCGCGGGACGACGCGTGCGAGGTCGCGCTCGATCTTCGCCGGGTCCTCCTGCCTCGTGAGCCCGAGCCGCTGCGAGAGCCGGCGGACGTGCGTGTCGACGACGACGCCCTGGGTCGCACCGCGCTCGGCCGCGACGACGTTCGCCGTCTTCCGGCCCACGCCCGGCAGGCGGACGAGCTCCTCGAGCCGCTCCGGGACCTCGCCGCCGTACTCCTCGACGAGCATGCGCATCGCCCCCCGGAGGTTCCTCGCCTTCTGGCGGAACGTGCCGGTCGGGCGGATGTCCGCCTCCAGCTCGGCCGGCGGGACCGCGAGGTAGTCCTCGGGGCGGCGGTACTTGCGGAACAGGCGCTCCGTCACCCGGTTGACGGTCACGTCCGTCGTCTGGGCCGAGAGCATCACCGAGACGAGCAGCTCGACCGGGTCGCGGAAGCGGAGGGCGATCACCGCGTCGGGGTGCTCGAGCGCGAGCCGCTCGACGATCGGGCGGATGCGGTCGCGCCGCCGGCCGACGCGGCGGCGAGCCTCGTGGACGTAGCTCCGGGCCACGCGCGAGACCCTATGCGGGCGGCCCCGCGCGGGCCGACCGAACGGCCGGGTCGCCCGCGTCGAGCGCGGCGCACGCCCCGCGGGCGGAGCTAGAAGGCCTCCGCGTACTCGGCGGGAAGCTCGGGGCCGAGGAGGCGCGGGCCGGCGCACACGCGATCGAGCGCCGGGCAGCCGGAGCAGGTGAACTCGCCCGGCGTCGGGCGGAAGTCGCCCTCCTGGATGCGGGCGATCGCCGCCGAGAGCTCGGCCTCGAGCGCGGCGGTGCCGGCCCGCTCGAACGTCGTCGAGACGACCGCGTCCGGACGCTCGAGGAATGCGTAGACGACCTCGACCTCCTCCGCCCCCGCCCGGAGGCACGCGAGCGCGTACACGAGCCGCTGGAGGCGGTAGTCCGCCTCGACGATCTCCTCCGGCGTGCCCTCGGCGAGCGAGTTCGTCTTGTAGTCGAGCACGAGCGCGCGCGGTCCGTCGCTCCAGTGGACGTCCAGCCGTCCGTGCAGGAGGACGCCGTCGTGCTCGAAGGCGAACGGGCGCTCGGGCGCCGCGCCCGCGAGCGCCGCGATCCGCCCGGCGAGCGCCGACTCGCAGTACGCGGTCACGAAGCCCCGGATGCGCTCGAGCTCCTCCCCGGTCACCGCCGGGTACCAGGCGCGGACGGGCTCGACGTCGGGGACGGCCGGAGCCGCGAGGTCGACGCGCTCGAGCAGCCGATGGACCGCGTCGCCGATCTCGGTCGCGGCGAGACCCGTCCCGCCGGGCACGGAGCCGTGGGCGTCCGCCGGCCGCAGCCCGGCCACGCGCTCGGCGTAGTACCGGTACGAGCAGCGCTCGAAGAGCGCGAGCGCGCTGTACGAGAGCCGGCGCACGCGGTGGAGGGGCGGGTCGGGCACCGGCGCCAGGTCGGGCAGCCGCGGCGCGGGGGGCGGCAGCGGCTCAAGCTCGTCGCCGACGAAGAGCTCGAGCTGCGTCTGGCCGACGGACGCCGCGGCGGCGGGCTCCGCCGGAGCCGCCGCGTCGGGCCGGTAGCGGTCGACGCGGACGAGGAGGCGCGCCCCGCCCCGGGCGATCTCCACCGGCCCGTCGCCGGCTGCCTCGAGCTCCTGCGCGTCGAGCCGCGCGAGCACCCACCCCATCGGCGTGGCCGCGTCGGCGGCGCGCCCGGGATCGACCGCGCCCGAGACGATCAGCCGGTCGATCGCGCGCGTCATCGCCACGTAGTAGAGGCGCAGGCGCTCGGCCCGCTCGGCCTCCCGCTCGGCCTCGCGCACCTGCTCGTAGGCGAAGGCCGGCCGGCGCGAGCCCGTGGCCGGGTCGGCGACCCGGAAGCCGAACCGCCCGTCGGGCAGGCAGAGGATCTCGTCCGGAGACGGCGCGGTGCGGTCCCGGCCCGCGTCGGCGACGACGACGACCTTGAACTCGAGCCCCTTCGCCGAGTGGATCGTCAGCAGGCGGACGGCGTCCGCTCCCTCCTCCTCGGCGACGGCCTCGAGCTCCCGGGCGCCCACGGCCTCCTGCTCGCGGACGAAGCGCACGAAGCCCTCGACGTCGCGGCCGCGGAGCTCCTCGTACGAGCGGGCGAGCCGGGCAAGCTTGCGCATGTTCGCGTAGCGACGGCGGCCGTCCCAGCGCGCGAGCACGGCGAGGTCGTAGTCGTGGTCGGCGACGATCCGCTCGCAGAGGCGCTCGAGCGAGAGCCCGTTCGCAGCCTGCGCCAGCCGCTCGTAGCGCTGGAGGAACGCGCGGCAGAGGTGCAGGTCCCGCTCGGCCAGCTCGGCGGGTAGGCCGCGCTCGAAGGGCTGGAAGAGCGGCCGCCGGGGGGCCGCCCTGCGCAGGAGGACGAGCGCGTCGTTCGAGAGCCCGACGAGAGGCGAGGCGAGCACGGTCACGAGCGCCTCGTCGTCGTAGCGGTTGTGGAGGAGGCGGAGGTACGCGAGCAGGTCGACGACCTGCTGCTGGCCGAAGTACCCGCGACCGGTCGCCCGGTACGTCGCGAGGCCCGCGGCCCGGAGCTCCTCCTCGTACCACTCCGCGTCGGTCCCGGCCGCGAAGAGGAGCACGATCTCCCCCGCGCTCGCCTCCCCCGCCTCGACGAGCCCGCGCACGCGCGCCGCGATGTGCCGAGCCTCGGCGCGGCGCCAGTGCACCGGCGCGCCCGCGTAGCTCGCCTTGTCGGTGACGAGGAGCTCGACGGGCGTCCCGAACACGGGGTCGGGGAAGCGGCCCGCAGCCTCGAGCGGCTGGAACTCCTCGCCGAACTCCGCCGAGAAGAGCGTGTTGACCGCGTGGAGCACCTCCGGGCGCGAGCGGTAGTTGTGCGTGAGGGCGAGGACGCCCCCCGAGCGCTCGCGGCGCTCGCGGAAGACCTCGACGTCGGCGTGGCGGAAGCGGTAGATCGACTGGAACTCGTCGCCGACGAAGAAGAGCTCCTTCCCGTCCGGGCCGTCCGCGAGCAGGTCGACGAGCTCGCACTGGAGCCGGTTCGTGTCCTGGAACTCGTCCACCATGATCGAGCGGAAGCGCCAGCTCTCGCGCTCGCGGACGGCGGCGTCGTCGCGCAGGAGGTCGCGCGCGGTGAGCTGGAGGTCCTCGAAGTCGAGGGCCGACTCCCGCTCCTTCGCCGCGCGGTACGCCCGGCCGAAGCGCTCGAGCAGCTCCTGCAGGAGCTCGCGGTCGCGGGCGGCTAGCTCGTCGAGCGCGGCCTGCTCGACGCCGAGCCGAGCCTCCTCGTAGCTCGCGGCCCGCTCGCCGCGGGCCTTGAGCTCGCCGAGGTCGAGGAGCCGTTCGGGGAGGCTCCGCCCCTCGAGGAGCTCGAGCGCGCGCGCGGCCGTCGCCCTCGCAGTCTCTCCCGCCTCCGCCTCCCCGGCGAGCGCCGCGGCGCACGCGCGCAGCTCCGCGAGCCGCTCGGCGAGCCCGGGCCGCCGTCCCAGCTCGAGCACGAGCGGGCGGCCGGCGGCCCGCAGCGTCTCGTGCACGCCCGTGAGCATCCGCCTGAGGGCGCGGGCGCCGTACGTCGTGAGCAGGCCGAGCCGCTCGTCGTCGTCGCCGGCGCAGAAGTCGGTCAGGGCGGCCTCGAACGCCTCCCGCTGGAGGACGCGCGCCTGCGGCTCGTCGAGGACGCGGAAGCGGGGGTCGACGCCGGCCGCGAAGGGATGCGCCTTCAGCAGCCGGTGGCAGAAGCCGTGGATGGTCGAGATCCAGGCCGAGTCGAGCTCGCGCGCGAGATCCGCGCGCCCCGCCTCCGCGAGCCGCGTGCGGATGCGGTCGCGAAGCTCACCGGCGGCTCGCTCGGTGTACGTGATCACGAGGAGCGAGTCGACGTCGAGCCCGCGCTCGCAGACCGCCTTGACGAACCGCTCGACGAGCACGGTCGTCTTCCCCGTCCCGGCGCCGGCCGAGACGAAGACGACGCCCGGCGCATCGATGGCGGCGGCCTGCTCGGGATTGGGGGCGGCGACGGTCACGACCGCCTCACGCGACACATCGGCGCGAGGTCGCACCAGCTCGGGCAGCCGCCGTCCCCGTGCGGGTCGTGGCGGACGTCGCCCGCGCGGATCCTGCCGACGAACCCGCGCGCGTGCTCGGCCGCCCGGTCGATCTGGGCCCAGAAGTCGTCCTCGTCGCGGTAGTCGTTCCTCGCGAAGCCCGGCACGCCGTCGTCCCGCGCCTCGGCGCGCAGGAGGCCGCGGGCGTCCCGGTCGCCGGCGAGCGCGCGGTAGAGGCCCCCGAGGGGCTCGATGCCGACGAGGTCGCGCAGGACGAGCATGTAGAGCGGGATCTGGAGGCGCAGCTCGGAGTCGATCTTCGCCGCCGAGAACGCCGTCTTCCCCGACTTGTAGTCCCAGACGATCCCGCGCGCCGAGAACGGGTCGAGGTCGATCCGGTCGATCTTGCCCGAGAGCGCGAAGCCGCCGAGGTCGAGGCCGCGCTGGAGCTCGGGCGCCGAGCGCTCCGTCCCGAAGGAGACCTCGAAGCGGCGCGGGACGAGCGGGGCCTCGGACGCTGCCTCGTCGCGCACGAACCGCTCGAGGTCGCGCCGGAGCTGCCCCGCGAGCTCGCGGCGCTCGAGGTCGGAGAGCTCCTGGCGCACGCCGCCCAGCGCCTCGTCGAGGCAGCGCCGGAGGAAGCGGAGCGCGTCCTCGACGCTGGCGGGATCGACGCGCTCGGCGCCTAGCTCCTTCGGGAGCCCCGCGTAGAAGCGGTGGAGCGTCGTGTGGGCGATCGAGCCGCGGAGCTTGGCGTCGACCTCCGCGTCGATCGAGCGAGGCGAGACGAGCCGCTCGACGAGCCAGATGGACGAGCAGGTCGCGAACGCCTCGAGCTCCGTGACGTTGAAGGTCGTGCGGGCCGCCAGCTCGGCCAGCACGGCCGGGTGGGTGAGGGCGGTCGGGCGCTCGAACGCGCTCCGGGCCCGCCGGAAACGGCGCTCCCAGCCGTTCGCGACCGCGAGCGCCTCGGCGCCGCCGGCGTCCTCGGCCGAGAGCGCCGCGAGCGCCCGCAGGCGCTCGCGCTCGGTCGGCGCGCCGGCGAGCGGCCAGGTCAGCGCCGAGAGCGGCCTGCGGCGGGTCCAGCGTGCGACGTCGGTCGGGTCGAGGAGGCCCCGGACCTCGTCCCAGAACGGGCTCGCCCGGCGCGGGGCGCCGTCGTCCGTCGCCGCCTCGCGGACGAGGTAGAGCCGCCGCGACGGACGCGTGCAGGCGGCGTAGAAGAGGAAGCGCTCCCGGGCGACCGCGTCGGGCCGCGCGAGCCGGGCGCGCGTGCGCTCGTCGAGCTCCCGCCGGACGTCGTCGTCGAGGAAGGGCGATGCGGGGGCGGCGCGGCGCGGCAGCCGCCCCTCCTCGAGGCCGAGGACGAACACGACCTCGAAGCGGCGCGTGCGCGCGCGCAGCAGGTCGAGGACGGCGACCCGGCCCGGCTCGGCGGGGCCGGCCGGCCGAACCGCCAGCCGCTCGACGGCGGCGAGGACGTCGTCGCGGTCGATCTCGCCGGTCAGGTCGGCCCAGCCCTCGAGCTCACGCAGCAGCCGGGAGACGCCCTCGAAGCAGCGCAGGTCGAGCCGCGACGCCTCCCCCACGGGGGGCCGGTCGAGGCCGTAGGCGCCGCGCAGCATGGCGCGGACGAGGGCACGCACCGCCGCCACCGGGGGGCCGGCCGCCCGCACCTCGTCCAGCACGGGCAGCGGCTGGCCGCGGAGGCGCACGGCGCGCTCCTCGACGTCGGTCCGGACGCCGAGTCCGCGGAGCCGGCCCTCGAGGTAGTCGGCGTGGGCGCGCGGGAGGCCCGAGTACGGGGAGCGCAGGAAGCCGAAGAGGTCGCGGCGCTCGCCGCCCCCCCACAGGAAGCGGAGCGCGGAGAGGAGCGCGTGACCGAAGGGCGTCTGGCCGAGGCGCACCCGCCCCTCGAGCGCGAAGGGCACGTCGGCGGTGGCGAACGCCGTCTCGAGGGGGGCGCGGACCCGGTCGAGGGAGGGGCACACGACCCCGATCGCCTCTGGCGCCGTGCCCGCGCGCAGGAGGGCGAGGATCTCGTCGGCGACGAGCTCGAGCGCCCCGCGCGAGCCGGCGCCCTCGAGGAAGCGGACGGCCCCCTCGAGCGCCGGCGGGTCGGGTCGCCCGCCCTCCGCGAAGAGCGCGCGCTCGAGATGGGCGAGTGCGGGGTGGGCGATCTCCCCGTACGCCGGGGGAAGCGCGTCCACCCGGCCGTCGGCGAGGCCGGCGAGGTCGTCCGCCGTGCGGGCGAGCGAGGCGAACGCCGGGCGGCCCGGCTCGTAGGGGAGCGACACCGTCACGTCCGCGCGCCCCGCGAGCGCCCGCAGGAGCGCCCACTGGGCGCCCGTGAGGTCCTCGAAGCCGTAGGCCAGCACCGGCCGCCCCGACCAGGCCTCGAGCTCCTCCTCGACCCGCTCGACCGCCCGCCTGCGCTCGAGGTCGCGGTCGGAGAGGGCCAGACGGTCGAGCTCGTCCCGGTAGGCGGCGTAGAGCGCGGCGAGGTCACCGGCGATCTCGCCGGGGTCGACGAGCCCGGCCTCGAGCTCGGAGATGGCCCCGAGGAGCGACTCGCCGAAGCCCGCGAAGCGGGAGGACGGCCCGAGGCCGTCGAGGCTCGCGCCCGCGAGGGCGCGCCGGAGGACGAGCGCCCGCTGCGCCTCCGTCGCGACGGGACGGGAGCACCCGTCCGCGCGCGCGATCAGCTCGAAGAGGTCGTCGAAGGTCCCGATGGCGCCGCCGAGCAGCGCGGGACGGCGCGCGAGGAGGTCGCGCTCCACGCGGTCGACCTCGGCCCGGTTGGGGACGACGAGGAACGGCTCGCGGTGGAGGCACTCCAGGTAGCGATCGAGGAGCCGCGAGACCTTTCCGGCGTTCGCCGGGCCAACCAGCAACGCCAGCGGCACCGCTGCAGTCTAGCCGCCGCCCCGGAGGCCGTTCGCGGCGCGCCGGGGCGGCGGAGGAGCCGGTCGGCGCCTAGGCGGCGGCCTTCGGCCGGCGGCCGCGACGGGCGGCGGCGCGGCCGGGCATCTTGCCCGCGCAGTCGTCGCAGAGGTCGGCTGCCCTGGCGCCGCGGCGCGCGTCGGTGTAGGTGACGCGGAGCGCCGCGCCCTTCCCCTCGCCGACCTCGGCCCCGCAGTTGTCGCAAACGAGAATCGTCTTTCGTGCCACAGTATTCCTCCTGAAAAGAGCAGTTTTCTGGTAAGCGCGACGAACTCTAATCGGAGGAAATACGTGCGCGCAAAAAGGAACCGATCCGGCGCGCGTTTCCGTGGAGTCTGTTGTCATCGATCTCCGCATCGGCGCCGTAGTGCGCGACGATGCCGAATCCCATGCGCGTCTTGTCACCTGATTGCAGGTCCGGCATCGTCCCGGCAACGGAATTGTCCTCGATCCGGCACCTGGAATAGTCGCCGCAGAATATCCCGACGCCGAGCGCTCGCTCGACCTCGTTCTCCTCCACGTCGGCCATGGACATCTCGGTCAGCGTTATCCCGCGCAGGCTCGTACCGCTGACGCGGTTGTCGCGCACGAGCACGCGGGCGAAATGCGTGACGATCCCTTCCATCCCCCCGCTCACCGTGCAGCGCTCGACGACGGAGGGGGCGAGGTCGAACCCGAAGGAGATGTCGATTCCCTGCGCGTGGGAGCCCGTCGGCCCGCGCACGGCGCAGTCGCGGATCGTGACCGTGCTGCGCCGCACGTTGATCCCGTCCAGCGTCGCGCCGACGACGCGGACGTCCTCGAGCAGCACGCGCTCGGCTCCGTCGACCTCGATCCCGTGCTCGCCCCCGACGACCGTGACGTCCCGCACGGTGACGTCGTTCGCGGTCACGAGGATGCCGCCGCGGACGACGGCGCCCGGCTCCCCGACCAGGCGCTGCGAGCGGTCGAGGACGAGCGGGCCGTCGTGCACGCCTGCCTCGAGGCGCACGAGCGGCGGCTGCGTCGCCCAGGCGACCGCGAGCGCGGCCCCGAGGACGACGAGCGCGGCCCCTGCCAGCCCCGGCCCGGCGCGCCCGAGCTCGCCGCCGTCCTCGCCGTACGTCAGCCGGGCGAGCGGGAGGACGGCGTGGCCGAGCAGCTGCGCGAGGAGCCACGAGCCGGCGAAGAACGCGAGGGCCGCCCAGAGCGGAGCGCCCACGTCGAGCAGGCGGGCGAGCCCCATCACGACCCCGAGCTCGAGGAGCCCGAGCGGCAGCGCCGCCCAGCCCGGCTGGTAGGCGACGAGGCGGTGGTAGGCGGTCCCGTCGAGGGCGAGGCCGGCGGCGAGCATGAGCGCCGCAAGCTCGACGGGCCACCAGGCCTCGAGCGCCAGGGCGACGACGCACGCGGCGACGAGCGGCGCGAGCGCCGCGGCGAGCCGCGACTCGAGGCGCCCCCTCAGCGTGTACGCCATGCCCGCACCCGTCGGAGGAAGCGGCGCGCGGCGTACTTCGCGCCCACGAGCGTGTCCGCGGCCGGGAAGGCCCACTGGGCGGGCACGCCCGCGAGGGCGAGCGTGCGCCCGCGGTCGGTCAGCGCCGGAACCGTCGAGTCGGGGTCGAGGACGATCCACCCCTCGACGGTGGCGAGCTCGTGGTCGGCGACGAGGCGCGAGAGGAGCGGGTCGTGCCGGAACCCGCGCTTGAACCCGGTGGCACAGATGATCTGCCCGGCCCCGTTCGGCTCCGCCGTCACACGGAAGCGGCCGGCGCGGCGGGCCTCCTCGAGCGGCTCGTCCCAGGCCCGCCCCGGCGGGTAGGAGGGCACGCCGAAGCGGCGCAGGAGGGCGGCCCGGTCGCCGGGGGCGGAGCGGTGGTACGCGGCGAGGCCCCGGCGGGTGAAGAGCTCGCGCGGCAGGTTGAGCGGGCGCCGCTCGGGCTCGCGGCGGCGCACGGAGGTGACGGCGGAGCCGGCGGCGAGCGCGTTCAGCCACTCGGTCGCGGCCGCCATCCCGGCGCCGACGACCTCGACCTCGTCGTCGTAGTCGTGCGGCTCGTACGCGTGCACCGTCCGGCCGTCGCCGGCGAGCTCCTCGGGCAGCGCGAGCCCCGGATGCCCGGGCGCGACGAGGACGTGCGGGAAGACGCCGTGGCCGTCGACGCGGAAGCCGCCCGCCACCGCGCTGACGGCGTCCACCCGGGCGCGGCGGAAGCTCTCGTCCCAGCCGGTCTCCGCCCTGAGCTCCTCGACGTGCTCGAGGAACTCGTCCACCGTCGGGTGGAAGCGGTCGGCGACGGTCTCGACGAGCGGCACGAGGCTCCGGCGCCGGAGCGCCGCGCGGACCGCGAGCCCGGGGAAGGAGGCCGGGGCGCAGTGGCCGTCGCTCTCCGAGCGCATGCGGCGCTGGCGGATCGCCGCGGCGCGCGGCCGCCAGGCGGCGGCGGGGTCCGGATCCGTCCCGAAGACGGCGATCTCGGCGGGGTCGAGGCCTCCGCGTCGGAGGGCGGCGTGGGCGACGAAGCCGGCGAGGCCGTCCCCGACGATCGCGCAGACGGCTGTTCCGACCACGGCCTACTTGACGGAGCCCGCGAGCAGCCCCTGCACGAAGTAGCGCTGGAAGGCGAAGAAGATGACGAGCGGGATCGCGAGCGAGACGAAGGTCGCCGGCGCGATCAGCTCGATGTTCGAGCCGAACTGGCGCAGCTGGGAGAAGATCGCCACCGTGATCGGCTGGGTCTCGCGGCCGAGGGAGAGCGCGACGAGGAGGTCGTTCCACGTCCAGAGGAACTGGAAGATGGCGAGGGAGGCGATCGCGGGCAGCCCCAGCGGGAGGATCAGGCGCAGGAAGATGCGGAGCTCCGAGGCGCCGTCGATGCGCGCCGCCTCGAGCAGCTCCTTCGGGATCCCGATGAAGAAGTTGCGGAGGAGGAAGATGGCGAACGGGAGCGCGAAGGCGCTGTGGAAGAGGATGAGGCTCGTGCGGGTGTCGAAGATGCCGAGCCGCGAGTAGAGGTCGAACATCGGGATGAGCGCGAGCTGGAGCGGGACGACGAGGAGCGCGATCACGCCGATGAAGATCCAGTCGCGGCCGGGGAACTCGAGCCACGCGAACGCGTAGCCGGCGAGCGCGGCGACGAAGATCGGGATGACCGTCCCGCCGACGGCGATGATCGCCGTCGTCACGAGCGAGCGCGCGACGAGCGAGTCCGTGCCGCCCTCGAAGAGCGCCGAGTAGTTGTCCCAGGTGATGAGGCTCGGCTCGGCCAGTACCCTCCACCACCCGAGGTCGGTGAAGTCGGCGGGCGACATCAGCGAGATCGCGAGGAGCCCGATGCTGGGCACGAGCCAGAAGAGGCCGACGACGACCAGCAGGGCGTGGACGGGTGCCTTGCCGAGCACGCGGAGGATCTTCGCCGCGAGGCTCTCCTCGATGACGGGGGCGGGCCTGGCGACGTCGGCGGTTGCGGAGGTCACGCTCTCTACACCTCCCGGCGGAAGCGGCGGACGTTGAGGAGCAGGATCGGGATCACGAGCAGGAAGAGGAAGACCGCGATCGCGGAGCCGAAGCCGAAGTTGCGGGCGGCGGTGAAGGACTCGCGCCACATCTCGAGCGCGATCACGGTCGCGTCGTCCTGCACCGACCCGGGCGCGACGGAGAGGACGATGTCGAAGACCTTGAGCACGTTGATGAGCATCGTGATGAAGACGACCGTGAGCACGGGGGCGAGGAGGGGGACCGTCACGCGCCGGAACACCTGCCACTCGCTCCCGCCGTCCGTCCGGGCCGCCTCGAGCACGTCTCGGGGGATGGCCGCGAGGCCGGCGGCGATCACGACCATCGCGAAGCCCGCCCAGACCCAGATGTACGAGATGATCACGGACATCGTGATCAGGCGCTCGCTGAGCCAGGCGATGCCGCCGAAGCTCTCGGCGAACGTCTCCGGGCCGATCGCGACCTGGTAGCGGCCCTCCTCGACGTCCTCGAAGGCGAAGGTGCCGTCGGCCGCCGACGTCGTCGAGGCGACCTCTCCCCCGTCCTCACCGCGGAGCTCGACGGTGACTCCGGGGAGCCCGACCTCCTCCGACTCCACCTCGCCGGGGTTCCCCCCGCCCGGCTTGAAGTCCCGCCAGACGACGCCGGTGATGCCGCCCTGGAGCGGCTCGGGGGCGACCGCCTGCACGGCGTCCGCGGGCACCTCTTCCCCGCGAATGCCCGTGAGGCCGAGGAGCGCGGTGTCGCCGACCGCGATCGGCTCGCCGAGCTCGAGGCCTCCCTGGGGCGTGCCGCTGATCGCGTCGGTCGACGGCTGGGCCTGCGAGAGGACGCCGGCGGGGTCGATGGCGTCCTTCACGCCCGCGACGACGGCGTTGATCGCGCCGCGCTCGGGCTCCTGCTGGTACATCGCCGCGCGCCAGATGACACCGGCGGCGAAGAGCGAGATCGCCATCGGCATGAAGACGACGGTCTTGAAGGCGACCGCCCAGCTCACGCGCTCGGTCAGCACCGCGAAGATGAGCCCGATCGCCGTCACGAGCGCGGGCACGACGCCGACCCAGATCGCGTTGTTCTTGATCGCCTGGAGCGTGTTGTCGTCGGTGAAGAGCCGCTTGTAGTTGTCGACGCCGACGAAGCCGTCGAACGCGCCGCCGGCGTCGTCGAAGAAGCTCCGGAAGAACGTGTAGACCGCCGGGTAGACGACCCAGACGACCAGGAGGATGAAGGCCGGGGCGAGGAACGCCGCCGGTGCCGCGTTCCGCCGCAGGAAGCCCGGCCGGCTCCCGGGCGGAGCCCCCGTGGCCGGGGACTCCGCCGAGATGCTCTGACCGCTCAAGCGCGCCTACCTGCCGAAGGCCTGCGAGGCGGCTCGCTCCATCTGCTGCGTGATGCCGTCGACGTCGTCCGGGTTGCGCAGGAAGTCCTGGAAGAGCTTGAAGAGCCCCTGCCCGACCGTGCCGCCGAACTCGGCGGGCTGGAGGTCGGAGAGGTCGAAGCGGAAGACCTCGGTCTCGCTGAGAGCACCGGCGGTCGTCTGCGTGACCTCGTCCGGGTAGACGCTCGTGTCCATGTTCCGGTTCAACGAGGCGAACCCGCCACGCTCGGCCCAGAGCTCGGCCGCCTCGGGCGTCGTCAGGTACGAGACGAGCGCCTGCGCGGCCTCGCTGTCCTCGAACATGACCACGGTGTCGCCGCCTCCGACGACGACGTCGCCGGAGTCTCCGATCGCCGGGAACTTGAAGACGTCGAAGCCCTCGCCCGCCGCGGCGTCCGTCGAGTCGGTGATGACGCCGGCGACGAAGTCGCCCTCGAGGACCTGGGCGGCCGCGGGCGGGTCGGCGAAGACCTGCGTCACCGAGGTGGGGAAGTCGGTCTGGAGCGCGCCCTGCGCCCCGCCGGCGACGTTCTCGGTGTCGCCGACGATCTTGGCCATCTCGGTGAGCGCGTCCTTGACGGACTGATCCGTCCAGGGGATCTCGTGCGCGGCGAGCTGGTCGTACATCTCGGGCCCCGCGGTGCGCAGGTAGATGTTCTCGAAGAGGTCGGTGAGCGTCCAGCCGTCCGCGCCGCCGATCGAGTAGGCGGGGACGCCCGAGGCCTGCAGCGTCGCCGCGTTCTCGAGGAAGCCCTCCCACTCCTCGGCGGGCTCGACGCCGGCGTCCGAGAAGGCCGGGACGTTGTACCAGACGAGCGACTTGTTGGCCGCCTTGAAGAGGAAGCCGTAGAGCGTGCCGTCGACTGTCCCGAGGTCGACGACGGACTGGCCGAAGTTCTCCTCGATGTCGGCGGCGGCGAAGTCGATCGGCTGGAGCGCGCCCTGGCCCGCGAAGTCGGCCATGAGGCCCGGCTGGGGCAGCACGGCGATGTCCGGCGGGTTCCCGCCCTCGACGGCCGTCGAGAGCTGCGTGGGGAGCTGGTCGCCCGCCGAGGTGTAGTTCACCGTCACGTCCGGGTTCGCCTCGGTGAAGCCGTCGAGCACCGCCTGGAACGCCGCCTGCTCCGGCCCCGTCCAGACGGCCATGACCGAAACGGACCCGGAGGCGCCGCCCTCCCCTTCGTCCGTCGCGGCGCCGGTGTCCCCGGCCTCGCCGTCGTCGTCGTCGTCGCCCCCGCACCCCGCCGCCACGGCGGCGACGAGCACGAGGAGCAGGCCAAGAAGCAGTAGCAAGCGGCGACTCATCGGTCTCCCTTCGTCGGTGTTTCTTCCTCGTAGATCCCCAGCCCCGTGTCGGGGTCGAAGAAGTGCAGAGCGCGCGTGTCGACGGCCACCTCCGCCTGCTCGCCCTCGCGCACCTGGGAGCGGGCGCCGAAGCGGCCGACCATCGTCGTCTCGTCGGGTGCCTCCTCCTGCAGGACGGCGCGCTCGTCGCCCAGGTCCTGGGCGAGCTCGCGGACGTCCTCCGTGAGCGCGGGGCGCGCGTCGACGGTGAAGTGCACCATGATCTCGGCGCCGAGGGCCTCGCGGAGCTCCACCTTGCCGTGGAGCCGCCGGTCGTCGGACGTGTCCGGCTCGAGCGACGCGTCCTCGAGGTCCTCCGGACGGATGCCGAGAACGACCGGCCGGCCCTCGTAGGCCCGGAGCGCCGGGCGGACGGACATCGTCTCGTCTCCGAGGGCGATGCGCTGGCTTCCCAGCTCCGCGGTGAGGCCGCCGTCCTCGCGGGCGAGCGTCGCCTCGACCATGTTCATCGCCGGGCTGCCGATGAAGCCGCCGACGAAGAGGTTGACCGGGTGGTCGTAGAGCTCCTGGGGGCCGGCGACCTGCTGCAGCTCGCCCTTGCGCATGACCGCGACGCGGTCCCCCATCGTCAGCGCCTCGACCTGGTCGTGCGTGACGTAGATCGTCGTGACGCCGAGGTCGTCCTGCAGGCGGCTGATCTCCGCCCGCATCTGGACGCGGAGCTTCGCGTCGAGGTTCGAGAGGGGCTCGTCCATGAGGAACGCCTGCGGCTGGCGGACGATCGCCCGGCCCATCGCGACGCGCTGGCGCTGGCCGCCCGAGAGCGCGCGCGGCTTCCGCTTCAGGAAGGGCTCGAGGCCGAGGATCCGCGCGGCCTCCTGGACACGCCGCTGGATCTCGTCCTTCTTCTCCCGGCGCAGCTGCAGGCCGAAGGCGATGTTGTCGTACACGGAGAGGTGCGGGTAGAGCGCGTAGCTCTGGAAGACCATGGCGATGTCGCGGTCACGCGGTGGGACGTGGTTCACGACCCGCTCGCCGATGCGCACGATGCCCTCGGAGATCTCCTCGAGGCCCGCGACCATGCGAAGCGCCGTCGTCTTCCCGCACCCCGACGGCCCGACGAGGACCATGAACTCCCCGTCCTCGATCTCGATCTCGAGATCCGAGACGGCCCTCGTGCCGTCCGGGTAGACCTTGCTCACCCGATCGAACGTGACTGCGGCCAGCGGGAAGCCCCCTTTCCTCCGAACGCGAGCGCGGCGAGCTTACCAGTTGATCACAAAAGCTCGCCGCGCCCCGCTGACTAGACTCAGCGGGCGATGGAGACGCGGACGATCGTCGTCCTCGAGGGAGACGACACCGGGCAGGAGCTCCTCGAGGAGGCGTTGCGGGTCCTCGCGCCGGAGGTCGTCGGCCTCGAGCTCGACCTGCCCCGCTTCGACCTCTCCCTCGACGCCCGCCGGGCGAGCCGGAACGAGGTCGTGCACGAGGCGGCGAGAGCCGTCCGCGAGCACGGGCTCGGCCTGAAGGCGGCCACGATCACGCCGGAGGGCGCCGGCGACGTGGGCAGCCCCAACCGCATCCTCCGGGAGGAGATCGGCGGGCACGTGATCGTGCGCACCGGCCGCCGGATCCCCGGCGTCGTGCCCGTGGGCGGGGCGCACTTCCCCATCTCCGTCGTCCGCATGGCCGTCGGGGACGCCTACGGGGCGAAGGAGTGGCGGGAGGGCGAGGGTGACGACGAGGTCGCCTACCGCACGGAGCGGATCGAGCGCCGCATCTGCCACGCGGTGGCGGAGTTCTCCTTCCGGCACGCGCAGCGGACGAAGGCGAAGGTCTTCGGCGGGCCGAAGTACACGGTCTCGCCCACGTACGAGGGCATGCTCAAGGAGGAGATGGACGCGGCGGCCGAGCGCCACCCCGAGGTCGACTACGAGCCGCAGCTGATCGACGCGACGTTCGCGCTCCTGATCGCCTCGGCCGGCGAGGCGCTCGTGATCCCCGCGCTCAACCGCGACGGCGACATCCTCTCCGACCTCGTGCTCCCGCTCTTCGGCTCGATCGCGGGCTCCGAGTCGCTCCTCGTCGCCTTCAACGACGACTACACGCCGCGCGCGCTCATGGCCGAGGCCGCACACGGCACGGCGCCGGCGCTCAAGGGGAAGGACGTGGCGAACCCGATGGCCATGATCCTCGCCGCGGCGGCGCTCCTCTCCCACATCGACGACGAGGAGGCGCGCGCGGCCGGGCGGGCGAT
This sequence comes from Gaiellaceae bacterium, assembly GCA_035762005.1. Taxonomy (GTDB): domain Bacteria; phylum Actinomycetota; class Thermoleophilia; order Gaiellales; family Gaiellaceae; genus JAIBJN01. The sequence continues at coordinate 35,656 of DASTQA010000048.1, forward strand.
CCGCGAGGCGTGCCTCGAGGCGGTGTCGGCGGGGACGCGCACGGCGGACCTCGGCGGGCACGCCTCCACGTCGGAGTTCACGGACGAGGTGATCTCGCGGATCCGGGCGAAGCTCGACGTGTGGGCGACGCTCGGGGACGTTTGAGCCGTCTCGGCGGCTACCTGCGGACCCTCGATCCGAGGCTCCCGCGGTCGGTCTGGATCCTGAACCTCGGCGGGCTCGCGAACGCCGTCGGGAACGGGCTCGCGTTCCCATTCCTCGTCATCTACCTCCACAACGTGCGCGGCATCTCCCTCGCGACGGCGGGCCTCGTGCTCGCGACGACCGGGGCCGTCAGCCTCCTCTGCGGGCCGGCGGTCGGCGTCGTCGTCGACCGGATCGGCGGGCGCGCGACGCTCGCGGGCGCGCTCGTCCTCCTCGCGCTCGGCTTCGGGAGCTACCCGCTCGTGCGCGAGCCGTGGCACGCGTTCCTCGCGGCGGGCGTGGCGGGAGTCGGCAACGCGGGCTTCTGGCCCAGCCAGTCGGCGCTCATGGCCGGCCTGACGCCGCAGGCCCGCCGCCACGGGGCCTTCGCGCTCCAGCGCGTCACGCGGAACCTCGGCATCGGCCTGGGCGGCGTCGCCGGCGGGCTGATCGCCACGACGTCGGACCCGACGAGCTTCACCGTGCTCTTCGCCCTCGACGCGGCGACGTTCCTCGTCTTCGTCGCCATGCTCCCGCTCGTCCCCGAGCCGGCGCTCCCGGACGCCGGGGACGAGGCGCTCGCGCCGGCGCGCTACCGCGACGTGCTCGCGAACCGCGTCTTCCTCGGGATCGTGCTCCTGAACGTCCTCTTCGTGAGCGCCGGCTACGCGCAGTTCGAGCTGCTCCCGGTCTTCGCGAAGAACGAGGCGGGGGTCTCGGAGAGCGGGATCGGGATCATCTTCTTCGTCAACACGCTCGCGATCGTCCTCGCGCAGTTCCCGGTCGCGAAGGCGCTCGAGGGCCGCCGGCGTATGCCCGCGCTCGCGGCGATGACGGTCCTCTGGGCGCTCGCCTGGCTCGTCGTCCTCGCGGGCGGGCACTGGCTCGAGGCGGTCGCCGCGGCGGTCGCGTTCGGCGCCGCGGCGGTCGTCTTCGGGCTCGGCGAGTGCTTCCAGGGACCGGTCCAGGGCGCGCTCGTCGCCGACCTCGCGCCTCCGCGGCTCCGCGGCCGCTACATGGCGGTGTCGACGATCTCCTGGGACATCGGCTTCATCGTCGGGCCGGCGGTCGGCGGGGTCGTCCTCGGCGCCGAGCCGCTCGCGCTCTGGCCGCTCGCCGCGGTCGTGTGCCTCCTCGCGGGCGCGGCCGCGCTCGGACTCGAGCGGGGCCTCCCGCGCCCCCTGCGCCTCACCCCTGCCTAGCTCACGCTCGTCCCGTCGGGACCGACCGCTTCGGGCCGGCTAGGAGCGGAGGCGGTAGAGCCGGAAGACCTCGTGCTCGATCGGGAGCACCTCGACGTGGCTGAAGCCCGCCTCCCGGGCGTAGCGGCGCAGGGTGTCCGTCCGCATGACGGTGCCGGTGGCCGCCGACGGGGTCTCCGAGAGGCCGACCGGGAGGCAGCAGAGGACGCTGTACGTGTACATGAGGCGCTCGACCTCGTCTCCCGGCGCCGTGAAGGTGTCGGCGACGCGCTCGTCGACGACGAGCACCGCGCCCTCCGCGCCGGCGAGGCGCCGCATCGACGCCAGCACCTCGACGGGCCGGGGCAGGTCGTGGATCGCCTCGAAGACGGTCACGAGGTCGTACGGCTCGGCCGGCTCGGCCGCCCCACCCTCCCGGGCGTGGAACGTCACGCGATCGTCCACTCCCGCCTCGGCCGCGTGGCCCCGCGCCATCTCGATCGCCTCGGCGTCGAGGTCGAAGCCGTCGACCCGCACCTCGGGGTAGGCCCGCGCGACGGCGATGCTCGACCAGCCGGCGCCGCAGGCGACGTCCGCGACCCGGGCGGGCGGGTCGGCGAGCAGCCGCTCGTGGACGTCGGCGATCGCGGGGAGCCACTCGGCGCCCACGAGGTGCCCGAAGATGGGGCGGTTCGCCTCGGCCTGGGCGTGCCGGCCGACCGGCCCGAACGCCTCCCAGGGGACGCCGTCGCCGCTCCGGTAGGCGTCCTCGAGCGCCGGCAGCACGCTCGCGAACGAGGCGGCGAAGCGAGCCATTGGCGTCGTGTACGCGGGCGAGTCGGGGTCGATCAGCACGTCCGCGTGGCCGGGCGGGAGGCTGTAGCGGCGCTCGTCCTCGGGGGCGGTGACGTCCTCGACCCCGAGGATGCCCGCGACCGCCTGCTGCTCGAGCCACTCGCGCGCGTACCGGTCCGCCACGCCCGCCGCCGCCGCCACCTCGGCCGGGGTGGCCGCGCCCGCTGCGAGGGCCCGGTAGAGCCCGAGGCGGTCGCCGAGGTGGACGGTCAGTACCTCGTAGGCGCCGAGGGCGGCGCCGAAGAGGCGCTCCGCGAGCGCGTCCCGCGCGGTCGCCGCCGCGTCCGTCGCCACGTCCCTCCCTACCGCTGCTCGAGCGGGGGGTTCTGGACGTTGTGCTCGGTCGCGTACTCCTCGACGAGCGTGTCCACGACGCCCATCCCCTCGCCGTAGGCGTAGTTGATCTTGACGAACGGCTCCCACTTCTCCGGCAGCGCGTCCTCGGGGAAGATGGCCTCCACGGGGCACTCCGGCTCGCAGGCGCCGCAGTCGATGCACTCCTCGGGATCGATGACGAGCATCCGGTCCGCCTGGTGGATGCAGTCGACCGGACAGACGTCCACGCAGGACAGGTCCTTGATGTCGATGCAGGGCTCGGCGATGATGTAGGTCACGGGACCGAGTCTACGCGACGAGCTCGTCGACCAGCTGCGGTGCCCGTTCGGAGAGCACGGAGCGCACGACGACGCGATCCAGGCCCGCGGCCTGGGCGGCGCGGAGGCCCGCCGTGTCCTTGTGGTTCGTGTACCCGAGGATGGGGACGTCCGGGTACTCCTCGGCCACCTCGTAGGGGTCGACGCGGGCCACGTCGGCGATCACGAGGTCGGGCGGGTCGACGCTCTCGGTCGTGGTCAGCCTGTGGCTCGCCGTCAGGAGCGCGTCGAGCTTCCCGCGAAAGAAGAGGTCGACCCCGACCAGCAGGATCGTCGCCACGGGCGGCAGCGTACCACCCGGCGCAGGGCCCGCAAAACGGCTCTGCTAGCGTTCCCGCCCGATGCCCGCCGGCCGGCTCCACACCGTCGCGAGGGCCGAGGACGTGCCGCCGGGGAGCGCCCTCGTCGTGCAGGCCGGCGAGCGCGAGCTGGCGCTCTTCAACGTCGAGGGCACGCTCCACGCGACGCAGGGCCGCTGCCTCCACCTGGGCGGGCCGCTCGGGAAGGGCGTGCTCGACGGCTGCGTCGTCTCGTGCCCCTGGCACGGCTGGCAGTACGACGTGCGCACCGGGGAGAACGAGTTCGACCGCGCCCTCGCCCTCGAGACGTTCGCGGTCGTCGTCGAGGATGGCGACGTCAAGGTCGTCCTCTGAGCTCGAGCGCGGGCTCGAGCTGATCCGCGCCGGCGAGTTCTTCGCCGCCCACGAGGTGCTCGAGGACGTGTGGCGGGCGGCGGAGCCCGCCGAGCGCGACTTCTTCCAGGGCCTCGTGCACGTGGCCGTCGCCTGGTACCAGGCCGGACGCGGGAACCCCGTCGGCTGCGAGCGCCAGCTCGAGAAGGCCGCCCGCCGGCTCGGGCCCTACGCCCCCGCCCACCGGGGCCTCGACGTCGCGGGCCTCCTCGCCTCGGTCGAGGCCGCGCGCGGCCGCTTCCCGAAGCTGCCGCCGCCCGCGCTCGGCCCCGCCGGGACGCCCCTGCCGACGCGACGACAGTCACCGGAGGAGCGCGCAGGGTAGGACGCCCGCTCCTTCGGGCGCGCGACGGCACCGCCGCGGGGGTGCGCTCGTGTTCCGCGAGCACCGGGGAGGGAACCCCGCCGCTCTACCGCCACGGCGGTGCGTCGGGGCGGGCGGAGGACGGGTTGGAGCTTGTGCGCGTGAAACACGAGCCCGGCTCGCGACCGCGCGCTCCGGGTCAGTTCCGCCCCGGGTCAGACGCCGACGCCGAAGAACTCGAAGACGCGGTTCACGGCCAGGTTGAGCCACCAGAAGCGGTCGAAGAAGAGCAGGAGCCCGAGGGCGACGAGGAGGGCGCCCGCGACGACCCGCAGCACCCCGTAGCGGTCGCGGAGCCAGCGGAAGGCGCCGAGCGCCCGGTCGAAGCCGACGCCGACGGCGAGGAACGGGAGCGCCAGGCCCGCCGAGTAGACGAGGAGGAGGAGCGTCCCCTGCGCGACGGTCTGGCCCTCGCTCGCGAGCGCGAGGATGCCGGCGAGCACCGGGCCGACGCACGGGGCGGCGCAGAGCCCGAAGGCACCTCCCAGGAGCGCCGCGGAGCCCGTGCGGTGCGCGCCCTGGACGAGGCCGGGCGCCGCCAGCCGGTCGACGAAGGGGAGCGGCAAGAGCCCCATCATGGCGAAGCCGAGAACGACGACGAGGAGCCCGGCGACGGCGAGGAGGAGCTCCCTGTTCTCGCCGACGAGACCGCCGGCCGCGGCCGCCGCCGCGCCGAGCCCGACGAAGACGCCCGTGAACCCGGCGACGAAGGGCAGGCTGGCGACGAAGACCCGGCGGCCGCCCGTGCCGATCTCCTCGCCCGACACGACCGCGAGGTAGCCGGGCACGAGCGGGAGGACGCACGGGGTGGCGAAGGAGACCAGGCCGGCCAGGAAGGCGAGCGGGATCTTGGCCTCCATGCGAGCCCTCGCTCACGCGTCGAAGCGCGCGAGCTCCTCGTCGAGGCGGCGCTCGAGCTCGGGGTCGAGCGACGGGCGCCCGTTCGCCGACTGCTCGACGGCGGCCGGCGCCGCCCGCGTCCGGCTCCAGCGCCGCAGGGCGACGCCGAGCGCCGCCAGCGCTACCGTGGCGCCCGCGAGCGGGAGGAGCCAGGCGAGGAGGTTGAAGCCCTCGCGCGGCGGCGCCGCGAGCACCGCCTCGCCGAACTGGGCCACGAGCGCGTCCTTGATCTCCGACTTCGTGTCCCCCGCCGCGATGCGCCGGCGGATGAACGCGCGCATGCGGTCGGCGACCGGGGCGTCGGAGAGCTCGAGCGTCGTCTTGCACGTCGGGCAGATCACCTCGCGCTCGAGCTCGGCGAGGGTCGGCTGCTGCTCGCTCGCGCCGGCGACGCCCCCGAAGGCGAGAAGCCCCAGCAGGCAGAGAAGGAGAGCCCGCCTCATCGCACCGGCGTGTCGAGGGCCGCCCGGACGTTGCGCTCGAGCTGCTCGCTGTCGAACTCGCCCACGATGTGCTCGCCGACGAGGCGCCCGTCGCGCCCGACGAACCACGTCTCCGGGAAGCCGGTGTTGCCGAACCGCCCCAGGCTCGCCCCGTTCCCGTCGTAGGCGATCGGGTACGTGAGCCCGTAGCGCTCGACGAAGCGGCGCGCGTCGCTCTTCAGGTCCTGGGCGTCGATCCCGAGGACGACGAGCCCGTCGTCGCGATACCGCTCCCAGGCGTCCTGCAGGAGCGGCGCCTCCGTCCGGCACGGAAGGCACCAGGAGGCCCAGAAGTTGAGCACGACGGCCTTGCCGCGGTAGTCCGCGAGCCGGATCTCGCCCTCGCCGTCGAGCGGCTCGAACGCGAGCTCGGGCGCGTGGGGGCGCTCGCCCCGCTCGAGGGCGCCGGAGAGGCCGCGACCATCCTCCTTCTCGGCCACCTTCCAGCCGAGGAGCACGACGAGGGCGGCAACCACGAGGACGGCCGCCGCCTGCAGGACGATCTTCACGCGGCGGGCCATCGACCGCGGTCCAGTCTACCGCCCGCCTGCCGGGCGACCGGCGCTAGGCGCTGCGGATGAAGACGGGCGTCCCGACGCGCACGCGCTCGAAGAGCCACTCCGCGCTCGCGATCCGCATGCGGATGCAGCCGTGCGAGGCCGAGTAGCCGACCGACGCCGCGTCGGGCGTGCCGTGGATGCCGACGGCGCCGACGTTCAGGCCCATCCAGCGCGTGCCGAGCGGGTTGCCGGGCCCGGGCGGGATGGGCGAGGAGCCGGAGGCCCAGGGCGCCGAGGGCGGGAACCACCACGGGTTCCGCTGCTTCGTCGCTATCCGGAAGTCGCCGATCGGGGTCGGGTACGCAGGCAGGCCGACGGCGACGGGGAAGCGCGCCTGGACGCGCATCGGCCCCGCGCCCGCGGGGCGGTAGAGCGTCAGCGTCCTCGAGCCGCGGCGGATGACGACGACGCGGCCGACGTCCCTCGGCCGCACGCTCGGCTGGAAGGTCTTGACGGGGAAGGCGCCGACCGCGCGATCGTGCGTCCGCAGCGCCTTCGCGAGCTGCAGCCGGGCCGGGTACTGCTGGAGCTTCCGCCCCGGCTTCGGCCGCGTCAGCCGCGGGCGCAGCCCGCGGAGCACGACCCGGCTGGAGACCGCCGCGCGGTCGAACGCGTTCGCGCGCTTGCGGAACCAGCGCTTGAGCGCCCCCTTGCGCACGACGACCTCGAGGCGGCGCGCCGTGCCCGGGGCCGCGGCGAGAGCGGCGTCGACCGCGAGGGAGATGCGGGCGACCGACCGGAGCGCGCCCGGCCGGACGGACATCGGCTTCCCGCCGAGCCCGAACCGGAGCGGCCGGTTGAAGAACGACCGAAGCTTGGCGGTGGCCTCGTCCGCGGTCAGCCCGTCCACCTCGACGCCCGCGACGGTGACGCCGGGCTCGATCGTCGGCTCGGGCGGCGGCGGGTCCTGCGCGGCCGCCGGCGCGGCAGCCGCCAGGGCGGCGAGGAGAGCGGCGGCGGGGACGAGGCTGCGTGGCACGGGGTGCGATCCTAAACGAGCGGACGGCTGCGTTTCTGCCCGTGGGGGAAGATTCGTCCTTCGTGGTCGTCTCCCTCCACGTCGCCACGGGCGCCCTCGTCGGCGCCGCCGCCGGCTCCCGGGGCCGCGCGCTCGCGCTCGGCCTCCTCGCGCACGCCGCCGGAGACGCCGTCCCGCACCAGGACGTCGCCTCGCGCCCGTTCGAGGTGCTGAGCGGTCTCGCGGGCCTCGTGCTCCTCGCCGCGGCACGCGGCCCTCTCGCACCGGTCGTCGTGGGTGCGGTCGCCGCCTCGGCCCCCGACGTCGAGCACGTCCTCCCGCTGCCCCGCCCGGGCGGCCGCAAGCTGTTCCCCAGCCACCGCGTTCGCGGCTGGCACCGCTCGGGCAGGCTCCCGGCGGCCCTGCAGGTCCTCGCGGCCGGGGCGATCCTCGGCGCGCTCGCCGGCGGCCGGCGCTAGGGCCGCGTCGGCAGGTAGTCCTCGTCGAGCTCGCCGCCGCGCGCGACGAAGTCGATGATCATCCGGTCGGTGAGCCACTCGACCGGCGCGCGGTCGTCCGTGAGCGGTCGCTCGCCTCCATCCACCCGCTCGAGGCCGCCGCGGAAGAGCGGCACCAGCGGCGCCACGGGGGGCGGGGCCGCCCCGACCCGGCGGAGGATCTCGTCGCGGTCGAGCGGCCGGTCGAGGCCGAGCACGAGCTCGTTGAAGCGGAGGGGCCGCCAGCGCCAGGCCTGCGGGAACTCGGCCAGGAGGGTGCTGCCGATCGCCTCCGAGAGACGGTCGTCGCCGGGCACCCCGGCGACGTTGAGCGCGACCATGCCGCCGGGGCGCAGGTGCTCGCGCGCGGCTGCGAAGAACTCGCGCGTGGCGAGGTGGAAGGGGATGTACGGCTGGTGGTAGGCGTCGACGACGACGACGTCGTACGTCTCGTCGGTCAGCTCGAGGTACGGGCGCCCGTCCGCGGTGACCACGTGCAGGCGCGGGTTGTCCTCGAGCCCCATGTAGCGGCGGGCGGCCTCGCTCACCTCGCCGTCGATCTCGACGCCGTCGATCTCGACCTCCGGGTAGAGCTCGCCGAAGGCGCGCGCCACCGTCCCGCCGGCGTTCCCGATCACGAGCATGCGCTCGACCGGGCGGTCGAGCAGTGGCGGCACGAGGAGGAACGTGTCCCAGACGCCGCCGGTGAGGACCGTGTCCCGGTGCCACACCGAGTGCACGGCGACGCCCTCGTTCAGGCGGAGCGCGCGCGAGCCGTCGTCCCGCTCGACGATCTGGATGTACTGGTACGCCGACTCGGTCTCGTAGAGGAGCCCGGAGGTCGCCTTGACCGCGCCGGCCGGGACGAAGAGGAGCGACGCGACCGCGACGGTGAGGAGCTGCCAGCGGCTGCCCAGGAGGAGCGCGGCGGCGAGGACGATGAGCGCGGCGGCCCCGAGGAACGTGCGCTGGGTGCCGATGAGCGGGATCGTCACGATCGCCGAGAGGAAGGTGCCGAGGATGCTGCCGACCGTCGAGATCGCGTAGAGCCGCCCGGCGACCGTGCCGGCCTCGCCGACGTCGCCGAGCGCGAGGCGGATGGCGAAGGGCGAGACCGCGCCGAGGAGCGTGACCGGCACCGCGAAGAGGGCGAGCGCGGCGAAGAACGACCCGACGACGGCGCCGACGGAGACGGCGTCGAGCCCCTCCAGCGCGAGGTCGAGGATCGGGCGAGCGACGAACGGCGTCACGGCGACCGCGAGCGCGGCCGCGACCATGACGCGCCCGAGCACGCGCGGGTCGGGCCGCCGGTCAGCGAGCTTCCCCCCCAGCCAGTAGCCCACCGAGAGGTAGAGGAGGATGAGGCCGATGATGTTCGCCCAGACGATCGTCGAGCTGCCGAAGTACGGCGCGAGGAGCCGGGAGGCGGCGATCTCCGTTGCGAGCGTCCCCGCGCCGGCGGTGAAGACGACGACCGCGAGCCGCGTCCGCCCCACGGCGGCGGCCGGCGCCGGCGCGACGGCGTCCGAGACGGGGGTCACGCGGGTCAGCGTGCCAGCTTGAGGCAGACGATGGCGCAGTCGTCCGCCAGCTCGCCCCCGCCGAACGCGCGACAGTCGGCGAGGATGGCCTCGGCGAGCTCCTGCGCGGGAAGGTGGCGGTTCGCTGCGAGGAAGCGCTCGAGGCGCTCCTCGCCGTAGAGCTCCCCGTCGCGCCGGGACTCGAGGACGCCGTCGGTGAAGAGGACGACCGCCGAGCCGGGCGCGACGCGGACGCGCTCGGCGGGGTACCGCTGGGCGGGCTCGACGCCGAGGGCGAGGCCGGGCTTCCCGACCGTCGTGACGCGGCCCGAGGGATCGACGACGCGCGCGGGCAGATGCCCCGCGCTCGCGCAGGACACCTCGCCCGCGCGGGCGTCGACGAGCGCGTAGACGAGCGTCACGAACTTGCCGGGCTCGATCTCCTCGCAGACGACGTCGTTCGCGCTCGCGAGGACGGACGACGGCTCCGAGGCCCCGCGGGCGAGGACGCGGAAGCTGAACTTCGTCATCGCCATGTCGGCCGCGGCCCCGATGCCCTTGCCGAGGACGTCGCCGACGGCGACCGCGAGGCGACCGTCCTCGAGGACGACGAAGTCGTAGAGGTCCCCGCCCACGTCCACCTGCGCGGCCGACTGGTAGACGTGGCCGATCTCGAGGCCGGGAACGTCGGGAAGCTCGTGCGGCAGGAGGGAGCGCTGCATCGTCTCCGCGAAGTCCTTCTGCTGCTGGTAGAGGCGTCCGTTGTCGATTGCGAGCGCGGCCTGCGCCGTGACGGCGAGCGCCGCGTCCACCGCGTCCTGCTCCAACGGCCGGCGCGGGTCGAGGCACACGAGCGTCAACGTCCCGAGGTCCTCCGCTGGCGTCGCGAGCGGCAGCACGGCCGCCGTGCCGCCCTGGCGGAAGAAGGGCTCGAGGACGTGGTGGGCGTCGTCGGTCGTCGTCGCCCCCGCCCGGAGCACGACCCCGCGCTTGGCGAGGAGGAGCCGGCGGGCGAGCGGGGCCGACATCGGCTGGGGGCGTGAGACGAGACGCGTGACGACCTCCCTCGCGGGGGCCTCGGCGACGTGGACGGCGCGGGCGACGAGCGCCTCGCCGCGCGCGTCCGGCATCCGGATCACCGCCGCGTCGGCGTCGAGGAGCTCGACCATCGTCCGCGCGACGGCGTCGAGCAAGCGCTCGAGGGAGAGGCTCTCCGCGAAGGACTGCGAGATCGCGTAGAGGCCGCGGAGCTGCCGCGCCGAGCGGCGCTCCGAGTCGAGCGTGCGCTCGAGGATGGCCGAGAGCTCCTTCGTCCGCTCGTGGAGGCGCGCGTTCTGGACCGCGACGGCGAGCTGGCTCGAGAGCGCGATCAGGAGGCCCTCCTCGCCCTCGCGATACGGGAGCGGGCGCGAGCGGAAGACCGCGAGCGCGCCGATCACCTCGTCGTGGACGAGCAACGGGATGAAGAGCGCGCGGCGGATCGCGCTCTCCTCGAGCACGTGCTCGAGCCCGGCCAGGCGCCCGTCGCTGCGCATGTCCTGCACGAAGAGGAAGCCGCGGCTGCGGTACGGCCCCAGCGCGAGCTCGAGCAGGCGCTCGGCGAGGTCCGTGTGCGGGCCCGCGAGGCCCCGCGAGGCCGCGGGCACGAGACGGCCGTCCTCGCGCAGGTAGACGGCGACGTTCGCGCTCGAGGTCAGCTCCGCGACCCGCTCGACGGCGGTCTCGAGCGTGTGCGCGAGCGAGAGCTGGGCGATCGCCTGGCTGACGACGGCCACGAGCGTCTGCGAGCGCCTGAGCGCGAGCGCGATCAGGCCCACGCGCCGGCTCCGCCGGAGCGCGAGCGCCGCCCTGGCGACGAAGGGAGCGAGCCGGGCGAGCTCGCTCGTCTCGGGGCCGTCGCCCGCGAACGCGAGCTGGAGGACGGCAGTGGGCGGCTCCCCGAGAGGGACGGTGTGGACGAGCCACTCTCCGAGGCGCAGCGGCGCTCCCCCGTTCGCGGCGACGGCCTGCCGGACGCCGTCCGGCGCGCCGAGCGCCTCGGGAACCGGCCCCTCGAACCCGGAGGCGGCGAGCAGCGCCGGGGGGCCGTCGGCGTCGAGGTGCCAGAGGGTGGCGCCGTCCGCCCCGGTCGTCTCGGACGCCACGCGGACGACCTGCTCCGCCGTGTCCGTCTCGTCCGCGCCGGCCGCGAGCGCCTCGCCGAGGTGCTCGAGGTGCGCCGCCGTGAGGCCGGCGCGCCCGTCACCGTCCGCCCCGGCGGGCCCGCGGATGCGGGCCGCGAGCGCGAGGTGCGCAGCCGCCGCCCGCGCGAGCGCCTGCTCCTCCGGGCCGAAGGCGAGCCCCGAGCGGTAGAGCTCGAGCGCGGCCACGATCTCTCCCCCCGCCGACACCGGGACGAACCGGACGATCGGCATGCCGGCGCGCACGGCCGCCCGGCGCACGGCGCCGGGCGCGCGGGGATCGGAAGGCGCGTCCGCGAGCTCCAGCTCGCCCTCGCCGATCTCGGCCAGCGGAATCCTCGTCGCCTCGAGCTCGGCCGTCAGCGCCGGGGAGTCCGCGTGGACGGCTCGCGCGACGAGCCGGCCGTCCTCGGCGAGCCGCGCGACCACGAGCTCGGCGCCCGTCCCGAGCGCGACCGCCCTCGCGAGCTCTCTCAGGGCGCCGTCCGGGGGGCTGCCGTCGACGAGCTCGAGCGCGGCCGCCGCGAAGGCGGAGAGGGCGCTCCCGGCGACCTCGGTCGGCGGGTCGCCACCCGCCCGGGCGGATGCAGTGACCCCGTCCACCGAGCCATTATGGCCCTCGCCGGGCGTGCCGGTGGCCGTCGGCTCTCCTTGCGGCATCCGGCCGGAGCGGCAAGAATCGGGGCGATGGCCGCTCCCGCGCCGCGCCGCGTCCACTGGGAAGACGTCCCGGCGGACGACCCTCCGCTCGACCCGCTCGCCGTGGAGCGGCGCCTGCGCCGCGAGCGCGCGAGGCGGCGGGCGCGGGAGGAGCACGAGCGGGAGCGGCAGCTCGCCCGGCTGCGGTTCCTCGCGCTCGTGGGCTTCCTCCTCTTCCTCACCCTCTTCCTCAGCCTCTCCGTGTGGGAGACGGTCAGAGCGGCGTTCGGGCTCTAGTGGAGCCCGGAGAGCCCGCAGCCGCACCCGTCGCGCCGCCGCGGCCCCGGCCGGCGCCTCCGCCCGCCTCGCCGGGCCTCTGGCGCACGGGCGAGCTGCTGGCCTGGCTCGGCGGCCTCGTGCTCACCCTCGGGGCGTTCATGGGCTGGTACACGCTCAGCGGGGATCCGCGCGGCGCGCTCTCCGTCACCGGCTGGAACTCGGGCACGATCGGCAAGCTCGTCTTCCTCGTCGGCCTCGCGGTGCTGCTGCTCCTCGCGCTTCGCGCCTTCGGGGTCGAGCTCCCGCCGGCCGTCCCCGACGGCATGGTCGTGGCGGGCCTCGGCCTGAGCGCGACGATCCTCGTCCTCATCCGGCTCATCGACGTCCCGGAGCGCTTCGAGCCGGCCGTCGGCCGCAGCCTCGGTCTCTGGCTCAGCCTCCTGGCGTCGCTCCTGCTGATCGCCGCGGGCCTGCTGAAGTCAGCCGAAGACGCCTGAGCAGGAGGACGGCGAGGAGGGCGACCGCCGCGCCGACGGCCGCGCCGGCGAGCACGTCGCCCGGGTAGTGGACGCCGATGTACACCCGTGAGTAGCAGACGGCCGCCGCGAGCGCGGCGAGGGGCCACGCCCAGCGGCCGAGCAGGTACGCGAGGATGACGGCGCCGGCCGCGCTCGTGGCGGCGTGCCCGGAGGGAAGGGACGTGCTCACGTCCCAGCGCAGGAGCGGCTCGGCCTCCTCGAGGAGCCGGTAGGGACGGTCGCGGTCGGCGACGCCCTTCAGGCCGACGGCGACGAGGTCGGCCGTCCAGACCGTGGCCGCCGTGACGACGGTCGTGCGGAGCCAGGGCCGCCGCGCGCGCCGGGCGAGGACCGGCGCGAGCGCGATCCAGAGGATTCCCGCGTGCCCGGCGACGCTGAGCGCCAGGAAGAGCCAGTCGAGCGGCTCCCAGCGGTGCCCGACGATCCAGAGGAAGAGGTCGCGGTCGAGATCGGCCACCTCAGCCGCCGTCGCCGGAGCGCTCAGGAGCCGAGGATCTGCCTCGTCGCCTCGAGGAGCCGGCGCGGGTCGAACGGCTTGCCGATGAAGGCGCGCGCACCCCGCTCGACTGCCTGCACCGAGGCGTCCACCTCACCGCTGTACATGATGACCGGGATCGTCTCCACCCCATGTCGCTCCTGTACCCGCCGGAGCATGGTCCAGCCGTCCACCTCTGGCATGGACACGTCGAGGAGGACGAGATCCGGAGCCTGCTCGTCGAGCGCCGCCAGGCCTTCCTCCGCGCTCCCGGCCTCGCGGACCCGGCAACCCTCGCGCTCCAGGTGGACGCGGACGAACTCGCGCAGGCGAGCGTCGTCGTCGACGACGAGCACGCTCGCGCCCGCCGCTGCGGCCGCAGGGGCGGGAAGCGCTCGGGCCCCCGCGAGGAACGCCTCCAGGTCCGTGCGGCGGAACCGGCGGTGGCCGCCGGGGGTGTAGAACGTTCGCAGCCGGCCTCCGTCGGCCCATTTCCTCACGGTGCTCTGCGCCGCGCCGAGGAACGCAGCCGCCTGGCCCAACGTGAGCCATTCCCGTCCCTCTTCCGCCGACGCCCGAGTCCCGGCGGAGTCCCGCTGCTGCTTGCTTGGCATGGGCCGCCATACCGAAGACTACTGAAGTCTGACGTTTCTTCTACCTCGGGCTCGTCGTCCCGGTCCGCTCCTCGGGCTCGAGCGTCAGCGGCTCTAGCGTGCGCCCGACGGTCTGCGTGCCCCCCGGCGCGGGCGCTTCCTCGAGCGCGCGGCCGAGCGCGATCCCGGCGAGGAAGACGGCCGCGAGGACGACGAGCCCGGTGAGCCAGCGGAGGATCCGGAGCGGCCCGCCCCGCCGGCGCGCGCTGCGGGCCCCGGCCCGAGCCGCCCCTGGCGCCCCGGGGGTCACGGCGCGTAGTCGGTCGCGCCGCGCGCGTAGTGGGCGAAGGCCGCGTCCTGGACGAGCGCCGTGTCGCGCAGCCCGGCGCGCGCCCGCGGCGGCGTCGAGGCGACGACGACGTCGCGGACCCAGTCCTCCGAGCCCTCGTAGGCCCGCGCCAGCTCGGCGAGCGTGAACGTCTGCCCGACCCGGCGGCGCAGCTCGTCGGTGACGGCGTCGATCAGCACCCACAGGTGGCGCGAGCGGGCCGTGTCCTCGCCGGCCGCGGCGAGCCGGCGTCGTCCTTCCTCCCACTGGTGGCGGGCGCTGTCGAGCATCAGGCGGCGTTCCCCTCGCCCGCGACGGCGCGGGCGCAGCGGGCATCGGGGCACCACCGTTCGCCGGCCTCGCGGACGACCGCCTCCCCGAGCTCGTAGCCCGGGCGGGCGAGCGCGAAGGCGGCATGGGCATGGAGGCACTTGAGCTTGCCCGGCTCCCTCGTGCCCGCGATGCCGACGTCGAGCTCGGGCCGGAGCTCGCGCTGCTCGCGGTCGGCCCTCGCGAGGCTCCTGCCGAGCGCCGGGTCCGTCTCGGCCGCCTCGGCCCAGCGCCCGACGCCGCCCGCCGCCTCCAGCCGGGCGATGCCCGCGACGAGCCAGGGGCAGGTCAGGTAGTAGGTGGTCGGGAAGGGCGTCCCGTCGGCGGCGAAGGGCGCCTGCTCGGTGACCGCCGGGAAGCCGTACGGACAGCGCACGGCCACCCGCCGGAACGAGCGCGCGGGGCGGCCGAGCTGCCAGGAGACCACGGCCTGGTCGTCCACACGATCATCGTAACGACGGCTTCGAGACGCTAGCGGCTCCGCCGCTCGCGCTTCCACTCGTCGATCCCGGAGACGATGAAGAGGCGCTCGCCCGGCTTCACGAGGCCGAGCCGACGGGCCTCCCGCTCGACGAAGCCGTTCGTCTCCGCCTCGGCGAGCCGCCGCTCGAGCGCCGCGTTCTCGCCGGCGATTCGCGCGACCTGGGCCTTCCGGACGTCCACGTCCCCGCGCGCGTCGCGGTAGGCGCGGAGGGGCTGGACGTAGCCGACGGCGATGGCGAGGAGCACGGCGACCGCGATCCAGCGGAGCGCGAGCGCCGACCTGGAGGGACGGTGGGATGGGCGGCGACCCCGTGCAGCCATGGGCATGCGAATTTCGACCGCAGGCCCCGCCCTCCTGCACGCGGCGAGGAAGAGCGTAGCGACCGGGCCGGACGGAGCCGGCGGACGGGCGCTAGGCGGTCTCGACCTTGATGACGTTCGTCGTCCCGGGGACGTTCACGGCGGTTCCCGCCGTGATCACGACCCGGTCGCCCGGCTCCACGAGCCCGGTTCCGCGCGCGGCCTCGAGCGCCGACGACCAGAGGTGCTCGACGTCCTTCGCCTCCTCGATCTGCGCCGGGACGACGCCCCACTCGAGCGCGAGCTGCTGCACCGACTGACGCTTGTGCGTGACCGCGATGATCGGCCGGCGCGGCCGGTGCCGGGCGACGGCGGAGGCGGTGCGGCCGCTGTAGGTGGGCACGAGGATGGCCGTCGCGCCGAGCACCTCGGCGATGTCGCACGCCGCGTTCGACATCGCCTCGCCCACCGTGGGGAAGGGCTCGTCGGCCGCCTGGGCGAGCTCGTGGCGGTAGGGGAGGCTCGGCTCGACCGCGCGGGCGATCCGGTCCATGTACGCGACGCTCTCCGCCGGGTAGCGGCCGATCGCCGTCTCGCCGGAGAGCATGAGCGCGGACGTGCCGTCGAGGACGGCGTTCGCGACGTCGCTCGCCTCGGCGCGCGTGGGCTCGGGCTTCGTCACCATGGTCTCGAGCATCTGCGTCGCCGTGATCGCCGGCTTGCCGTGCTCGAGGGCGGAGAGGACGACGCGCTTCTGCACGAGCGGCACGGCGGCCGGGCCGATCTCGACGCCGAGGTCGCCGCGGGCGACCATGACCGCGTCGGAGGCGCTGACGATCGCGTCGAGCTCCTCGAGCGCCTCGGCCTTCTCGATCTTCGCGATCACGTGCGCGTCGGCGTCGGCGGCGTTCAGGAGCTCCCGCAGCGCCCGGCAATCGGAGGCAGCGCGGACGAACGAGAGCGCGACGAAGTCGACGCCCAGCGTGAGGGCGAACTCGAGGTCGGTGAGGTCCTTCGCCGTCAAGGAGGGGATCGGGATCGGCACGCCGGGGAGGTTGACCCCCTTGTGCGCGCCCACGGCCCCGCCCACGAGGACGGTGGCGCGCGCGCGGCCGCCGTCGACCTCGTCGACTCTGAGCCGGACGAGGCCGTCGTCGATCATGAGCTCGTGGCCCGGCCGGAGCACGTGCGTGAGCACCGGCGGCATGACGGGCAGGTCGTCGGGGCGGCCGTCCCCCTCCCCGGCGATCGTGACGACGTCCCCCTCGACGAGGATGCGGGAGGACTCGAGGTCGCCGACGCGCAGCTTCGGCCCCTGCAGGTCGGCGATGAGCGCGAGCGGCCGCCCCGCCCGCTCCTGCGTCTCGCGAACGAGCCGCGCCCGCTCGCCGTGCTCCTCGTGGGTGCCGTGCGAGAAGTTGAGCCGGGCGGCGTCCATCCCCGCGGCCACGAGGCGGTCCATCGCCTCGGGGGTGCTCGACGCCGGGCCGATGGTGCAGACGATCTTCGTCCGGCGCACGCCGAGGCTCACGACTCCACGTTAGCGCGAGGGCCGGGGGTGTCCCGGCGCCCGCCGGCGCGAGCCCGGCCGCGGGCCTCCCTCCGCTGCGAGCCTCGCGCGGAGAAGCGCGCGCGGGGCGAACGGAACGTGGCGAGAGCGTCCCGGCACCGTCGCGGAACCTCGTGAGGAGCGCCGGCGGCCGGCCCCGGCGGGCCTAGCGCCCGGCCCGGGGGAACGCCGCCCAGCCCGGGTACTCGGCGCGGTCGCCGAGCTCCTCCTCGATGCGCAGCAGCTGGTTGTACTTCGCCACCCGGTCGCTGCGGGAGGGTGCGCCCGTCTTGATCTGGCCCACGCCGGTCGCGACGGCGAGGTCGGCGATCGTCGTGTCCTCCGTCTCGCCCGAGCGGTGCGACATCACGGCCGCAAAGCCGTGCGCGCGGGCGAGGTCGATCGCCTCGAGCGTCTCGGTCAGCGTCCCGATCTGGTTCACCTTGACGAGGACTGCGTTCGCGGCGCCCTCCTCGATCCCGCGCCGAAGCCGGTCGACGTTCGTGACGAAGAGGTCGTCACCGACGAGCTGGACGCGCCCGCCCAGCCGCTCGGTCAGCGAGCGCCAGCCGGCCCAGTCGTCCTCCGCGAGCCCGTCCTCGATCGAGACGACGGGGTAGCGGGAGCAGAGGTCATCCCACATGGCGGTCATGCCATCGGCGTCGAGCTCCCGGCCCTCGAGGCGGTAGCGTCCGTCCGCGAAGAGCTCGGTCGTGGCCGGGTCGAGGGCGATCCCGACCCGCTCGGTGTGGCCCGCCCGCTCGGCCGCCTCGAGGACGACCGCGATCGCCTCCTCGCTGGAGCCGAGGTCCGGCGCGAACCCTCCCTCGTCCCCCACCGCGGTCGCGAGCCCGCGCTCGTGGAGGAGCTCCTTGAGCCGGTGGAACGTCTCCGTGCCGATCCGCAGGGCCTCCGCGAACGTCGGCGCGCCGGCGGGCACGACCATGAACTCCTGCAGGTCGAGCGAGTTCTGGGCATGGGCGCCGCCGTTGACGACGTTCAGCATCGGCACCGGGAGGACGCGCGCCTCCTCGCCGCCGAGCCAGCGGTAGAGCGGCACGCCGGCCTCCGCCGCGGCCGCGCGCGCGGCGGCGAGCGAGCAGCCGAGCAGCGCGTTGGCGCCGAGGCGCGACTTGTCCCTCGTGCCGTCGAGCTCCACGAGCAGGCGGTCGAGGGCGACCTGGTCGTCGGCGGACACGCCCGCGAGCGCGGGCCCGAGCTCGCGCTCGACCGCCTCGACCGCGCGCAGCACGCCCTTGCCGAGGTAGGCGCCGGAGTCGCCGTCGCGAAGCTCGACCGCCTCGAACCTCCCGGTGGACGCGCCCGACGGCACCGCCGCGCGGCCGAACGCGCCCGAGTCGAGGGTGACGTCGACCTCGACCGTCGGATTGCCCCGGGAGTCGAGGATCTGCCGGGCGTGGACGTGGGTCACCTTCACCTGAGTGCCTCCTTGGCGCGGTCGAAGTAGCCGTCCTGCTCGGCGAGCGGCAGGGAGGTCCAGTCGCGGCCGTCCTCGCCGGCGAGCACGGCGGCGCGCTCCACCCGCTCGACGAACCGCCGGCTGGCCGCCCTGAGCGCGAGCTCGGGGTCCGTCCCGAGCCGTCGCGCGACGTTGACGACCGCGAAGAGGACGTCGCCGACCTCGCCGACGACGGCGGCGTCCGGCTCGGTCTCGGGCGCCGCGGGCGGCGCGGCGGCGAGCGCCTCGCGGAGCTCTGCGAGCTCGTCGGCCAGGTCGGCGAGCGCCCCGGCGGAGTCGGGGTAGTCGAAGCCGGCCGCGGCCGCGCGGCGCTGCACCTTGCGGGCGTAGAGGAGCGAGGGCAGGGAGGCCGGGACGTCGTGGAAAATCCCCTCGCGCGCCTCCTGCTCGCGCTTGAGCTCCTCCCAGCGGCCCTTGACGGCGGCCGCGGTCTCGAGCTCCGCCTCGCCGAAGACGTGCGGGTGCCGCCGGACGAGCTTCTCGTGGATGGCGGTCGCCACGGTGGCGAGGTCGCCGGCGTCCCGCTCCTCGAGGAGCAGGGCGAGGAAGACCGTCTGGAAGAGCAGGTCGCCGAGCTCGTCGACGAGCTTCGCGTCGTCGCCCGCGGCGGCGGCGTCGGCGACCTCGTAGGCCTCCTCGACGGTGTGCGGCACGATCGTGCGCGTCGTCTGCTCCCGGTCCCAGGGGCAGTCGCGCCGAAGCCGTTCCGCCAGCTCCTGGAGGTCGGCGAGCGCCCGCTCGACGCCGTCGCCGCCGCCCACGGAGCTACTCGGTCTCTGTGGGCGTCCCGGTCTCCGTCTGGGAGCCGGTGTCCGCACCGCCCGTGTCGCCGGCGCCCGTCGACGTCTCCGGCAGGGGCTGCGGCTCGTAGCCGGGGGCGTAGACGACCTCGTCCTCGAAGCGGGTGCGAAGCTCCTCGACCCACTCGTTGATGCGCGCGTTGCGCTTCTGCTCGAGGAGCTGCTCGCGGATCTGCTCCTCCACCTGCTCGAGCTCCTGGGCGGACTTCGGCTTCACGGCCGAGGTGGCCTCGATGATGTGCCAGCCGAACTGCGTCTTCACGGGCCGGGAGACCTCCCCGGTCTCGAGCTCGAACGCGGTCTCGTCGAACTCGGGGACGGTCGCGCCCTGCTGGGCGGTGAACCGGCCGCCGTCCTCCTTCGAGGCGGTGTCCTGCGAGAACCTCCGCGCGAGGGCCGCGAAGTTGGCGCCGTTCTGGATCTGCCGGTAGAGGTCGTCCGCGCGGGCCTTCTGCTTCACGAGGATGTGCCGCACCTCGCGGGAGGCCGGGGTCTCGAACTGGGCCTGGTTCTCCTCGTAGTAGGCGCGGACGTCCTCGTCGGTCACCTGCACGTCCTTCGTGACCTCCTCGAAGATCCGCTCGGAGAGGACACGGGTGCGCGTGTCGGTCCGCACCTGCGCGTCGGTGAGGCCCTGCTTCTCGAGCTCCGCCTCGTACCGCTCCTCGTCCCCCTCGAAGAACTGCTCCTTCAGCTCGGTGAGGCGCGTCTCCACGTCCTCGTCCGACACCTCGACGCCGAGCTCCTCGGCCGCGATCTCGAACTCCGCCTGCTCGACGAGGCTGCGGACGATCGCGCTCCGGAGCTGGGCGAACTCCGGCGTGCCGGCCGCCGGGAACTCCTGCTCGCGCGCCTCGTACGTCTTCTCCGCCTGCGCGAGCAGCCGGTCGTACTCCGCCTTCGTGATCTCGCGCTCGCCGACGAGCGCGATCGCGCCCTCGGGGACCTCGGCCGAGTCCTCGTCGTCGTCGCCGCCGCAGCCGGCGGCCGCGAGGCCGAGCGCGAGCGCAGCGAGGACGGCGATGAGTCGAGTCAAAAGAGGCATCTGGGCCGTGCGGCTAGGCCGAAAGCCGTAGGTCGAGAATAGCATCGGCGAGCCGGAGGGCTCCCCCGAAGCCGTCCGTCCGCTGCTGGAGCTCTCGCTTCGCGCTCGAGTACACCGCCGTGGGCGCCGAGGTGCGCAGCTCGCGGAGCTCGGCCGAGCCGAGCACGAGCGGCCCGACGACCGCGCGCCCGCCCCGGAAGACGAGGTAGTCCGCCCCGATCCGCGCGAGCTTGAGCTTCGCCTCCTGGATGGCGAAGAGGCTCTCGACGGGCTCGGGCAGCGGGCCGAAGCGGTCCTCGACGGCCGCGCGGAGCTCGCGGAGCTCGTCCTCCGACTCCGAGAGCGCGAGCCGGCGGTGGAGGTCGATCTTCTGCGCTTCCCCGGGGACGAAGTCGGAGGGGACGTACGCGTCCACGCGTGCGTCCACCCGCACCGGCCGGGTCACCGCACGGCGCGTCCCGGTCAGCTCGGCCACCGCCTCGCCGAGGAGCTCGACGTAGAGCTCGAAGCCGACCGCCGCGACGTGGCCCGACTGCTCGGCGCCGAGCAGGTCGCCCGCCCCGCGGATCTCGAGGTCGCGCATGGCGATCGCGAACCCGCTCCCGAGCTCGGTGTGGTCGGCGAGCGTCGCCAGCCGCGCCCGCGCCTCGGGCGTGAGCTCGGCGCCGTCCGGATAGAAGAGGTAGGCGTGGGCGACGACGTCGCTCCGGCCGACGCGGCCGCGGATCTGGTAGAGCTGGGCGAGCCCGAGGGCGTCGGCGCGCTCGACGATCAGCGTGTTCGCCTGCGGGATGTCGAGGCCCGACTCGATGATCGTCGTCGAGACGAGGACGTCCGCGTCGCCGGCGAGGAACGTGAGCATGTGGCCCTCGAGCTCGCGCTCCGGCATCTGGCCGTGGGCGACGATGAAGCGGAGCTCCGGGCAGAGCTGCCGGAGGCGCTCGGCCGCCTCCTCGATCGTCTCCACCCTGTTGTGGAGGTAGAAGGACTGGCCCTCCCGCTCGGCCTCGCGCAGGAGCGCGGAGCGGACGAGCTCCTCGTCGTACTCGCCCACGTGGGTCCTGATCGGGCGCCGTCCCTGGGGTGGCGTCTCGATGACCGTGATGTCGCGCAGGCCGGCGAGGGACATGTGCAGCGTGCGCGGGATCGGCGTCGCCGAGAGGGCGAGGACGTCCACCTCCAGCCGCAGCTGACGTAGGAGCTCCTTCTGGGCGACGCCGAAGCGCTGCTCCTCGTCGACGATCACGAGACCGAGGTCCCCGGGCACGACGTCGCGCGAGAGGACGCGGTGGGTCCCGATGAGCACGTCCACCTTGCCGGCCGCGAAGTCGGCGAGGATCCGCTTCACCTCGGCCGGCCGGCGGAAGCGGGAGACCATCTCGACGGTGACCGGCAGGTCGCGGTAGCGCTCGCGGAAGGTGTGCCAGTGCTGCTCCGCGAGGATCGTCGTCGGCGCGAGGAAGAGGACCTGCTTCCCGTTCGCGACGGCGACGAACGCGGCGCGCACCGCGACCTCCGTCTTGCCGAAGCCGACGTCGCCGGCGAGGAGCCGGTCCATCGGCCTGGGCGACTCGAGGTCCTCCTTCACGACCTCGATCGCGACGCGCTGGTCGGAGGTCTCCTCGTAGGGGAAGCTCGCCTCGAGCTGCTCCACCAGCTCGGAGTCGGCCTCGTAGGCGACGCCTTCGGCGCGCTGGCGCCGCGCGTAGAGGGCGAGCAGCTCGCCGGCGAGCTCGCGGGCGCCCGCGCGCGCGCGGTTCTTGACGTTCTGCCAGGCCTTCCCCCCGAGCTTCGAGAGGGTGGGCGCGTGCCCGTCGGCGCCGACGTAGCGCGAGACCTTCGCGATCTGCTCGTGCGGGACGTAGAGGCGGTCGTCGCCGCGGAAGGCGAGGAAGAGGTAGTCGCGCGTGACCCCGGCGACGGTCTTCGTCTCGAAGCCGAGGAGCCGCCCGACGCCGTGGTCCTCGTGGACGACGTGGTCGCCCGTCCGCAGGTCGGCGAAGCTCTGGAGCGCCCGCCCGACGCGCGCGTCCGCCCGCGGCGGGCGCTTGCGGAAGACCTGCGTGTCGGGGAGCAGGATGACCCCGAGGTCGCGGAGCACGAAGCCACGCCGCGCCGGCGAGACGGCGAAGACGAGGCCCGGCTCGTCGGGCAGCTCATCGCCCGGGTCGAGGACGACGGCATCGAGGCGCCGGAGGAGCCCCTGCGTGCGGAGCGCCTCGCCCCGGTGGGCGAAGGTGACGACGACCCGGTTGCCTCCCTTGACGTAGCCGAGCAGGTCCCGCTCCGCCTCGGCGAGCCCCCGCGCGGCGACCGCGGGCCGCTGCGCTTCGAACGCGTGACGCTGGCCCGCGGGGAGCTGGGAGACGCGGATCGCCCCGCCGAGGTCGAGCGTCGCGCCGAGCTCCTCGCGCACGACCTCCTCGACCTCGCCGGGGTCCGAGACGAGGTCGGCGGGCGGCAGCGGCGCGACGAGGTCCGCGGGAACGGCCGGGCCCTGCTCGGGCTCCTCCCCGGGGAGCGCCGGCTCGCCCGCATCGGCCCGCCGCTCGGCCGCCGGGTAGACGACCGCCTCCTCGAGCGCATGGAGCGTCCGCTGCGTGAAGGGCGAGAAGGCGCGGAGGGACTCCACCTCGTCCCCGAAGAGCTCGATGCGGACCGGCTCGCGCCCCGTCGAGGGGAAGACGTCGACGATCCCGCCGCGGACGGCGAACTGGCCACGCTCCTCGGCCTGCACGACCCGCTCGTAGCCGGCGAGGGCCAGGCGCTCCGCGAGGCCGTCGACCCCGGGCTCCTCGCCGGGGCGGACGACGATCGGCTCGGAGCGCGCCCGCTCCGGCGGGATCCCCTCCGCCGCCCCGACGGCCGAGGCGCAGACGAGGCCGCCCGCGGCGAGGACCTCGAGGGCGCGGGCGCGCTCGCCGACGAGGTGCGGCGGCGGCTCGAGGCCGCTGCCCCAGCGGACGCCGCGCGAGGCGAAGAGGCCGACGCTCTCCTCGCCGAGGAACCAGGCCGCCCCCTCGGCCGCGTCGCGCGCCTCGCCGTCGCCGGGGAGGACGCAGACGAGCGGGCCGCCGCGCGCGAGGTGCAGCGCGGCGAGGAAGAGTGGCAGGATCGGCTCGGAGACACGGGTGTCGGCCGGATCGGCGAGGAGCTCGCGCAGGCGCTCGCTCTCGGCCAGCGCGCGGGCGATCGGCGCGAGGGCGGGCGCGTGGGTGCGGGTCGAGCGGTCCATGACGAGGAGCGGAACCGCGGTTCCGCCGCAGCGAATCGTAGCCAGCGGCCGGAGACCGTACGATTCCGCCGTGGCCGGAGAGCTTCGCCCCATCGGGACGCGACCCACGCTCGTCGCCTCGTTCGAGCCGCCGGGGGCCGACGAGGCGTTTCGGCGCTGGCGCGACGAGCACGCCGCGGCCCTGGCGGAGGTGCCGGCCGAGGCGCTCCGCGTCGAGTACGGGCGGGCGCCGGCGGGGGGACTCTTCGTGCGGGTACGGATCGACGAGGCGCAGCTCCCGGCCGCCCGGGCCGGCCGGCCGCCGCTCGGGCGCGGCTAAGGTCGCGGGCCCGATCTGCCGAAGGAGGAGCCAGCCTCGCGCCGGGCCGCTACGGCGCGCGGGCCCCTCTGCGGCGGGTCGCTCGTCACCGGGCGGCCCGCCTCGTTTCTCCACTCCGCCCTCCGGGGCCACCCCGTGCCTCCACCCGCTTCGAGCGTAGCGACGAAGTGCGCGCGTGTGGCGCGCGCTCCGTGACGACACGCGCACGAGGCGGAGAAGAAACGCCCCTTGGGGGGTGGAAACCGCCGCCACGACCAGGCGAACGATGCCCACGAGCCCGCCGGGGTCGAGCTCCGGGCATGCGGTCCCCGCGGCGGCTGCGCCCGCGACGAGGGGTGGAGCCCTCGGCCGCAGCGGCGCGCTGCGGCCGCGTCGACGGCCACGCGGCGTCGGGTGGGTGGGGAAGGCGTCGGGCGCGGCAGCTGCAGCGGCGGCTCGCCGCCGTCGCCGTGCGCTCCCGGCGGACGGGCGCTACGGCCGCTCGTTGAAGCGCCGCTGCGCCTCCTCGAGGCCGTCCCGGGCGATCGTCTCGACCGCGTCCGCGGCGCGCGCCACGAGCTCCTCGACGTCGACCTCGGCCGCGAAGTCGGAGAGTACGAAGTCCGCGACGGGCCGCGGGTCGCCGCGCCCGGGCCGGCCGACGCCGACGCGCAGGCGCAGGAACTCCTGCGTCTTCAGGTGCCGCGCGAGCGAGCGGAGGCCGTTGTGCCCTGCGAGGCCGCCGCCGGCCCGCGCCTGCAGCCGGCCCGGCTCGAGGTCGACCTCATCGTGGACGACGAGCAGCCCCTCGGGCTCGACCTTGAAGAAGCGCGCGGCCGCCGCGACCGAGCGGCCCGACTCGTTCACGTACGTCTGCGGCTTCAAGAGGGCCGCGCGGGCGCCGTCGACGCGCACCTCAGCGAGCTCGGCGGAGAACTTCGACCGGAACGAGCCCCCGTGCCGCCGGGCCAGCTCGTCGCAGACCATGAAGCCGACGTTGTGCCGGTGGCCCGCGTACTCCCGGCCCGGATTGCCGAGGCCGGCCACGAGCACGTCCAGCGACGAGGCGGGCTCGCCCCGGCGGAAGAGCCGCACGGCGAGGAGTTCCTAGCCCTCGGTGGTCTCGCCGCCGGCGCCCGCGTCGGCCTCGGCCTCGGCAGGCTCCTCGGCGGCCCCTTCCGGCGCCTCCTCGGGAGGCAGCTCGCCCTCTTCGAGGGCCTCCTCGAGCTCCTCGGGCTCCTCCTCGACCCTGGGCGCCGAGACGTTCGCGACGACCGCCTCTGGGGTGTCCAGGTAGGTCACGCCATCCTGCGCGGGCAGGTCGCCCACGCGCAGGCTGTCGCCGATCGCCATGCCCGAGATGTCCAGCTCCAGGTGGTCGGGAATCTCCATCGGGAGCGCCTCGACGGTGACCTCGCGGGTCACGAGCGTGAGGACGCCGCCCTCCTTGACCCCCGGCGACTCACCGACGAGCTCGACCGCGACCTGGGCCTGGATGGGCTGGTCCAGCCGCACCTCGTGGAGGTCGATGTGGAGGAGGCGGGTGCGCACCGGGTCGAGCTGGTAGTCCTTGAGCACGGCGTGGTGCGCCGTCTTCTGGCCGTCGAAGACGACGTCGAGGATCGCGTGGAGCCCGTGATCGCCGGTGAGCACGCGCCGGAGCTCGCGCTCGGGGACGCTGAAGGGATGCGCCGTCTTCCCGCTTCCGTAGAGCACGCCGGGCACCATCCCGCCGGCACGCAGGCGGCGCGAGGCGGCGCTCCCGCGCTCCTCCCGCGGAGTGACTCCCAGCTTGACTCGCTCGCCGGCCATCTCGGCCGGCAAGTCTAGCGAAGGCCGCCGGGGCTCAGGCCGGGCGGGACTGGAGGCGTCCCTGGAGCTGGGAGACGTACACGCCGAGCTCCCGCTGGCGCTCCTCCAGCCGCTCCTCGCGGATCGCGAGCAGGTCCTCGCGCCGCTCGACGTCCTCCTCCCGCAGCTCGAGGTCCGCCTCGAGGAGGGCTCGCCGGGAGTCGAGCTCGCGCTCCCGCTCGTCGAGGGCGCGGGCGCGGGCGCGGATGGTCCGCTCGAGCTCGCCCACGCGCCGCTCACGCCGGTCGAGGCTCTCCCGCGACTCGACGAGGGCGGCGGCGGGCCCGAGCGTCTCCTCGAGCTCGCTCAGCCGTCGTCCCCGCGCGGCGACGTCCGCCTCGGCCGCGGCGAGCGCCGCCTCGCGCTCCTCCAGGCGGCGCCGGTCGGCCGCGAGCGGACCCGCCTGCTCGGCGGCGCCGGCGGCCAGGCCGCCGAGGCCCTCGAGATTCTGGATCTCGACCTTCAGGACCGACGGGAACACGGCACCTGTCTGAGCCCGGCGACGACGGCGCCGGACCTTTTTCCGCGTCGGCTCCGGCCGCTCGCTGGGGGGACGGGGGTCAGTCACGTGGACGCGGCTGCACCGACGGACCTTGGCTCCCTCCCCGGCCGACGACATCCCCCGGAATGGGCATTCCCGCGTACCTGCCCCTTCGGGACGTGCTCTCGCGGCCCAAAGCGCGGTCCGAGGGACGCCCCTCAGGCGACGATCTCGCCCGGGTCGTCCGGGTGGAGGACGCTCCAGACGACGAGATGGGCGCTCACCTCCCGCCGGCCCTGCTCCTGGTCGGGCGCGTCGCCGAGGCCGACCGAGATCTCGTTCGGGCCGAGCGGGAGCACGGCGAAGCCCGAGCGCGCGAAGTGCTCGCGGAGCTCCCCGAGGAGCCCGGGATTCCCGATTCGAACGACGATGGGCCGCAGTGCCCTCTCAGCATCGGCCGAAAGCCTCGATTCGTCTACCCCGGACGGGGTCTTTCCTGGAGGCAGCGCCTCTAGAGGAGGTAGACGACGACGGCGACGATCGCGCCCCAGAACAGGACGCCGACGAACGACGCGAGCGCGACGCCGCGGAAGAGCCGGACGACCTCGTCCCCGGTCTCCGGCGAGCGAGCCGCGTCCCAGGTCTCGTCGTCCCCGGCCCACGGATCGTCCCCGGGGGGACGAGGCGCCCCGGAGTCGGGTGCCGGGTGAGCCGCCGGCGCGCGCGGCCGTCTGGGCGATGCGGGCTTCATGCTTCTCCCGCCGCAGCGGGACCCCGACGCCGGAGTGTCCCTGAGAGACACTCTAGCCCGTGGCCGCGCGCGTGCAAGCGTCCGCGGGCGCCTACCGGTGCAGCGGGTCGTGCAGGAGCTGCAGCGCGCCGATCTCCGCGAAGCCGAGACGGCGAAGGAGAGGGGCGGACATCGCCCCTGCGCGCGTCACGGCCGCGGGCGTGCCACGGCGTGCCGCCTCCTCCCACCGAGCGGCGACGAGCGCGCGGTACGCGCCCCGTCCGCGCGCTTCGACGCGCGTGCAGCCGGCGTGCAGGACGACGCCGGCGGCGGCGAACGTCGCGCTCCCCGCCGCGACCGCACGGCCGCCGATCGAAGCGACGTAGCGGACGAAGCCCTGGTCCGCGAGGTCGCGCGCGCCCTCGCGCTCGATGCGCTCGAGCTCGGCGGGGAGCCTGTCCTCGAGCCCGAAGACCTCGTGCGTGATCGAGACGTAGAGGTGGAACGCCTCGACCGTCTCGACCCGCATCACCTCCACGCCGGGCGGACCCGGAGCGGGCGGGGCGCGCAGCGCCATCAGCGTGGCGCGCGGCTCCGACGGAGGGCCGGCCGGGACGGCGCCGAGCCGGAGCAGGCGCTCGGCGAGGCCGCTCGGCGTCGCGGCGTCCGAGACCTCCCAGGCGAGGTTGCTCCTGCCTCGGCGGCGAACCGCCTCGCGCACCTCCTCGACGGTGTCGCTCACGGACTCGGGCGCCAGGCGTAGGCGCTGCACCACCGTCGCGCCCGGATGGTCGTCGCGGCCGAGGAACAGGACGTAGGCATCCGTCACGACGAGCTCCTCGCCCGGCGCGAGCCGCGCGTGGAGGCTCGGCGCCTCCGCGAGCTCGACGAGGCTCATCGCCTCACCCTACGGCCCGCCGAGGTCCGCCGCTCGTCCGGCTAGAAGAGCTGGTTCTCGCCCGCGAAGATGGCGGAGACCGACTCGTCCGCGAAGACGTTCTCGATCGTCTCGGCGAGGATTCCCGAGACCGTCAGCACCGTCAGGTTCTCGGGACGGTCGAGCTCGCCGATCGGCACCGTGTCCGTGACGGCTAGGCCGGCGAGGTCGGCCTCGCCGAGCTTCTCGAGAGCCGCGGGGGGAAAGAGCCCGTGCGTCGCGCACGCGTAGACGGCGGTCGCGCCCGCCTCGAGGAGCGCCCGCGCGCCGCCGACGAGCGTCCCGCCGGTGACGATGATGTCGTCGCTCATGATCGCCACCTTCCCGCGGACGTCGCCCACCACCTGGGTGACGGCGGCGACGTCGTGGGCCGGGCGCTGCTTGTTCATGAGCGCGAAGTCCGCGTCGAGCATCTGGGCGAACTTCGTCGCCATCTTCGCCCGCCCGGGATCGGGCGAGACCGCGACGACCTCGTCCCCGTGGAGGCCGAGCGTCTCGCGGTAGTAGCGCGCGAAGAGCGGCAGCGCGGTCATGTGGTCGACCGGGATCCGGAAGAAGCCCTGGATCTGGCCGGCGTGGAGGTCCATAGTGAGCACGCGGTCGACCCCGGCCGCGTCGAAGGCGTCCGCGAGGAGCTTCGCCGTGATCGGCTCGCGCGGAGACGACTTCTTGTCCTGGCGCGAGTAGGGGAACCACGGCATCACGGCGGTGATGCGGTTCGCGGAGGCGAGCTTCGCCGCCTGGATCATGATCATCAGCTCGAGGACGTAGTCGTTCGTCGCCGGCCCGTGGCAGGCCTGGACGAGGAAGACGTCGGCGCCGCGGATCGACTCGCGGTAGCGGCAGTACGTCTCGCCGTTCGCGAACGTCTTCAGCTCCACCTCGCCGAGCTCGATGTTGAGCTGGTCGGCGATCTTCCCGGCGAGCACTGGGTGCGAGCGGCCGGAGAAGAGCATGAGCTTGCCGGAGGGGCCACGCTCGATCCAGCGGCCACGCTCGCCCTGCGGCTGCGGCGTCGGCTCCGGGGTCACGTCGAGCCCCGGGATCGCGAGCTCAGTCGTTCCGCTTTCCACGCAGGTAGCCCTCTTTCGTCACTTGCCTGGGCGGGAAACCGGCAAGGGAATCGGGCGGCACGTCGTCGGTGATGTACGAGCCGCCTGCGATCCAGGCGCCGTCTCCGATGGTCACTGGAGCCTCGAGCCCATTGTGAATGCCGGTCCTGACGTTCCGCCCGATCGTCGTTCGCCCCTTGGGCCGGCCTTCCTGGTGCGGGTAGTTGGCGGTGATCGTGCCGGCGCCCACGTTCGTGCCCTCCCCCACCTCGGCGTCGCCCAGGTAGGAGAGGTGCGGAACCTTCGCCCCCTCGCCGACGGCGGTCTGCTTCAGCTCCACGAACGTCCCCGCCTTCGCCCGCGCGGCGAGCACCGTTCCCGGGCGCAGGTAGCAGAAGGGGCCGACGAGCGCCTCCTCGCCGATCTCCGCGTCCACCGCGACGGCGTGCGGCCCCACCTCGGCCCCCCGGCGGACGACAGTGCGCCCGCGGAGGACGGTGAAGGGGTGGATGACCGCGTCCGGCTCGATCTCCACGCCCTCCTCGACCCACGTGGTCGCGGGATCGACGATCGTCACCCCGGCCTCCATGTGCGCGGAGAGGATGCGGTCGCGGAGCCGCGCGCCCGCGGCCGCGAGATCGGCCCTGGTGTTCACGCCTTCGCCGGCACGTGGGTCACCCGCACGGTACACCGCGACGGGACGGCCGTCATCCACGAGGTGACGGACCGCGTCGGTGAGGTAGAGCTCGTTCTGCGCGTTGTCCGTGTCGAGGCGGCCGAGGGCGCGCCAGAGGGCTCCTGCGGCGAAGACGTAGACCGACGAGTTCGCCTCGCGGACGGCCAGCTCCTCGGGCGTCGCGTCGCCGGCCTCGACGATGGCGCGGAGCCGGCCCTCGGCATCGCGCAGGACGCGGCCGTAGCCGGCGGCGTCCTCCGGCTCGAAGGAGAGGACCGTCGCGGCTGCCCCTTCCCTCCGATGGAGCTCGAGGAGGCGCTCGAGGTCCCCGGGCGAGAGGAGCGCCGCGTCGCCGGCGACGACGAGGACGTCGCCGTCGAAGTCCGCGAGCGCCGGGCGAGCGGCGGCCGCGGCGTCGCCGGTCCCCCGCGGCTCCTCCTGCACGGCCACGACCGCGCCCCGCGGGAGCGTGCCCTCGAGCTCCTCGACGGTGCCCGGCGAGCAGACGACGACGAGCGGCTCGGGCCCGAGCGCGCGGGCCGCCGCGATGGGCCAGTCGAGCAGGCGCCGGCCGAGGAGTGGATGGAGGTGCTTGGGCCGTCGCGACCGCATCCGGGTGCCGAGCCCGGCCGCGAGCACGACGGCTGCGAGAGGCCTCGCGGTCACGAGGGCGTCATGGCTGGGGCGGGAGGATTCGAACCTCCGGTCACGGGACCAAAACCCGCTGCCTTACCAGCTTGGCTACGCCCCACCGACAGCGAGTATAGGAGCGGCCGCCTAGCGCCGGTCCGCGAGCAGCATGACCAGGAGCACGACGGCCATGACGACGAGCGCGACGATCGCCACGGCCTTGACGACGACCCAGAGCACCGGCACGAGCACCGCGATCAGCTGCGAGGCGGCGGCGATCCAGGAGACCTCGCGCACGACGTGGAAGCGGAAGCTCCGGCCGACGAAGAGATAGAACCCGACCGCCACGACGGCGGCCGCGAGGACCCAGTACCAGCCGCTGTCGCCGGCGAGGACGAGGATGCTCTCGACGAGTCCGATGAAGAGCGCGAGCCGCAGGCGCCTGGCCCGGAGCCAGAGCCCTCTCTCGCTCTCCCGCGGCTCCAGCACCGGCACGGACGTCACTCGGCGCGACGTTACCAGACGGGTGCGACCACCCAGGTGGGCCCGGCGCCGGCGAGCGACCGAGCCGCGGCACGCGCCTCCTCGCGGCGGTGGAAGAGCCCGTAGACGACGGGCCCGGCGCCGCTCACGTCCGCCCGGAAGGCGCCGCCGCGAGCGAGCGCGTCCGCGACGTCGGCTCCTCCGGCGGCCCTCGCCAGGTCGTTCGGCGGCAGCTCGGCCAGGTGTCGCGGGCGGCGGCAGCGGTCGAGGCCGAGGAGGAGGCTCCGCCTGCGCTCGGCGAACCCGGCGGCGAGCCCGAGCTCGTCGAACCGCCGGTAGACGGCTGCGGTGGAGCGCTTCGCCGCCCCCCGCGGGAGCACGAGTACGACCCAGAAGTCCTGGGGGAGGTCGAGCGCCGTCAGCCGCTCTCCCGCTCCCTCCGCGAGCTTCGGCCCGGCGTCGAGGAAGAAGGGGACGTCCGCGCCGAGCGACGCGGCGAGCGCGTGGAGCCGCTCCCCGGGGAGCGGCGCGGGCAGCGAGTCGTTGGCGAGCCGGAGGGCCGCGGCCGCGTCGGCGCTCCCGCCTCCGAGCCCGGCGGCGACGGGGATCCGCTTGTCGATCCGGATCCGCCAGCCCGGCTCGACGCCCGCCGCCTCGGCGAGGCCGGCGAGCGCCGCCCGGACGATCGTGTCCTCGGCGAACCCCTCGACGACGAGGCAGCCCGCGGGCTCGAGCTCCAGCCGGTCGCAGAGATCGACCCGCTGGAGGACGGTCGCCACCTCGTGCAGGCCGTCCGCACGGGGCGGGCCGACGACGAGTGCGAGATTCACCTTGGCCGCCGCGACGGCGCGGGCCGCGCTCACGGGAGCAGCTCCCCGAGACGGAGGAACTCCTCCGGCTCCAGCGCCTCGGCGCGCGTCTCGGCCCGACGGCCGAGCCCCTCGAGAGCGGCGACCGCCCGCTCGCGCGTCGCGAGGCCGCCGAGCGCGAGCGAGTTGGGCAGCGTCTTCCTCCGGTGCGCGAAGGCGGCCTGGACGACCTCCCGGAGGCGCGCGAGCTCGGGCCCCCAGTCCCGCGTCCGCCGGAACGCGACGAGAGACGAGTCGACGTTCGGAGGGGGGACGAAGCACGTGCGGGCGACCGGGTGCACGCCCGTCCGCTCGGCCGTGAGCCGGACGAGCACCGAGACGGCGCCGTAGCTCCTCGTCCCGGCGCGCGCGAAGAACCGGTCGGCGACCTCGCGCTGGACGAGCACGCACCAGAGGCGGACGGAGGGAAGCCCGTCGAGGCTCTCCGCGACGAGCGGCGTTGCGATCGCGTAGGGCAGGTTGGCGACGAGCTTCGTCGGTGAGGGGTCGAGCTCGTGGAGCGGAAGCCGGAGGGCGTCGCCGAAGACGAGCTCGACGTTCGCGCGTCCCGTAAGCCGCTCCCGCAGGTGCGGCTCGAGCGCCCGATCGACCTCGACGGCGTGGACGGTGCCGACGCGGTCGGCGAGGAAGGCGGTCAGGACGCCGAGCCCGGCTCCGACCTCCAGGATGACGTCGCCCGCATCGAGCTCGGCGAGGCGCCCGGCGACGCGGAGGATGTTCTCGTCGACGAGGAAGTGCTGGCCGAGCTCCCGGTTCGGCGTCACCGGCAGCCTCACGTGCGCCGCCTGCAGGCTTGGAGACGAATCCCCAGCGGGAGTCGCATCACGGGAGACCGAAGAGCCGCGCGGCGTTGGCCGCGATCTGCCCGCCGAGCGCGGCCGCATCCTCGCCTCGCGCCTCGGCGAGGGCCGCCACCGTGTGGACGACGTGCGCCGGCTCGTTCGGGCGGCCGCGAACGGGCTGGGGCGCGAGGTACGGCGTGTCCGTCTCCGCCAGGATCCGCTCCGACGGAACGCGCGCGGCCGCCCAGCGCAGCTCGCCCGCCTTCGGGTACGTGACGTTCCCCGCGAAGGAGACGAACCAGCCGCCGGCGAGCGCGGGCTCGAGCAGCGCCGTCGACGAGAAGCAGTGGAGGACGACGGGCACGTCGGCCGGGAGCTCGGCGAGGGCGGCCGCCGTCTCACGGTCGGCCGCTCGTGTATGCACGACGAGGGGCTTTCCCAGCTCGGCGGCCAGGTCGCGTTGCGCCCGGAAGACGTCCGCCTGCCGCTCGCGCGGCGCGAGGTCGCGGTAGTGGTCGAGCCCCGTCTCGCCGACGGCGACGGCCTTCGGATGCCCGAGCAGCGCGCGCAGCTCTGCCAGCTCCGGCTCGCCGACCCGGCCCGCCTCGTGCGGGTGGAGCCCGAGCGCCGCCCAGACCCCGTCCTCGCGCTCGCAGAGGGCGAGCGTCGCCCGGGCGGAAGGGATCGTCGTCCCCACGCTCACGACCCGGTCGACCCCCGCGTCGCGGGCGCGGGCGAGCGCCGCCGAGGGGTCCGCCAGCGCGTCGAGGTGGGCGTGCGTGTCGATCACACGCCCCCTCGAAGCCGGATCGCGGCGGCGGCGCGTGCCCCGCGGGCCCGCGGCGGGCTCACGCGGCCGCGGTCGGCGCGTCGACGCGCGGGAAGAGAGGCTGGGAGGCTCCGATGCCCTCCGCCGCCACCGTCCGCCCGGGCGCCACGCCCTCCCAGGCGATGTCGGCAGGCTGCCGAAGGGCCGCGAGGATCCGCTCGGAGGTCTCTGGGGCGAAGGCGGCGAGCGCGACGGCAACCGCACGCAGACCGTCGGCCAGCTCGTACAGCACGCGGTCGAGATCGTCCGCGCGGCTCTCGTCGCGGGCGAGCTCCCAGGGCGCGCTCTGCTCGACGTGCCGGTTGAGCCCCCGCACAAGCTCCCAGATCCGCTCGAGCGCTCCCGTCAGGTCCCAGCGGTCGAACCGCTCGGCCACCTCGACTGCGACGCCGGCGATCTCCTGTGCGAGCGACGACGACGTCTCGGCGAGCGCCAGCCGCCCGCCGCGATAGCGCGCGACCATCGCGGTCGTCCGGGAGAGGAGGTTCCCGAGCTCGTTGCCGAGCTCGCGCTCGTACCGCTCGTGCAGTCCGTCGACGGAGATGTTTCCGTCCTGGCCGAACGTCGCCACGCGCAGGAGGTAGAAGCGAACGGGGTCCACCCCGTAGACGTCCACGAGGTCGAGCGGGTCGATGACGTTCCCCACGGACTTCGACATCTTCCGCTCGTCCATGAGCAGGTAGCCGTGGACGAACAGCTGCTTCGGCGGTTCGAGCCCCGCGGCCAGGAGCAGCGCCGGCCAGATGACGCAGTGGAACTTGAGGATGTCCTTGGCGAGCAGGTGCCGCACCTCGGGCCAGAGCCGCGGGCGCAGGTCCTCCCCCGGCCGCGCGAAGGCGAGCGCGCTCCAGTAGTTGATGAGCGCGTCCACCCAGACGTAGACGATCTGGTCGGTGTCCCAAGGCACCGGCACGCCCCAGCGCTGCCCCGCCCTGCTCACGCTGATGTCGTCCAGCCCGCGCTCGACGAAGCTCCGCGCCTCGTTGAAGCGGAAGCGCGGGAGGACGAAGTCCGGCCGCTCGTCGTAGAGGCGGAGCAGCGGCTCCCTGTAGGCGGAGAGGCGGAAGAAGTAGTTCTTCTCCTCCACGTGCTCCGGCGGGATGCCGTGCTGGGGGCAGAGGCCGTCGACCAGCTCCTCCTCCGTGTAGAAGGCCTCGCAGCGCGTGCAGTAGAGACCCGCATAGACGCCCTCGTAGATCTCGCCGCGCTCGCGGATGCGCTCGAGGAACTCCTGCACGCGGTCGCCGTGCCGCTCGTCGGTCGTCCTGATGAAGAAGTCGTTCGAGGCGTTCACCCGCTCCGTCATCTCGCGGAACGCCGCCGCGTTCCGGTCGACGAACTCCTCGAGGCCCAGGCCGGCTTCCTCGGCGACGCGCGGGATGTTCGAGCCGTGCTCGTCCGTTCCCGTGAGGAAGAACGTCTCCTCGCCGCGCTGGCGCCTGTGCCGGACGACGACGTCCGCGGCGATCGTCGTGTACGCGTGGCCGATGTGCGGGATCGCGTTCACGTAGTAGATCGGCGTCGTCACGTAGAAGGTCATGCGCGCCCATGATACGGAGCCGAATTCGGACGGCCGCCGCCGGTTTCAACTGGAAGCCGGCGGGAATTGAGTGAAGGAATCGAGGCATCGTCAGCGGGCGCAGGCGGGTGCGCGCCTGCGGCCACGAGAGGGGCGGTGAGCGGACACACGATGGGAACCACGACGCGCAGCCATCGGTCGGCGAAGACGACGGGCATCATCCGCCACCTCGACGAGCTGGGCCGCATCGTGATCCCGATCGAGATCCGCAAGCGATTCGGCCTCACCGAGCGCGATCCACTGGAGATCTCGGTGCGGGACCAGACGATCCTCCTCAGCCGGCCGCGCACGTCGTGCGTCTTCTGCGGGACCTCGCGCGCCGTCGAGGAGCACCGGGGACGCGGCGTCTGCCGGGCCTGCATCGCGGAGCTGACGTCGGCGCAGACCTAGCGCGAGCGCGACGAGGAGGGCGGCCCCGGCCGGCCAGGCCGGCCACGTGCGTGGCCCGCCGTCTTCGCCCGGCGCGTGCCCGGGCCGCGCGCCGGCGCGAGCGGGCGTGGCGCCGGCCCCGACGGCGCTCGGCGGCCCGTGCGCGCCGGCGTCGGTTCGCCCGACGTCGAGACCGATCCGCTCGATCAGCTCCCGGCGAGCGCCCGTCTCCCGAGCGGCCGGCGCCTGCCGACGACCGGACGGAGCAACGCCGGACGCCGTACCCGGCGCCCTCCTCGAGCCGGGCTCCGCCGCGACGCGCGACCCTTCCCCGACGGCCGTGCCTCCGGGCGAGCCTCGCTCGAACGCCTCCCGCGCGGCCCGCGCGTCGCGAGGCGGCTCCTGGGCCGCCGGCGAGGCGGGCACGGCCGGGGCGGCCCGAACGGGCTCGGGTGCGGGAGCCGGCTCCGGCGCCGGGGCAGGCTCCGGGGCGGACGCGGCGGCGGGATCCGGGCCCGGCTCCGAGGGCGGAGCCGGGCTGGGAGCCGGCGCGGGCGGCTCGGCGGGCGCGGGCTCGGGCGCCGGCTCGGGCGGCGGCAGGAGCGCGAGCGGGTCGACGTAGCCGTTCGGATCGGGGGTGAGGCGCACGCCGAGGTGCACGGACGGCTCCGGATGCTCGGCGACGCCGCTCGAGCCGACCGTGGCCACGGTCGAGCCTTCGGAGACGACGGCGCCGCTCTCGACGCGGATCGTCCCGAGGTGGAGCAGGGTGACGGAGTACCCGTCGCCGGTGCGGACGGTGATCGTTCGTCCTCCGCCCGGCACCGTGCCCGTGAAGCTCACGGTCCCCGCGGCGGGCGCGCGGACGGTGGCGCCGGCGGGGGCACCGACGTCGATGCCGCGATGCTGCCCGGCCGCGTACGGGTCGCCGCCGAGCGTGAAGGGTCGTAGCACCGGCCCGTCCACGGGCCAGGTCCAGGCGAGTGCGGGCGGCACGCCGGCCTGGATCGCGATCAGGACCGGGAGCAGGACGAGCAGTCGTCGCATCTCCGCCTCCCGTTGTCCTCTATGTCAACGAGGAGGACGGTAGCAAGGCGCTCGGACGTTGTCAACGCCGACGACGCCGGCGGGCCGCGCGCCGGGCTCAGAGCGAGGCGCGGTAGAGCCGGTTCCGGGACACGTCCGTCAGCCGGGCGACGAGGTCGCTCGCCCGGCGACGGGGAATGCCCGCGGCGACGAGCTCGGCGACCGCCTCGACGGCCTCGGGGGAGACGCGGCTCCGGTCGCGGGCACCGGCGCCCTCCGCGCCGCCGACCACGAGCGTCACCTCGCCCTTCGGCGGCTCGCGAAAGCGAGCCGCGACCTCCGGCGCGCGCCCGCGCACGACCTCCTCGAAGCGCTTCGTCAGCTCCCGGCAGACCGCGACCCGCCGCTCCGGCTGGGCGGCCGCCAGGCTCGCGAGCGTCGCCGGCAGCCGGCGCGGCGACTCGAACGCGACCGCGGGCCACGTCCACACGGCGAGCTCGTCCCACACTCGCCCGAGCGCGGCCTCGCCGCGCGGGAGGTAGCCGAGGAAGGTGAAGCGCTCGCCGACGAGACCGCTCGCCACGAGCGCGGTCTCGACCGCCGACGGCCCGGGCAGGACGACGACCTCGAGGCCCGCCTCGAGCGCGGCCGCGACGAGGCGGGCGCCCGGGTCGCTGACCCCCGGGAGCCCGGCGTCGCTCGCGAGCGCGATCCGCGCGCCCGCCTCGAGGCGCGGCAGCATCTCGGCCGTCCGTGCCGCCTCGTTGTGACGGTGGAACGAGACGAGGCGCGCGTGCACGTCGTGGCGCTCGAGGAGGATGCGCGTCCGGCGCGTGTCTTCGCAGAGGACGATGTCCGCCTCGCCGAGCTCGCGGAGCACCCGCAGCGTGACGTCCTCGAGGTTCCCGATCGGCGTCGGGCAGACGACGAGGGACATCAGGCGCCGTCGACGGCCTCGAACGCCGCCAAGCCCGAGCCGACGAGCCCGGCCCGGGTCCCCAGGACCGCCTGGACGACCTCCACGACGTCCTTCGCCGGGGAGAGACCCTGCTCGGCGAGGACCCGCCGGGCCGGCTCGAGCAGCAGCTCCCCGGCCTGCCCCAGGCCGCCGCCGACGACGACGACCTCCGGGTTGAAGACGTTGACGAAGCCGGTGATGCCCACGCCGAGGTGGAAGCCGACGTGCTCGATCACGTCCCTGGCGTCCCCCCGGCCCCGGGCGGCCAGCTCCGCGGCCAGGCGCGCGTCGACGATTCGGCCGGCGGCCGCCGCCCGGCCGAGGTCGCCGTCGGGGCGCTCGCGCGCCAGCTCCTCCGCCAGCCGGTCCGCGGCCGTCCCCGAGACGAAGCTCTCCAGGTGGCCACGACCCGGGCAGGTGCCCTGGCACGGGGGCCCGCCGACGGCGATCGTGACGTGCCCGAGCTCGGCGGCGGCGCCGATCGCGCCCCGGTAGAGCCGGTCGTCGAGGACGAGGCCCCCGCCGACGCCGGTGCCGAGCGTGAGCATGACCATGTGCCGCGAGCCGCGGCCGGCGCCGCAGCGGTGCTCCGCGAGAGCGGCGGCGTTCGCGTCGTTCTCGATCATGACCGGCACCCCGAAGCGCTCCCGGAGCCGGTCGCGGAGCCCGACGCCGGCGAGGGGGATGTTGACCGAGGCGACCGCCCGCCCCGCGCGCTGGTCGATGGTCGAGGGAACGCCGACGCCGAGGGCGACGACCTCGTCCGTGAGACGGGCGCCGACGACCCGTTCGAGCTGCGCCAGGAGCGCGTCCTCCCCGGCGAGCTCCGTCGGCTCTGCCGCCACGCGCTCGAGCTTGCCCTCGGAGTCGACGAGCGCCGTCGCGAGCTTCGTCCCGCCGAGGTCGACCGCGATGACGAGGGGGCCGCGCATTCCGGGCTGGCTACGATACTCGGTCGCGTGGCATCCAAGGACAAGCCGTACCGCGTCTACCGCGGAGGACGGACGAAGGGGCCCGTTCCCCGGGAGACGGCCCGCGAGACGCCGGGGAAGCGCGCCCGCCGGGCCGACGGGAAGGGCGATGCGTACGCCCGCCCGAAGACGCGCCGGCCGGGCCGCGGGCGGCGGTGGCTGCGGATCGGTCTCGTCGTCCTGCTCGCCCTCTTCCTCCTCGTCTCCGTGTGGAGCCTCCTCGGCTACCTCGCCTTCCGCAGCGGGGTCAAGGAGGCCAACGACCGGCTCGACTCGCGCGCCTATCGCGCGCTCGCACCGCAGGACGGCCTGCTCCTCTCGAACCCCTCGACGACGCTCGTCCTCGGTACGGACGAGGGGCCGGATCGCACGGGGCCCTTCCGCTCGGACGCGATCATGCTCGTCCGCACGGACCCCGACGAGCACCGGCTCGCGCTCCTCTCGATCCCGCGGGACCTCCGCGTCGACATTCCCGGCGAGGGCCTCGACAAGGTCAACGCCGCCTACGCCTTCGGCGGCCCGACGCTCGCCATCCGGACCGTGCAGAACCTCACGGGCATCCCGATCAACCACGTGGTCGTCGTCGACTTCACCGAGTTCCGCGAGGTGATCGACGCGCTCGGCGGGATCACCGTGACCGTGCCCGAGCGCATCCTCTCGAACAAGTTCGAATGCCCCCGCGCCACCGCGGCGGAGTGCGCGCGCTGGCCGGGGTGGCGCTTCCGTCGGGGCGAGCAGGAGATGAACGGGAAGCGGGCGCTCGTCTACGCGCGCATCCGCCAGAACCAGCTGAACCCGGCCGACAACGACATCACCCGAGGCGAGCGCCAGCAGGCCGTGATCCAGGCGATGGCCGACGAGGTGACGAGCTTCGGCACCTTCCTGCGCCTCCCGTTCATCGGCGACGACCTCGTCAACCCGCTCGCGACGGACCTGTCCGCGAACGAGCTCGTCCAGCTCGGGTGGGTGAAGTACCGGACGCCCTCGAGCGGGCTCCTCCGCTGCCGTCTCGGCGGGACGATCGCCGACCTGGAGGGACAGTCGTTCATCGTCGGGACGGAGGAGAACACCTCCGTCATCGCCATGGTCACCGGTGAGTCGGCGCCCCAGCCCCCTCGGCCCGGGTCGGGCGTCTTCGGCCCCGGCTGCCGCGTCGGAAAGGTCGGCTAGCTCGATGGCCGCCGGGAGGGGGCGCGCCCGCGGGCATCCGCTCGAAGCGCGTGGCCCGCGGGAGCGGGCTCAGGCCTCGGCGGCCTTCGACTCGGCGGGCTTCGACTCGCCCTTGTCCGCCTTCTTCTCCCCGGCCTCGCCCCCGCCCTCCCCGCCGTCCTTCGGCGAGGGACGGCGGTTGCCGCGGCCGTAGTCGGTCGAGTAGAAGCCGGAGCCCTTGAAGTGGATCGCAGCCGGGTAGAGCACCTTCGTCACGGGCGCCTCGCCGCACACCTCGCAGACGTCCGGCGGCGCGTCGGTCATCCGCTGGAACAGCTCGAACGTGTGGCCCTGAGGGCAGCGGTACTCGTAGATCGGCATCGGAGAAAGGCCGCGCTTTGCAGGGGGAGATGCTAGCAGGGAGCACGGTCGCCCCCGGCACTCGGGCGGAGGGAGTGCCAACGGACGGCGGCGCCTCCGCAGCCGTCCGGTGGAGCCCGGACGGCTTCCGCGCAGGGGTCGGTGCCGTCACGGCGGCGCTCGCCGCGTTCCTCCTCCTCCGCCTGCACGCGCTGCCGCCGCACGAGGACGAGACGCTCGCCTTCTTCGTCAGCCGCGGCCCGCTCGGCGAGGTCCTCGAGACGGTGCTCGGCGAGCGGGGCGGCGCCCCCGTGCACTACCTCCTCGCCCACCTCGTCGGCCTCGTCGAACCCGGTCTCACCGGGCTTCGTCTCATATCCGTGGCGTTCGCCGTGGCGAGCGTCCCGGTCGTCGCGGCGCTGCTCGCGCGGCTCGTCGACCGGCGGACGGCGCTCGTCGCGACGCTCGTGACCGCGGTCAGCTGGACGACGCTCTACCACGGCATCTACGGGCGGATGTACTCCCTCTTCCTCTTCGCGAGCGCGCTCTCGCTGCTGCTCCTCCTCCGTGCGCTCGAGCGCGGCTCCAACGGCCGGTGGGCCGCCTGGGCCGCGGCGACCCTGGCCCTGCTCGCGGTCCAGCCCTACGGGGTGCTCGTCCTGGGCGCCGAGACGGCGTACGCAGCCGTGCTCCGCCGCCGGCGCCGCTTCCCGCTCGGCGCGCCGCTCGTCGCCCTGGCCGCCGTGGTCATCCTCGCGGGCCCGCTCTGGCGCACGTACTTCGTGCTCGCCTCGCGCTTCGAGGTCGGGCTCGGCGCCGGCAGCGGCCCGCAGCTCGGGTCGCCGCTCGACGTCGTCGAGTACCTCTGGAACGTCATCGGCGACTTCACGGCCGGGTGGCTGCTGGTCTCCGTCCCGGCGGCCGTCCTCGCGGCGGTCGGGCTCGTCACGCTCGCCCGCCGACGGCCGGAGGCCGCCCTCCTGACGGGCGCCGTCGTCGTCGTCCCGACCCTTGCCTTCGTCGCCGCGCGCTCCGGAGCGGGCGCCTCGCTCGAGACCCGGCACCTCATCTTCGCGCTCCCGTTCTTCGCGCTCGCCTTCGCCGCGGGTCTCGGGCGCGCGGGCGAGGCCGCGGGACGCCTGGCGCCGGCCGTCGTCGCGGCCGGGCTCGCGCTCCTCCTCGTCGCGCAGGTCGCCTGGGGGCTCGAGCGCACGCGGTGGCTCTACACGGGGGAGCCGGACGCGCGCGCCGAGGCGCGCGCCGAGGCGGCCGTCTGGCTCGCGGCGACGGGTCGCCCCGGCGACGTGCTCCTCGGCTACGAGCCCACGTACCTGGACGCGTGGGAGGCGGGCGCGCCCGTCGGCGACCTCTTCGTCCCGCGGGCCGACGCGAAGCTCATGCTCGAGGCGCTCGCCGACGCGGGCGAGCCGCTCGGGCGCGGCGTCTGGGTGCTCGACGCCTCCGACGAGCTCGACCAGGACCGCGTCAGGCTGACGGTCCCGGAGCGGTCTCCCGGGCCGGCGTTCGAAGCGCGGGCGTTCGGCCCGTTCCTCCTCCTCCGGACGCGCGAGCCCACCGGCACGGTCGAGGAGTTCCTCGACGCGACGATCCGGGTCCAGGAGCTCTCGCTCGAGCTCGAGATCGGCGACTCCGGCAGGAACCTGCTCACGGCGGAGCGCGCGCTCGACGAGCTGCGCTAGCCGCGCTCGGCCCGCGTCTCGCGCTCGACGACCTCCGCGAAGCAGGGGGCCTGCTCGAAGGCGGCGAGGCCCGCCGGCGTCTCGCGGCGGCGAGGTCGCGGCCGGACCCTCATGCGCCCGGCCGCCGCGACGCCGGCGGCGCTCCCGAGCAGGCCGCCGAGGAGAAAGGGTCGAAGCCGCCTGCCGCGCTCGCCGTCCACCGACCCGATTGTAGGCTGCCGCCCGTGATCTGCACGCTCGGGGACCTCCTCCTGGACGTCGTCGTGCGCCTGGAGGGCCCGATCGCAGAGGATACGGACACGTATGGCCGCACACGCGTCGGAGCCGGGGGACAGGCCGCGAACGTCGCCGCCTGGGTCGCCGCCCTCGGCGGCCGGGCCCGGTTCCTCGGCAAGCGCGCCCGCGATCCGGTCGGGCGGCTTCTCGCCGACGAGCTGCGACGGCGAGGCGTCGAGGTCGCAGGTCCGGAGGTGGACTCCGGAACGGGCACGGTCGTCTCGCTCGCCGCGCCCGACGGAACGAGGACGATGCTGACCGACCGCGGGGTCTCCCCCGGCTTCCGCCCCGACGAGCTCGACCCCGCGTGGCTCGACGGCTGCGAGTGGCTCCACCTCCCCGGCTACAGCCTCGTCGCGCCGCCGCTCCGCGAGACGGCGCTGGCGGCGGCCGAGCGGGCGCCGCGCGTCAGCGCCGACCTCTCCTCCACGGCCGCGATCGAGGCCTCCGGGCTGGCGGAGTTCCGCGAGGCGCTCGCCCGCGCCCGGCCGCAGGTCGTGCTCGCGAACGAGGCGGAGGCGGAGCTCGTGGGCGAGATCGCCGCCGGGACGGTCGTCGTCAAGCGCGGCGCGCGGGGCTGCTCCGTCACGGACGCGGGCGGCACCGTGGAGCTGCCCGCCCACGACGCCGTCGTCGTCGACTCGACCGGGGCGGGCGACGCGTTCGCGGCCGGCTTCCTCCTCGAGGGACCGGGCCTCGCGCTCGACGCGGCGGCGCGCTGCGTCGCCAAGATGGGGGCGATGCCGTAGCCCCGGAGGGCGCGCGCTCAGCGATGGCCGATCTCATTCGCATCCACCCCGAGGTCCGGGCGGCGCTCGAGGCGCGCAGGCCGGTCGTCGCCCTCGAGACGACGCTCGTCTCGCACGGCTTCCCTCGCGGCGAGGGCGCGGCAGTCGCCGAGGAGGCGGAGCGGCGGGTCCGCGTCGCCTGGGCGGTGCCCGCCACGATCGGCGTCATCGACGGCGTCATCCAGGTCGGCCTCGAGGAGGGACAGCTGGAGCGGTTCGGCGACTCGCCGGACGCCCGCAAGGTCGGCCCGCGCGACCTCGCCGCGTGCGCCGCGCAGGGCGACCTGGGCGCGACGACCGCGGGCGCGACGCTCGCCGTCTGCAGGGCCGTGGGGATCGGCTTCCTCGGCACCGGTGGTCTCGGCGGGGTCCACCGAGGATGGGCGCAGCGGCCGGACGTGTCCGCCGACCTCGGCGAGCTCGCCCGCACCGAGGCGCTCGTCGTCGCCTCGGGGGCGAAGTCGCTCCTCGACGTCGAGGCGACCGCCGAGCTCCTGGAGACGATCGGCGTGCCCGTCCTCGGCTGGCGCACGGACACGATCCCCCTCTTCTACGCGCGAGACGGCGGCCCGCCCGTCTCCGCGCGGGTGACGACGGTGGAGGAGGTCGCCCGGATCGCGCAGTTCCACTGGCGGCTCGGCCGGCACTCGGCCCTCCTCGTCGCGCGGCCGCCGGACGAGAGCCTCGACGTCGAGCCCCTCGTCCGCGCCGGCGTCGAGGAGGCGGAGCGCCGGGGCGTCGCCGGCCAGGACGTGACGCCCTTCGTCCTCGCCTACCTCCACGAGGCGAGCGGCGGCAGGACCGTCG
The DNA here is from genome assembly GCA_035762005.1 of Gaiellaceae bacterium. GTDB lineage: Bacteria > Actinomycetota > Thermoleophilia > Gaiellales > Gaiellaceae > JAIBJN01. Next base: position 78,358 of record DASTQA010000048.1, read on the forward strand.
CGGCGAACCGGACCCTCATTCTCGAGAACGCCGCGCTCGCCGCCGACGTCGCCGTGGCCTATTCTCGGCTCGAGTGAGGCGCCTGCTCGCCCTGACCGCGCTCGCCCCGGTGCTCGCCGCCTGCGGAGGCTCGGGCGAGCCCGACGCGATGCCGGCGGCTCCCGAGCCCGCGACGGAGACGGCGCCCACGACGCCGGCCGCGACGACCGCCGAGGAGCCGACGACGACGGCCGCAGCGACGTCGACGGAGGAGGCCGAGCCGCCCCCGCGTGCCCCGCGCGGCATCCCGGGGTTCGTCGCCGGCTACAGCGCCTGGCACAAGCTGAACGACGCGCCGATCCCGCCGCGCGACGCCGATCCGCACAACGGGACGAAGGACGTCTACGTCTCGAGGGAGCGCCGTGCCGGCGGCCGCTTCCCGGACGGGACGATCGTCGTGAAGGAGGCGGCCCGCCCCGGCGCGGACTTCATCGGGCTGATCGCGATCATGCGCAAGGAGCGGGGCGCCGACCCCGAGCACGGCGACTGGTCCTTCGTCGAGTACACGCGCGAGGCGGCCGGGGCGCGCTTCGCCCTGCAGGCGAGCGGCGCCGTCTGCTGGAGCTGCCACGTGGGCGCCCGCGACCGCGACTGGGTCTTCACGGGCTGACCGCGCCTCGCGCGGGCCCCGCCGGTCAGACGTCGATGCGCTCGATCGCGACGATGTCCTCGGCGCGGAACTCGACGTCGCCCGCCTGACCCCAGCCGACCACGTCGCCGCTCGGGAGGACCGCGACCGGCTCGATCACGCTCCCGTCCCGGAGGAGCAGGCGCGTCTGGTGCGCTCCCCAGGCGTCCTGCGGCCAGGACGCGACCTCGGCGGCGAGCCAGTCCGGCAGGCGCGGCGGGTCCCGCACGGGGCCGGCGACTAGGCGCCGAGGAGCTTCATGAGGTCGTCGACCTCGAGCATCTCGTAGGACTGCGTGTGGACGCTCCCGCGGGCGCCCAGCGAGATCGAGACCTCGGCGATGACGGCGGAGCTCTCGGCCTCGACGATGTTGACGAAGTCGTACGGGCCGAGGACGAACCACTGATGGAGGACCGTGGCACCCAGCTCCTCGACGTCCTTGTTCACCTCCCGGAGCCGCTCCGGGTTGGCCCGCAGCGTCTGCAGGCCCTGCTCGCTCAACGTCGACAGCATGAGGTACTTGGGCATGTGTCCTCCTAGCGGGCTTCGCGGGCCGAGGATACAGCCGCGCGCGCCCGCTGCTCGTAGTAGAGGACCGAGAGGCCGAGGAAGAAGAGGGGCGCGAGCACGAGCTGGACGAGCGCGCCGGCCGCGAGGCCGCCGTTGTCCGCGAAGCCGACGAGCGCCGCCCCGATGACGTTGCCGAGCAGGAGATACAGGATCACGAGCGCGGCCGCGACGCCCGCGGCGTGGAGGTACTCGACGCGCGCCAGGCGGGTGGAGCGGTAGAGGGCGTAGGCGAGCCGGTCGAGGAAGCCCGTCGTCGCCGGGTCGCGCTCGAGCATCGCCACCGGCACGGCGAACCCGGCGAGCGCGATCCAGAGGACGGCGAGGACGAGGAGGAACAGGTACCCGACGGCGATCGCGAACGGGACGGCGACGACGAAGGTGAGGACGAGGAGCACCGGCGCGCGGAGCCCCACCTGCGCCCAGGCCTCGCCGAACGAGTCGCCCGAGACGATGCGCGCGGCGGCCCCGTAGGCCGCCGTGAAGGAGAGCGCGAGGAGGAGGACGCCGAGGATCGGCGGGAGGGCGTCGGCGACGAGGAAGGCGCCGGCCTCGACGGCGCCCAGGCCGAGCGCCGCGAGCGGGCGCTCGCCGTAGATGCGCACCGTCTCGGCGAGGAGCTCGCCGAGGCGGAGTGGACGCTCGGGGGGCGACACGTCGGAACTCTAGGCTGGCAGCGCGGCGATCCGCCGCGAGAAGTCGGCCGCCCGTCCGGCACGGCGCGAGCGCACGCCGCCCGGCCGACGGCGGGGGCCCGGCTCGTGCTCCACGCGCGCACGAGGCCTCGCGCCCGCCTCTCGGGCTCGGGCGGGATCGACTAGGCTCGCGCCGTGGGCTTCACGGTCCTCCGGCCCGACGAGCTCGAGTTCGCGCCCCGGGGCGACGACGACCCGCGCTCGGTCGCCCGGCTCTCGGACGCGCTCTCCGCCTCCCGCGCGAACGTCTGGCGCTACCCGCCCGGCGCGCGCGGACGGCGCCACCGCGACCTCGGCCAGGAGGAGGTTTTCGTCGTCCTCGCCGGCACGCTGACCGTCGACCTGGGCGAGCCGCCCGAGCGGCACGACGTGCCGCCGGGCGGCGTCCTCGTCGTCGAGCGGGGGACGATCCTCCAGCTGCGCAACGCCGGCTCGGAGGAGGTCGTGCTCTTCGTCTACGGCGCCCCGCCCGAGACCGGCAAGGCCGAGTTCTTCGAGGACGTCCCGTAGGCCGCGCCGGGCGGTCCCGGCCCGAGCAGGTACGTCCGACTTCGGACGCGTGAAAACACGAGCTCCGTGCGCGACGGGCGTGTCGGGGCGCCGACACGGCAGCGGCGAGCGAGGAGGAGCGCTAGGCGGCCGCCGGCTCGGCGGCGGGGGCCTTGGCGAAGACCAGCTCGCCGGCGGCCACGTCCACCCGGACAGTGTCGCCCTCGGCGAAGTCGCCCTCGAGGAGCCGCAGCGCCAGCGGGTTCTCGACGAGGCGCTGGAGCGCGCGCTTGAGCGGGCGGGCGCCGTAGGTCGGGTCCCAGCCCGCCTCGGCCACGTGCTCCTTCGCCGCCTCGGTCAGCTCGAGGCCGAGGCCCCTCGCGGCGAGGCGGTCGCGCAGCTGCGCGAGCTGGAGCTCGACGATCTGGCCGAGCTGCTCGCGGGTGAGCGCGCGGAACTCGACCACCTCGTCGATCCGGTTCAGGAACTCCGGGCGGAAGAGCTCGCGCATCGCGTCGGCCGAGCGGAGGTTCGACGTCATGATGATGACGGTGTTGCGGAAGTCGACCGTGCGCCCGTGGCCGTCCGTGAGGCGGCCGTCGTCGAGGATCTGGAGGAGCACGTCGAAGACCTCGGCGTGCGCCTTCTCGATCTCGTCGAGGAGGATGACGGAGTACGGGCGCCGGCGCACGGCCTCCGTCAGCTGACCGCCCTCCTCGAAGCCGACGTAGCCCGGCGGCGCACCGATCAGTCGCGCGACCGTGTGCCGCTCCTGGTACTCGGACATGTCGAGCCTGACCATGGCGCGCTCGTCGTCGAACATGAACTCGGCGAGTGCACGGGCGAGCTCGGTCTTCCCCACGCCCGTCGGCCCGAGGAAGACGAAGGAGCCGATGGGACGGTTCGGGTCCTGGAGCCCCGTCCGGGCGCGGCGCAGGGCGTTCGCCACCGCGGAGACGGCCTCGTCCTGGCCGACGACGCGCCGGTGCAGCCGCTCCTCCATGTGGATGAGCTTCTCGGTCTCGCCCTCGAGGAGCCGGTCGACCGGGATGCCCGTCCAGCGCGCGACGACGGCGGCGACGTCGTCCTCGTCGACCTCCTCCTTCACCATCGGCTCGAGCTCCTGCTCCACCCGCTCGGCGAGCTCGGACTCGAGGGCCGGCAGCTCCCCGTAGCGGATCTCCGCGACCCGCTGGAGGTCGCCCGCGCGCTCGGCGCGCTCCGCCTCCATGCGGAGGTCGTCGATCCGCTGGGTGATCTCCTTGACGCGGTCGAGGTGCTCCTTCTCCTTCGCCCAGCGGGCGGCGAGCTCGTCCCGCGCCGCCTTCGCGTCGGCGAGCTCGCGCTCGACGGGCGCGCGCACCTCCGGCGTCTCCTTGCCCATGGCCGCGAGCTCGATCTCGAGCTGGCGCACGCGGCGCTCGGCCTCGTCGAGCTCGAGCGGCGAGGAGTCGATCTCCATGCGCAGCCGCGACGCCGCCTCGTCCACGAGGTCGATCGCCTTGTCCGGGAGGAAGCGGTCGGAGATGTAGCGGTCGGAGAGGACGGCGGCCGCGACGAGGGCCGCGTCCCGGATGCGGACGCCGTGGTGGGCCTCGTAGCGCTCCTTGAGGCCGCGCAGGATGGCGATCGTGTCCGCCACCGGCGGCTCGCCGACGAGGATCGGCTGGAAGCGGCGCTCGAGCGCGGCGTCCTTCTCGATGTGCTTGCGGTACTCGTCGAGCGTCGTCGCCCCGACGGCGCGGAGCTCCCCGCGCGCGAGCATCGGCTTCAGCATGTTCGCCGCGTCCACGGCGCCCTCGGCGGCGCCGGCGCCGACGATCGTGTGCAGCTCGTCGATGAAGAGGACGATCTCGCCCTCGGACTCCTTGATCTCCGTCAGGACGGCCTTCAGCCGCTCCTCGAACTCGCCTCGGTACTTGGAGCCCGCGAGGAGCGCGCCGATGTCGAGCGCCCAGACGCGCTTGCCCTTCAGCCCCTCGGGGACGTCGCCGGCGACGATCCGCTGGGCGAGCCCCTCGGCGATCGCGGTCTTGCCGACGCCGGGGTCGCCGATCAGCACCGGGTTGTTCTTCGTCCGGCGGGAGAGGACCTGGATCACGCGGCGGATCTCCTCGTCGCGCCCGATGACCGGGTCGAGCTTGCCCGCCTCGGCCAGCTCGGTGAGGTCGCGCCCGAACTTCTCGAGCGCCTGGTACGAGCCTTCGGGGTCCTGGGACGTGACCCGCTGGGAGCCGCGGACGTCCTCGAGCGCGGCGAGGAGCGCGTCGCGCGGCGCGGCCTCGAGCGCGAGGAGCAGGTGCTCGGTCGAGACGAACTCGTCCTCGAGCCGGCGCATCTCCTCCTCCGCCCGGTCGAGCGCCTCGGAGAACGCGGTCGAGACGCGCGGCTGCTGGGCGGCCGCGCCCTGGACGGACGGTCGCGCGGAGAGCGTCGACTCGGCGCGCGCGCGGACGTCCGCCACCGAGCCGCCGGCCCGCTCGACGAGCGTGCGCGGCAGCTCCTGGTCGAGGAGCGCGAGGAGCAGGTGCTCCGGGTAGATCTCCGGATTGCCGGCCCGGCGCGCCAGCTCCTGGGCCGCGCCGACGGCCTCCTGCGACTTGATCGTCAGCCTGTTGAAGTCCATGTCCTTCTCGTGGTCGGGAGCCTCGTCTCGCCGGCCTCGCGGTAGAGGACGATGTCACGGCGGTACTGCTTGTGCACGCGGGCGATCTCGTCGCGCATCTCCCGCTCGAGCCGCTCGACGCGACCGCGCAGCCGCGCCAGCTCGTCCTCGAGACGGAGGACGGTCTCCACCCCGGCGAGGTTGAGCCCGAGCTGGCCGGTCAGCCGCTGGATCAGCCGCAGGCGCTCGAGGTCGGCGTCGGAGTAGAGGCGCGTGTTGCCCGGCGTCCGGCGCGGGCGGACGAGCCCCTTCGCCTCGTACACGCGCAGGGTCTGGGGATGCATGCCGACGAGCTCGGCGGCGACGCTGATCATGTAGCGGGGGCGGTCTTCGGTCTGCACGTCAGCTCCTCAGCTTCTCGCGGACGTCACGGGTCGAGGCCTTCTGGAGCGCCTCGATCGCCTCGCGCTCGGCCTTCGTCAGCTTCGTCGGGACGTCGACGTGGACGCGGGCGATCAGGTCGCCGCGGCCGCCGCCGTTGAGCTTCGGCGCGCCCTTGCCGCGGACCCGCAGGAGCTTCCCGTCCTGCGAGCCGGGCGGCACCTTGAGCGAGATGCGCCCGTCGGGCGTCGGCACCTCCACCTCGGCGCCGAGGGCCGCCTCCGCGTACGTGACCGGCACGTCGATGACGAGGTCGGCTCCCCGGCGCCGGAAGAGGGGCGAGGACGCCACGCGCGTCGTCACGATCAGGTCGCCGGCCGGCCCTCCGCCCAGGCCCGCCTCGCCCTTGCCCTTGAGGCGGATCTGCGTGCCGTCCTTGACGCCCGGGGGGATCTTCACGGTGTAGCGCTTCGTGCGCCGCGTCCTGCCGGTGCCCGTGCACGTCCGGCAGGGCTTCTCGATCACCGTGCCGTTGCCGCCGCAGCGGGGGCACGGGCGCGAGAAGGCGAAGAAGCCCTCGTCCTCGGAGGTGACGCCGCGGCCGCGGCACTCGGGGCAGATGACCGGCGTCGTCCCGGGCTCGGCGCCGGTGCCGCCGCACGTCGGGCACGGCGCCTCGAGCTCGACCGGGATCTTCGTCGTCAGGCCTTCGAGCGAGTCCTCGAACGAGAGGTTCACGGAGACGCCGACGTCCGCGCCGCGCTGCGCCCGGCTCCTCGACCGCGCCGCCCCGCCGCCCATGCGCCCGAAGATGCCCCCGAGCAGGTCGCCGAGGTCGCCGAGGTCGGCGGCGTCGCCGGACCACGTGAAGCCGCCCGCCCCGTCGCCGCCGCCGCGCTGGAACATCCGCGCGCCGAGCTCGTCGTACTGCTTGCGCTTCTCGGGGTCGGAGAGGACGTCGTAGGCGCCCTGGACCTCCTTGAAGCGCTCCTCGGCGGCCGTGTCGCCCGGGTTCCGATCCGGGTGGTAGCGGCGGGCGAGCTTGCGGTAGGCCTTCTTGATCTCCTCCGCCGAGGCCGTCTTCGGGACGCCGAGGATCTCGTAGAGGTCCCTCACTCGCCGGGCTCCCCCTGGGAGATCACGACCCGAGCCGGCCGCAGGACGCGGTCGCCGAGCCGGTAGCCCTTCTGGATCACCTGGAGGATGGCGCCGTCGTCCTCCTCGGACGGCTGCGAGAGGAGCGCCTCGTGGACGTGGGGGTCGAAGGCCCCGTCGGTCTCGATCTCCTCGAGCCCCTCCTTGGCGAGCGCGGCCTCGAGCTCGCGGTGGACGAGCCGGACGCCGTCCTCGAGCTTCGCCTCCTCGTGCTTCTCCGCCGCCTCGAGCGCGCGCTCGAGGTCGTCGAGCACGGGGAGCAGCTCCTTCACGAGGCGCTCGTGGGCGCGCGCGACCAGGCTCTCCTGGTCGCGCGCCGTCCGCTTGCGGTAGTTGTCGAAGTCCGCGGCGACCCGCTTCGCGTCGGCGAGGTACTCGTCGCGCTCGGCCTCGAGCCGCGCGAGACGCTCCTCGAGCTCGGCGATCGCCCGCTCGGCCTTTCCGGTGTCCGTCCGCTCGTCGGAGGCCATCAGGACTGCTTCGCCTCCTCGTCGATGACCTCGTAGTCGGCCTCCTCGACGACCTCGTCCTCGCTCGTGCCCCCGTCGCCGGAGGGCTGCGAGGCCGCCTGCTCGGCCTGGACCTTCTGGTAGACGGCCTGGGCGAGCTCGTGCGAGGCCTGCGTGAGCTCCTCGCTCTTCGTCCGGATCGCGGAGACGTCCTCGCTGTCGAGGACTCCCTTGAGCGCCTCGATCCGCTCCTCGATCGTCTTCGCCGTCTCCTCGCCGACGGCCTCGCGGTGCTCGGCGAGGCTCTTCTCGGTCGTGTAGACGAGCGTCTCGGCCTGGTTCCGCGCCTCGGCCAGCTCGCGCATCCGGTGCGCCTCGCCCGCGTGGGCCTCGGCGTCGGAGACCATGCGCTCGACCTCGTCCTCGGAGAGGCCGGAGCCGCCCTCGATCCGGATCTGCTGCTGGTTCCCCGTGCCGAGGTCCTTGGCCGAGACGTTGAGGATGCCGTTCGCGTCGATGTCGAACGCGACCTCGACCTGCGGCAGCCCGCGCGGCGCCGGCGGGATGCCGACGAGCTGGAACTTGCCGAGCGTCTTGTTGAACGCGGCCATCTCCGACTCGCCCTGGAGGACGTGGATCTCGACCGACGGCTGGTTGTCCTCCGCCGTCGTGAAGGTCTCGGACTTCTTCGTGGGGATGGTCGTGTTCCGCTCGATGAGCGTCGTGAAGACGCCGCCCTTCGTCTCGATCCCGAGCGAGAGGGGCGTGACGTCGAGCAGGAGGACGTCCTTCACCTCACCCTTGAGGACGCCGGCCTGGATGGCCGCGCCGACCGCGACGACCTCGTCCGGGTTCACGCCCTTGTGCGGGTCCTTGCCGATCAGCTCCTTCACCTTCTCCTGCACCGCGGGCATGCGGGTCATGCCGCCGACGAGGACGACGTGGTCGATCCCGTCCTTCGTCAGCCCGGCGTCGGCGAGCGCCTGCTTCGTCGGGCCGACGGTCCGCTCGAGCAGGTCGTGGCTGAGCTCGTTGAGCTTCGCCCGCGTGAGCTGCAGGTCGAGGTGCTTCGGGCCCTCCTGCGTCGCCGTGATGAAGGGGAGGTTGATCTGGGTCGAGGTCGTCGAGGAGAGCTCGATCTTCGCCTTCTCGGCCGCTTCGTAGAGCCGCTGGAGGGCCATCTTGTCCTGCGCGAGGTCGATGCCCTGGTCGCGCTTGAACTCGGCCACCATCCAGTCGACGACCGCCTTGTCGAAGTTGTCCCCGCCGAGGTGGTTGTCGCCGTTCGTGGCCTTCACCTCGAAGACGCCCTCGCCCAGCTCGAGGACGGAGACGTCGAACGTGCCGCCGCCGAGGTCGAAGACGAGGATCGTCTGGTCGTGCTCCTTGTCGAGGCCGTACGCGAGCGAGGCCGCGGTCGGCTCGTTGATGATGCGGAGCACGTTGAGCCCGGCGATCTTGCCGGCGTCCTTCGTCGCCTCGCGCTGCGCGTTGTTGAAGTAGGCGGGGACGGTGACGACCGCGTCCGTGATCGTCTCGCCGAGGTACGCCTCGGCATCCGCCTTGAGCTTCTGCAGGATCATCGCGGAGATCTCCGGCGGCGCGTACTCCTTGCCGCCCGCCTTCACGCGCACGTCGCCGTTCGGGCCGGAGACGACCGTGTACGGGACGATCTTCTGCTCCTCGGAGACCTCCGAGTGCTTGCGGCCCATGAACCGCTTGATCGAAGAGATCGTGTTCTCCGGGTTCGTCACGGACTGGCGCTTCGCGGGCGCGCCGACGAGCCGCTGGCCGTCCTTCGCGAACGCGACGACGGAGGGCGTCGTCCGCCCGCCCTCGGCGTTCGGGATGACGGTCGGCTCGCCGCCTTCGAGCACGGCGACGCAGGAGTTCGTCGTGCCGAGATCGATGCCGATCGTTCGTGCCATTGGTGTCCTCGCTTCCGTTGCAGGGTCGCTTCGCTGAGAAAATCTAAGCCTCTTTATAGCAGATCACTCCGGCGTCGCTCCGGCCGCGAGACGACCCGCGGCGGGCCGAGCGTCGGGTCGCACGGGAGGCGAGTCGCGTGCCCGCCGTGCAGCCTCGCGAAGCGCGGCAAGGAGTCGCGCGAGCTCGAGCCGGCTGCCCTGGCGAGTGCCCGCGCCGGCCAACGAGGGACGGGTCTTCCCATCCGACGCCCGCGGCGCTCCCGAGGCGCTCGCGTCCCACGCGCGCGAGGCGATCCGCGCCGCCCGAGGACGGGAGTCCCGCTCACCCGACCTGTCCCGGGCGGCCGTGAAGAGGCTTGTGCCGGCGAAACACAAGGTCCCAGGGGCGACCGCGGGTGACGCAGGCCGGGCGGAGCGGGCGTCAGCGGCTCGCGTCCGTGACCGCCGCGGTCCCGGGCGCCCGGGCGGTCCCGCGGCGGCGGAGGCCCCGGCCGGGCTCGACGGCCGCGCCGCTCGCGCGGAGGATGAGCGCGACCGAGACGACGATCGCCGCGCCGGCGGCGAGCATCTGGAACGTGATCTCCTCGTCCAGGAGCGCCCAGCCGAGCGCGACCGCGACGATCGGGTTCACGTAGGCGTACGTCGCGACGAGCGAGGTGGGAGCGGCGCGGAGGAGCCAGACGTACGCGGTGAAGCCGATCAGGCTCCCGACGACGATGAGGTACGCGAGCGCGAGCACCGCGTCGAGCGACCACGTCGCCTCGTCCAGCTCGCCGCCGACGGCGGAGAAGACGATGAGGAGGATGCCGCCGCAGATCGACCCGAGCCCGGCGGAGACGAGGGGACGGCGCGGGAGGGCGGCCCCGCGCGAGTAGAGCGAGCCGATCGACCACGTGAGCGCGCCGAAGACGATCACGAGGGCGCCGACGCGGTCGACCGAGCCCTGGCCGAACGGGTCGAGCAGGAACGCGAGGCCGACGAAGCCGAGCACGAAGCCCGCAGAGGCGGACCGCCGGAGCCGCCGGCCGAAGACGACGCGGTCGAGGAGCGCCATCCAGATGGGGATGCTGCCGACGAGGAGCGCGGCCACGCCGGCGGGCACGGTCTGCTGCGCCCAGGCGAGGCTGCCGTGGCTCAGGAGGAAGAGCAGGCCCCCGAAGACGAAGCCGGCGACGATCTGCGGGCGTCCGATCGGGTCGCCCTCGCGGTCTCCACGCGGGAGGGCCCAGAGGAGGAGCGCGGTGCCCGCGACGAGGTGCCGGAGCGCCATCGAGAGGAGCGGCGGCAGGTCGCGGACGACGACGGCGAGCGCGATGAACGTCGACCCCCAGACGACGTAGATCGTCACGAGGGCGAGCCACACTCTCGCTCCGTGCCGGGCGGCCATCGGGCAAGGATGCCCGTCCGCCGTCGATCAGCTCAAGTCGAATTCGAGACGATCTCGATCACCGGGCGTGATCGTAGGAAGCGCGAAGGCGCCCGACCAACGGGGCGCCTTCGCAGCGGGCGAGGAGGCTAGAGCCGCTCGCGCGCCTCGTCCTTCGCCTCCTCGAGCTTCTCCTTGCCCTCGCCGACCTTCTGCTGCGCCTCGCCCTGGCGCTCGCGCAGCTCGTCGTCGGTGAGCTTTCCCTCGGTCTCCTTGGCCTTGCCCTCGATCTTGTCGCGCATGCCCGACATGTGCGCTCCCTTCGCGTTTTCCTGGGCCTCGGTCCTGCCCGTCGGCGCTGGGCCGGAAACCGGGAGACGCTACGCTGGGCGCGTGGAGAGGCTCGTCGACAGGCTCGGCCGGCCGATCCGGGACCTCCGCGTCTCGGTGACCGACCGCTGCAACTTCCGCTGCGTCTACTGCATGCCGAAGGAGGTGTTCGGCCGCGACTACCCGTTCCTGCCGCGGAGCGAGCTCCTCACCTTCGAGGAGATCGAGCGTCTCGCGCGGGCCTTTGCCGGGCTCGGGGTCGAGAAGATCCGCATCACCGGCGGCGAGCCGCTCGTCCGGCGCGACATCGAGTCGCTCGTGGCCATGCTCGCCCGCATCCCCGGGCCCGACCTCACCCTGACGACGAACGGCGCGCTCCTGGCGACGAAGGCGAGAGCCCTCCGGGAGGCCGGCCTGAAACGGATCACGGTCAGCCTCGACTCGCTCGACGACGAGGTCTTCCGGGCGATGAACGACGTCGACTTCCCGGTCGAGCGCGTGCTCGCCGGCATCGACGCGGCGCTCGCGGCCGGGCTCGCGCCCGTGAAGGTGAACGCCGTCGTCAAGCGAGGCCTGAACGACGACGGCCTCGTCGCCATGGCGCGAGCCTTTCGCGGGACGGGCGTCGTGCTCCGCTTCATCGAGTACATGGACGTCGGCCACTCGAACGGCTGGCGCCTCGACGACGTCGTCCCGGCGGCGGAGATCGTGGCGGCGATCGGCGCGGAGCTCCCGCTCGAGCCCGTCGAGCCCGCCTACCGCGGCGAGGTGGCGCGGCGCTGGCGCTATCGCGACGGCGGCGGCGAGATCGGCGTCATCTCCTCCGTCACGCAGCCGTTCTGCGGGACCTGCACCCGCGCACGCCTCTCCGCCGACGGGAGGCTCTACACGTGCCTCTTCGCTGTGCGCGGCCACGACCTGCGCGCCCCCCTGCGCGCGGGCGCCTCCGACGAGGAGCTCGCCGAGGCGGTCGCCGGCGTCTGGCGCGCGAGGAGCGACCGCTACTCCGAGGTCCGCTCGGCCGAGACGGCCGCCCTCCCGAAGGTCGAGATGTCGTACATCGGCGGGTAGCTCCGCCACCCCGAACCGGGGGAAAACCGAACCGCCCCGCTCGTTACACTGGTCCGGTGAGCGCCCTCGGACGCGTCCTCCCGCACGGCCCGCGCGACTTCCTCTTCCAGCTCTCGCTCTGGTTGGGCTTCGGGCTCGCCTACCAGGTCGCGCGCGGCCTCGCCGACCGGAGCGCCCTCGAGGCGATCCAGAACGGGCTCGTCGTCATCGACGCCGAGCGGGCGCTCCACGCCCTCGTCGAGCTCGACATCCAGCGCACGGTCCTCCACGGCGGCGACCTCGCGCTCGAGGCCGTGAACTGGACCTACTGGCTCTCGCAGTTCGCCGTCCTCGGCGTCGCGCTGCTCTGGATCTACCTCTACCGCAACGACGCCTTCGTCACCGTCCGCAACTGGATCTTCGCCACGAACCTCCTCGCCCTCGTCGGCTACGTGCTCATGCCGACGGCGCCGCCGCGGATGTTCCCCGACCAGGGCTTCGTGGACACGCTCGCGCTCTCCGCGTCCGTCAACCACGGCAGCGGGCTGATCGAGCTCGCCTCGAACCCCTACGCGGCCATGCCGAGCGTCCACTCGGCGGACGCGCTCGTCATCGGCTTCGTCATGGCGACGCTCGTGAAGAGCCGCTGGGCGGCGATGCTCTGGACGTTCTGGCCGACCTGGGTGTGGTTCTCGGTCATGGCGACCGGCAATCACTTCTGGCTCGACATCGTCGCGGGCGTCGGGGTCGCGGTCCTCGCCGGGACGATCGTCTCGTGGGCGCAGGAGCGGCGGTTCGCCGCCTCCCCGGCGCTCTACCGTTGCGGTTACAGACGGTGGTAGCCTCGCGGCGGTCGTGAGCCGCCCCGAGCCAGCCGAGCCCGCCCGACGGACGTACCAGGACGAGGTGCGCCGGGTCGCCGGCCGCTCGATCGCGGGACTCGAGCGGACGAACGTCACGCCGGACGCGCTCACCGCGGCAGGCGTCGGCCTCTGCATCGCCGGCTCGGTCGCCGTCTGGCTCGAGTACCGCTCGCACTGGCTCTTCCTCGTCGGGGCCGCGCTCTTCGTCCTCGGGAGCGTCCTCGACATCCTCGACGGAGCCCTCGCCCGCAGGAGCGGCAAGGGCACGCCGTTCGGCGCCTTCCTCGACTCCACCGTCGACCGGGTCGGCGAGGGCTTCATGATCGGCGCGATCGGCCTCGTCCTCGTTCGGGACGAGAGCGAGTGGGGCGTCGCGCTCGCCTTCGCCGCCGTCGCGGGCTCGTTCCTCGTGAGCTACACGCGGGCGCGGGCCGAGGCGCTCGGCCTCAAGGGCGACGTCGGGATCGGCAGCCGGGCCGAGCGAGTCGTCGTGATCACGGCCGGGCTCGTGCTCGCGCCCCTGCACGAGCTCGTGCTCCCGCTCACGCTCGCGGTCCTCGCGCTCACGGCCTGGGTCACCGTGGGCCAGCGAGTGCTATCAGTCCGCGCGCAGCTTCGCGGTCGCTGATACTCTGCTAGCAGTCGTATGGCTGCTAGCAGAAAGCAGAGCATCCTCGTCCGCATGCCGGCCGCGCTCAAGCGGGCCCTCGCCCGCGAGGTCGCCCGGCGGCATTCGACCATGAACGACGTCGCCGTCTCGATCCTCGCCGAGCGCTTTCGAGTGCCCTTCGAGCCGAGCGGCCGCCGCGGCGGCTCGGCGCCGGGAGCGAGCGGCGCGGTGCTCCTGCGCGTCCCGCCCGAGCTGAAGCGCGCTCTCAAGGACGAGGCGGGCGGGTCGGCGACGACGACGAACCAGCTCGTCGTCGACACGCTCACGAGCGAACTGCGAGGAAAGGACCCCATGGCACAGACGAACGGCAAGACGAACGGCAGGGTGCGCTCGGAGGAGAAGGTGCGGGTCGCCGTCATCGGCGTCGGCAACTGCGCCAACTCGCTCCTCCAGGGCGTCGAGTACTACAAGGACGCCGACCCGGAGGCCTTCGTGCCCGGGCTCATGCACGTCGACCTCGGCGGCTACCACATCCGCGACATCGAGTTCACGGCCGCGTTCGACGTCACGACGGACAAGGTCGGCAAGGACCTGGCGGACGCCATCTGGGCCCATCCGAACGACACGTACAGGTTCGCCGACGTTCCCAAGACCGGCGTGACGGTGTCGCGCGGCATGACGCACGACGGACTCGGGAAGTACCTCTCCGAGATCGTCGAGAAGGCCCCCGGCGACACGGACGACGTCGTCGAGATCCTCCGCGAGACGAACACGGACGTCGTCGTCAACTACCTCCCGGTCGGCTCCGAGGAGGCGACCAAGTGGTACACGGAGCAGATCCTCAAGGCGGGCTGCGCGATGGTGAACTGCATGCCGGTCTTCATCGCGAAGGGCGGCTACTTCGGCAAGCAGTTCGAGCAGCACGGCCTCCCGATCATCGGCGACGACATCAAGTCGCAGGTCGGCGCGACGATCACGCACCGCGTGCTCACGACCCTCTTCCGCGAGCGCGGCGTGCACCTCGACCGCACGATGCAGCTCAACGTCGGCGGCAACTCGGACTTCCTCAACATGCTCGAGCGCGACCGCCTCGAGTCGAAGAAGATCTCGAAGACGAACGCGGTCACGTCGATGCTCGACTACGACATGGGCGCCGGCAACGTTCACGTCGGCCCCTCCGACTACGTGCCCTGGCTCACCGACCGCAAGTGGGCCTACATCCGCATGGAGGGCACGTCGTTCGGCGACGTGCCGCTGAACGTCGAGCTCAAGCTCGAGGTCTGGGACTCGCCCAACTCGGCCGGCATCGTCATCGACGCGGTCCGGCTCGCGAAGCTCGCGCTGAACCACGGCGTCGGGGGCGCCCTCGAGGGCCCGAGCGCCTACCTCATGAAGTCGCCGCCGAAGCAGCTCCACGACGACGAGGCGCGCGACCTGACCGAGGCGTTCATCAAGAAGCACGCGCGCGCGAAGGCCAAGGCCGCGGCCAAGCCCTAGCGCGCGGCGGGAGCTGCGGGGGGCCGGCCGGCGCCTGCCCCCCGTCGGTCTACCAGGTCGCGATCACGCGACAGGGGCCGCCGGAGCCCTCCTCCCACGGGATGAGGCCGACGTAGGCCGTCGCGCCGCGCGGCGGGACGCTGTCGAGGCCCGTGAGGTTCTCGAGGCCGTAGCGGTCGCTCCCGAGGAAGTTCACGTGCACCGGGAACGTCGCCGAGTTGCCCGGGTCGAGGCTCATGGTGTCGATGCCGATGCCGGTGATGTCCCGCTTCTCGGCGAGCCACATGGCCGCCTCCTCACTCCACCCGGGGAAGTTGTAGTCCGGGAAGGCGGGGCCGCCCTTGAAGGCTGCAGGGTCGTCGACCTTGCTCGCCCAGCCGGAGTCGGCGGCGACGAGGGCGCGCTTCGGGATCCTCCCGCGGCGCCGCTCGAACCGCACGATGTCCTCGAGCTCGACCATCGCGTTCGGGTCGCTCTTCGCCTTCTTCGAGATGTCGACGACGACGAGCGGGACGAGGAGCTCCTGGAGCGTGATCTCGGGCGAGAGCCGGCCGCCTGGGATGAAGTGCCCGGGAGCGTCCATGTGCGTGCCCGAGTGCTCACCGAACGTCCACCGCTGCGCGTAGAAGCCGTGGGTCGCGTAGTCGGCGATCGTCTCGCGCTCGGGCTCCTCGCCCACGACGAAGACCGGGAAGCCCTCGCGGTACGTGTGCGTCAGGTCGGCGAAGCGGCCCTTGCGGCCGCCGCCGTGCCGCCGGCCGCCGTTGGCGACGGCGCTCGCCGGGAACGTCGCCGCGAGCGCGACGCCGGCGGCCCCGAGGATCGCCGTGCGCCGGTCGACCTTCGGCGCCCCCTCCGCCTCCGTCTGCTCGCGGACCGTCTCGATCGTGCCTGGGAGACACATGGTCCCTCCTCTCCACGGGGTTGAGCGTGCGACGGTAACGCGGTCGAAGCCCCGCTTCAAGGGAGAGGCCGCCCCTAGAATCGAGGGGGTGCCGCTCCGCCTCTGCCTCGTCACGCCGTTCGCCTGGTCGCGACCCCACCCCGTCAACGACCACGTCGCCGGGGCGGCCGAGGCGCTGCGCTCCCGCGGCCACGCCGTCGTCGTCCTCGCGCCCTCCGGACGCGCGACCGAGCTCGCGGCCGGCCGCCGCGCCCTCAAGCGGCTGCTCCGGGACGGCACGCCCCTCGACGGCGTCGTCGCGCTTGGGCCCGCGCTCCCCGTCTCGCGGCGGAGCCGCCTCGGCGTGCCGATCGGCGTCCGCGCGAACCTCGAGGCCGCGCTCGGGCGGGACCGCTTCGACGTCGTGCACGTCCACGAGCCGGCGCTGCCGAGCCTCTCCTACCTCGCCGCTCGCGACGCGCCGGGCCTCGCCGTCGCGACGTTCCACTCCCGCGAGCGACTCGCCTACCCGCCCGGGAGGAAGCAGCGCGAGCGGCTCCTCGCGCGGCTCGACGCTCTCACGTCCACGAGCCCCCGGACGGCCGCCGCGGCCGCCGAGCGCTTCCCGGGCGACTACCGGCTGCTTCCGCGCGGCGTCGACCTCGAGCTCTTCCGACCGGCGCCGGCACGGCGGAGGTTCGTCCTCGAGTGGCACCCCGAGGAGCGCGCGCGGCTGCGGGTCGTCTTCCGCGCGCTCGCCTCGCTCCCGGACTGGGAGCTCGTGCTCCTGCGGACGACCTCGCTCTCCGGTCGCCCCTATGTCCCCCGGGCGCTGCGCGGACGCGTGTACGCGCGTGCCGGTCGCGACGTTCGCTCGCGCGCGGCCGAGCTCGCGGGGGCGGCGGGCCTCGTCCCCGCTCTCCGGGGCGACGCGCGTCTCGCCCTCGAGGCGGGGGCGGCGGGCGTGCCGGTCGTGGACCCGCCCGGCGCGGGCGAGCAGCCGCAGCTCCTCGGCGCCGCGCTCGCCCGCCTCGCGGAGGACGAGCGCTGGCGGGCGCGGGCGGGAGCGGCGGGCGTCGCCGCCGCCGAGGCGGAGGGCTTCGACCGCCTCGCCGACGCGCTCGAGGAGGTCTACCGCGACGTGCTCGGCAAGCGGCGGGCGAGCGCCGTCCGCTCCGGCGACCCGCTGGCCGGCCGCCCGCTCGTCCTCGCCGACCTCCACATGCACACCGAGCACTCCCACGACTGCGCCGTGCCCGTGGCCGCCCTCCTCGACCACGCGGAGGCGATCGGCCTCGGCGCCATCGCGGTCACGGACCACAACGTGTTCGCCGGGGCGCGCGAGGCCGCCGAGCTCGCCCGCGGGCGCGCGCTCACCGTCATCCCCGGCGAGGAGGTGAAGACCGACGCCGGCGAGGTCATCGGCCTCTTCCTCCGGGACGAGATCCCGCGCGGCATGAGCATGGGCGAGACGATCGCGGCCATCCGCGAGCAAGGCGGCGTCGTCTACCTCCCCCACCCCTTCGACCGCCTGCACACGATCCCCGACGCGACGACGCTGCACCGGCACCTGGCGGAGATCGACGTCTTCGAGACGTACAACGCCCGGCTCCTCTTCGACGCCTACAACGACGAGGCGGTGCGCTTCGCGCGCAAGTACAACCTGACCGCGGGGGCCGGCTCCGATGCCCACGTCCTCCAGGGCGTCGGCACGGGGCTCGTCCGCATGCGCGCCTTCGAGACGCCCGCGGAGTTCCTCATCAGCCTGCGCACCGCGGAGATCGTGCGCCGGCCGAAGTCGCTCCTCTACCTCCAGGGGCTGAAGTGGGTCGCGCAGGCGCGCGAGCGGCGGACGAGGGCGGCAACGTCGTCGGTCCGGTAGGAAAGGACCTGGGACCCGCCGAATCAGGGGCGAGCCGACCGTGCCCGTGTCCGCCGACGACATCTCCGAGCGCTACCTCAAGAAGGCCATCGCCGAGATCAACGAGCTCGGCCACGAGATCGCGCAGGCGGCCGGCCCCGAGCGCGTGCCGGTCCTCGGCTCCGGCCACCCTCTCGGCGACGTCTTCCTGCTCAAGGCCGCGCCGCAGACGGCGGAGCTCCACGAGGGCGTGGCGTTCTTCGGCCGGGCCGGCCAGGCGATCCTGAAGTCGATCCAGCGCCTCCGCGTCGACCCGATGGCGATCTACGGGACGAACTGCGTGAAGTTCGAGGGCGCGGACGAGGAGGACCAGCAGCGCTGGCTCGCCCGCGAGCTGCACGTCGTGCAGCCGAAGATCGTCGTCGTCATGGGGCAAGATGCGCGGGCATGCCTGAACGCCGTCAGGTTCCCGCTCGCAGCGGAGGTCGAGGACCGGCCGGGGGAGATGCAGCGCCTGACGCCGACGATCGACGCCCTCCTGACGCCGGACGTCGACGCCTCGCTCGACGACGCGCGCTCGAAGCGCGCCTTCTGGGAGGCGTTCAAGGCGCTCGGACCCTGGTGGTCCGAGCTGCCGCCGTACTAGCCGTCCTCACGGCTCTCGCCGTCTACTACGCGCTCTCCGAGTCGCTGCCCGACCTGCGCGTCTGGGGCGACGTCGCCTTCGTCGGGCTCGTGCTCATGCCGGCGTTCTTCTCCCTCACGCGACTCGGGCTCCCG
Source organism: Gaiellaceae bacterium (assembly GCA_035762005.1). GTDB lineage: Bacteria > Actinomycetota > Thermoleophilia > Gaiellales > Gaiellaceae > JAIBJN01. The sequence continues at coordinate 96,534 of DASTQA010000048.1, forward strand.
TTCTGGCGCGCCGCCCCGCCGAGCGCGCTCGCGGGGGCCGTCGTCGCGCTCGTCCTCCTCGCCGTCGCGTTCGCGGCGACGGGGCTCGACGTCGCAGCGAACTTCACGAAGTTCGCCGCGGTCACGGTCGCCGGCTGGTGGTTCCTCGCCTTCTTCGAGGCGGTGAGCTGGGTCCTGCTCGTCGCGCTCCTGATCGTGCCCGTCGACATCTACTCCGTCTTCCGCGGGCCGACGAAGGTCATCGTCGAGCAGCAGCCGCAGGTCTTCGACGCGCTCTCGATCGCGTTCCCGCTGCCGGGCGAGCACAACTCGGCGCAGCTCGGGCTCCCGGACGTCCTCTTCTTCGCCCTCTTCCTCGGCGCGACCGTCCGGTTCGGCCTCCGCACCCGGGCGACGTGGGTGCTGATGACGCTCTCCTTCGGGCTGACCCTGGCGCTCGCCGTGGCCTTCGAGATCGGCGGACTGCCCGCGCTCCCGCTCCTCTCGGCGGCATTCGTCCTCGCGAACGCGGATCGCATCTGGCTGCAGCTCCGCGGCGTCCGGGTGGCGGCGCTCTACGACGTCCACGGGAACCTCCCCGCGCTCGAGGCGACGCTCGCCGCGGTCGAGCGCGCCGGCGCCGACGTCGTCCTCGTCGGCGGCGACGTCGCCGCCGGGCCGATGCCGGCCGAGTGCCTCGAGCGGCTCCGGGCTCTCGGCGACCGTGTCCTCTTCGTCCGGGGGAACGGCGACCGCGAGCTGGGCGCCGCCCAGCCGGGCGCAGACGGCGACGATCTTTGGGCGAGGCGGACGCGCTGGGCGGCCGAGCGGCTGGACGCCGAGCAGCGCGCCTTCCTCGCGGGGCTGCCGGAGAGGCAGTCCCTGCGCGCGCGAGGCGTCGGCCGCGTGCTCTTCTGCCACGGCTCGCCGCGAAGCGACGAGGAGATCCTGACGGTCCTGACGCCGGCCGACCGCGTGGAGCCCGCGCTCGCGGGCGTGACGGAGCGCGTCGTCGTCTGCGGCCACACGCACGTCCAGTTCGAGCGCGACGTGGCCGGCAAGCGACTCGTCAACGCGGGGAGTGTCGGGCTGCCGTACGAGGGCAGCCCCGGTGCCTACTGGGCGCTCCTGGGCCCGGAAATCGAGCTCCGCCGCACGCCGTACGACGCCGAGGCGGCGGCGGCGGCGATCCGCGCGACCGGCTTCCCCGGCGCCGAGGACTTCGTCGCCGAGAACGTCCTCACGACCCCGGGTGCCGCCGAGGCCGTGGAGCACTTCGAGCGCCTCGCCGCGAACGTCGCCGGCGCCGCCGGCCGCTGAGCGCCACGCGCCGGCCGCCCGTCCTCGGTGCGCCCGGGAGCCGGCGCTCGTGTTTCACCGGCACGAGCCGCCGGCCAGGTCCACCGGGGGCAGGGCGGGCCGGCGGGAAGCGGCCTCGAGCCCCCCGGGGGCTTCGTGCGCGTGAAGCACGAGCTCCGCGGGCCCCGACGACGAGCCGCCGGCGGATCAGGCGCGCCAGGGGAAGAGCGCAGGGGCGCGCGGCTCGTCGAGCCCGCCCGCGTAGACCTCGGCCGCGCGCAGGGGCACGGCTTCGGGATCGCGGAGGGCGACCGCGAGCGGCTCGACCAGGTGGGCCGTGTGGTCGCCGCAGTCGAGCGAGCCGAGCACGCGGCCCTCGAGCCAGCCGAGCGCCTCGGCGAGGAGCGGCGCGCCCGTCTCCCCCGCCTCCCAGGCGAGTCCCGCGAACTTGTCCGCGTCACGGCCGGAGCGGAAGCCGAACCGGCGCACCCACTCCTCCTGACCGTGGGCAACCGGGTGCAGGGCGAGTCGTCCGCTCGCCTCGAGCAGCTCGTGCGTGAGGTTCTCGTGCGAGGTGAGGACGACGACCCGCGGCCGGTCGGCGTGGAGGCTGGCCGGGGTCACGTAGGTGACGATGCAGCCGGCGAGGCGTCCCTCGTGCGCCGTCGTCAGGACGCACACCGTCGTGTCCAGCCGGTCGAGAAACGGTGCGGCCGGGCTCCTCACGACCTCGTGAAGAGGGCGACCGTCTCGACGTGCGGCGTGTGCGGGAACATGTCCACCGGGCGGGCGCGCTCGAGGCGGTAGCCGAAGTCCCGCACGAGCTCCTTCGCGTTCCCGGCGAGGGTCGTCGGGTTGCAGGAGACGTAGACGAGCCGGGGCGGCGCCAGCTCGCCGACTCGCCGGAGCGCCTTGCCCGAGAGCCCGGCGCGAGGGGGGTCGACGACGACGACGTCGGGCGGGCCGGCCCGGTCGCGGAGCTCCTCGAGGTCGCGCGCGACGTCGCCGGCGAAGAAGGCGGCGTTCGGGAGGCCGTTCAGCTGCGCGTTCTCGACCGCGCAGGCGACCGACTCCTCCGAGGACTCGATCCCCCACACCGTCAGCGCAGTGCGCGCAAGCGTCAGGCCGATCGTGCCCGTGCCGCAGTAGAGGTCGTAGACGGTCTCGTCCCCGGTGAGCCCCGCGTACTCGCCCGCGAGGGCGTAGAGCACCTCGCACATGGCCGTGTTCGTCTGCATGAAGGCGTTGGGCCGCAGGCGGAAGCGGAGCCCGAGGATCTCCTCCTCGATCGCCTCCTCGCCCCAGAGGAGGTCCGTGGGCAGGCTCGTCACCTCGGCGGGCGTGTCGTTGACCGCCCAGTGGACGGAGCGCACCTCGGGGAAGCGGCGCAGCGCCGTGACGAGGGACTCCCCGCCCGCGAGGTCGCCCGGCGCGGTGACGAGCACGACGAGGGCCTGGCCGGTGTTGCGCCCCTCGCGGACGACGAGGTGGCGGAGGTAGCCGTCCTGACGCTCCTGGTCGTAGGCGGGGAGGCCTTCGGCCCGCGCCCACCCCTTGACGGCCTCGCGGATCGCGTTGCCGAGGTCGGTCGTGAGCCAGCAGCGCTCGACGTCGAGCACCTCGTCCCAGCGGCCGGCCCTGTGGAAGCCGAGGCCGACCGTGCCGTCCTCGAGCGTCGTGAACGAGTACTCGAGCTTGTTGCGGTAGTGGAAGACCGACTCGGCCGGGACGGCGGGCTCGAGCGGGACGTCCCGGAGCCCTCCGATACGGGCGAGCGAGTCCGCGACCTGGCGCTCCTTCGCCTCGACCTGCGCCTCGTAGGCGAGGTCCTGGAAGCGGCAGCCCCCGCAGGCCGGGTAGTGCGTGCAGGGCGCGTCGACGCGCGGGGCGCCGGCCTCGACGACGGCGAGGGAGACCGCCTCGGCGTGGCTCCTTTTCACCTTGGTGACGCGGGCGCGGACGACGTCCCCCGGCAGGGCGCGGTTGACGAAGACGACGAAGCCGTTCAGGCGCGCGACGCCGCGGCCGCCGTAGGCGAGCGAGTCGATCCTGAGGTCGAGCTCCTGCTCGGGCTTGACGGGAGCTGCCACCCGGAGAGCGTAGCCGTCACCGCGTGAGCGGGACTACGGGCTCGGGCGGGGGCGATCACGCCCGCTCGGCCGCCGGGCCGAGGGCGGCCGGCGCCCGCGTTCCTAGATCAGGGTGGAGACGTAGACCTTGCGGGACCGGGGCCCGTCGAACTCGCAGAAGAAGATGCCCTGGTAGGTCCCGAGGGCGAGGTCGCCGCCGCTGAGCGGCACGAGCACCTGGGGGCCGACGACCGAGGCGCGCAGGTGGGAAGGCGCGTTGGGGCCGTCGGCGTCGACGTGCTTCCACGGCCAGCCGTCCTCCACGATCCGCTCGAGCGCCATCTCGAAGTCGGTGAGGAGGTCCGGGTCGATCTTCTCGTTGATGGCGACGCCGGCGGTCGTGTGCGGGACGTAGACGAGGGCGGCGCTCCCCTCCGCGTCGGAGCCGAGCGCAGAGCGCACCTCCGAGGTGATGTCGACGAGCTGTGTCGCGCGCTCCGTCCTGACCTGGATCTCCCGCACGGGCGGGTATCCTACGCGACCCATGGCGACCGCCCCCGCGAGGAGCCTCGACGCGTACCGCGACGAGGCCGACCGGTTCATCGCCGCCCTGGACGAGGAGTACTACCTCCACTACGCGGGCCACAAGGAGGCGTTCGAGCTCGAGCCGATCTACGAGCGCTTCGCCGACCTGACGACGCTCGCGGCCTGCTCGGGCCTCGCCGAAGCGGCCGCCTCGGGCGGCGCCGGCGAGGTCGAGCTCTGGCGCTTCGCCTGCGAGGGCTACCTCGGCAACCTGACCCAGTCCGAGGAGCAGGAGATCGCCGGGCTCGAGGCCTCGCTCACCGCGTCGGTGGACGGCGAGGAGATCCCGTACCGGATGCTGCGTCCGACGGTCTCGAACGAGCCGGACCGCGCCCGGAGAGAACGCCTCGAGGCGGCACGGGCCGAACTGGCCGAGGAGCACCTGACGCCGCGCCACCTCGCGCTCGCCGAGAAGCGGCGAGACGGGACGCGCGCGCTCGGGGCACCGACCTACCGCGACCTCTACGAGCGCTTCGGCTTCCCGCTCGCCGGGGTCGCCGCCCAGTGCCGCACCTTCCTCGACGAGACCGAGGACCTCTACGTCGCCGCGTTCGACCGGCTCCTCCTCCGGCGCGTGCAGGTGCCGCTCGCCGAGGCGCGCCGGCACGACGTCCTCCGCGCCTTCCGGGCGAGCGACTGGGACGACGCCTTCCCGGCCGAGCGGATGGTGCCCGCGCTCGAGTGGACGCTCGCGGGCCTCGGCATCGACTTGCGGGCCCAGGAGAACGTCCACCTCGACATCGAGCCGCGCCCGAGCAAGAGCCCGCGCGCCTTCTGCGCGCCGATCGAGGTCCCCGGCCGGGTGATGCTCGTCATCCAGCCGATGGGCGGGCCCGACGACTGGCACGCGTTCTTCCACGAGGCGGGGCACACCGAGCACTTCGCTCACGTCTCGCCCGACCTCCCGGTCGAGTTCCGGCGCCTCGGCGACAACTCCGTCACAGAGGGCTGGGCGATGCTCGTCGAGCACCTCGTCGACGATCCGGCCTGGCTCTCGCGCCGACTCGACTTCGCGCGGCCAGAGGACTTCTCCGCCGAGGCCGCCGTCGGGCTCCTCTACTCGGTGCGGCGCTACGCCGCCAAGCTCCTCTACGAGCTCGAGCTCCACGGCGACGTCGAGCCGGAGTCGATGCGCCCCCGCTACGTCGAGCTCCTGCACGAGGCGACGAAGGTGGAGCCGACCCCGGCGGACTACCTCGCCGACGTCGACCCGGGCTTCTACTCGACGTGCTACCTCCGCGCCTGGGCGCTCCACGCGCAGCTCGAGTCGTTCCTCCGCGCGGAGTTCGGGCGAGCGTGGTTCACCCGGCGGGAGGCGGGCTCGCTCCTCGCCGAGCTCTGGCGCGAGGGACAGCGGATGACGGGTGCCGAGCTGCTGGCGGAGGTGGCCGGAGCCGAGCTCGACCTGGCCGCGGTGGGCGAGCGACTACGCGAGGAGGTCTCCGCATGAGGAGGATCGTCATCGCCGGCGCGGCCGGCCGCGACTTCCACAACTTCAACGTCGTCTACCGCGACCGCGGCGACGTCGAGGTGGTCGCGTTCACCGCGACTCAGATCCCGGACATCGAGGGCCGGAGCTACCCGCCCGAGCTGGCCGGCGAGCGCTATCCGGCGGGCATCCCGATCGTCGCCGAGGAGGAGCTCGCGGACCTCGTGCGGCGCGAGCGGATCGACGAGGTCGTCTTCGCCTACTCCGACGTCACGCACGAGCACGTCATGCACGTCGGCTCCCTCGCCATGGCGGCGGGCGCCGACTACGCGCTCCTCGGGCCGCGCTCGACGATGATTCCCTCGCGGAGGCCGGTCGTGGCGGTCTGCGCGGTCCGGACCGGCTCCGGCAAGAGCCAGACGACCCGCCACGTCGCGGCCCTCCTCCGCGAGGCGGGCAAGCGCGTCGCGGTCCTGCGGCACCCGATGCCGTACGGCGACCTGACGAAGCAGGCGGTCCAGCGGTTCGAGCGCTACGAGGACCTCGACGCGGCGGAGTGCACGATCGAGGAGCGCGAGGAGTACGAGCCCCACCTCGCCGAGGGCAACCTCGTCTTCGCAGGCATCGACTACGGGGCCATCCTCGCGCGGGCCGAGGAGGAAGCGGACGTGGTCGTCTGGGACGGAGGCAACAACGACACGCCGTTCATCGCCCCGGACCTGCACGTCGTCGTGTGCGACCCGCACCGGCCCGGGCACGAGCTCCGCTACCACCCGGGCGAGACAAACCTCCGCATGGCCGACGTCTGCCTCGTCAACAAGGTCGACACGGCCCCCGCCGAGGGCGTCGAGGCGGTGCTCGACGCGGTACGCCGCGTCAACCCCGGCGCCCAGGTCGTGCGCGCGGCCTCGCCCTTCCACGTCGAGGGCGGACGCGCCGACGAGATCCGCGGCAAGCGCGTCCTCGCGATCGAGGACGGCCCGACGCTCACCCACGGCGAGATGACCTACGGCGCCGCCGTCCTCGCCGCGAAGCAGCACGGCGCGGCGACGCTCGTCGACCCGAGGCCGTTCGCCGTCGGCTCGATCGAGCGGACCTTCGCCGCGTACCCGCACGTACGCGACCTCCTCCCCGCGATGGGCTACGGACGGGCGCAGATCGAGGAGCTGCGCGAGACGATCGCCCGCTCGGACGCCGACCTCGTCCTGATCGGAACCCCGATCGACCTGCGTCGCGTCGTGGACATGGACAAGCCCGCGCTGCGCGTGACCTACCGGCTGGAGGAGCTGGGCGAGCCGACCCTGCGCTCGCTCCTCCAGGAGCGCGGCATCGTCGAGCCCGCCGCAGCCGTCACGTAGGCAGCTGTCCTCGGGCACCAGGCACGTCCCCGGGACGATCGCTCGTGTTTCACGCGCACAAAGAGGAGCGCCGCCCGGCAGCCCCGAAGAGAGCGCCCTCATGAGACGCGAGGACGGCGACGAGAGGCGTTCGGCTCTTGTGTGGGTGAAACACGAGCTCCCGCGGGCGGGCGCGTGCTGACCGTCGTCGCGCTCGGGGGGAATGCGCTCCTGGGGACGGGCGAGCGCGGGACGGCGGCCGAGCACCGGGCGAACCTCGCCCGGACCTTCGCCGCGATCCGGCCGCTCCTCGAGGGCGAGGTCGTCCTCACGCACGGGAACGGCCCCCAGGTCGGCAACGAGCTCCTGCGCCAGGAGCTCGCCGCCGCCGAGGCGCCGCAGCTTCCCCTCTGGGTCGCGGTGGCGCAGACGCAGGCCGAGATCGGCACGCTCATGGCGGCCGAGCTGCTCCCGGTCGCCGGCCGCCCCGTCGCCGTCCTCGCCACCCACGTCGTCGTCGACGCCGACGATCCCGCCTTCGCGAACCCGACGAAGCCGATCGGCCCGCACTACGACGGCGGCCGCGCGCGCGACCTCGAGCGCGACCGGGGCTGGACGCTCCGGGAGGACGCGGGCAGAGGCTGGCGCCGCGTCGTCCCCTCACCGCGGCCGCTCGAGATCCTCGAGCTGGCCGCCGTGCGGACGCTGCTCGGCGCCGGCCAAGTCGTCGTCGCCGTCGGCGGGGGCGGCATCCCGGTCGTCCGGCGCGAGCACGGCCTCGACGGGATCGACGCCGTCATCGACAAGGACCACGCCTCGGCGCTCCTGGCCACGGGCCTCGGGGCCGAGCGCCTCGTGCTCCTGACGCAGGTCCCCGTCGTCTACCGGCGCTTCGGCAAGGGTCGTGAGCCGGCCGACCCCATCGCGGAGCTGCGGCCCGACCGCGACGCAGCGCTCCTCGCGGAGCTGCCCGCCGGGAGCATGCGGCCCAAGGTCGAGGCCGCCTTCGCGTTCGTCGGGGCGAGCGGCGGGGAGGCGCTGATCACGAGCGCGGAGGCCCTCAGGAACGGCGAAGCCGGGACGAGAGTCGTCCCGGCTTCGGGCTCGTAGCGGAGCGCGCTACTCCTTGCGGGTGCTGGTGCCCTCGATGGCGCCGCTCGACCCGATCTGGATGCGCTTCGGCTTCTGCTCCTCGGGCTTCGGCACGCGGATCTCGAGGACGCCGTTCGTGTACGCCGCCTCGATCGCCTCCTCGGAAACGCCCTGCGGGAGCGTGACGCTCCGCGTGAACGTGCCGAACCGGCGCTCGAAGCGGTAGAACCGCTCGCTCGAGTGCTCCGACGTGCGCTCGCGCTCGCCGCTCACGGTGAGGACGTTGTCCTCGAGCTCGACGGCGATCTTGTCCTCGGGGATGCCGGGGAGGTCGAAGGAGAGGACGAGCTCCTGCTCGGTCTCCCAGACGTCCACCGCGGGAAGCCACGTCGAGGACTGGCCGTTGCCGGGGGCCACCCCGCCGCCGGAGAGCTGGCTCATCCACCGGCCCATCTCGTTCTGCAGGGCGGTGAGCTCACGGAACGGTTCCCAACGGACGAGAGCCATGACGCAACCCTCCTTTCGTGTTCTTCTACCCTCGCCATGATAAAACCTCAGTCCTAGCGTGTCAAATTGCTGCCGCTGTAGGATTCCGCGCGTGATCTCGGCGCAGCTCAAGGGCCGCGACTTCCTCCGGGTGAACGACTGGACGCGCGACGAGCTCCTGCTCACCCTGGAGCTCGCCGACCGCCTGAAGGCGCGCCAGCGCGAGCGCGTCCCCCACGCCCACCTGGAGGGGCGCGCGGTCGGGATGATCTTCCAGAAGCCGTCGACGCGCACGCGCGTGAGCTTCGAGGTCGGGATCGCCCAGCTCGGGGGGACGGCGCTCTACCTTGCGGCCGGCGACCTCCAGCTCGGCCGCGGCGAGACGATCAGGGACACGGCCACCGTGCTCTCCCGGTACCTCGACGGGATCATGATCCGGACGTTCCGTCAGGCCGACGTGGACGAGCTCGCCCGGCACGCGGACGTCCCCGTCATCAACGGGCTGACCGACGACTTCCATCCCTGCCAGGCGCTCGCCGACGTGATGACGATCCGGGAGCGGCTCGGCGACTTCGAGGGCGTCCGGGTCGCCTACCTCGGCGACGGGAACAACGTCTGCCACTCGCTCATGGTCGCGTGCGCGAAGCTCGGGAGCGACTTCGTCGCCGCCACGCCCCCGGGCTACGAGCCGGCCGACGAGGTCGTCGGCTGGGCGACGGCGGCCGCGGGGGAGGCGGGAGGCTCCGTCGCGCTGACGCACGACCCCCGCGAGGCGGCCTCGGGGGCCGACGTCCTCTACACGGACGTGTGGACGAGCATGGGCCAGGACGAGGAGCGGGAGCGCCGGCTCCGCGACCTCCGGGGCTTCGGGATCGACGAGGCCATGCTCGCCGCCGCGGGCGAGCGCGCGGTCGTCCTCCACTGCCTCCCCGCCCACTACGGCGAGGAGATCGAGGAAGGCGTCCTCTACGGCCCGCGGTCGGCGGTCTGGGACCAGGCGGAGAACCGCCTGCACGCCCAGAAGGCCCTCATGGCGCTCGTCATCCGGTAGCCCCCGTGATCCCGCTCCGGGACAACGTCCCCACGCGGCACTTCCCCCTCGTCACCGTGAGCCTGATCGCGGCGAACGTGCTCGTCTTCGTCCTCTACCAGGACGCCGGGCAGGGGCGCGGCTTCTTCTCCTCGCTCGACGACCTCGCCTTCCACCCCTGCGAGATCGAGGACAGCTGCCCCCAGGTGGGAGAGGACTGGCCCCTCACGCTCTTCACGTCGATGTTCATGCACGCGGGCTGGGGCCACCTGCTCGGCAACATGCTCTTCCTCTGGATCTTCGGGAACAACGTCGAGGACACCCTCGGGCGCGTGCGCTTCGTCGCCTTCTACCTCCTCGGGGGCGTCGCGGCGACGGCCGCCCAGGCGTTCGTCACGCTCACCTGGGGCAGCGCCCAGGACGCCGCCGTGCCGAACCTCGGGGCGAGCGGGGCCATCTCCGCCGTGCTCGGCGCCTACTTCGTCCTCCACCCCTACGGCCGCGTGACGACCTTCGTGCTCCCCTTCTTCCTCTTCCAGATCCCGGCCGTGCTCTTCCTCGGCATCTACTTCCTCTTCCAGCTCTTCGTCGGCGGGCTGGCGTTCGTCCACCCCGAGGAGGGCGGCGGCGTCGCGTACTTCGCGCACCTGGGCGGGATCGCGTTCGGGCTCCTCACCGTGCGCCTCTTCGCCTCGGGTCGCCCGCGCCCGCGCTTCGGCCTCTGACGACGTGACCTTCGAGGACCACGTGCGGGCCGCGCTCGACTCGCTCCCCACGGAGCTCCGCGCCGCCATGTCGAACGTCGAGATCGTCGTCGAGGACGAGAACGAGGAGGATCCCGACCTCTTCGGTCTCTACCTCGGCGTCCCGCTCACCGAGCGGGGCGAAGGCTATGCCGGCGCGCTCCCCGACAAGATCGCCATCTACCGGCTCCCGCTCGAGGACGAGTTCGGCGAGGACCCCGCCGTCCTCGAGGACGAGATCCGGATCACGGTCGTCCACGAGATCGCGCACCACTTCGGCATCGACGAGGACCGCCTCGCCGAGCTCGGCTGGGGCTAGGCGACCCCCCGGCGGCGGACGAGCCGGCGCGCGAACGGCGACCCGGTGATCCCGTGAGCGAGGATCGAGGCGACGACGCAGGCGGCGATCGCCCAGAAGACGGCCTCCGCGTCGTCCGGGGCCAGGAGACCGGAGGCGAGGGCGGCGGCGACGTAGTAGAGGGAGCCGATCCCCCGCACGCCGAACCAGCCGAGGAAGGCCCGCTCCCGCAGCCCGAGCCCCGAGCCGACGAAGGCGGCGAGGACGGCGAGCGGCCGGATCACGAGCAGGAGGAGCGGAGCGAGCGCGGCGCCCGCCCAGCCGGCCTCGGCCCAGCCGGCGACCGTGACCATGCTGCCGAGGAGGAGGATCGCGGCGAGCTCGCCGAACTTCTCCACCACCTCGGCGCCCTCGTGGACGCGCTCGTTGAGCACGTGGTCGCGCTCGTACCGGCGAAACGCGAGCCCGCCGGCGAACGCGGCGAGGAAGCCGTACCCCCCGGCGAGCTCGGTGAGCCCGTAGAGGAGCAGCACGGCGCCCACGGCCACCCAGCCGTCGAGGTCGCGGGCGAGCAGCTTCCGGTCCCGCAGCCTGAGCACCGCGGCGGCGAGGAGGTACCCGCCCGCGGCGCCGAAGCCGATGCCGACGGCGATCGCGTAGAGGACGTCCGCCGCCAGCCACTCGAGGAACCAGCCGTCGCCCCGGTCGGCGACGGCGAGGAAGAGGCCGAGGTTCACGAACGGGAAGGCGAGGCCGTCGTTGAGGCCCGCCTCGGAGGTGATCGCGAAGTGCGGCTCGCGCTCGTCCTCCTCTCCGGGCGGCCCCACGCCGACGTCCCCCGCGAGCACCGGATCGGTGGGCGCGAGCGCGGCCCCGAGCACGATCGCCGCCGCGAGGGGCAGGCCCATGACGGCGGTGCCGAAGAGCGCGATCGCCGCGATCGTCAGCGGCATGACGACGGCGAGCAGGCGGACGACCGACCCCCACTCCCGCCACGAGAGCCGGCGGTCGACCTTCAGCCCGGTCGCGAAGAGGGCGACGATCACCGCGAGCTCGGCGAGACGCTGGACGATCTCCGCGTCCTCCAGCGGGTCGAGCCAGGGCACGTCGAACGTGCGGATTACGACGGCGGCGGCGAGCCCGAGCCCCAGGTAGATGATCGCCGCGGAGAACGCGCGCTCGTCCTGGTTCGAGAGCGCCCCGATCGCCGCGAAGACGGCGATCCCGAGGAAGGCGAGGGCGAGGACGTAGAGGTCGCCGACCTCGAACCCAGGACCCGCGACCGCCGGCAGCACGGCCTCCTAGCCCCGGGCGCGGACGAAGGCGGCGTTCAGGAAGTCGGCGACCGCCTGCGCGCCGAAGACCGTCGCGACGAAGCGAGTCTCGCGCGGCCGCACGACGAGGGCCGCCGTGAGCCCGGCCGAGAGCCACATGCCGACGCAGTAGGGGCAGGTGAGGAGCTCGCCGAGCGCCCGCGCCATGCCCTCCCGCTCCGGCTCCCGCGCCTCCTCGTCCCGCGTCACCGGCGCGCGCACCCACGCGGTGACGTCCTCGCGGGCGACGAGCCGGCCGAGCTTGTAGCTCGCGAGCCCGATCCGCCCGAGGTCGGCGAGGTCGATGCGCTGCGGCAGGCGCTCCCCCGCGAGGAGGACGAAGCCGCCGAGGGCGCCGGTGAAGACGGTCGCGAGCGTCGCGTACTGGGGCAAGGGCCGCTCGGCCACGCTCAGAGCTCGCCGGCGAGGACGACGCGCACCTACGCCGCCTTCAGCGCTTCGAGCAGCTCGTCCTTCGTCATGTCCGAGCGGCCCGGCAGGTCGGCCTCCTTCGCGAGCTCGTAGAGCTCCTCCCTCGACAAGCCCTCGAGCCCGTCCGTCCGGCGCGCCCGCTTGCCGTCCCGCCGGCCCCGGGCCGCCTCGACGCTCGCCCGGAGCGCGGCCATGAGGTCCGTGGGGGCCTCCTCGTCCTCGGGTTGCGGGACGGCGACTGTCTCGCCGCGCTGCTTCGCCCGGATGATCTCGCAGAGCGTGTCCCGGTAGGTGTCGCGGAAGCTCTCCGGCTCGAAGGAGCCGGTGAACTGCTCGATCAGCTGCGTCGCCATGCCGAGCTCCCGCTTGCCGAGCTTCACCCCCTCGGGAGCGATGCCCTCGAGCGGGCGCACCTCGTCGGCGAAGTGCATGCGCTCGAGCGTGATCACGCCGTCGCGGACGCGCAGGCAGGCGAGGTGCTGCCGGTCGCGCATGACCATCTTCGCCACGGCCACGAGTCCCGACTGCTCCATCGCCCGGGCGAGGAGGGCGTAGACCTTCCCGGCCCCCTCCTGCGGCTCGAGGTAGTACGTGCGCTCGAAGAAGACGGGGTCGATCTCCTCGTACGGCACGAAGACGCGGATGTCGACGGTCTTCTGGCCCTCCTCGACGGCGGCCGCCTCGAAGTCCTCGTCGCTCATGTAGACCCACTCGCCCTTCTCGATCTCGAACGCCTTGACGATCTCCTCGTCCGGGACCGGCTTGTCCTCCTGCTTGCAGACCTTCTCGTAGCCGATGCGCGACCCGTCGGGCTCGTGGACGTAGTGGAAGTGGAGGTCGTGCTCGGAGACCGCGCTCGTCACGCGCACGGGGACGCTGACGAGCCCGAAGGCGACGGAGCCGGTCCAGATGGCGCGCGGCACCTAGCCGGCCTCCGCTCGGGACTTCTCCTCGCCGCCGGGCGCCAGCGCCCGCGACGCGGGCTCCTCCGGCAGGTCGAGGACGCGCATGCCGTGGACGAAGACGATCGTCCCGCCGATCCACCCGCCCAGCGTCAGGGCGGCGAAGGCGCAGAGCGCGAGGACGAGGGCCGCCGTGCCGACCTCGCCGTCCGCGTACCCGCCGTGGCCGACGATCGCGGCCAGGCCGTAGAGGACGTTCGCCGCGACCATGACCACGAGGTGCGTCGTCGCCGTCCGCCAGAGCGGCGTCCCGCGCGTGATCGTGAGCCAGTCGGCGAGGCCTGTGACGGCGGCGAGGGCGCCGAAGCCGAGCCCCACGAGGAGCGCGATCCACCAGCCCTTGGCGAGCTCGCGCTCCGCGATCCCGGCCGCGCCGACGGCGACGAGCACGGTCGCCGCCGTGTACGCGCCGATCGCGCCGTCCGTCATGGGCGGGTGGAGCGGGTGCCCGGGCAGGCCTCTCAGGAGGGACGCGAGCCTCACGCCCCGGTTATTCGCGGCACGAGCGGCTGTCAAACCTTGGATGACCCCGACCGCGTCCTGTGGCCGGGACGGGGCGCGCCCTCGGCTCTCGAGGCGGGCGGGTCAGTCGTGGATGCGTGCGATGAGCTCGCCGCGGCGAAGGACCTTGCAGGCGGCGCCGCCGAGGCGCACGTCGTAGCCGGCCCCCTTGGGGAAGAGGACCTTGTCGCCCGGCTCGACGTCGGAGGCCTCCGCGCCGACCGCCGTGACGATGCCCGAGCGGCAGCCGGCCTCCGCGCTCTGCGGGATGATGAGCCCCGTCCGGGTCTCGACGTCCTCGTCCACGGGCTCGACGATGAGGTTGTCGTCGAGCGGCTCCAGAGTGAGCACCTGGGGCGCGGGGTCCTCCATGCGTCTGATTGTAGGGACGCGGCGACGCTGCTCCCGTAGCATCGGGCCGGGATGCCGCGGAGCACCGTCTGCCTCACGTTCGACTTCGACGCGCTCTCGGTCTGGCTCGCCTACGACCGCGTCACGCCGGCGATGCTCTGGCGCGGCGAGTACGGCGCCCGCGTCGGCGTCCCCCGGCTCCTCGCCTTCCTCGCCGAGCGCGAGCTCCCCGCGACCTTCTTCGTGCCCGGCCACACGGTCGACTCCTTCCCGCAGGAGACCGCGTCCATCCTCGCAGCCGGGCACGAGGTCGCCCATCACTCCTACGCGCACGTCGACCCGAGCACGCAGACGCCCGCGGAGGAGCGCGCCGACATGGAGCGCGCGTGGGCCACGCTCGAGCGGATCGGCGTCCGGCCGCTCGGCTTCCGCGCCCCGTCCGCCGACCTCTCCGAGTCGACGCTCGCGCTCGTGGAGGAGCTCGGCTTCCTCTACGACTCGAGCCTCATGGGGGACGACTACCGCCCGTTCCACCCGCGCGTCGGCGATCGCGTCGCCCGCGGCGAGCCGCTCGTGCGGGGACGCGAGTCGTCCGTCTGGGAGATCCCGCTCAGCTTCGAGCTCGACGACTGGGTTCACTTCCAGTTCAACTTCGACCCCTACCGGAAGGGCGGCGCCACGCCGAGCGAGGTGCTCGAGATCTGGCAGGCGGAGTTCGACTGGATGGACGAGCACGTCGACGGCGGCGTGCTCACGGTGACGATGCACCCGCAGGTGATCGGTCGAGGCTCGCGCCTGGCGATGCTCGACCGCTTCGTCCGCCACTGCCTCGACGCGGGCGCGCGCCTCGAGCGCCTGGCCGACGTCGCCCGCTCGCTTCCCCGCTGAAGCGCGGAAGGCCGGCACGAGGCCGGCCTTCCGCGCACGTTCTCCGGTCCGTGCCGCTAGTCGAGGCCCTCGAGCGCGGGCAGGTCGCCCTGGTTCGAGTTCCCCTCGAGGAAGTCCAGCCTGCGTATCTGCTGGTTGAACGCTCCGCGGTAGTCGAGGACGTAGAGCCCGTTTCGCAGGTCGACGACGTAGACGAGCCCGTCGTCCACGATCGGGTAGCTCCACATGGTGACCTTGTTCGGCCCGCCGTTCAGCGCCGGGTCCTCCGTCGCCACCGAGGCGAGCGGCTCCGGGCTGAACCAGCCCGCCTGCTTCGCCTTCTTCTCGTTGCCGAGGTCGATCACCTGGAAGCCCGCCGAGTGCCAGGTGAGGAGGACGAGGTCCCGGGTCACCGTCGGGTTGTGCGAGGCATAGCTCGTGAACTGCTGCGTCAGCGGATCGTCCGCCGGGCAGACGTTCTTCGTCGTCCGGTACTCGCTGACGATCTCCGGCTCGGCCGGGTCCGACGTGTCGATCACGTGCACCCACCCCCACGGGCAGCCGTGGAAGGGGAGCGTGAACGTGCCGTAGATCTCGTCCGTGTTGACGATCAGATCGCGGCCGGGCACCTGCTCGGCCGAGTGGCTCTCCGCGCACTCGGCGACGCAGTCATCGTCGGCCGTCCCCCACTTCGGCCGGTCGAGCGGGTTCGTGAGCAGGTCGTCGTTGAGGTCGACCACGGTGCCGGGCGGCGGAGGCGAGCCGACCACCTCGCTCGTGTCGAGCACGAGCGTGTGCCCGCGCTGGTGGGCGAGCGTCGTCGTCCGCCCGTCGGCCGAGACGTCCATCGAGTGCAGCGCGAGGCGGCCGTCGAACCCGCCGGCCTCGTACTGGCCCGTCCAGGTGCCCTGCGCGACGAGCGTCGGGTTGAGCCCGCTCGCGACGGCGCTGATGTCCCAGATGAGCAGGCTCGCCTGGGCGGGATTGCGCGACCCCGTCGGCGTCGTCGCCCAGATGTACGCGCGGTTCGCATCCTCGGGGTCGACCCAGAGGAAGAACTCGTGCGGCGTGCGCGTCGAGCCGCTCGCCTGCCTGGGCACGAAGTTGAGCATGAACTCGGGATTCTCCGGGTCGCTCACGTCGAAGAAGCGGAAGGTCGGCGTGACGCCCCCCGAGCAGTCGTGGATGACCGAGCTGCACGTGAACGCGAGCACGATCAGGATCTCCTTCTCCTGCCAGATCCGGAGCTCGCGCGTCGTCTCGGATGGGTTCCCGGCGAACGGCGGCCCGACCTCGTTCACGACGTGCGGGTCGCTCGGGTCGCCTGCGTCGACGACGAGGATGCCGGGGTTCGGGTGATCCGGCCCGCCGTCCGTCCGGTTGCCGACGTAGACGTAGCCGGAGTCGTCGAGGACCGCGATCGCGGCGTTCATCCCCCGGTTGAAGAGCGGGTCGTGCCCGACGACCCGGACGTGCTTCGCCGTCCCGGGGACGGTGCCGCCCTCGACGACCGTCACCCGCGGGTCCGTGCCTGCACCCTGGGCGGCGGTCGCGAGGACGAGGGCCGTCACCATGCCGACGGCGAGCGAGAGAGCTCGTCTCATGCTGCTTACCCCCTGTCTCCCTGCCTGTCGTTCCCGCCTCCCCCCGGAGACGAGAGCCGCAGGCCGCCATCATGGCAGGACTCGGCGGAGATCGCTCGCTCCCCTCCATCGCGCGCGCGACGGGTCGCCGCGGGCGCACGAGACGGCCTTGCGTGCGGCGCTGCGGGGCCACCCCGTGCCTCCACCCGCTTCGAGCGTAACGAGCCCAGTCGCGCGCGTGGCGCGCATCCTGCGCCGAGAGTGTGACGGGGGGCGCCGGGTCGCGCCCCCCGTCAGGTCGCTCGCTACTTCACGAAGCGGAGGTACGCCGGGTGGGCCGTGCCGTCGCGCAACGTGAGCACGAACTCGCGACACGTGCCGACCCACTCCCGCTCCGTCTGCCAGGGGTAGACGTACCGATCCGACTGAGGCGCGTACGAGAACGGCTGCGAGGCAGGCGTCCGCGTCGGCGCGAGTGCGCCGAGCGGAGCGAGCGTCCCGCAGTCGACCTCGCGCGAGGCCGGCGAGCCGTCCGCGAGGACGTCCAGCCCGCGGTCGCCGTTGAGGCTGAAGGACATCCTCTCCACCGAGCCGGCCCGGGCGTCGTTCAGCGCCGGCAGGCTCTCGTGGCCCTCGAACCCCTTCCAGTCGTAGAAGGCGTTCGAGAGCGCCGCGGGCCCGCCCACGACCGGCAGCGAGACCGTGCTCTCGGCGACGTCCATCGTCAGCTCCGTGCCGGGAGCCGGGCGGATCGTGTAGTCGCGGTCGCTTGAGAGGACCATGACCCCCAGCCGACGACCCGCGGCGACGACGGAGTCCTTCGGCTGGAGGTCGAACGTCAGCCGGTACATCCGTCCGGGCGTCACCGGCTCGGTCACGGCCGCGAACGAGCGGTTCTCCGGGTCGATCCAGCCGCGGCTCAGGACGGTGCCGTTACCGGCCCCGCCCGGGAAGCTGATCAGGTGGGCCGTGAGGTTCGCCTTCGGCCTGTCGAACGCCATCTTCAACGTGACGGTCGGCGTGCCGCTGATCCGGAGCGGCGTCAGGAGCGGCGGCGTCTTGAAGAGGAGCCTGTGCGGCGACGAGGCGGCGTTCATCAGCGTCGCCGCGCTGATGGTCGCGTTGTCGACGATCGTCTCCTGCACCGGGTCGGCGTCGTGGCCGGTGAGCGTGCCGACTCCCGGGGCGCCGCCCTGGAAGCCGAGCTTCGCCCTGCGCGCGTCGGGGTCGGGCCACTCGGAGTACGGCGTCGGGTTCTGGGAGCTCTGGCCCTCGCGCACGACCCACGCCTTCGGGTCGTTCTCGACCCCGTTCTCGTGGCCCCAGAGGTAGCGGCTGAACCAGCGGTTCGTCCGCACGAGCGGCGGCGAGCCGCCGTGCCCGCCCTGGTGCCAGTAGAGCTGGTGCGGCACGCCGAGCTCCTTGAGCGCCTCGTAGTAGGCGGCCGCGTGCTTCGTCATGACGTTCCAGTCGTTGTTGCCGTGCGCGACGAGCGAGGCGGCCCGCACGTTCTCGACGTCGTTCATGTAGTTGCGCGCATCCCAGAAGGGGATGTAGTCGCCCGTCACCCGGTCCTGCCTGGCGGCGATGTCGGCGATCACGGGCCGGCAGATCTGCTGGTCGGGCCGCGTGTACGTGTACTCGGCGAGGACGTCCGCGTCCTCGCCCTGGAAGCCGCCGGGGGCGCGCACGGCGCCGTTCGCGCGGTAGTAGTCGTACCAGCTCGAGATCGCGGAGATGGGGACGATCGCCTCGAGGCCCTCGACCCCCGTCGTCGCGACCCCGATCGGCAACGTGCCGTTGTACGACGTGCCGATCATGCCGACCTTCCCGGTCGTCCAGTGCGCGAAGGCCTGCTCGTCCCCCGTGAGGCTCGTGAAGGCCTTCGCCCGCCCGTTGAGCCAGTCGATCACGGCCTTCGGGCCGAGCGTCTCGAACGGGTCGCCCGTGGTCGGACACCCCTCGGAGAGGCCGGTTCCGGTCCCCTCGGCGTGGACGACCGCGAAGCCGCGCGGCACCCACGTGCTCACGTGGGAGTTCGAGATGATCGGGCTCGTGTCACGGAAGACGGGGGCGGTGACCGGCCTCGTCGCCGGCGGCTCGCCGAGCTCGTGGTCGACGTCCCAGTTGACCACGTCGACGCTGCCGCCGTAGTACGGGCTCACCTCCATGACCACGGGCACCCTGAGGCCGATGGTCTCGGTCTCCTGGACCCGCGTGACGTCGATGTGGATGCGGTCGAGCTCCCCGTCGAAGTCGCTGTCGATGTCGGACTCGACCCAGAGCTCTTGCCGGACCCAGGTCGCCGAGCTCGTCGAGAACACCGGCTGCGCCTGACCGTCGACGAAGACCGGGCCCGTGACCTGGGCGGCGGCCGGGCCCGCCGCCAGTGCCAGCGCGGCGAGCGCAGCGGCCGTCGCGACCGCAGCCAGGAGCCGGGTCGCGCCCGCCGGTGTCGCGCGCGCGGCGGCACCTCGCCGGCGTCCGGCGACGGAGTCGTCCTGTGGACTCATCTCTCCCCCCTCCTCTAGTGACCGATCGGCGCCGGCATCCTCCCCGATCGCGCGCTCGCTGACAAGACGCCGACTCGCTCGATCGGGGGATTGCCGCGCCCGGCGCCCGCACCGATGCTCCTGCCAGAAGCAAAGCCCAGGCCGGAGAGAAGCCGCAGCTCCCCTGCCTGGCGCCCGGATCCGCCGCGGGAGCCGCAGCCGTGGCGGCGAATCGGCAGGGGAGGCACATGCCTCCCCTGTTTGCGTCTCCGGTTCGACCGCGGGCTCGCGGTCCTGGTCGTCAGGAGCTTGCCCATGCGCTCCGCCCCTGGGCCGCGAACAGAAGCACGAGGTCGTCCTTCGTGCGGACGTGACGGGAGAGCGTCGCCTTCGGCGACTCCCGAGCGCGCCGACGATCTCGTCCACCCCGACGGCGCGCGCCGCGGCGCGCGAAGAGGTCGTACGCCGCGTCGCGTGGCGTGGAGGCGGCTGGAGGGCCTGGACGGTCGCTACGCTCGCCGTCGACGCCTCCTGGACCGACCGGTCTGCCCCGCGCTGTGGAAGCTCCGGCCGCCCGCGGCCGTCGTGTGGACGTGAGCTCCCTCCGCCCCGCGAGCCTGGCCGAGCGCTCCGCGCGCCCTCGCCCGGGGGAGAGGACGGACCCGGAAGCCCTCGTCGCGCGGATCCGCGCCTCGGTGATCGGCGACGGCGCCGTGCTCGAGGGGCCGTTCGGACCCCGTCCGATCGTCTACGCCGACTACACCGCCTCCGGGCGCGCGCTCTCGTTCGTCGAGGACGTCATCCGCGAGCAGGTCCTCCCG
>DASTQA010000049.1:0-2318 GCA_035762005.1 Gaiellaceae bacterium
AGCTTGTCGGAGCCGGCCCAGCGGCCCGCGCGCTCCTCTTCGTCGGGGCGCGTCGGGCGGGTGCAGGGGATGCACCCGATCGAGCGGTAGCCCACGTCGTGCAGCGGGTTGTACGGGATGTCGTTCTGCATGATGTACCGCCAGACGTCCTTCTCGCTCCAGTCGGCGAGCGGCTGCACCTTCCAGACGCCGTAGCGCTCCGAGCGCTCGACCTTCCGCGTCTGCGCCCGGGAGGGCGACTGCTCGCGCCGGATCCCCGAGATCCAGGCGTCGTACGGGTCGAGCGCCCTGATGAGCGGCTCCACCTTGCGGATGTGGCAGCAGCGATCCGGGTCGCGCTCCCAGAGGTTCGGCCCCTCGCGCCGGTGCTGCTCGGCGACCGTGATCACAGCGGGCACGACGAGGGCGATGCCGTAGCGTTCGACGAGGCGCTCGCGCGTCTCGTACGACTCCTTGAAGAAGAGCTGCGTGTCCAGCTCGACGAAGTCGACGTCGAGGCCGAGCTCGCAGACCATGTGCACGAGCACGGACGACTGCTTCTGCCAGGAGCAGCTGAGGCACAGGTGTCCGCCGAACTCGTCGGCGGCCCAGCGGAGGACGTCCTCCGCCGGCATCGTCTCGAGCTCGGCGGCCCGGGCCTCAGTCAGCGAGAGCGGTCTCGTGCTCATCGAGCAGGATCTCCCTGAGCGTGTCGGCTCGGAGCCCGACGCGGAGCGTCTCGAGCGGGATGACTTCCTCGGGCGGCACGTTGCCGAGGTTCACCTCGGCCCCGAACCGCTGGACGAACCACGCCTGCGCCGCCGTGGCGGGCGCCTCGAAGACGACGTCCGCGAGGTCGATCTCGTGCGCGATCTCGTCGATGAGCCCGGTCCGCATGTCGCCGGTCGCGCGGTAGATGCCGGCGGTGCCGCCCTCGCGGCCCTCGGTGATCACCTTCCAGGCCCCTGCCGCGAGGTCCTCCTTCAGCCACGCGACCCACTGGTAGGGGGCGTAGACGACCTCGGAGTCCTTCGAGCCGACCTCGGCGAGGACGACGAAGTCCCGTGCGAGCTCCGCGATCAGCTCGAGCTTGCGCTCGCGCGGGAGCTCGATCGTGCCGTCGGAGACCTCGACGTGCGAGAAGCGGTTGTCGGCGAGCCAGCGGCGGTACTCGTCGAGCCGGCCCCGGGCGATCGCCGCCTCGAAGAGCGTCCCGCCGCAGACGACCGGCGTCTCGAAGGAGCGGTAGAGGGCGATCTTCTTCTCGAGGTTCCGGGTGACGTACGAGGTCCCCCAGCCGAGCTTGACGATGTCGACGTAGTCGCCCGCCGTGTCGAAGAGGCCCTCGATCTCGCGCAGGTTCATGCCCTTGTCGATCACGTGGGTCAGCCCCTGCGTCCTGGGCTTCGGCGAGCGCGGGGGAACGTCGAGGAAGCCGTCAAAGCCGGGCATAGAGCTCCTCCAATCGCTTCTGCGCCTGTGCCTGGACGTCGTGGTAGAGCGAGGTGCCGTGCGCGTCGATCGCGACGGTGAGCGGGCCGAAGTCCTTCACGCGGAACTTCCAGAGGCACTCCGGCATGAGCTCCTCCCAGGCCACCTCCTCGATCTCCTCGATCTGGGTCGTCTCGAGCGCCGCCGCCCCGCCGACGATGGCGAAGTAGACCATCCCGAGGCGGCGCATCGGCTCGATCGCCTCGTCCGGCAGGCCGCCCTTGCCGCAGATCGCGCGGACGCCGTGGTCGCGGCCGAGCGGCTCCGTGAAGCGGACCATCCGCGCGCTCGTCGTCGTGCCGACGCAGAGCGGCTCGTAGCGGCCGGGGCCGAGCTTGCGGACGTTCGGCGCCGTGTGGAGGAGCAGCGCGCCGGCGAGGTCGAGCGGGGGCGGGACGCCCTCGTCGAAGATCCGGATCTGCGTGCGGTCGCGGATGCCGATGACGTGGCCGTCGACGGTGACGGAGTCGCCCGCGCGCAGCTCCCTGATCCGCTCCTCGCTCGTCGGGAAGGTCAGGCGGACGTCGGCCATCAGCTGCCCCCCGCGGACGTGGCCGGGGTCGGACCCCCGACGTGGCTGGAAAGGGCGAGCATCACGCCTCCCGGTCGTAGTCGACGGCCCCGTCGGCGGCGACGTGCGCGGTCGCGCGGCGGGCCGCCCAGCACTGGTAGTTGACGGCGACGGGGTTGAGCGTCATGTGCGTGTCCGCGTGCTCGACGTGGCACTGGAGGACCGTCACGTCGCCGCCGAGGCCCATGGGGCCGATGCCCGTCTCGTTGAGGAGGTCCTTGAGCTCGTCCTCGAGCCGGGCGACGAGCGGGTCGGGGTTGCGCGTCCCGACAGGGCG
>DASTQA010000050.1:0-11285 GCA_035762005.1 Gaiellaceae bacterium
GTCGATCACCGCGACGGTGACGCCCCGGCCGGTGAAGCCCGGCAGCGAGACGTCCGCACGGTCGCCGGCGGCGGCCGGAGGCTCGCCGGCGGCGAGCGCCTCGGCCGAGGGCGAGGCGGGGTAGACGGCCCGCACGGGGTAGACGCCCGCGACACCCTGCGCGCGCTCGAGCTCGGCGAGGGCCCGCGCTCCCACGACCGTCGAGAAGCCGTTGAGCGTCCGCATGAAGACCTGGTCGCGCTCGACGCGGACGCCGCGCTCCCGCAGGCCGGCAAGGAGGAGCCGCTGCGCGCCCTCCGCCTCGGCGGTCCACCGCCGCTGTGCCCGCGCCGCCGGCGTCTTCTCCGCGGCGGCGAGGCGGTCGGCGAGCGAGGGGGCGGTCAGGACGACGAGGATGCGCTGCCGCTGCTCGGGCGCCGCAGTCGGCCGGTCGCCGAAGACGGCGTTCCACGCCCGGGCCGCGGTGCGCGCGAGCGGGTCGCCGGCCCCCTGGACGGTGCCCGCGAGCGCCCCGAGGGTCGCGAGCAGCGCGAGCACGGCGAGGAGCGCGGTCCGCGGTGGGTCAGGCCGCCGTGGCGTACGCATCCAGGGCAAGATACTCGGGGAACGGGAGGCGCGGCGCGAAGCGCCCCGCCGAGGCGATCATGGCCGCGTTGTCGGTGCAGAGCGGCAGCGGCGCGAGGGTCGCGTGGGCGAGCGCCTCACGGAGCTCCGAGTTCGCGGCCACGCCGCCGACGACGGCGATCCGCGGGGCGCCGAGGCTCTCGGCGGCGGCTTCCGTCCGCTCGACGAGCGCGCGGACGATCGCACGCTGGTACGACGCCGCCAGGTCGGCCCGGCGGCCCTCCAGCTCGTCCGCGGGGAGCTCGCGGACGGCGTAGAGGAGGGCGGTCTTGAGTCCCGAGAAGGAGAAGTCGAGGCCGGGGACCCGCGCCACGGGGAACCGGTACGCCGTCGGGTCGCCGTCCCGCGCGGCCCGGTCGAGGGCCGCCCCGCCCGGATAGCCGAGCCCGAGGAGACGCGCGCCCTTGTCGAACGCCTCGCCGGCGGCATCGTCGAGCGTCGTGCCGACGACGCGGTGGCCGGCCCGGTCCTGCACGTCGAGGAGGAGCGTGTGGCCGCCGCTCGCGAGCAGGCAGAGGAAGGGCGGGTCGAGCGGCTCCGGCTCGAGGTAGAGCGCTGCGACATGACCGTGGAGGTGGTCGACGGGCACGAGCGGCAGCCGGCGCGACCACGCGAGCGCCTTGGCCGCCGAGAGGCCGACGAGCAGCGCGCCCACGAGCCCCGGGCCGCGGGTGACGGCGACCGCCTCGACGTCGTCGAGCGAGGCGTCGGCCTGCTCGAGCGCCTCGGCGAGCACGGGCGCGACGAGCTCCAGGTGCCGCCGCGAGGCGACCTCGGGGACGACGCCGCCGTAGCGGGCGTGGAGCTCCGCCTGCGAGGCGACGACGTTCGAGCGCACGCGGCCGCCCTCGACGAGCGCCACCGCCGTCTCGTCGCACGACGTCTCGATCCCGAGGATCACGGCGACGGCTCCCCGCCGTCGTGCCCCTCGCGGATCGGGTCCTTCCACATGATGAGCGCGTCCTCGCGGTTGTCCGTGTAGTACCCGCGCCGCAGGCCGCTCGGCGTGAAGCCGAACCGTTCGTAGAGGGCGATCGCGGGCTTGTTGGAGACACGGACCTCGAGCGTGTAGCCGCGCCGCGCGTCGCCGGCCGTGAGCTCGAAGAGGCTCTCCAGGAGCCGGCTCGCGACGCCGGCCCTGCGCGCGCGGAGGTCGACGGCGATGTTCATCACGTGCCAGGCGTCCACGTAGCGGGACACGATCAGGTAGCCGGCGAGGAGGCCCCCGTCCTCGAAGGCGCCGA
The DNA here is from genome assembly GCA_035762005.1 of Gaiellaceae bacterium. Taxonomy (GTDB): domain Bacteria; phylum Actinomycetota; class Thermoleophilia; order Gaiellales; family Gaiellaceae; genus JAIBJN01. The sequence goes on from DASTQA010000050.1 coordinate 1,869, forward strand.
GCGAGACGGACGACGGCTTCGCGAGCTCGCCCGCGAACATCGAGCGCGACCAGGGCGTCGGGTAGACGAGCTGCTCGATGCGCTCGATCTCGGCCAGGTCGGCGAGGGTCAGCCGCCGGATGTCGAGGCGCACGCGCCGGCCGTCGATCATCGTGAGAGCGCCCGCTCGGCGTCGGGTGCGCGCAGGTAGATCGGCTCGGCCGCCTCCGCGGGGCCGAACTCGCGTGCGAGGGCGGCGTGGTGGCGCGCCCAGGGGACGTGCTCCGACGCGCCGTCGGGCGGCACGACGCCCCCGGCCGCCTCGATGGGCTCGCGATACCGGACGGCGCCGTCCCCGACGTAGGTCCGTCCCGGCTCGACGCGCAGATCGGCGGCGGGGAGGCAGACCGGGGTCGGGCCCGCGAGCGTGAAGACCTCACGCCGCCTGCCGTCGAGGACCGGGACGGCCCCCGGGAGGCCGGCCGCGAGCGCAGCGAGCGTCGGGATCCCGGCGACCGGGACGCCGAGGGAGAGCGAGAGAGCGCGGGCGGTCACGAGGCCCATCCGCAGGCCCGTGTAGCTGCCGGGCCCGGTTCCCACGACGATTCCCTCGACCGCGCTCCGCTCCAGCCCCGCCTCCCGAAGGAGCTCCTCGGCGTCGGCGAGGACGCGGACGGCGCGCGAGGCGCGCTCGCCGAGGACGTCCCCGTCGCGGACGAGCGCGACGGAGGCCGCCTCCGTGGCTGTGTCAAACGCGAGGACGAGCACCTGAGAGGCCGATTTCCAGGGCTTTTTCGGGGCTTTCGAGGAGAATCAGTCTATGTCCGGGACCATGGTGCCGCAACCGGACGGCCAGCCGGGGAGCGGGCAGGACGCCGGCGCCGGCCTCCGGCCACTCGACGAAGACGACGGCGTCGGCGAAGTACGGCTCGAGATCGCCCCACTCCGCCTCCGAGACGCCGTCGAAGCGATAGAGGTCGAGGTGCGAGACGTCCGGGTCGCCGGCGTACCGGTGGCCGATCGTGTACGTCGGGCTCGTGACCGGCCCGGCGATCCCGAGGGCGCGCGCCGCGCCGCGGACGAACGTCGTCTTCCCCGCCCCGAGCTCCCCCGCCACCGTGACGACGTCGCCGGGCACGAGCTCGCGCGCGACCGCGGCCGCGATGCGCTCGGTCTCCTCGGGCGAGGACGACTCGAGCTCGACCATCCGCCCAGCCTAGACGCTCGCCGACCCCCGCCGCGCGACCGCGCGAGCGGGCTCGGTCGCATGTGACACCGTGTCACTTGGCCTCTGAGGCCGGGCGAGACGAACGGTCCGCCCTAGAGCTCGTCCGGCGGGGCGAAGCGGTAGAGGAACGGGCCCAGGCCGGCGCGCGAGACGGCGAAGACGACGCCGAGGAAGTCCTCGACCGCCCGGGCGGCCTCGAGGCCGCCCGCGAAGACGGGCTCGTACCCGGCGTCCGCGATCAGCCGCTCGGTCACCTCGCGCGCTTCCTCGTCGGCCGCGTAGACCGTGCTCGGCCGCGCGCGGGCCTCGGAGAGGCGGTCGTAGAGCAGGGCGAAGTTCGAGTTGAAGGCCTTGGCCACCGGCCCGCCCGTCAGCGACTTCACGTAGGCGGCGAGCGAGTCGAAGCCCTCCGGCCGGCCGCGCGTCGCGTTCGTCGCGTCGATCACGGGCACGCCAGCGAGCCCGCGTACGGACTCGAGCGCGGCCGCGATTCCGTCCGGGGGCACGGCGAGGAGGACAGCCTCGGCTCCGGTCGCGTCCCCGCCCCCGCGCCCGAGCTCCTGCACCTCGTGGCCTGCGTCGCGCCAGAGGCGGGCGAGGCCGCCGCCGACGTTCCCGCGGCCGATGACGGTGATCCTCACGGCGTCCTCAACGAGCGTCCGCCGCGGTTCCTTCCCCGCGGCCTAGAAGAGGCCGAGCTGCTCGTCGGGCGGCTGCGCCGCCGCGACGGCCGGGGCGGGGGACGGGGCGGCGGGGAACGGGATCACCCGCGCCTGCGGAGGCTCGGGCGCCCCCGCCGCGGAGCCGTCGAGGAGGGCGGGGATGCGCGAGAAGTCCTCCTCGAGCGTCTTCAGCATCGCGGGCGTGTAGAGCGCGGCGGCCGGGTGGTAGATCGGGTAGAGCGTGACGCGCCGGCCGCCGACGAGCGCCTCCTGCGGCCGTCCGTGCACGCGGGTGATGCCGGCCGGCTTCCCGGAGAGGAGCTTCGTCGCGAAGTTGCCGAGCGTCGCCACGAGCTTCGGCCGGACGAGCTCGAGCTGCCGGAAGAGGTGGGCCTCGCAGGCCTCGATCTCGTCGGGCTGCGGGTCGCGGTTCCCGGGCGGGCGGCACTTGAGGACGTTCGCGATGTACACGTCCCGCCGGGAGAGGCCGATGCCCTCCAGGAGCCGGTCGAGGAGCTTGCCGGCCGAGCCGACGAAGGGGTAGCCCTGGCGGTCCTCGTGGAAGCCGGGCGCCTCGCCGACGAACATGAGGTCGGCGTCCGCGTCCCCGCTCCCGTAGACGACCTGGGTGCGGCCCTGGGCGAGGCGGCAGCGGGTGCAGGCGGACGTCTCGGCGGCGTGGCTCTCGAGCGCCGCCCGCCGGCTCAGCGCGTCAGGCTCCGCAGCCACAGCTCCCGCCGCAGCAACCGCCTCCGGACCCGCCGAAGCTCGGCTGCTCGGCGGTGCCGTGAGCCGCGAACACGGACAGCTGCCGCGCGACCTTCGTGGCGCCGCAGTCGGGACAAGGCGGATCGCCCGCGCTCACCCCGACGAGCTCCTCGAAGTGCGACTCGCACGCCATGCACACGAACTCGTAGATCGGCATCGCCGTGGCAGTCTAGGCACGTGGGCGGACGCACCGCAACAGCCGGGTGGACGTTGCGCGAGCGCGCAGACCTCGCCGGGGGGCGTGTCGCCTGGGACTGCCTCGGAGACGGCCCGCCGGTCGTGCTCGTCCACGGGACGCCCGGGTGGTCGTACGCCTGGAGGACCGTCGCCCCGCGGCTCGCCGAGCGCTTCACCGTCCACCTGCTCGACCTCGTCGGCTACGGGGACTCCGAGCGTCGGGAGAGTCAGGACATGTCCGTCGCGGCTCAGGGTCGGGCGCTCGCCGAGCTGCTCGACCGCTGGGGCCTGGAGAGGCCCGCGCTCGTCGGCCACGACGTCGGGGCCGCGATCGTCCTGCGCGCCCACCTGCTCGAGGGACGGCCCGCGAGCGCCGTCGCTCTCCTCGACGCCGCGGTGCTCCTCCCCTGGAACACGCCGGCCACGCTCCACATGAAGGAGCACCTGGACGCCTACCGCACGATGCCGGCGCACGTCTACGAGCACGTCGTCGCCGCGCACCTCGCGACGGCGTTCCACCGCCCGCTCGCTCCCGGCACGATGGCGGGCTACCTGCGCCCGTGGCAGGGCGAGGACGGCCAGGCCGCGTACTTCAGGAAGATCGCCCAGTGGCGCGACGACGACCTCGCCGTCCTCGAGCCGCTCCTCGGGACGATCGACGTCCCCGCGCTCGTCCTCTGGGGCGCCGAGGACCGCTGGCTCGCGCCCGAGCTCGCCGGCCGCCTCGCGGCCTCGATTCCCGGCGCGCGCACGGCCCTCATCCCCGACGCAGGCCACTTCGTCATGGAGGACGCACCGGAGGTGGCCGCGGCAGAGCTCCTCCGCTTCCTCGGTTGCGCCGGCACGGCGGCCGCGTAGGCGCTCCGACGGACCGTGGGAGGCGGTTACTCGCCGACGAAGCTTCCGTCGGACGCGACGATGAACGACTCGGTGAGCGGCTTGAGGGCACGCCACCCGCCGTCGTCGACGGCGGCGAGGACGCGGAGGTCTCCGCCCCGGCCGCCGTCCCAGATCGCCTCGGCCTCCACCTGGTAGCGCGTGCCGGACTCCCCGACGACCTCGAAGGTTCGCGGGCTGTCGAGGAGGGCGTCGCGAAGCTCGGCGTAGCTCTGCGCGCGGAGCTTCGACACCTCGTCGCGCAGGATCCGGCGGGCCTCGTCGTCGTCCACCGTCGGAGCGTAGGCGAGCAGGCCGCTCGCCAGCGCACGGCCGGTCGGAAGAGAACGTCGCGGTCGGGCTAGATCCGGCAGCTCGCGACGCCGCGCTTCACGAGGTACTGCTGGTGGTACTCCTCGGCGCGCCAGAAGTCGGTCGCCGGCTCGACCTCGGTCACGACGGGCCGGTCGGAGCGAGCCTGGACCCGCGCCTTCGACGCGAGCGCCTGCTCCTGCTGCTCGGGGCTGTGGAAGAAGACGACCGAGCGGTACTGCCGGCCGACGTCCGGCCCCTGGCGATTGAGCTGCGTCGGGTCGTGCTCGGCCCAGAACGTCTCCAGCAGCTCCTCGTAGGAGACCTCGGCGGGATCGAACTCGACCTGGACGACCTCCGCGTGGCCGGTGCGGTCGGTGCAGACCTGCTCGTACGTCGGCTTCGGGACGGAGCCGCCCATGTAGCCGACCGCCGCGTCCGTCACGCCGGGGACGTTCCGGAACGCAACCTCGACGCCCCAGAAGCAGCCCGCGCCGAACGTCGCCTTCTCCGTCACGCTCTCAGCGTACCTACCGCCGACGCGCTACCCTGGCTCCATGGGCCCCTCCCCGGCCGTCGTCCGGCGTCTGCGTGCGCGCAACGAGCTCCTCTTCCGGCAGGTGAACGAGCGGATCGAGCAGATCTCCGGCGAGGAGCGGCGTGCCGGTGAGCTCATCATCCTCTGCGAGTGCGGGCACAAGGAGTGCCTCGAGCACGTCGAGATCGCGCCGGCGGACTACGAGGCGGTGCGCCGCGCCGGGAGCCACTTCGTCCTCCTCGCCGGTCACGAGGATCCGGAGATGGAGGACGTCGTCGCCCGCCACGCCGGGTACGTCGTCGTCGAGAAGCGCGGCGAGGCCGGCGAGCTCGCCGAGCGGCACGACCCGCGGGCCTAGGCCGATCGGGTCAGGTGCCTGAGCCCGTGTCGGGCTCGAGCTCGAGCGCAGCCGAGTTGATGCAGTAGCGGAGCCCGGTGGGGGCCGGGCCGTCCCCGAAGACGTGGCCGAGGTGGCCGCCGCAGGAGGCGCAGTGGACCTCGGTTCGCGGGACGAGCAGGCCCCAGTCCCGCTCCGTCTCGACGGCGTCCTCGGCGACCGGCTCGAAGAAGCTCGGCCAGCCGGTCTTGGAGTCGTACTTCGTCGCGGAGCGGAAGAGCTCGGCGCCGCAGCCCGCGCAGCGGTAGAGCCCCGGCTCCTTCGTGTCCCAGTAGGCCCCCGTGAAGGCCCGCTCCGTGCCGTGCTCGCGCAGCACGCGGTACTGCTCCGGCGTCAGCTCGGCACGCCACTCACGCTCTGTCTTCCCGAGCTTCTCGCGCATGGCGAAAGCCTAGCGAGCCGCGCTCAGCACACGTCGCCGCGGGCGCGAGGCGCCCTGCCCGGCGGCTCCCTCCCGGCCTCGTAGTCCGCGATGACGGCGTCGATCGCCTCGACGACGAGCGCGGCCGCCTCGCTCCCGTCGGCTGCACGCCCGGCGAAGGCCTTCCGCCGGCGCCGGAGGACCGCCAGGGCTTCGTGCGTCTCGGACAGGGACACCATGACTAGGCCCGTTCCCGCCGCTGCGGCCCCGAAACCGAGCTTCCGTCTACACTTCCCGCTGCCCGGTATCCCGACGGAACTGGAGCCCGAGATGGAATTCACGTCAGCGTGTGTGGTCGGCGCGGGCCGCGTGGGCACGGCCGTGGCCGCCCGCCTCGGCGAGCGGATCCCCACGCGGACGACCGGACGAGAGCTCGAGGTGGGCGACGCCGACCTCGTCCTCCTCTGCGTCCCCGACCGGGCCGTGCCCGAGGTGGCCACGGAGATAGCCCTCGGCCCGTGGCTCGCGCACACGAGCGGGGCGACGACCCTGGGGGCGCTCGAGCCGCACGCCCGCCGCTTCAGCCTCCATCCCCTGCAGACCTTCGTCTCGAGCCGCGGCCCGGAGCAGCTCGACGGCGCCTGGGCGGCCGTGAGCGGCGAGACGGAGGAGGCCCTGGCGGCCGGCTTCGCCCTCGCCGAGCTCCTCGACGTGCGGCCGTTCGAGCTTGACGACGACGAGCGCCCGCTCTACCACGCCGCCGCGGCGGTGGCCTCGAGCTTCCTCGTCACGATCCACTGGGCGGCCTCGGAGCTCTTCCGCGCGGCCGGCGCCCCCCCGGAGGCGCTGCTCCCGCTCATGCGACAGACGATGGACAACGACTTCGAGCTCACGGGCCCGCTCACGCGCGGCGACTGGGAGACCGTCGAGCGACACCTCGAGGTCCTGCACGAGCGCCGGCCCGACCTCGAGCCGATGTACCGGGCGCTCACCGACGTGGCGGCCGCGGTCGCCGGGCGATGAGGACGGCCCGGACGATCGTGGAGCTCCGCGAGGCGCTCGCCGACGTCGACGACGTCGGGCTCGTGCCGACGATGGGCGCGCTCCACGCCGGCCACGAGGCGCTCGTTCGCCGCGCGCGCGCGGAGTGCGCCGCCGTCGTCGTGAGCGTGTTCGTCAACCCGGCGCAGTTCGGACGCGGCGAGGACTTCGAGCGCTACCCCCGCGGCCTCGAGCGGGACGGGCGGCTCGCCGAGACCTGGGGCGCCGACCTCGTCTTCGCGCCCTCCGTGGACGAGATGTACCCCGACGGCTACGACACGTGGGTCGAGGTCGCGGAGCTCTCCGCGGACCTCGAGGGGGCTGCGCGGCCCGGACACTTCCGCGGCGTCGCGACCGTCTGCCTCAAGCTCTTCAACCTCGTCCGGCCGCGGCGGGCGTACTTCGGCCAGAAGGACGCCCAGCAGGCGGCCGTCGTCGAGCGGATGGTCCAGGACCTCGACCTCGAGGTCGAGGTCCGGCTCGTTCCGACCGTCCGGGACGAGGACGGCGTCGCCGTGAGCTCGCGCAACGCCTACCTCTCGGCCGCCGAGCGCGAGGCGGCCCGCGCGCTCCCCCACGCCCTCGAGGCGGGTGCTCGCGCGCACGGCGAGGGCCGCGATCCTGCCCGGGCCGCGCGCTCGCTCCTCGCCCGCGAGCCACGCCTCGACCCGGAGTACGTCGAGGTGGCCCGGCTCGACGGCCGCGTCTACCTCCTCGCCGCCGTGCGGGCGGGCGGCACGCGGCTCATCGACAACGTCGTCCTGGAAGGAGTGGTCGAGTGACGGCCGTGCCCGGGCGCGACGCGAAGGTCTCGCTCACCGAGCTCGCGGCCATGGCGGGCCGCGGCGAGCGGATCGTCATGGTCACCGCCTACGACTACCCGAGCGGCCGGCTCGCCGACGCGGCCGGAATGGAGATCGTGCTCGTGGGCGACTCCGCCGCGATGACGGTCCTCGGCCACTCCACGACCGTCCCGGCGACGATGGAGGAGATGCTCATGCTCACCCGCGCCGTCGCCCGCGGCGCGCGCCGTCCGCTCGTCGTCGCCGACATGCCGTTCGGCTCGTTCCAGGTCTCGGACGAGGACGCCGTCCGCAACGCGATCCGGTTCGTGAAGGAGGCCGGCGCCGACGCCGTCAAGCTCGAGGGCGCCGGGCCGACCCTCTCGCGCGTGCTCGCGCTCGTCGGTGCGGGCATCCCGGTCATGGGCCACCTCGGGCTCACGCCGCAGTCGGCGACCATGCTCGGCGGCCTGCGGGCACAGGGGCGGACGGCGGAGAAGGCGCGGCAGCTCGTGGACGACGCGGCGGCACTCGAGCAGGCCGGCTGCTTCTCCCTCGTGCTCGAGGCCGTGCCCGCGCCCGTGGCCGCGCGGGCGACGGAGCGCGTCGGCATCCCGACGATCGGGATCGGCTCGGGCCCCGACTGCGACGGGCAAGTCCTCGTCCTCCACGACGTGCTCGGCCTCTACGAGGGTCGCTCGCCGCGGTTCGCCAGGCGCTACGCCGACCTCCGGACGGAGATCCGCTCGGCGCTCGAGCGCTTCGCCGCCGACGTCCGCACCGGCGCCTTCCCCGCCGAGGAGCACACCTACGCGATGCCGGAGGAGGAGCTCGCCGCGTTCCTCCGGAGCGTCAGCGGCTCGAGAGCGGGATCACGAGCGGAAGCGTGAGCACGAGCACGGCGAGGACGGCCAGGAGCACCGACACCGCCGCCCGCGTGACCGACCAGCGCTCGACGACCCCGATCCCGTAGACGAGCAGCCCGAGCGACCAGAGCCCGAACGCCGCCGAGGCGAGGTCGAAGAGGAGCGGTGCGCTGCCGCTGTCGCTGCCGCCCGTGCGGAACGAGTCGGAGCCGTAGACGACCAGCCGGAGCGGCCACACGAGCAGGAGGCCGAGCACCATCGGCGCCGCCGAGAACGCGAGCACGTGCCTGGCGCGGCGGTAGCGCGCCCGCGAGCCGGCGCCCCGCATGCCGACGTAGAGCGCTGCGCCGCCGAGCCAGTACGTCGCGACGCCGTAGATGGCGCCGGTGAGGAACACGAGCACAGCGAGGACGGCGGTGCTCCCGTCGACGAGACCCTCGTCGAGCAGCCGACCCGTCTCGGGCGCGAGCAGGACCCCGGCGATCCCGGCGAGGAGGACGAGCGCGAGCACCGGCTCCTCGCGGGCCTCGACCTCCTGCCGGGATTCGTCGCGCAGCGCCGCGTAGACGGGCCGGGGCGCCTGGACGACGGCGAGCGTCCGCAGCCACCAGCGCTTCTCGGGGCTCGCCTTCGCCGCCGTCGGTGCCTCCCCGCTCACGGCCGCAGGCTACCCCCGCCGAGGGTGCGACCTATGCCGCCGCGGCCGCGGCGCGCGGCAGCAACTGGCGCAGGAAGCGCCCCGTGTAGCTCTCGTCCACCTCGGCGACGTCCTCGGGCGTGCCCGTGGCGATCACCTCTCCCCCGGCCTCGCCGCCCTCCGGCCCGAGGTCGACGAGCCAGTCGGCCTGCTTGATCACGTCGAGGTTGTGCTCGATCACGAGCACGGTGTTCCCGGCGTCGACGAGCCGCTGGAGGACCTCGAGCAGCTTCTCGATGTCGGCGAAGTGGAGCCCGGTCGTCGGCTCGTCGAGGATGTAGAGCGTCCGCCCGGTCGCGACCTTCGAGAGCTCGGCCGAGAGCTTCACGCGCTGCGCCTCGCCGCCCGAGAGCGTCGTCGCCGGCTGGCCGAGCTTGACGTAGTCGAGCCCCACGTCGTGGAGCGTCTGCAGGCGCCGGCGGATCTTCGGGATGTGGGTGAAGAACTCGAGCGCCTCCTCGACGGGCATCTCGAGGACATCCGAGATCGTCTTGCCCTTGAAGCGGACCTCGAGGGTCTCGCGGTTGTAGCGCTTGCCGTGGCACTGGTCGCACGGCACGTACACGTCCGGCAGGAAGTGCATCTCGATCTTGATCTGGCCGTCGCCGCGGCAGACCTCGCAGCGTCCGCCCTTGACGTTGAAGGAGAACCGGCCCGGCTTGTACCCCCGCGCCCGCGCCTCCTGCGTCTTCGAGTACAGCTCGCGGATCGAGTCGAACAACCCGATGTAGGT